>NZ_BAAAKE010000033.1:0-96060 GCF_039527585.1 Saccharothrix xinjiangensis | reverse complement strand
CCAGTAACAATCTCAAAGGAATCCTCTTGACGAGGATCATAAATTTACTGGCTATTCGGCACGCTGTTGAGTTCTCAAAGAACACGCGCTCACCATCACTCCGCACTGTTCCCAGTGGCTTCGTTCCGGGGCTTGTGGCCCGCACTCCGTTCCGGTCTGTCCGGCCCGTTCCGCGCTGGCAGAGAGAAAGTTACACGCCGCCCAACGCGGAGACAAATCCGGGTCCCGGAGGCCTGTTTCCGCAGGTGGGAGCACGCGTCGGAGCCGCTGAACCCACCATTGTGTGACCGGGACCACTCACACGAGTTTTGAAGGCAGGTGAACGGCGACCGAAAGCCCCCCGCCGGGCACCGCCGAGGCGTGCACCTGACCCCCGTGAGCTGCGACGGCGGCCCGCACGATGGACAGGCCGAGCCCGGTGCCGGTCCGCGCGGTCCGGTCCGCCCCACCCCGGCGGAACGGCTCGAACAGCTCGTCCACCCGGTCGGGTGCGATGACCGGCCCGGACGAGGACACCCGCAGCAACGTCCACTCGGGCCCGCCCTCGGAGTGCACCTCGATCCACCCGTTGGGCAGGTTGTGCCGGACGGCGTTCTCCAGGAGGTTGCCCGCGATCCGCTCCAGCAGGGCGGGGTCCCCGATGGCGGGCGCCGGGTTGGTGCGGAAGGTGGCGCGCACCCCCCGCTCCGCCGCTTCCGCGCGAACGGCCCGCCACGCGGACTCGACCACGGCGTTCAGGTCGACGGGTTCGCGCACCGCGAGCCCGAGCCCGTCCGTGCGCGCGAGCAGCAGCAGCGCGCTGACCAGCTGCTCGGCCCGTTCGGTCGCCGCGCGCACGACGGAGGCCATGCGGCGCAGCTCGGCGACGTCGGCGTCCGGGTCGGCGAGCGTCACGTCGAGCTCGGTGCGCACCACGGCGAGGGGGGTGCGCAGCTCGTGGGAGGCGTTGGCGACGAACCGGCGCTGGGAGTCGAACGCGGCCTGGAGCCGGTCGAGCATCTCGTCGAAGGTGTCGGCCAGCTCGGCGACCTCGTCGCGGGGCCCGTCGAGGCGCAGGCGTTCGCCGAGGGATTCGGCGGACAGGCGGCGGGCCGCGTCGGTCACGTCGTGCACGGGTTGCAGGACGCGCCCGGTGACGGTCCAGGCGAGCAGCGCGGCGGCGGCCACCACGCAGAGGAAGGCGATGGAGCCGGACCTCAGCACGTCCGCGCGGGCCTGTTCGCCGAGGACGTCCATGAGCACGGCGGCGTCGACCTCGCGCCCGTCGACGACGACGGTGCTGCCCTCGGCGAACCGGGGGGACGAGGCGATGACCCGCCCGACGAGGAGCCAGCCGAGCAGGAGGAGCAGGCCGCTGACGAACGCGACCAGCCCGGTGGCGAGGAGGGTGAGGCGCGTCCGCAGCCCGGGTCCGCGCCTGCGGGCCAGGTCAGAGTTCAGCGGAGCCTGCCGTGGGCACCCGGTAGCCGGAGCCGACCACCGTGTCGATGATGCCGGGTTCGCCGAGCTTCTTGCGCAGCGTCATGACGGTGACGCGGACCGTGGTGGTGAAGGGGTCGGCGTTCTCGTCCCAGACGCGTTCGAGCAGCTCCTCGCTGGAGACCACGGAGCCCTTGGCGGCCAGGAGGACTTCGAGGACGCCGAACTCCTTGCGGGTCAGCTCGACGGGGCGGCCGGCGCGGCGCACGGTGCGGCGGGCGGGGTCCAGCTCGACGTCGCGGGCGGTGAGCAGGGGCGGGGTCGCGGGGGTGGCGCGGCGGGCCAGGGCTCGGACGCGGGCGACCAGCTCGGGGAACGCGAAGGGCTTGGCCAGGTAGTCGTCGGCGCCCAGGGAGAGGCCGGCGACGCGGTCGTCAACGCCGGCGCTGGCGGTGAGCATCATGACCCTGGTGAGGGCGCCGGAGCTGAGGATCTCCTTGCACAGCTCGTCGCCGGTCATGCCGGGCAGGTCGCGGTCGAGCACGACCACGTCGTACCGGGTGACGGTCGATTTCTCGTGGCCCGTCTCGCCGTCGTAGGCGACGTCCACCGCCATGCCCTCGCGCCGCAGACCGCGCGCGATCGCGTCGGCCAGCGGCACCTCGTCCTCGACTACCAGGATCCGCACCTCACAAAGGTGCCACATGTTCCTGAGAGGGTGCTTAGTGAGAAATGTGGGGTTCACGAGCCGTCTGGGGTTCACGAGCTGAAGGGCGGCGCTCGCCGCTGGGCAGGCCGCCGGGGAAGGGCGAGGGCCCTAGGCGTGGTCACCGACCACGGTGACGCGCCCGGTCGGGGAGCACTGGGCTCGCAGGGGCCCTCCCGGGCAGTGCTCGGGAGGGCCGCTGACCGGGCCTCGGGTTACTTCTCCACCGTCGCGCTCATTTCCGCCGGTTCGGCGGCGGCGACCCACTCGGTGATGCGGCGGGCCACGTCCTGGGCGGTCAGGCCCAGGTCGGACAGGACCTCGGCGCGCTCGCCGTGCTGGTGGAACTGCTGCGGGATGCCCAGGTCGCGCAGCGGGACGTCGACCGAGGCGTCGCGCAGGGACGCGGCCAGGGCCCAGCCGAAGCCGCCGTGCCTGCCGTTGTCCTCGACGGTGACGACCAGGCGGTGGTTCGCGGCCATGGTCACCAGGTCGTCGGAGACCGGGAAGATCCAGCGGGGGTCCACGACGGTGACGCCGATGCCCTGGTCGGCCAGGCGCTGGGCGGCGGCCAGGCCGAGTTCGCCGAAGGCGCCCACGGTGATCAGGAGGACGTCGGCGCCGTCGCGGCGCAGGACGTCCGCCGTGCCGATCCGCTCCAGGGCGGGCAGGTCGGGGCCCACCGAGGCCTTGGGGTAGCGGATCACGGAGGGCGCGTCGGAGATCTGGACCGCTTCGCGCAGTTGCTCGCGCAGCGAGGCGGCGTCCCGGGGGGCGGCGACGTGGATGCCGGGCACCAGGCCGCAGATGGACAGGTCCCACATGCCGTGGTGGGAGGCGCCGTCGGGGCCGGTGATGCCCGCGCGGTCGAGGACGACGGTGACGCCCTGCCGGTGCATGGCGACGTCGAGGAGGAGCTGGTCGAACGCGCGGTTGAGGAAGGTGGCGTAGATCGCCACGACGGGGTGCATGCCGCCCATGGCCAGGCCGGCGGCGGAGGTCATGGCGTGCTGCTCGGCGATGCCGACGTCGAAGCAGCGGTCGGGGTACAGGCCCGCGAACTTGTCCAGGCCCGTCGGGCCGCGCATGGCGGCGGTGATGGCGACCAGGTCGGGGCGCTCGCCGCCCAGGGTGGCCAGCTCGTCGGCGAAGACGTGGGTCCAGGTGCGCTTGGACGGGCCGATGTTCTCGCCGGTGATGGGGTCGATGACGCCGGTGGCGTGCATCTGGTCGGCCTCGTGGTTCTCGGCGGGCGCGAAGCCGTTGCCCTTGCGGGTGACGGTGTGCACGATGACCGGCCCGCCGAAGGACTTGGCTCGGCGCAGGGCCGATTCGAGGGCGGCGTGGTCGTGGCCGTCCACCGGGCCGATGTACTTGAGGCCCAGGTCCTCGAACATGGCCTGCGGGCTGATGGCGTCCTTGATGCCGCGCTTGGCCGCGTGCAGGGCCGCGTAGAGGGGCTTGCCGACGATCGGGGCGGACTGGATGGCGGTCTTGCCGCGTTCCAGGGCGCGTTCGTAGCCGGGCTGGAGGCGCAGCGACGACAGGTGGTCGGCCAGGCCGCCGATGGTCGGCGAGTAGGAGCGGCCGTTGTCGTTGACGACGATGACGACCGGGCGGTCGGCGCCGGAGGCGATGTTGTTCAGCGCCTCCCAGCACATGCCGCCGGTCAGGGCGCCGTCGCCGACGACCGCGACGACGTGCCGGCGCTGGCCGGTGAGCTGGTAGGCCTTCGCCAGGCCGTCGGCGTAGGACAGGGCGGTCGAGGCGTGGCTGTTCTCCTCGACGTCGTGCTCGCTCTCCGCCCGGGAGGGGTAGCCGGACAGGCCGCCCTTCTGGCGCAGCGAGTCGAAGCCGTCGCGGCGGCCGGTGAGGACCTTGTGCACGTAGCTCTGGTGCCCGGTGTCGAACACGACCGAGTCGTGCGGGGAGTCGAAGACCCGGTGCACGGCCATGGTCAGCTCGACGACACCGAGGTTCGGCCCGAGGTGCCCGCCGGTGCGGGAGACCTTCTCGACCAGGAAGAGCCGGATCTCCTCGGCGAGGCGGACCAGTTCGTCGGTCCCCAGCCGTTTCAGGTCCGCCGGTCCGTGCACGGATTCCAGCAGCGTCACGCGCTCCACCTCGCCCTGTGGTTCGACTCCCCGTTTCGTCCGGTCAGTCTACGGACCACTCGCTGAGACGGTCGGGTTCGAGCAGGGCCACGCATTCCACGTGGTGGGTCATGGGGAACGCGTCGAACGCCCTGAGCTGCGTGAGCGCGTAGCCGCGGTCGGCGAAGACGGCGATGTCGCGGGCCAGGGCGGCCGGGTCGCATGCGACGTACACCACGCGCGCGGGGCGGTGGTCGGTGATGGCGGTGACGACCGCCTTGCCCGCGCCCTTGCGCGGCGGGTCGAGCACGACGACGGCCGGGCGGCGCCCGGTGAACGCGGGGTCGGCCAGGACCGCCTCGGTGCGGCCGACGTGCCAGCTGACCTGCGGCAGGTCGGCCAGGTTGGCCCGGCCGTCCCGCACCGCCGCGGTCGACGACTCCACCACGGCGACCGAGCCGGTCGCGCCGACCTGCCCGGCCAGCACGGACGCGAACAGGCCCGCGCCGCCGTAGAGGTCCCAGGCGTGCTCGCCGGGGCGGCAGGCCGCCCACTCGCGGACCACGCCGGCGAAGGTGTCGGCGGCGGCCGGGTGGACCTGCCAGAAGCCGTCCGCGCGCACCTCCCACGTGCGGCCGGCGGCCTGCTCGGTGGCGGTGCCGCTGCCCCGGCGGAGGTGGGCCGGGCCGGGGACTGGTCGGCGGCCGCGGCGGGTCGTGGGCGGGCCGATCTCGACCAGGTGACCGCGGTGTTCGGCGTCGCGGGTGACGGCCAGTTCGGACCGGGGCGGCCAGGTGCGGTCGAGCACGCCGTCCAGGGCGTCGGGCACGGCGATGACGCAGTGGTCGACCGGGACGACCCGGTGGCTGCGGTGGGCGCGGAAGCCGGGCACGCCGTCCGGGCCGACCGCCAGGCGCATCCGGGTGCGCCAGTCCTCGGGGCCGCCGGGCAGGGGCTCGACGACGACCTCGCGGTCCAGGCCGGCCAGGCGTTGGAGCTGCTCGCGCACCACCGCGGCCTTCAGGGCGCGCTGCGCGGGCCACGAGGCGTGCTGCCAGTCGCAGCCGCCGCACAGGCCGGGTCCGGCGAAGGGGCACGGCGGCTCGACGCGGTCCGGTGAGGGCGTGACGACCTCCACGGCGTCGCCGCGGCAGAACGAGCCGCCGGCGTCCTCGGTGACGCGGACCACGACGCGCTCGCCGGGCAGGGCGTGCCGGACGAACACCACGCGGCCCTCGTGCCTGGCCACGCAGTGCCCGCCGTGGGCGACCGCGCCGACCTCGACCTCGACCAGCCGGTGCTCCCAGGTGGTGCTCACTTGCGCTTCCGCTCCTCTTGGCCCCGGTTGTCCAGGCCGCGGCGGACCGCTCCGGGGGCGTACACGTCGTCGTCCTTGTGCGTGACCTTCTTCGACGAGGCCAGCTGCCACGGCACGCTGGTCACCATCACGCCCGGTTGGAACAGCAGCCTGCCCTTGAGCCGCAGCGCGCTCTGGTTGTGCAGGAACTGCTCCCACCAGTGGCCGACCACGTACTCCGGGATGAACACCGTCACCACGTCGCGCGGGTTGTCGGTGCGGACGCGCCGCACGTAGTCCAGGACGGGTTTGGTGATCTCGCGGTAAGGCGACTCGATCACCTTCAACGGTACCTTGAAGTTCTCCTTCTCCCAGTCCCGCACCAGGCGGCGGGTGTCGGCGTCGTCCACGTTCACCGTCACCGCCTCCAGGTTGTCGGGCCGGGTCGCCTTGGCGTAGGCCAGGGCCCTCAGCGTGGGCATGTGCAGCTTCGAGACCAGCACCATGGCGTGGTTGCGGGCGGGCAGCAGCTTCTGCCGCTCCTGCTGGCGCAGCTCCTCGGCGACCTGGTCGTAGTGCTTGCGGATCGCGGTCATCAGGGCGTAGATGGCGGCCATCGCGGCGATCGCGATCCAGGCGCCCTTGGTGAACTTCGTGATCAGCACCACCACCAGCACCGACGCGGTCATGGCCAGGCCGAACCCGTTGATGGCCTGCGACCGGCGCATCCGGCGGCGGGCGTCCTCGTCGGCCTCGCCCGCCAGCAGCCGGTTCCAGTGCCGGATCATGCCCGCCTGGCTCATCGTGAACGAGACGAACACGCCCACGATGTAGAGCTGGATGAGCTTGGTGACCTCCGCGTCGAACGCCACCACCAGGATGACCGCCGCGCCGGCGAGGAAGACGATGCCGTTGCTGAACGCCAGCCGGTCGCCGCGGGTGTGCAGCTGGCGGGGCAGGTAGCGGTCCTGGGCGAGGATCGAGCTGAGCACCGGGAAGCCGTTGAACGCGGTGTTGGCCGCGAGCACGAGGATCAGGGCGGTGACGGTCGTGATGAAGTAGAAGCCGACCGGAAAGCCCTCGAACACCGCGCCGGCGATCTGCGCGACCATGGTCTTCTGCTCGTAGCCCTCGGGCGCGCCGACCAGCTGGTGCGCCGGGTCCTCGGCCATCTTCACGCCCGTGAGCTGGGCCAGCACGATCAGGCCCATCAGCATGGTGACCGCGATCAGGCCCATCAGCAGCAGCGTGGTGGCCGCGTTGCGCGACTTCGGCTTGCGGAACGCGGGCACGCCGTTGCTGATCGCCTCGACGCCGGTCAGGGCGGCGCAGCCGGAAGAGAACGCGCGCAGCACCAGGAACAGGAAGGCCAGGCCGACCAGGTGGTCGTCCTCGGCGCGCAGCTCGAAGCCCGCGCTCTCGGCGCGCAAGTCGTCGCCCGCGACGAAGCCCCGGTACAGGCCGTAGCCGATCATGATCACGACGCCGGCCATGAACGCGTAGGTCGGCAGGGCGAACGCGTTGCCCGATTCGCGGATGCCCCGGAGGTTGACCGCGGTGAGGAGGATGATGGCGGCGACCGCGAACTCGGCCTTGTGGGTGGCGACGAAGGGGATGGCCGAGCCGATGTTCGCGGCGGCCGAGGAGATGGAGACGGCGACGGTGAGGATGTAGTCGACCAGCAGCGCGCTCGCGACCGTGAGCCCCGCCCTGCGGCCCAGGTTGACCGTGGCGACCTCGTAGTCGCCGCCGCCGGACGGGTAGGCGTGCACGTTCTGCCGGTAGCTCGCCACCACCGTCAGCATGACGACGACCACGACCACGCCCACCCACGGTGCGAACGAGTAGGCGGACAGCCCGGCCACCGACAGGACCAGGAAGATCTCCTCCGGCGCGTAGGCCACGCTCGACATCGCGTCCGACGCGAAGACCGGCAGGGCGATGCGCTTGGGCAGCAGCGTGTGGGCTAGCCGATCGCTGCGGAACGGCCTGCCCACCAGGAGGCGTTTGGCCGCGGTTGCGAGCTTGGACACGGGGGGAAAGCGTAGGGGGTCCCCGTCCCCTGGTCGGAGTAGTCGTGGGTAGGTTCTGCGTAAATGTCGTTCGGGAGGCTTACGTGCACGTGGTGATCATGGGGTGCGGCCGGGTCGGCTCCTCCCTGGCCAGGGCCCTGGAGCGCCTGGACCACCAGGTCTCGGTGATCGACAAGGATGTCCAGTCCTTCCGGCGCCTCGGGTCCGACTTCCACGGGCAGCAGGTCGTCGGCAACGGCTTCGACCAGCGCGTCCTCATCGAGGCGGGCATCGAGCGGGCCGGCGCGTTCGCGGCCGTGTCCAGCGGCGACAACTCCAACATCATCTCGGCGCGGGTGGCGCGGGAGACGTTCGGGGTGGAGGCCGTGGTCGCCCGCATCTACGACGAGAAGCGCGCCGCCGTGTACGAGCGGCTGGGCATCCCGACCGTGGCGACCGTGCCCTGGTCGACCGACCGGTTCCTGCGGATGCTGATCCCCGAGGGCACCGCCACGGTGTGGCGCGACCCGTCCGGCACGGTCGCGGTGCTGCCGCTCGACCTGCACGAGGACTGGGTGGGGCGCTCGGTGCGGGACCTCCAGGAGGCCACCGGCTGCCGGGTGGCGTTCATCATGCGGTTCGGCACGGGCGTGCTGCCCGACCCCAAGACGGTGCTCCAGGCCGACGACCAGGTGTACGTGGCGGCCCTGTCCGGCACCGTGACCGATGTGGCCGCCGCCGCGGCCCAGGCACCCGAGGAGGGCTGAGTGCGCATCGCCATTGCCGGCGCCGGCGCGGTGGGCCGGTCGATCGCCGCGGAGCTGGTGGCCGACGGTCACCAGGTCATGCTGATCGAGCGGGACCGGAAGCACTTCGAACCGCACACCGTGGACCAGGCCGAGTGGGTGCAGGCCGACGCCTGCGAGCTGTCCTCGCTGGAGGACGCCGGGATGCAGCTGTGCGACGTGGTGATCGCCGCCACCGGTGACGACAAGGTCAACCTGGTGGTGTCGCTGCTGGCGAAGACCGAGTTCGCGGTGCGGCGCGTGGTGGCGCGGGTGAACGACCCGGCCAACGAGTGGCTGTTCACCGAGTCGTGGGGCGTCGACGTGGCCGTGTCGACGCCGCGGATCCTGTCGGCGCTGGTCGAGGAGGCCGTGACGGTCGGCGACGTGGTGCGGCTGATGACGCTGCGGCAGGGGCAGGCGAACCTGGTGGAGATCACCTTGCCGGAGGACACGCCGCTGGGCGGGTCGCCGGTGAACTCGCTGGCGCTGCCGCGGGACGCCGCCCTGGTGACCATCCTGCGGGGCGGGCGGGTGATCGTGCCCTCGCCGGACGACACGCTGGAGGGCGGGGACGAGCTGCTGTTCGTGGCGGCGGCGGACGTGGAGCAGGAGATCCGGTCCTCGCTGGGGTACTGAGGCGGGGAGTCGGCCGCGGTGCCGGGCCGGCGGGCTGCACGGCGGTGAGCCGGCCGCGTTGGCCCGGCCGGCGGGTTCCACGGCGGCAAGCGGGCCGCGCTGTGGGGCGGCGGGTTGTCCACAGGCGGGCCGCCGGCGCTCGGTTTCGTCGGTGCCGGCCGGCAGGGTGAAAGCAGGGGTCCCCTGGGCGGGGACCCCTGCGGAGCGTCAGCGTGGTGCTCGTGGCGCCCGGGTGGTGGCTCAGCGCTCGTCGGGTCTGGCGGCCACTCGGCCCTCGTCGGCCTGGGGCGGGTTGGCCAGCCGCTCGTAGATGCTCGGCCGGTTCTCGGGGGGCGCCTGGTCCCGGGCGGCCTGCGCGCGCAGGCGCTCCTCGGCCTCCCGGTTCTCCTCCTCCTCGCGGGCGATCGCGGCCTTCAGGCGCTTGTCCGAGCGCCGCACGGCCCACACCGTCGCCACCAGCGCCACCGCCATCAGCGGGTAGCCCATGGCCAGCCGCGCGGCGGCCAGCCAGCCCAGGGACGCCTCGTCGTACAGCCACCGCTGCACCACGAACCGGGAGAAGAACACCAGCGCCCACACCAGGGTGGCGATGTCGTAGTCCCGGACGCTCGCCCGGTCCTGCCGCCACGCGCTGCCCTGCGCGTTGAGCATGTTCCAGATCACGCCCGCCAGCGGCCGCCGCACCAGGATCGACAGCAGGAACCCGCCGCCGTAGACGAGGCTCTGCCAGATGCCGAACAGGAAGAAGCCCTTGGCGTCGCCGGTCCGGTAGGCGATGAACGCCGCGATGCCGACGCCGAACACCGCCGAGACGGCGGGCTGGATCGAGCCCTTGCGCAGGGCCAGCACGACGCCGATGAGCACCGCCGAACCGAGCGCGGCCCAGATCGCGGGCATCAGTCCCGCGAACACGTTGACCAGCACGAACACGACCACCGGGAGCGAGGAGAACGCCAGCCCGCTGACGCCGCCCATCTGCTCCAGCATGGTCGGCTGCTTCTCTTCAGCCTCGTCAACCTCGGTCATGAAGCGTTCTGCAACTCGTAGTAGGGGTTGTAGAGCACCTTGCGCCCGTCGCGCACGGCGATCCGGCCCTTGGCCTTGATCGTGCGGCCCGGCTCGATGCCCGCGATCCGGCGGCGGCCCAGCCACACCAGCGTGACGCCCTCGGTGCCGTCGAACAGCTCCGCCTCCAGGGTGGCGGCCGCGTCGCGCGGGCACAGCTCCACGCTGCGCAACCTCCCGAGCACCGTCACCTCCTGGCCGGACTTGCAGTCACACGCCCGTACGGCTCCGACCGCCTCGACTTTTCGCGAGAGGTCGTCGGCGTCCAACTCGCTCGCGTCGGCGCTCAGCCGACGCACGAGGCGGCGCCAATAGCCGCCCCCGGTACCAGTCATCCCCGACTCCAGGAGAGTGCGCGGGGCCTCGACAGCGAAGCCCGTCTGAGAGCCAGGGTAACCAGCTACCCCCGATCGAGTATCCGACTGGGGGAGGATCTGCGGCCATGGGCCCGTCACGCGCCGTTCTCCTGCCCGGCACCGCGTCCGACGAGGTGTTCGTCGGGCGGGTGTTCGGGCGCCCGCTCGCCGAGGCCGGGTTCTCGCTCGTCGCGCCCGCGGCGCGGGGCGTCCGGGAGTGCGTCGAGGCGCTGGACGCGGCCTGGTCGGGGACTCCGCTGCTGGTCGGGGGCGTTTCGCTGGGCGCGCACGTGGCGACCGCGTGGGCGGTGCGGCACCCCGGGCGGTGCGCGGGGGTGCTGGCGGCGTTGCCCGCGTGGCTCGGTCCGGCGGACGGCGCGCCCGCCGCGCTGGCCGCGTCGGCGAGCGCGGCGGCGGTGGAGGCGGCGGGGGTGGAGGCCGCGCTGACCGGGGTGGACGGGTGGCTCGGGGACGAGCTGCGGCGCGCGTGGCCCCGGTACGGGACGCGGCTGGCGGGCGTGCTGCGGGAGGCTGCGGGGTCGCGCGCGCCGACGGCGGCCGAGCTGGGCGGGGTGGCGGCGCCGGTCGGGGTCGCCGCGTGCGTCGACGACCCCGTTCACCCGTTGGAAATCGCTCGTACGTGGGTGGACGCCCTGCCTCGTGGCGCTCTGCGCACGACGACGTTGGCGGCGCTCGGCGCGGACCCGGAGTCCCTGGGCCGCGCCGCGCTCGCCGCGTACGCCGAGGCGCTGGGGTGACCCTCCCGGGCCGGACCGGACCCGGGAGGGTCGGCGCCGCGGCGCCGACCCGTCCGATCAGCCCTGCTGCTGGGCCTGGATGTGCCGCGCGATGGCCTCGGGCAGCTCGATCGGCAGCGGCGTGCGCACCGGCATCGGCTGCTCGCCGCGCGCCACGACCGTGTCGCGCATCAGCGCGTACAGGGCCTCCGCCGCCTGGACGGACATCTCCTCGTTCGGCGCCGCCGCGATGCCCCGCAGCATCCACCGGGGGCCGTCGACGCCGACCACGCGCAGGTGCACCTCGTTGTTGCGCGCCGCGATCTCCTCGCCCCACTCGCCGTTCTCCCGCAGGATCCGGAACCCGTCGGACTTGAACTGGGCGATCATCTCGCCGCTGACCTCCGGCCACAGCCGGTCGCTGCGCGGCGCGGCGAACGCGCTCACGGTGAGCTGGCCGACGCCGGTGAGCAGGTGCACGGCCCGCACGGCGCCGGACGGGTCCATCTCCACCTGGAGCTGGGCGCCGTCGGGCACCGGCAGCCGGATGGAGCCCAGGTCGAGCCTGTTCAGGCCGTCGTCGGGGGCCTGCGCCTCGTCGAACGGGCCCTCCTCGGGCCCGTCCGCGGCGTCGAACTCGACCTCGGGTTGCGCCGTCCCCCGGTTCGCGGAGTGCCTACCGCGCTTGCGGCGCTTTCCGAACATCGCCTTCACCCCTCCGTCCGGGCGAGCACCTCGTGCCCGCCAGTAGAGCCGTAGCCGCCGGCACCGCGCGCGGAGCCGGGCAGCTCGTCGACCTCGCGGAACACGGCGTGCTCCACCTTCTGCACCACCAGCTGGGCGATCCGGTCACCACGCGTGAGCACGATCGGCTCGCGCAGGTCGTGGTTGACCAGGCACACCCTGATCTCACCCCGGTAGCCCGCGTCGATCGTGCCCGGTGCGTTGACCACGCTCAGGCCGACGCGCGCGGCGAGTCCCGAACGGGGGTGCACGAACCCGGCGTACCCCTCGGGCAGCGCGAGGGAGATCCCGGTGCCGACCACGGCGCGCTCACCCGGTTCGATCACCACGTCGGTGGTCGTCACCAGGTCCGCGCCGGCATCACCCGGACGGGCGTAGGCCGGGAGTGGCACTGAGGGATCGAGCCGGGACAGCAGGACCTCGACGCTGGGCACGGCGCGCGAGACTACCCTGGTGGCGTGAGCGAGAGTGCTGTGACCGCCCCGACCGCGTTCCGCGAGCGGTTGTCCGTCCCCTGGTGGGGTTGGCCGCTGCCGCTGGCCGCGGCGGCGCTGCTGGCCGCCGAGATCCACATGGGGTTCCCGGGCGTGCGGTCGTGGCTGCCCTACGCGGTCCTGCTGCCGCTGGTCGTCCTGCTGCTCGTGCGGCTGGGTTCGGTGCGGGTCGAGGTGGCGGGGGGCGAGCTGCGCGTCGGCGAGGCGCACGTGCCGCTGGAGCTGCTCGGCGAGGTCGAGGTGTTCGACGCGAGGACCAAGCGCAAGGCCATGGGGCCGAACCTCGACCCGATGGCGTTCGTCGCCCACCGCGGGTGGGTGGGGCCGATGGTGCGCGTGCGGCTGGAGGACCCGCGGGACCCGACGCCGTACTGGCTGTTCAGCGTGCGTTCAGCGGAAGAGTTGGCAGCGGTGCTGCGCAACCGGTGAAACTTCGTCGGGACGTCCCCCAACGGGACTGGGCGCCACCCCGGCGGAGGGGTGAGCGCCCAGATCTAGTTGGTGGTGGTGGTGGTGTCGGTGGTGGTGCCGGTATCGGCGCTGGTGCCGGTCGGGCTCGGTCTGCTCAGGCGCAGTCGCGGCAGATGTACTGACCGCCGACTTCCTCCGCCAGCCTGCTGCGGTGGTGCACCAGGAAGCACTTGGAGCAGGTGAACTCGTCGGCCTGCTTGGGCAGGACCTTGAACGTGAGCTCCTCGCCGGACAGGTCCGCACCAGGCAGCTCGAAGTTCTCGGCGGTCGCGTCCTCGTCGATGTCGACGACCCCGGACTGCGTTTCGTTGCGCCGCGCCTTCAGCTCCTCGAGGGAGTCCTCAGCGAGTTCGTCCGCCTCGCTGCGACGCGGCGCGTCGTAGTCGGTCGCCATCTTTCTTTCACACCCCTGCGGTCAACGGAGACTGTTCGTGTCGCTGGTTAACGTCCCAGCGCCCCTGTTTGTGCCCTCCGTCCCCAGTGACGGAGGTCTCGCTCTCGCGGCCGGGCGCCAACCCCCTGTCGTCGACGCTTCCCGGTGTCCGGCCCTGCGCGGAGCGCCGAGAGGGTAGCTCATCCTCAGGGCGGGTGCGCAGCGGGTTCCCCCTAATTGAGCAGACGGGTGACACGCCCTTCACACGCTGGACCGATAGGCTCCGGGGAGGCAGTGCCCACCCGTCTCGCCCGTGCCGCGGCGCCCTTCGCGCCGTCAACCGTTCGCGACCGGGTGATAACGGCGAGCTACCGCCGACCCGAGGCGCGGGGCGACGGGGCGGGGCATAGCCTGATCACCATCAGCACTGCGCCAGGGGGAGGTCGGCGGACGTGGGACCCGGTACGGGAGGAAGCGGGTCGTCGCGGTACCGGAAGCGGCGGCCGTTGCCGGCGCTGGCCCTGTTCCTGGTGCTGGCCGTGACCGCGGTGGTGGTGTGGAACCGGGTGCTGTCGGAGGCCGGCGACGTGGACGCGGCGATCCGCTGCGACCCGCCCGGCGGAGCGCCCGCGTCGGGTGCCCCGGCGTCGCCCGCGCAGGCCCTGGGGACGGTGCTGGCGCACGACGCGCTGGACCGCACCGACCCCGTGCCGGTGAACGAGGTCCACTTCCGGGTGTTCAACGCGAGCACGCAGCGCAACCAGGCCCGGTTCGTGGCGACGTCGCTCGCCGACCTGGGGATGACCCAGGCGGCGGACCCGGGCAACGACCCGGTGTACCTGGCGCAGGACATGACGTGCCGGGGCCAGATCCGGTTCGGCGCGCCCGGCGCCGGCGCGGCCCGCACGTTGAGCCTGGTCGAGCCGTGCCTGGAGCTGGTGCGCGACGAGCGGCAGGACGCGACGGTGGACGTGGCGATCGGCAAGAAGTTCGGCGAGGTGAAGCCGAACAGCGACGCCCGCAAGGTGCTCGACCAGCTGGCCGCGTGGGCGGAGCAGCAGCCGGAGCAGCAGGGCGGCCAGGCCGCCGAGGCCGCCGTCCCGCCGTCCCTCAACGCCGCCAACCTCCAGGGCGCCCGCGAAGCCCACTGCTGACCCCGTCACCCCGCGCGAGTCGAACGCTCAGGCCCACCGTGTCGAACACCCGGACCCCCTGAGTTCCACACCCGCGCGTGTCCTCCACTCAGGCATCGCGTGTCCTCCGGTCCGGCACGGCGTGTCCTCCGGTCGGGCACCGCGAACCACGCGTTCGGGAGCTCCCTGCCGTTCCTGAGCGGTGGTTTCACCGTGCCTGAGCGGAGGACACGCGATGCCGGAGTGGAGGACACGCGATGCCCGGGTGGAGGACACGCGGGGTCTGAGTGGAGGACACGCGGGGCTGGTGTTCGGCTCGCGGAGGTCAGACCCGGGGGAAGTCGGCGTCGATCAAGGCCTCGCAGAGGGCTTCGGCTATGCCCGGGGCGGCGGCGAAGGTGACGTCCCGGCCCAGGGCCGGCAGGTCGCCCGGGAGGTGGACCACGGCGCCGGCCTCGCGGGCGATCAGGGCGCCCGCGGCCCAGTCCCAGCGGTTGAGGGCGTGTTCGGCGTAGGCGTCCAGGCGGCCCGCGGCCACGGCGCACAGGTCCAGGGAGGCCGCGCCCGCCCGGCGCATGTCGCGGACCCTGGTGGCCAGGGCCGCCCAGGCCTCGGCCTGGCGCCGGCGGCGCTCGGGGCTGTAGGAGAAGCCGTAGCCCAGCAGCGACACGTCCAACCGGGTGGCGTCGGAGACGGACAGGCGCCGGTCGTCCAGGTAGGCGCCGCCGCCCGACCAGGCGGTCCACAGGTGGCCGGTGGCGGGCTCGTAGACGACGCCGGCGATGGACTCGCCGTCCACCTGGGCCGCGAGCGAGACGGCGTAGTGGGGGATGCCGTAGAGGTAGTTCACCGTGCCGTCGATCGGGTCGACGACCCAGGTCAGGCCCTCGACGGCCGCCTCGCCGCCCTCCTCCTCCCCCAGGACCGCCTCGCCGGGGCGCAGCGACGCGAGCCGCCGGCGCACGAGCTGCTCGGCGGCCGTGTCACCCGCCGTGACGACGTCGGTTTGCGTGCTCTTGGTGCCGACATCCGCCACGGCGGTGTCGCGCATGTTCCTGGCCAGGTCACCGGCCTCGCGCGCGACGGTGGCGGCGATCTCGACCAAGGAGCGCGGATCGAAACGCAACTGTTCCTCCTGCGTCACTCTCACGGGACTATCGGAGAACCGCAGGCTAATGTCTGCGGCCACGGTCACTGAATCGAGTAGGAAGGGCCACGGGGATGGGCATGACCCGCGGGTTCGGCGTGGACATCGGCGGCTCCGGCATCAAGGGCGGGCTCGTGGACCTGGAGGCGGGTGCACTGGAGGGCGAACGCCTGCGCATCAACACGCCGCAGCCGTCGACGCCGGACGCGGTCGCCGACGTGGTCGCCGAGATCGTCGAGAAGTTCGGGTGGGAGGGCCCGGTGGGCGTCACGCTGCCGTGCGTCGTGCAGCACGGCGTCGCCCGCTCCGCCGCGAACGTGGACAAGAAGTGGATCGGCACGGACGCCGCCGAGCTGTTCGCCAGCCGCCTCGGCAGGCCCAAGGACCAGGTCGTCGTGATGAACGACGCCGACGCCGCGGGCGTGGCCGAGATGCGCTTCGGTTCCGGGAAGGACCGGAACGGCCTGGTGGTGCTGCTGACCTTCGGCACCGGCATCGGCAGCGCCCTGTTCCTGGACGGCAAGCTCGTCCCGAACACCGAGTTCGGCCACCTGGAGGTCGACGGCCACGACGCCGAGACCCGCGCGGCCGCCTCGGTGAAGGAGGACAAGGACCTGACCTGGGCGGAGTGGACGCCCCGGGTGTCGCGGTACATCACCGTGCTGGAGAACCTCATCTGGCCGGACCTGGTCATCGCGGGCGGCGGGGTGAGCAAGAAGGCCGAGAAGTGGCTCCCCCTGCTGGAGGTGCGCACCGACGTGGTCGCCGCGGCGCTGAAGAACGACGCGGGCATCGTCGGCGCGGCCGTGGCGGCGACGCACCACCTCGCGCCTTGACAAACCCAAGGCTCTGAGCTGCGAGAACGCGTGTCGGACCACCTCGGTCCGCAGCGGTGCGCAACGGCACGCGATTCTCGTCGTTACAATGGAACGGTGCCCCGCTGACGAACGATCCGGCGGGGGATCCCCCGTACTCCGGCGACCGAGGTTCGCGCCCTTCGGTTTGCCTTGATCGACAGTCGCGAAAGGGCGTACGTGGCAGCCGCGAAGACGACCCAGGCAGCTCAGGCTGACGCCGAGGAGACGCCCAAGGCCACCTCGGCGAGGAAGGCCCCGGCCAAGAAGCCGGTGGCGAAGACCGCCGCGGCGGGCAAGACGACGACGCGGACGCCGCGCAAGGCGGGCGCCAAGGGCGCCCCTGCCGCGCCGGCCAAGGCGAAGAAGGCGACGGAGGGTGACGAGCCGGAAGGCTTCGAGGGCCCGGAGGGCGAAGACCTGGTCGACGACGTCGAGCTGATCGACGAGCCGGTCGAGGAAGAGCCCGCCGAGGAGGAGGCCAAGCCCGGCGAGGGCGACTTCGTCTGGGACGAGGAGGAGTCGGAGGCCCTGCGGCAGGCCCGCAAGGACGCCGAGCTGACGGCCTCCGCCGACTCGGTCCGCGCCTACCTCAAGCAGATCGGCAAGGTCGCCCTGCTCAACGCGGAGGAGGAGGTCGAGCTCGCCAAGCGCATCGAGGCCGGCCTCTACGCCGCGGAGCGGGTCCGCCGCGCCGAGGAGGAGAGCGAGAAGCTGACCCCGCAGCTCCGCCGCGACCTGCGGTGGATCGTGCGGGACGGCGAGCGGGCCAAGAACCACCTGCTGGAGGCCAACCTCCGCCTGGTGGTGTCGCTGGCCAAGCGCTACACCGGCCGCGGCATGGCGTTCCTGGACCTGATCCAGGAGGGCAACCTGGGCCTGATCCGCGCGGTGGAGAAGTTCGACTACACCAAGGGCTACAAGTTCTCGACGTACGCCACGTGGTGGATCCGCCAGGCCATCACCCGCGCGATGGCCGACCAGGCCCGCACCATCCGCATCCCGGTGCACATGGTCGAGGTCATCAACAAGCTCGGCCGCATCCAGCGCGAGCTGCTCCAGGACCTGGGCCGCGAGCCCACCCCGGAGGAGCTCGCCAAGGAGATGGACATCACCCCGGAGAAGGTGCTGGAGATCCAGCAGTACGCCCGGGAGCCCATCTCGCTGGACCAGACCATCGGCGACGAGGGCGACAGCCAGCTCGGTGACTTCATCGAGGACTCCGAGGCCGTGGTGGCGGTGGACGCGGTGTCGTTCACGCTGCTCCAGGACCAGCTCCAGTCGGTGCTGGCGACGCTGTCCGAGCGCGAGGCGGGCGTGGTGCGGCTGCGGTTCGGCCTCACCGACGGCCAGCCGCGGACGCTGGACGAGATCGGCCAGGTCTACGGGGTGACGCGGGAGCGCATCCGGCAGATCGAGTCGAAGACGATGTCGAAGCTGCGCCACCCGTCCCGTTCGCAGGTGCTGCGCGACTACCTCGACTAGCGGTCGACGACGAGGAGTGGAGGGCGCCCCGGCCCGGCGAGGCCGGGGCGCCCTCCTTCGTCTGAACAGGACGGCCGGGCGACGGGGTCGACGCGGCCCCGCCGGGCGCGGACGTCGCGCCCGGCGGGCCTCGCGTTCGGACCGGGAGCCCGAACCCGTCACCTGACGCGGCGGTGAACCGGACGTGGACGTCCGGATGGTGGAACAGGGGCGCGTGTTCGCTCTGGGCGGACCGAAGTGTCGCCGATCACTCGGAGGCGACCCGATCATGCACCTTTCGGCCCAGTGGTGGTGATTCCGATGCCGTATTCGCAGGTCGGAAAGCCTTGGCGTGACAGCGGAAAGTGAACGGCCGCTGATCGAACCGATGGTGGGGCGCAGGTTCGAACCACTCGACCACCGGGTAAATCGACAGTGACGCGGGTCGCCACGGCCCTGGGAACACTGACTTACGCCCGTGCGTCTGCAAGAGTGGAAGCAGCGAACACGGCGCACCCGCCAGATGCGAAGTGGTCGCAGCTAGGTGTGAGGGCACCGATCCCCGGTGCCGGGACGGAGGGAGATTTCCATGACTACCACGCTCACCCGCCCCGCGTTGACCGCTGCCGACCGCTGCGACCGCTGCGGGGCTGCTGCCCAGGTTCGCGCCGTGCTCCCCTCCGGGGGCGAGCTGCTGTTCTGCGGGCACCACGCCCGCGAGCACAGCACCAAGCTGCGCGAGCTCGCTGCCGAGTTGCAGCAGGGCTGAACACCGCGAGCCGTCCGCGGCTCGTGGCACCCTGGCCGTCCGGGGCGGGGATCCCACCGGGATCCCCGCCCCCTGCACGTCCGGGCCTCCTCAGCGGCCGCTCAGACCTCGCCCAGCACGGGTTCGAAGGCCAGTTCCGCCGCTCCGACGAGCTTCGCGTCCCGTCCCAGCGGTGAGGACTCGATGCGGGTGCCGCCGACCGCCCGCGACACCAGGGACCGCTCCTGCACGGTCCGCCGCAACCGGTCCACCAAGGACTCGGGCAGCGCGGTGAACAGGTCGCCGAGCACCACCAGCTCGGGGCCGAGCATGTTGACCACCGTGACCAGGCCCATGGCCAGCCACTCGGTGAACTCGTCCAGCCGGTGCGCCACCGAGTCCGGCGAGCCGGCCAGGGACCTCAGCTCGGCCACCACGGCGCCGCGCGGCGAGTCCTCGGGCAGAGAGAGCGCCCGGCACAGGGCCGCCTCGCCGACCTCGGTCTCCCAGCAGCCGTGGCAGCCGCAGTAGCAGCGCCGGCCACCGGGCCGGACCACCATGTGACCCAGCTCACCCACGTAGCCGCCGGTGCCGCGCAGCGGTTGCCCGCTGGAGATGACGCCGCCGCCGATGCCGACGTCGGCGGAGATGTAGACGACGTCGGACGAGCCGCGGGCGGCGCCGCGCGTGTGCTCGGCGAGCGCGCCCAGCTCGGCGTCGTTGCCCACCTGCACGGGCACCTTCAGCACCGCGGACAGCCGTTCGCCCAGGGCGACGTCGGTCCAGTGCAGGTTGGGCGCCTCGTGCACGAGGCCGTCCGACCTGCGCACCACGCCGGGCACGGACACGCCGACGCCGACGGCCCGCGCGTCCAGCTCGTCGGCCAGCAGCTTGGCCGAGTCGACGATGTGCGTGATCACCTCGCCGGGGTCTCGGGACCGGTGGTGCAGGTTCCACGAGTCCCGGCCGAGGATGTCGCCGCCCAGGCCCACCATGGCCATCGCCACCTGCTCGACGCGGATGTCGATGGCCATGACCACGGCGGCGTGGGGTTGGGGCAGCACCAGCAGGGACGGGCGGCCCGCGCCGGAACGCTGGGCGGGCACCCGCTCGGCCACCACGCCGGACTCGGCCAGGCCGTCCACCAGGGCTTTGATCGTGCTGCGGTTGAGACCCAGCTCAGCCGCCAGCGACGCCCTGGTGGAGGGCCCGTCCACGTGCAGCCGGCGCAGCAGCGCCGAGCGGTTGTGCCTGCGGACCTCGTCCGGCCGGGCTCCCGCGGTCGGTGAGCTCACGTCAGCGGGTGGAGCTCGCCGCCCGGCGACGGGACAGCGCGTCGATGCTCGCGGCCAGCAGCAGCACCAGGCCGGTGACCACGTACACGACGGCGGCGGGCTGCTTGAGCAGGCCCATGCCGTTGTAGATGGTGGCGAGCACCGCGCCGCCGATGACCGCGTCGCGCAGCCTGCCCTTGCCGCCGAACAGCGACACGCCGCCGATCACGGCCGCGCCGACCGCCATCAGCAGGGTGTTGCCGCCACCGGCGTTCGGGTCGACCGAGCCGACCTTGGAGGAGTACACGATCGCGCCGATGGCCGAGGCGGAGGAGGCGATCACGAAGACGCTCATCCGGATCTGCGCCACGTTGATGCCGGCGCGGCGGGCGGCTTCCTGGTTGCCGCCGACGGCGTAGACGTGGCGGCCGTAACGGGTGCGCTCCAGCACGAACGTGCCGAGGACCAGGAGCACGAGCACGAGCGGCACCACGTAAGGGACACCGGCGATGACCACGAAGTCGCTGGCCGAGCGGTTCAGCGTCAGCGCGTAGGTGGCGGCCGCGGCGAGCACCACGACGATGCCGACCTTGGTCAGGATCATCGGGGTGGGCTGGGCGACCAGGCCCTTGCGCAGGCGGCTGAAGTGGCGGCCGAGCACGAGCGCGGCGTAACCGCCCGCGGCGATGGCGAACAGCGCCCACGAGCCCGCGGTGCTGAGGTTGCCGTTGGCGACGTTGAACAGCACGTCGTTGCGCAGGCCGAGCGTGCCGCCGTCGCCGATGAGCTGGAGCACCACGCCGCTCCAGGTCAGGAACAGGCCGAGGGTCACGACGAACGACGGGATGCCGACCTTCGCGACCAGGAAGCCGGTGACGGAGCCGATCGCGGCGCCGACGCAGATCGCGAGCAGGATCTCGACCCACGGGTTGGCCGGCACGCCGATCACCGAGACCAGGAGCGCGAAGCCGGCCATCGCGGCGGCGGGCCAGAGCTTCACGACCGCGGCGAGCGCGATCGCCAGCACCAGCACGGCGCAGTACATGATGAAGACGGTGTCGCCCATGCCGCCGAGCAGGTTGCCGTTCTCGACCAGGTGCAGCGCCATCACCGACGCGGTGACACCGGACGCGGTGCCCGCGGAGAGGTCGATCTCGCCCAGCAGGAGCACGAACACCAGGCCCATGGCGATGATGACGATGCTCGCGCCCTGCGCGAGGAGGTTGGCGATGTTGCCCAGCGTCAGGAAGGTGTCGGCCAGGGAGCTGAACACGATCAGCAGTGCCACCAGGCCGAGCAGCGCGGGCAGGGAGCCGAGCTCGCCGCCGCGCAGGCGGGCCACGTAGTCCCGCAGCGCCTCGCCGGTGGACTGGGAGGTGGTGTCGATGCCGAAGTCGGAGATGGCGGCGCCCTGGGGGTCCTTGGGCGACGTCTCGCTGGTGGTGTTGGTCATGCTGCGTTCCTCGTCCTGAGCCCTCGGCGTCAGATGGTGGCGGATTCGGCCCGAGCGATGCCCAGGTCCCCGGAGCGGCCGGCGGTGATCAGCTCGACCACCTGGCCGTGCGTGACGTCCTTGGTGTTGACCTCGGCGGCCATGCGGCCCAGGTAGAGGCACGCGATGCGGTCCGCGACCTCGAACACGTCGTTCATGTTGTGGCTGATCAGCACCACGCCCAGGCCCTGCTCGGCCAGCCGGCGCACCAGGTCGAGCACCTGGCGGGTCTGCGCGACGCCCAGCGCCGCGGTCGGCTCGTCGAGCAGCACGACCCGGCTGTTCCACAGCACGGCCTTGGCGATGGCGACGGTCTGCCGCTGGCCGCCGGACAGCGACGAGACCTGCGTGCGCACGGACTTGACCGTGCGGACCGACAGCGAGGTCAGCGTCTTGCGGGCGGCCTGCTCCATGTCGGCCTCGTCGAGCACGCCCAGCTTGCCGCGCTCGCGGCCCAGGAACATGTTCTGGACGATGTCGAGGTTGTCGCAGAGCGCCAGGTCCTGGTAGACGACCTCGATGCCCAGGTCCGCCGCTTCGCGCGGGCCCGGGATGTTGACCTGCTTGCCGTCGAACAGCACCGTGCCCGAGTCGGTCGGGTGGATGCCCGCGATGCACTTGACCAACGTGGACTTGCCCGCGCCGTTGTCTCCGACGAGGGCGGTGACCTGGCCGGGGTGAACGGCGAAATCGATGTCGTGCAGCACGTGCACGGGACCGAAGGTCTTGTTGATGCCGCGCAGCTCGAGGATCGGCTCGCTCACTGGTTTCCTCCTGTGTTCCCACTCGCGGGTGGGCGCGCCGGGGCGGGGTGCGTCTGCCGCACCCCGCCCCGGCGCGAGCGTGAACTACTTGATGCCGAGCTCGGTGCAGGTGGCGGCGAGGTCGGTGACGCAGACCTCGGCGGCCTTGACGAAGCCGGCGTCCACCACGGTCTTGACGTTCTCCTTGGTGATCAGCTGGGCCTCCAGCAGCACCGACTTGACGGTGCGGCTGCCCTTGGTGTCCTCGACCGAGCCGGTGGCGAGCGCGTCGGCGCCGGCCTTGTCGCCCTTGGCCAGGGCGGCGGCCAGCTTCGCGGTGGCGTTGGCCTCGGCGTCGATCGGCTTGAAGACGGTCATGAACTGGTCGCCGCGCAGGACGGCCTGGAGGCCCTCCGGGGTGGCGTCCTGGCCGGTGACGGGGACCTTGCCGTTCAGGCCGTACTTCTTCAGCACGGTGATGACCGCGCCGGCGAGGCCGTCGTTGGCGGCCACGACGCCGTCGACCTTCTGGCCGTTGCCGGTCAGGATCTGCTCGAAGGTCACGCCGCCCTGCTGGTTGTCCCAGTCCGGGATGGCCTGCGACTGGACCAGCTTGTAGTCGCCGGAGCCGTACTTGGGCTCCAGGACCTTCTTCTGGCCGTTGTGGAACAGGGTGGCGTTGTTGTCGGTCGGGGCGCCCTCGATCTCGATGACCTCGGCGGGCTTCTTGCCCGGCGCCAGCTTCTCCAGGCCCTGGACCAGGCCCTGGCCCTGGAGCTCGCCGACCTTCTCGTTGTCGAACGACACGTAGTAGTCGGAGCTGCCGCCGAGGTTCAGGCGGTCGTAGTCGATGACCGGGATGCCCGACGCCTTGGCCTTCTGCGCGACCGACGCGCCGACCTCGCTGTTCGGGGTGGCGATGATCAGGACCTTGACGCCGGCGTTGATCATGCCGTCCGCCAGGGTCGAGAACTTCTGCACGTCGCCCTGGGCGTTCTGGATGTCGGGCTCAAGGCCCTCGGCCTTGAGCGCCTTCTCCAGGAGCGGCTTGTCGAAGCCCTCCCAGCGGGCGGAGGACTTGGTCTCCGGGAGGATGACGCCGACCTTCGTGCCACCGCCCGAGGCGCTGTCCGTGTTGGTCTCCGTCGGGGTGCTGCCACCCGTGGACGTGTTCGCGCCACATGCCGTCATGGCCAACGCAAGGCCCGTGCTTGCGGCGATGAGAGCGAGGCTCTTGCTGCGCATCCAGCCATCCCTTTCACGCAGGTGCATAAATGTTGTGGCGCACAACGTATGCCCCCACCCACGGTGACCGGAAGCACACTTGACCGATAAAGTCAGCACGATGAGCTAACAGAGAGATAACCGAACAGTCATCTAACTACGCCGAACGGCCCAGTTGGTTACGTCCAGTCACGAAAGTGCTGACCAGAGGGTTTGTTCGGGCTCGCAACGGAGCGAGCCCGAAGATCACCGCGACGTCACGTCGCGTGGCTCACCACGAGCGCAGCGTGGCGATCCGCTCCTCCAGCTGCTCGATGCTGGCCATCGCCGTCGGCGGGCCGCCGCAGTACTCGCGCAGCTGGTTGTGGATCTTGCCGTGCGGCTTCCTGGTGCGGTGGTGGTGCATGGCCACGAGCGTGTTGAGCTCCTTGCGCAGCTGCGCCAGGCGCTCCTGCACGCCCGCGGGCCGGGCCGCCGGCGCGGGCGGCGCGGGCGCCGCGGCGGCCGCCGCGTTCCGCTTGCTCGCCTCCACCAGCTGCTTCTCCTGCCGCTGCCGCAGCAGCGCGCGCACCTGGTCGGGCTCCAGCAGGCCGGGCAGGCCCAGGTACTCCTGCTCCTCGTCGCTGCCCGCGAACGCCGCCGTGCCGAACGACGAACCGTCGTAGATCACCTGGTCCAGCTCGGCCGACGCGCCCAGCGAGGTGAACGCCCGCTCCTCCTCGCCCGGCTCGTCGTCGACCCTGTTGGCCTGGGACAACAGGTCCTCGTCCCAGCCGTCCTTCTCCCGGTGCGGCTTGCCCAGGACGTGGTCGCGCTGCGCCTCCAGCTCGCTGGCCAGGCCGAGCAGCACCGGCACGCTGGGCAGGAAGACGCTGGCCGTCTCACCCCTGGCCCGCGCCCGCACGAAGCGGCCGATGGCCTGGGCGAAGTACAGCGGGGTCGACGCGCTGGTCGCGTACACGCCGACGGCCAGCCGCGGCACGTCGACGCCCTCCGACACCATGCGCACCGCGATCAGCCAGCGCTCCTGCGAGGCGGCGAACTCGGCGATGCGGCCCGACGCCTTGGGGTCGTCGGACAGCACCAGGGTGGCGTCGTGGCCGGTGACGCGCTTGAGCACCTCGGCGTAGGCCTTCGCCACGGTCTGGTCGGTCGCGATGACCAGGCCGCCCGCGTCGGGGATGCCGCCGTTGCGCAGCTGCGTCAGCCGCACGTCCGCCGCCTTGAGCACCGACGGCATCCACTCGCCCGACGGGTCCAGCGCCACCCGCCACGCCCGCGCCGTCTGCTCCTGGGTCAGCGGCTCGCCCAGCCGCGCGGAGAACTCCTCCCCCGCGCTCGTGCGCCACGCCGCCTCGCCCGAGTAGGCCAGGAAGATCACCGGCCGGACCACGCCGTCCTTCAGCGCGTCCGAGTAGCCGTAGGAGTGGTCGGACTTGCTGCGCTGCGCGCCGTCCGGGCCGGGCTCGTAGGTGACGAACGGGATCGGCGAGTCGTCCGAGCGGAACGGGGTGCCGGTCAGGCACAGCCGCCGCACCGCCGGCGTGAACGCCTCGCGGATCGCGTCACCCCAGGACTTGGCGTCGCCGCCGTGGTGGATCTCGTCGAGCAGCACCAGCGTCTTGCGGTTCTCCGTGCGCACCCGGTGCAGCGTCGGGTGCGCCGCGACCTGCGCGTACGTCAGCGCCACGCCGTGGAAGTCGCGGGAGGTGACCGCCATGGTGTTGCGGAAGTTCGAGTCGATGGCGATGCCCGCCTCGGCCGCCGCCTTCGCCCACTGGTGCTTCAGGTGCTCGGTGGGCGTGACGATGGTGACCGCCTCGACGGTGCGGTCGGCCAGCAGCTCGGCCGCGACGCGCAGGCCGAACGTGGTCTTGCCCGCGCCGGGCGTGGCCACGGCCAGGAAGTCCTTGGGCTTGGCGGCCAGGTACTTGGTCAGCGCGCGGCGCTGCCAGGCTCGGAGCGGGCGGGTTGCGACGACCTGCGGCTGCGACAACCTCGGAACCCCTCCAGCGCTGATCACCTGCGGTGCGGACATGGGAATGCCCTCGGTGCGGGTGACCGTCGAGGGCGAGGCACAGCCTACCCGCTGCGGCCGCCGCGCACGGCTCGCGGGACCGGACACGGGCTCCGGTGACGCGAAATGGCCCGCCATGCACCATGCTTGACCACGCGATGGGTTCGCCTCGGGTCAACGGGACGCGCAGCACGGGCCGAAAGGGTCCCCTGCGCCTGTTGGCGCGCACGTGGTCCAAGGCGTGGGCGGGCAGCATCTTCTCCGAGTCGGCCGAGGCGGCGTTCTGGCAGACCCTGTCGTTCCCGCCGCTGCTGCTGGGCCTGCTGGGCAGCCTGGGCTACGTCGGCGACTGGCTCGGACCCGACGTGGTCGGCGCGGTCAAGGACGACATCATCGCCACCTGCCGGACGATCTTCAGCCAGGACGTGGTCAACGGGGTGATCGTGCCCACCGTCGACCAGGTGCTGACCAGCGGCAAGGGTGAGATCGTCTCGATCGGCTTCCTCATCTCGCTGTGGGCCGGGTCGTCGGCGATGTCGTCGTTCGTGGACGCGATCACGGCCGCGCACGACCAGTACGGGGTGCGCAACGAGGTGTGGCAGCGGATCTTCGCGCTGCTGCTCTACATGGCGAGCCTGGTGCTGCTGATCATCGGCCTGCCGGTGCTGGCGCTGGGCCCCGAGGTGCTGCCGCGGCTGTTCCCGGACTCGTGGGAACCGACGATCGCGAGCTGGCTGAACGCCTTCTACTACCCCTCCATCGCGGTGATGCTGGTGCTGGCGCTGGCCACGCTCTACAAGGTGGCGCTGCCGAACAAGCTGCCGTGGCACCGGCTCGTGCCCGGCGCGGTGCTGGCGATGTTCGTGTTCCTGCTGTCGTCGATCGGGCTGCGGCTCTACATCCGGTGGATCACCACCACGGGCTACACGTACGGCGCGCTGGCCACGCCCATCGCGTTCCTGCTGTTCGCGTTCTTCATCGGGCTGGCGATCACGATCGGCGCCTACTTCAACAGCGCGTTGCAGGAGATGTGGCCGGCGAGGATGACGCGGCGGCAGCGGCGGCGCTGGCAGCGGCTGGAGATCGAGCGGGCGGCCGAGCGCATCCGGTCCGACGAGGGCGGGCGGGTCCGGCAGCAGGACGGGGAGGCCGGGGAGGGGCCGGCCGAGGGCTCCGGGAACGGCGCCGTGCCGCTGGAGGACCGGCGGCCGGAGGAACCACCGCCCGTGCGGCGGACCCAGGGCTGATCGGCGCACTCGGCTCAGTCCGCGCCCTCGCGCCGGGAGCGCTCCCAGGTCAGGACGACGGCGCCCCGGCTCCGGGTGGCCGGTGCCGGGGCGTCGCGGGTCGGGGACCTACTCGCCGCCGCCCTTGGGCAGGCCGTCGTAGATCCGCTTGCAATCCGGACAGACGGGAGAGCCGGGCTTCGGCGACTTCGTCACCGGGAAGACCTCGCCGCACAGCGCCACCACGTGCGTGCCCATGACCGCGCTTTCCGCGATCTTGTTCTTGCGCACGTAGTGGAACATCTTCGGGGTGTCGTCCCCGGTGTGGTCGGTGCCTTCCGGCCGGGTCTCCACTTCGGGCAGGGTCTGCGTGCTCACCCGCCCAGCTTACCTGGGAGGATGGCCCTTCGTGAGTACGCCGAGCATCACCGAAGAGGTCGAATCCGCCCTGGCCGGGAACCGGCCGGTGGTGGCGTTGGAGAGCACGATCCTGTCGCACGGGCTGCCTCCCGGGCGCAACCGCGAGGTCGCCGCCCGGATCGAGGACGTGGTGCGGGCGGCGGGCGCGGTGCCGGCCACCATCGCCGTGCTGGGCGGGGTGCCCAAGGTCGGGCTGACCGCCGAGGAGCTGGACCGGGTGTGCGACCCGGCGAACGACCTGGTGAAGCTGTCGCGGCGGGACCTGGGCGCGGCGTTCGCGCTCAAGCGGGACGGGGCCACCACGGTGGCGGGCACGGCCGCGCTGGCGCACGCCGCCGGCATCGGGGTGTTCGCGACCGGCGGGCTCGGCGGGGTGCACCGGGGCGCGCGGGAGACCTGGGACGTGTCCGCCGACCTCGACGTGCTGGCGACCACGCCCGTGCTGGTGGTGTGCTCCGGGGTCAAGTCGATCCTGGACGTCGGGGCCACCCTGGAGCTGCTGGAGACCAGGTCGGTGCCCGTGCTGGGGTACCGGGCGGACCGGTTCCCGGCGTTCTACCGGCGCGAGTCCGCGTTCGGCGTGCCGTGGCGGGTGGAGTCCGCCGCCGAGGCCGCCGCGGTGGTGGCGGCGCACCGCTCCGGGGTGCCGGGTTCGTCGGGCGTGCTGCTGGCCAACCCCGTGCCCGCCGCCTTCGAGATGCCCGCCGACCTGCACGAACGGCTGTTGGCCGAGGGGCTGGAGCTGCTGCGGTCGCGCGGGGTGCGCGGCAAGGAGGTCACGCCCGTGCTGCTGGAGCACTTCCACACCGCCAGCGGCGGGGTGAGCCTGGACTCCAACGAGGAGCTGGTGGTGTCCAACGCGGCGCTGGCCGCCGAGGTGGCCGTGGAGCTGGCGGCGCTGGAGGGTGGTCGGTGACCGCGGTCGTGGTGGTCGGCGACGCGGGGCTGGACGTGGTGGCCCGGCACTCCGGGACCGTCGTGCACGGCGGCGACACGCGGGCCTCGGTGACCATGGAGCCCGGCGGGGCCGGCGCGAACACGGCGGCGTGGCTGGCCTCGTGCGGCGCGTCGCCGGTGCTGCTCGCGCGGGTCGGCGCGGACACCGCGGGCAGGCAGGTGCAGGCGGAGCTGACCGCCGCCGGGGTGCGGTGCGCGTTCGCGGTGGACGCCGAGGCGGCGACGTGCTGCGTGGTGGTGCTGGTGGACGACACCGGGCAGCGGACCATGCTGCCCGACCGGGGCGCCAACGCCCGGTTCGCGCCCGGCGACGTGGACCCCGCGCTGCTGCGCGGCGCGTCCCACCTGCACCTCTCCGGGTACGTGCTGCTGGACGCGTCGTCGCGGCCCGCCGGGGTGGCGGCGCTGCGGGCGGCGCGGGAGGCCGGGCTGACCACGTCGGTGGACCCGCAGTCGGCGGCGCTGTTCTACGACGGGTTCCTGGACGACCTGCGGGGCGTCGACCTGCTGCTGCCCAACACCGAGGAGCTGGTCGCGCTCACCGGGTCGGCGTCACCGGCGTCCGCGCGGGCGCTGCTGGGCGTGGTGGGCGCGGTGGCGCTGACGTCCGGCGCGGGCGGGGCGAGCTGGGTGGACGCGGACGGGGTGGTGTCGGTGCCCGCCGAGGACGTGGAGTGCGTGGACTCGACCGGCGCCGGTGACGCGTTCGACGCCGGGCTGCTGGCGGCGTGGTTGACCGGGGCGTCCCGGCGGGATGCCCTGCTGGCCGGCGTGCGGGCGGCGGCGCGGGCCGTGTCGTCCGTGGGCGCTCAGCCCTCCGTCCCGGCCGCTCGGCCCGCCGCGCCGTCGGTGACCTGAGTTCAGCCGTCGATGACCTGGTGCGGGCGCGCCTCGACGGCGCGGTGCTCCCGGACGAAGCGGTTGGGCTTCTCCGCCTTGCGGGGCGGGCGGTCGTTCGCGATCAGGACCGCCATCCAGGGCAGCGGCACGGACAGCAGGAGGAACGCGAGCGCCAGCCACCAGGTCTGGTAGAAGACCATCGCCAGGACCAGGCAGGGGATGCGGGCGCCCATCATGATCGCGTACTTGCGCTTGCGGGCGGCGTGCTGCTCCTCGTAGGAGGGAGCCGCCTCGGTGATGAGCACCGGTGTGCTGTCGCGCTCGGGGTTGGTCACGACATCACCTCCAATTGACTCCATGGTCCCACCAGGCGCCGGGTGCGACACAACGGGTGGAGGGTGATTCGCGCCGCGGTTGCGGCCGTTCGGGTCGGTGGCGGACCATCCCGCCTGTGGTGGCGCTGGATCGGCTGGTGGACGTGCTCGGCGGCCTGGGCACGCACCTGTGCTGCGCGCCGCGAGGTCGGGACGTGGAGCTGCGCGGGGTGGCGCTGCACGACCCGGCCGAGCACACGGCGGCGGCGCCCGACGACGTGCTGCTCGGGCTGGGGGTGCCCTCGCCCGCCGCGGCGGCCCGGCTGGTCGGCGGGACCGCGGCGGCGGCGGTCGTGCTGCACGGGTCGCCGCCGCTGGACGAGCGGGTGCTCGCGGCGGCGCGCCGGTCCGGGGCCGCGGTGCTGCTGGTGGACCCGTCGGTGCCGTGGGGGCAGCTGGCGAACGTGGCGCAGGCGCTCGTGCTGGGCGGGCAGGGCTCCGGCGACCTGTTCGCGGTGGCCGACGCGATCGCGGCGGTGGTCGGCGGGCCGGTGACCATCGAGGACCAGCAGTCGCGGGTGCTCGCCTACTCGTACCGGCAGCAGGACGTGGACCAGGTGCGGGTGCAGACCATCCTGGGGCGGCGGGTGCCGGAGGAGGCGCGGCGGGCGCTGGACTCCTACGGGGTGTTCGCGCACCTGGCGCGGTCCGACGAGCCGATCTTCGTGCCGAAGCTCACCGACCAGCTCGGCGGGCGGCTGGTGGCGGCCGTGCGGGCGGGGCGCGAGCTGCTCGGGTCGGTGTGGGTGGAGGTCGACGCGGCGGTGGACGCGATCCGGCACGCGGCGCTGGTGGACGGTGCGCGGACGGCGGCGCTGCACCTGCTGCGGGCGCGGGCGTCGGCGGACCTGGAGCGGCAGGCCGAGGCGGACCTGGTGATCGAGGCGCTGGAGGCGGGCGCGCCGGGGAACCTGGCCCGGCTGGGGCTGCCGTCGACCGACCTGCGGGTGATCGCGGTGCAGGCGCACGCCGGTGAGGGCGAGCACGGGGCGGCGCTGCTGGCGTTCTCGCGGGCGACGGCGGGTTTCGGCTGGTCGCGGCCCGGCCGCTCGGCGCTGTTCGGCAACGTCCTCTACACCGTGCTGCCGTGCGGCGAGGACTCCGGGGCGGCGGTGGGGTGGGTCCGCGCCCTGGTCCGCGAACTCCCCGCCGAGGTGGTGGTGGAGGCGGGCATCGGGGGCTGCGCCGACGCCGGTTCGCTGCCCGCGTCCCGCTCGGAGGCCGACGAGTGCCTGGTCCTGTCCACCGGCGAGCCGGTCGTCTACGACCACTCCTGGTCGCTGGTCCTCCTGCGGCGGCTGGCGAGCGTCGCCCGGACCGGCCGCGTGCCGACCCGGGGCCCGGTGGCGGACCTGCTGCGGCACGACGCCGAGCACGGCACCCAGTACGCGCCCACCCTCCGCGCCTGGCTGGCGGCCCAGGGCGACGCGCGCGAGGCGGCCCGCGCCCTGGCCGTGCACCCCAACACCCTGCGCTACCGGATGCAGCGCATGGCCGAGGTCACCCCCCTCCCCCTCAACTCCCCGGACCAACGCCTGGCCATGGCCATAGCCCTGACCATCACCCCACCCCCCACCCCCTGACCCGCGCGTGTCCTCCACTCAGGCATCGCGTGTCCTCCACCCGGACATCGCGAGTCGAACACTCAGGACCCCCGAGTTCAACACTCACGACACACCCCACCCGAACCGCGGGGAACGCGAACGCAGAACTCAAGGGCCCCGAACGTTCGACACGGTCGACCCGGGTGTTCGACTCGCGATGCCTGAGTGGACGACTCGCGATGCCTGAGTGGACGACACGCGATGTCCGAGTGGAGGACACGCGGTGGGGTGGGCGGGCGGGGTTGGTGGGGGCGGGGGACGATTGCGGGGTGGTTCCTGATCTTTCTGTTGAGTTGACCGGTCGGTTGCGCGAGGGGTTCCTCGCCGCGGGGTACGACGCGGACGGCGTGGTCGAGGTGTTGGGGCACCAAGGCCACGCGGCGTTGGGGAGGGGCGAGCCGGAGGCGGCCCGGCGGGCTTCGCGGGACGCCGGGGCGCTGGGGACGTTGATCCGGTTGTTCCTGCTCGGGGACGCGGAGGACGAGAAGGCGGTCCGCCGGGCGCTGCCGGGGGTCGACCTGGAGGCCGCCGTGGCGAACGAGGTGCTCAGGGGCGACGGCGGCGAGTTGCGGGCCGGGTTGGACATCCGGCCTTACGGGGACGACGAGGGCTCCTGGTGGGTGGTGGCCGACCTCGATTCCGAGCAGCGGGGCGGGCCGGTGCCGGCCGACCACGTGCTGGGGGTCGGGCACGCCTCGATCAGCCTGGCGCGGGCCACGTCGCGGCGGCCGGTCGGGACGTTGTTGGACCTGGGCACCGGGTGCGGGGTGCAGGCGCTGCACGCGAGCCGTCACGCCCGGAGGATCACCGCGACCGATTTGTCCGAAAGGGCGCTCGCGCTGGCCGCGGGCACGTTCCGGTTGAACGAGGTCGAGGTCGAGCTGCGCCGGGGCGAGTGGTTCGGTCCCCTGCGCGGGCGGCGGTTCGACCAGGTGGTGTGCAACCCGCCGTTCGTGGTGGGCCCGCCGCGCGTCGACTACGTCTACCGCGACTCCGGGCTGGACGGCGACGACGCCAGCGCGCTCGTCGTGCGCCAGATGCCGTCGTTCCTCGCCGAGGGCGGCGTCGGGCAGCTGCTCGCCTCCTGGCTGCACCGCCGCGGCGAGGACTGGGCCGACCGGGTCGGCTCCTGGCTGCCCCGCGGCGGCGGCGTGGACGCCTGGTTCGTGCAGCGCGACGTGGCCGACCCCGCCCTCTACGTCGGCACGTGGCTGCGCGACGCCGGCGTGGACCCGCGCAGCGACGAGGGCCGCGCCAAGGCGGGCGCCTGGCTGGACTGGTTCGCCGAGAACGACGTTGAGGGCATCGGCTTCGGCTTCGTCACGCTGCGCCGCACCGACACCGAGCACCCCGAGGTCGTCTGCGAGGACCTGCGCCACGCCTACGACGACCCGCTGGGCCCGGAGTCGGCCGCCTGGCTCGACCGCGTCGCCTGGCTGCGCTCGCACGACGACGAGGACCTCCTCGGGACCAGGTTCGCGGTGCCGCCCTCCGTGCTGCTGGAGGAGGTCTCGGAGCCCGCGGAGGACGGCTGGGCGCCGGTGGTGCGCCGCCTGCACCGCACCGACGGGCCCGGTTGGCAGCACGAGCTGGACGAGACCGCGGCGCGGCTGCTCGCGGGTTTCCGCGGCGCGCTGCCGCTGGAGGACCTGATCACGCTGCTGGCCTACGCCCAGGACCTGGACGCGGACGCGCTGGCCGCGGCGGCCCTGCCGGTGGTGCGGGAGCTGGTCCGCCACGGGATGGTCGTCCCCGCATGAGGGCGGTTGTGGCGAGAGTCACAGAGGCCTCCGTGGTGGTGGAGGGCGAGACGGTGGGCGAGATCGCCGAGCCGGGCCTGTTGGTCCTGCTCGGCGTGCACGTCGGGGACACCGCCGACCTCGCGCCGCTGATGGCGCGCAAGCTGCACGAGCTGCGCGTGCTGCGGGACGAGCAGTCGTGCGCCACCACCGGCGCGCCGCTGCTCGTGGTGAGCCAGTTCACCCTCTACGGGGAGACGAGGAAGGGCCGGCGGCCCTCGTGGACGGCCGCCGCCCGGCCCGGGCACGCCGGGCCGCTGGTCGACGCGGTGGTGTCGGAACTGCGGAATCGGGGCGCGCGAGTTCAAACAGGACGGTTCGGGGCCGTGATGTCCGTGCGGAGTGTGAACGACGGCCCGTTCACCGTGTTGGTCGAACTCTAAGATCCTTCTCAGGGAATCCTCAGGATTCGCGGCGCAACCGCTGTGACGGCAGTGACGTCTTGGAGGTCGAGGAAGCGGGAACCAATTCGAGCTGGTTTGCGTTCTCCCAAGTGTCAGACCGCCGAAAGGCGGACCGCGCAGCGCAGCGCGGAGTGCGCGACACGACCGCACTGCCAGCCCGCGACAAGGGGGAGGGAGCTCCATGACCGTCCCGAAGGTCTTCGACCGCGAGGTCGGGAACGAGCAGACCACTACCAGCGCCGAGATGGACCTCGACGCCCAGGGACCGGCCGCCGACCTCGTTCGGGTGTACCTGAACGGCATCGGCAAGACAGCGCTGCTGACAGCGGCCGAGGAAGTGGAACTCGCGAAGCGCATCGAAGCGGGGGTGTTCGCGCAGCACATGCTGGAGACCAAGTCCGGTCTGCCCGATGTGCGCCGCGGCGAACTTCGTGCGCTGATCCGCGACGGCCACGTCGCGAAGAACCACCTTCTCGAAGCGAATCTGCGGTTGGTGGTATCGCTGGCCAAGCGGTACACCGGTCGCGGAATGCCGCTGCTCGACTTGATCCAGGAAGGCAACCTGGGTTTGATCCGCGCGGTGGAGAAGTTCGACTACACCAAGGGTTTCAAGTTCTCCACTTACGCCACTTGGTGGATCCGCCAGGCGATCACCCGCGGAATGGCGGACCAGGGGCGCACCATCCGGCTCCCGGTCCACCTGGTGGAGCAGGTCAACAAGCTGGCGCGCATCAAGCGCGACCTGCACCAGCAGCTCGGCCGCGAGGCCACGACCGAGGAGCTGGCCAGGGAGGCCGGCCTGTCGCCGGACAAGGTGTCCGACCTGCTCGACCACGCCCGCGACCCGGTGAGCCTCGACATGCCCGTCGGCGCCGAGGAGGACGCCCCGCTGGGCGACTTCATCGAGGACTCCGACGCCACGGACGCGGAGAGCGCGGTCATCTCCGGCCTGCTCCAGGACGACCTGCGCCGGGTGCTGGCCACGCTGGAGCCGCGCGAGCAGGCCGTGATCCGGCTGCGCTACGGCCTGGAGGACGGCCAGCCGCGCACCCTCGACCAGATCGGCAAGCAGTTCGGCCTGTCCCGCGAGCGGGTGCGGCAGATCGAGCGGGAGGTCATGGCGAAGCTGCGGCAGGGCGAGCGGGCCGCCCGGCTGCGCGCCTACGCCAGCTGACGCGCCGGGCACCGGGAGCAGCACGCGGTTCACCCGTTCAGCCGGGTTGACCGGCGGCGCTCGCGGGTGCACGGTCGTGCGGCACGAGCCATGCGACGCCCCCGTCCCATCTCGCGGGGGCGTCGCACACCGAGGAAGGTCGGGGCGGTCGGGGGCCGGCCCGGCCTTCCGCATACCTCCGGGTGTCCCGGCCGCGTGCCATCAGGGCTCCGGTCACAGCTCCAGGTACTCGGCCAGCTTCGCCCGGAAGAACGCGACGTGCGCCTCGCGCTCCTCGCCGGCGTACCCGCGCGGCACGCCCTCCACGATCATGACCAGGCACAGGTACGCCCGGTAGAGCGCGGTCCTGGTCCGCTCGGCCGCGGTGAAACCGGTGACGCCGTAGCCCGCCAGGTAGTCCTCGTCCGGCTCGGTGAACAGCGCGATCGTCGCGATCTCGGCCAGCGGGTCGCCGAAGAACGCCCGTTCGGGGTCGATGATCCCCTCGACCCGGCCGTCGGCCACGAAGATGTTGGCCTCCCACAGGTCGAAGTGCACCAGGACCGGTGAGGTGACCTCGTCGAGCAGGTGGGCGCGGGCCGCGAACGCCGGGCGCACGTCGGGCAGCTCCACGCCGAACCGGTCGGCGTCGGCGAGCACCGCGTCGACCATGTTCCCGAACGCCTCCCGCCACGTCGCCCCGCCGGGGCCCTGGACGTAGCCGAACGAGTCGCCGGTGACCTCGTGCAGGCGGCGCGCGACCCCGCCCAGCTCGCGGCGCAGCGCCGCCCGCTCGGCGTCGGACAGCTCCGCCTCGTTCCACGGCGTGCCGCGCAGGGCGGTCATCAGGAGCAGGCCGTCCTCGTGCAGGACGACCTCCGGCACCGGCAGCCCCCGCCCGGCCATCAGGCCGAACACCAGGGCCTCGGTCCGCATCAGGTCGCGCTCGTAGGTGAGCAGCGGCACGCCCGGCGGCGGCGCCACCTTGAGCACGACCTCGCGGCCGTCGGCCGCGGTGAGCCGGTAGGCGGTGTTGAACATGCCCCCGGTCAGCTCGACGTGCGCCGCGAGCGGCGAGCCGAGCGCGCGGCGGAGCAGGGCGTCGAGCTCGGGCACGGGCAGCTCGCGCTTGGTGAGGCTGAAGACCACGACGCGAATCACACCACGCCCTGCCGGACTCCACGGCGGGATCGGTATAGGTTCGGCGGAATCCGAACGCGCGCAAGGGAGCCGCGACGTGCCCGCAGTGCCTCAGCCGAACCTCTTGGCACCCACGTTCCAGTACACCGACGTCCTGCCGCTGGCGAAGGACGAGCACACCGACTACCGGCTGGTGACCCCGGACGGCGTGTCGGTGGTCGAGGCCGCCGGCCGGACGTTCCTCCAGGTCGAGCCGTCGGCGTTGACGCTGCTCGCCAAGGAGGCGATCCGCGACATCCAGCACCTGCTGCGCCCCTCGCACCTCGCGCAGCTGCGCGCGATCGTCGACGACCCCGAGGCCAGCGGCAACGACCGGTTCGTCGCCATGGACCTGCTGCGCAACGCGTGCATCTCGGCGGGCGGCGTGCTGCCGATGTGCCAGGACACCGGCACCGCGATCATCATGGGCAAGCGCACCGAGTCCGTGCTCACCGGCGGCACCGACGAGGAGGCCCTGTCCCGGGGCGTCTTCGAGGCCTACCAGGAGCTGAACCTGCGGTACTCGCAGATGGCGCCGGTCACCTTCTGGGACGAGAAGAACACCGGCACGAACCTGCCCGCGCAGATCGACCTGTTCACCGCGCCCGGCACGGAGCCGAAGTACGAGTTCCTGTTCATGGCCAAGGGCGGCGGCTCGGCCAACAAGACGTTCCTGTACCAGGAGACCAAGGCGCTGCTGAACCCGTCGCGGCTGGCGAAGTTCCTGGACGAGAAGCTGCGCTCGCTGGGCACGGCCGCGTGCCCGCCGTACCACCTGGCCGTGGTCGTCGGCGGCCTGTCGGCCGAGCAGAACCTGAAGGTCGCCAAGCTCGCCTCCGCCCGCTACCTGGACGGGCTGCCCACCGGGGGCTCGGCCGCCGGCCACGCGTTCCGGGACGTCGACCTGGAGCAGCAGGTGCTGGAGCTGACCCGGAACTTCGGCATCGGCGCCCAGTTCGGCGGCAAGTACTTCTGCCACGACGTGCGCGTGGTCAGGCTGCCCCGGCACGGCGCGTCGTGCCCGGTCGGCATCGCCGTGTCGTGCTCGGCCGACCGGCAGGCCAAGGCGAGGATCACGCCCGAGGGCCTGTTCCTGGAGCAGCTGGAGCGCGACCCGGCCCACTTCCTGCCGGAGGTGCGGGACGAGGACCTGTCCGACGAGGTCGTGCGGATCGACCTGACCCGCCCGATGGCGGAGATCCGCGAGGCGCTGTCGAAGCTGCCGGTGAAGACCCGCGTGTCGCTGACCGGTCCGCTGGTGGTGGCCCGCGACATCGCGCACGCCAAGATCAAGGAGCGGCTGGACGCGGGCGAGCCCATGCCGCAGTACCTGAAGGACCACCCGGTGTACTACGCGGGCCCGGCCAAGACGCCCGAGGGCTACGCGTCCGGCTCCTTCGGCCCCACCACGGCCGGCCGGATGGACTCCTACGTCGAGCAGTTCCAGGCGGCGGGCGGTTCCCTGGTGATGCTGGCCAAGGGCAACCGGTCCCAGCAGGTCACGAACGCCTGCCAGGCGCACGGCGGGTTCTACCTGGGCTCGATCGGCGGCCCGGCGGCCCGGCTGGCGCAGGACTGCATCCGCAAGGTCGAGGTGCTGGAGTACCCCGAGCTGGGCATGGAGGCGGTCTGGCGGATCGAGGTGGAGGACTTCCCCGCGTTCGTCGTGGTGGACGACAAGGGCAACGACTTCTTCGCCGAGACCTCCGCCCCGACCCTCCAGATCAGCTTCCGGGAGTAGCCGGGCCGGGGTCCCGCCGGCGGCGGGACCCCGATCGGCCGGTCGCGGGCTCGGGCCGGCGGGGTCAGGCCGTGTCCTCGCGCGATTCCAGGACCACCGTCCGGTCGCCCAGCGGCGCGTCGAGGGTCACGTTGAGCGGCACGTCCCGCAGCTCCTGCGTGCAGACCGCGCCCTCGGCCGGCGGGTAGTAGGTGGTCACCAGGGTGATCCGGACCTGGTCGGCGGACTGGGCGACGACCTCGGCGTCGGCCGTCTTGCACCCGCCCGCGAGGCCGACCACGCGCAGCGTCCGGCCGTCCGCCGAGGTGGAGACCTGCCGCTCGTAGGTGTCGGGCAGCGTCCCGCCGTCGACCCGCGCGGTCGGCACGGGCGTCTCCCCACCGGGCAGCGGCACGGCGCTGCCCTGCGGCGGGGGCGCGGGGGCCGGCTCGGTCGCCCCCGGCGCCGACCCGCTGGTCGGGACCCCGGATGACAACGTTGTCGACGGCCCGGACGAGGTCGTGCCACCCGGGTTGGACGACTGGTCGGGCGACTGGCCGGACGACGGGTCGGTGCTGCCGGTGCACCCGGCGAGCGCGAGCGCGGCGAGGGCGACGGCGACCTTGGCGTTCCTCATGGTTGAAGGACGGTACTCGCCGCCGCCGGGGTTGCAGGGGTGGTGCCCGGCCGACCGGGGCAGGGGCCGGCCGGGCACCGGGTCGGGGGCGGGTCTACTCGGTGTCCTGCCGGGTGGTCAGCACGACCTCGCGCTCGCCGAGCGGCGCGTCCAGCTCGGCCGTCAGCGGCGGGTAGCGGATGTCCATGGTGCAGACCTGCTGGTCGGCGCGCGTGGTCTCGACCAGCACGACCTCGACGGTGTCGGGGCCCTGCGCGGCGATCTCGACGCTCGCCTTGCCGCAGCCGGCCTCCTGCGCGAGGACGCCGAGCGTGCTGCCGTCGCCCTCGGTCCACACGGTCTTGGGCGTGTCCTCCGGCACGGCGCTCCCGTCGACCCGCTCGTCCGGCACCTCGACGCCGCCCGGCGGCACGGGGCTCTCGAACTCCGGTTGCTCGGGTGCGGACGTGGTCGGCGAGGCCGACGTGGTCAGCGTCGGGCCGCCCTCGGCACCGACCGGCGTCGGGCTGGACGAGGCGCAGCCGACGAGCGCGACCAGCAACGCGCCCGCGCCAACAGCGGTTCCCAGGCTTCTCATGTGCAGAGGACGGAACTCGCTCGGCGCCGGGTTGCCCGGTCCTTTTGACAGTTACCCGTCCGGGTGAGTGAACGGCGGTGTGCGCCGCGTGATCGGCGCACACCGCCTCCCGGGCTCAGCCCAGGGCGCTCTTCACCCCGGCCACGGCGTGCCGCAGCGCGTCCAGCCGCCGGGCCGAGGCCAGCCCCGCGTGGTACAGGTGGAACTCCTCGACGCCCGCCTCGGCGTAGGTCAACCACTCCTTGAGCAGCTCCTCGCCGTCCGCCGGCTTCGGCGGCAGCGCCAGCACGTACGCGGCGGTGCGCACGTCACCCGCTTCCGCGCGCAGCGCGGCGATGGCCGGCAGCGACGCGTCGACACCCGGCCAGCAGGTCAGGGTGAGCACGTCGACGTCGGCGCCGACGCCACCGGCGACCGTGGCGAACGGGCCGGTGCCCCACGGGTCCGCGGTGGCGTGCACCGCGACGCGCACCCCCGGGGCCTGTGACCGGACCAGCCCGACCAGCTCCCGGCGCAGGGAGCGCGAGAGGTCCGCGCGCACCTCGCGCACCGGCTCCGCCAGCTCCCCCAGCGCCTCCTCCACGCTGCCCGCGCCCCGGTCGACCCCGGTGCGGACCGCTTCGCGCAGGCCCTCCGGGTCGGGGTGGCGGTCGGCGCAGGCCGAGCAGAAGCACAGGGACAGCAGCTTCTGCTGGACGGGCGTCCAGTCCGCGCCGTCGGTCTTCTCGTGGTGCCCGCCGTGGAAGAAGCCGAGCGGGCCGCACGCCTCCAGCACCACGCCGTCCGGCCGGCCCAGCTCCAGCACCTCGGACACCAGCGTCCGGGTGTAGGCGACCACGTCGTCGTGGGACGGGCACAGCGCGTACGGGTAGGGGTCGCCGAAGGCGTTGCGCACCACCAGGTCGGGGTTCGCCTCGCCCAGCCGGCTGCTGTGGGTCAGCACGGTCCACGCGTACACCGGCAGCCCGGCGGCCCTCAGCGCCTCCGACGCCTCGCCGTAGGTGTTGTCACCGTCCACCCAGGACGGTGCGGCGGGCGCCAGCCGCGCGCCGCGCCAGGCCTCCTCGCGCACCGGCAGGTAGAACGCGGCGTGCCGCGCGTCGACCATGCGGCGCAGGGGGTTGAACGGGGTCGCGGCGCGCACGGTGTGGTACGACGAGGCCAGGGCCACGGCGTCCACGCCGAGCGACGCCACTCGCTCGACCGCGGCCGGGTCCCCGACCACGTCCCAGGGGTACAGGTGGGCAACGGTCCTCACCACCGCGGGCGCTTCCTCTCGTAAGACGGGTCGTGCCGTCGCATGTAACCGGTGTCGTCGCGTTGGACGAGACCGCACTCCCGGTAGTTCTCGGCCGCCCGCGCGAGCGCGTCGCGGTCCAGCTCCACGCCGAGGCCCGGCGCGGTGGGCACCGCCACCGCGCCGTCGACGAAGGTGAACGGCTCGGTGATCACGTCGTCCGCCGAGTTCCACGGGTAGTGCGTGTCGCACGCGTAGTTCAGGTTCGGCGTGGCCGCGGCCAGGTGGGTCATGGCGGCCAGGCTGATCCCGAGGTGCGAGTTGGAGTGCATGGACAGGCCGATGCCGAACGTCCGGCAGATCGCCGCCAGCTCCTTCGACCGCGACAGCCCGCCCCAGTAGTGGTGGTCGGACAGGACGACCTGCACGGCGCCCTTCTCGACGGCCTCCGCGACGTGCTCGAACGCGATCACGCACATGTTCGTGGCCAGCGGCATGGACGCGCCCGCCGCGACCTGCGCCATGCCGTCGATGCCGGGCGCCGGGTCCTCCAGGTACTCGACCACGCCGTCCAGCTCGGCCGCGACCTTGAGCGAGGTCTCGGGCGTCCACGCCGCGTTGGGGTCGAGCCGCAGCGGATGGTCCGGGAACGCCTCGCGCAGGGCGTGGATCGCCTCGACCTCCAGGTGCGGCGCGTACACGCCGCCCTTGAGCTTGATCGAGCCGAAGCCGTGCTCGCCGATGAGCATCCGGGCCTGGGTGACGACGCCGGCGGGGTCCAGCGCCTCGCCGAACCCGTCGTGCTCCGCCTCCGGGTGCCCGGCCCACTTGTAGAACAGGTAGGCGCTGTACGGGACGGCGTCGCGGACGCGCCCGCCCAGCAGGTCGCTGACCGGGCGACCCAGCGCCTTGCCCCGGATGTCCCAGGTGGCGACCTCGAAGGAGGAGAACACCCGGTCCACCGTGGACTCGACGGTCAGCGGCCCGGTCAGGCCGTGCCGGTCCGAGCCCGCCTCGCCGCCCAGGGCCGCCGCGACCCGCGCGTGCATCCCGTTGAGGTCGTGGACGTCCAGGCCGGTCAGCGCGGGCGCGGCGGTGCGCACGCGGTTGAGGTGGCCGATGTCGCCGTAGGTCTCGCCCAGGCCGGAGACGCCCTCGTCGGTGTGGACCTCGACGATCGTGCGCAGCGCCCACGGCTCGTGCACGCCCACCGAGTTCAGCAGCGGCGGGTCGCGGAAGGCCACCGGCGTGACGGTGACGTCGGTGACCTTCATGAGGCGATGCTCCGGCCGGCGGCCACTACCTTCTCCAGTTGCGCCACGTGCTCCGGCGTCGGGTCGAGCAGCGGCGCGCGGACGCCGCCGACGTCCAGGCCGGTGGCCCGCACGGCGGCCTTGACCAGCGCCACCGCGTAGCCGGGCACCTGGTCACGCAGCTCGACGAGCGGCTTGTAGAACTCGTTCAGGTAGCGGCTGACCAGGGCCTGGTCACCGTCCTGCACGGCGCGGTAGAAGCCGAGGGAGATCTCCGGCGCGAACGCGAACACCGCCGACGAGTACAGGTCGACGCCGATGCCCCGGTACGCCGGCACGGTCAGCTCCGCGGTGGGCAGGCCGTTGAAGAACTGGAACGGCTTGCTCACGTGCTGCCGCACCGACAGCACGATGCGCTGGAGCAGGTCGACGTCGCCGAGCCCGTCCTTGAAGCCGACCACGGTCGGCAGGCACGCGACCTCGACCGCCGTCTCCGGCGTGAACACCGCGTTGTTGCGCTGGTAGACGATCAGCGGCAGGTCGGTCGCGCCCGCCACCTCCGTGACGTACCGGACCAGGCCCTTGGCCGGGTTGGTCACCAGGTACGGCGGCAGGAGCAGCACGCCGTCGGCGCCCGCGCCCTTCGCCGCCTCCGCGAACCGGCGCGCGGTGGGCACCGGTCCGCCCGCGCCCGCGAACACCGGGACCCGGCCCGCCGTGGCCTCGACCGCGACGGCCACCGCCCGGTCGAACTCCGCGAGCTCCAGCGCGTGGAACTCGCCCGTGCCGCAGGCGACGAACACGCCGCCCGCGCCCGCCGCCACCCCGCGCTTGACGTGCTCGGCCAGCACGTCCTCCGCTAGCGCGCCGTCCGCGTCGAACGGCGTCACCGGGAAGAACAGCACCCCATCGAGTTGCATACCCAGACCTTCATCCTTGATCGCTCCGGTGGTGATCCCACGCCGGAAGGACTTCCGCGGCGACCGGCGCTGCACGAACGCCGGCGCCGGCAACGCTCCGGCTGCCGCGCCCCGCGCCGCACCGGGTCGTCCGAGCACGACGGCGGTGTGGTGGGCGGCGCGGCGGCCGGTGGGTCGGCGGCGGTGGTCCGGGGGTGGCCGGAGCCGCTCCCGGACCTCGGTGGAACCGAAGACCGCGACCCCACCCGGCGCGGGCCCGCCCCGCGGTGGGGCGGCCCGGGGCTACCGCGATGCCGGCCGCGGTCGTGCGGTGACGACCGCGGGCCTCCTCCCCCGCCGGCGCGCAGGCGGCGAACGTGCCGGCGGCGAGGTGGAGCGGAAGGGCGCGGGCGGTGGTGCGCACCGGGTGGCACCCGCCGCGGTCGTCGACCGCGGTTCGGGGTGCGGCCGGGTGGCTGTCCGCCGGGTCGGCTGAGCCGGTCAGGCCGGTCGGGCCGGCCTTGCCGATCAGGTCGGTCGAGCCGGCTGAGCCGATCGAGTCAGCCAGACCGGTCGGACCAGCCGAGGCAGCCGAGCCGGCCGGACCGGTTGAGCCGACCTTGCCGGTCGGGCCGGTCGGGCCGGCCGAGTCGATCGGCTCGGTCACGCTGACCGGCCCGATCAGGCCGGCCGGGTCGACCGGTGGACCGGCGGGGTCCGGCGCGACCGGCTCACCCGCGGTGGACGGCCCGGTTGCGGACCGCTGCGCGGCGAGCCGGGGAGCACCTGTTCCCGTGGGTGTTCCCGTGAGGCGACCCCGGCGGGGTCGCCTCACGGGGTGGGCGGCGACGGCACCGCCGCCACCAGCCGTCGCCCCCACGTCATGAGCGGTGCGGAGCGCGGTCACCGGACCGGCTCCCACTCGCCCGGGTGACACCCGGGCGCGGTGCGCCGCTGGATCGGCTCGTCGAAGTCGGCCAGGATCGCGGTGCGGACCCCCGTGGAGCTCCGGGTGGTCGCACCGGTGGTGCGCGGCGAGGGGGCGGAGGAGGGCAGGGCGGATCCCGGCGCGGCCTGCGCAGCGGCAGCATCGACGGACCGGCGGGGAGATCCCATGAACCCTGGCTCCTGTCCACATCCTCGTCGTTCATATATGTGAAGCGGGGTCGTACTTGTGAACGTACTGGCCGGACTGTAAGAATCGGCGCAGCGACGTGTCAAGTGCGTTGCGGCAACGTTTCCCGTGGAGGATCAGGTGACTTCTCCCGCGTCACCCGCTCGGCCGAACGCGGTCAAGTCGGCCGATCGGACAGTGGAACTGCTGGAAGTGCTGTCGGCCTCGGACCGGCCGCTGACGCTGACCGAGCTGCACCGCGAGCTCAGCTATCCCAAGTCGAGCCTGTACATGCTGTTGCAGACGCTGGTGGCGCGCGGCTGGGTCGAACTGGACCAGACCCGCGGCACGTACGGCATCGGCGTGCGCGCGCTGCTGGTCGGCACCTCGTACCTCGACCACGACCCGGTGGTGCAGGTCGCCATCCGGGTGATGGAGCAGGTGCGCCGGGAGATCAACGAGACGGTGCACCTGGCGCGGCTCGACGGCGGCGACGTGGTCTACCTCGCCAGCCGCGAGTCGGAGCACCACCTGCGGGTGGTCTCCCGCGTCGGCCGCCGGCTGCCGGCGCACTCGACGTCGCTGGGCAAGGCCCTGCTGGCGGCGCGGGCGCCCGCCGAGGTGGACGCGATCCTGCCCGCGCGGCTGGAACCGCTGACGCCCAACACCATCGTGGAACGCCCGGCGCTGCACGCGCAGCTGGCCGGGTTCCGGTCGGTGGGGTACGCGCACGAGCGCGAGGAGAACACCCCCGGCCTGGGCTGCTACGCCGTGGCCCTGCCCTACCGCAACCCGGTGCTCGACGCGATGAGCTGCTCCGTGCCGCTGGGCCGGCTCGACCCGGAGCACGAGCGCCAGGTCATCGACGCGCTGCTGCACGGCGCGCGCACCATCACCGAACTGCTCCGCCAGTTCGGCCGCTGAGACCCACCTCCTCGGAAAGGGCTGCACGTGACCGCACGAATCCTGATCACCGGCGCCGCAGGCACGGTCGGCACGCTGATGCGCACCCGGTTGGCCGCGCCCGACCGGGTGCTGCGCCTGCTGGACATCGCGCCGCTGCCGGCCGCCGCGGACGACGAGCGGGTGGAGCTGGTGACGGCGTCGGTGACCGACCAGGCCGCGATGGACGCGGCGTGCGAGGGCGTGGACGCGGTGATCCACCTGGGCGGGCACAGCCTCGAACGCCCGTGGGCCGACATCCTCGACGTCAACATCAACGGCACGCACGTGGTGCTGGAGGCGGCGCGGCGGGCCGGTGTCGGCCGCGTCGTGCTGGCCAGCTCCAACCACGCCGTCGGGTACCACCGGCGGGGCGAGGGCGAGGCGCCCGACGAGCTGTTCCCGCTGCCCGACACGTACTACGGCGTGAGCAAGGTGGCGATGGAGGGGCTGGGCGGCCTCTACGCGTCGCGGTACGGCATGGACGTCATCGCGGTGCGCATCGGGTCGTGCTTCGAGAAGCCCCGGGACTTCCGGATGCTGTCGACGTGGCTGTCGCCCGACGACGGCGCCCGGCTGTTCGAGGCGTGCCTGGCGGCGCCGTCGCCGGGCTTCCGGGTGATCTGGGGCGTCTCGGACAACACCCGCCGCTGGTTCTCCCTGGCCGGCGCCGAGGCGCTCGGCTACAAGTCCGCGGACGACTCCGAGGTCTACGCCGAGGAGGTCATCGCGGCGAAGGGCGAACCCGCGGCGGACTCGCCGGCGCGCGTCTACGTCGGCGGCGCCTGGTGCAGTTCGGACTTCGACACGGCAGTGAAGGAATTCGGTCGGTGAGCAGCGTTCAGGGGTACGACCCGCGTACCGGACAGCCCCACGGGGACCCGATCCCGGAGACGACGGACACCGAGGTCGACGCGATCGCCCGCGCGGCGGCCGCCGCGTTCGGGCCGTGGTCGTCGCTCTCGGCCGGCGAACGGGCGGACCGCCTCGACGCGGTCGCCGACGCCCTGGACGCGGAGGTGGAGGCGCTGGTCGACCTGGCCGACGCGGAGACCGCGTTGGGCCGGCCGCGCCTGACCACGGAGCTGAAGCGCAGCACGAACCAGTTGCGGCTGTTCGGCGACGTGCTGCGCGAGGGCAGCTGGGTGGAGGCGACGCTGGACTCGCCGAACCCGGACATCATCCCGCCGCGCCCGGCGCTGCGCCGCCTCCTCCGCCCGCTCGGGCCGGTCGGGGTGTTCGCCGCCTCGAACTTCCCGTTCGCGTTCTCGGTGATGGGCGGCGACTCGGCCTCCGCGCTGGCGGCCGGCTGCCCGGTGGTGCTGAAGGCGCACCCGTCGCACCCGGGCACCTCGCACGAGACCGCGCGCGTCGTCGCCGGCGTGCTGCCGGAGGGCGTCTTCGGCATCGTGCACGGCCAGCGGGCCGGCGTGGCGCTGGTCGAGCACCCCTCGATCAAGGCGGTCGGCTTCACCGGGTCCACCGCGGGCGGCCGGGCGCTGTTCGACCTCGCCTCCGCCCGCCCCGAGCCGATCCCGTTCTACGGCGAGCTGGGCAGCGTCAACCCCACCGTCGTCCTGCCGGGGGCGGCCGCGGCCCGGCCCGAGGCGCTCGCCGCCGAGTTCGCCGGCTCGCTGACGCTCGGGGTCGGCCAGTTCTGCACCAACCCGGGCCTGCTGTTCGCGCCGGAGTCGCTGGTGCCCGCGCTGGGCGAGGCGGTGTCCGCCGCGGTCGGCGGCCCGATGCTCAACGAGCGCATGTGCGACGCCTACCGCTCGGGCACCGACGGGCTGGGCGCGTCCGGCCTGGTGTCGCCGATCGGCGAGGGCACCGCGCCCGACGAGGGCTGGAGCGTGCCGCCCCGCCTGTACTCGGTGCCGCTGGCCACCTTCGCGGACAACCTGGAGAAGCTCACCGAGGAGCACTTCGGGCCGGCGGCGGTCGTGGTCACCTACTCCTCCCCCGACGAGCTGCTCGGCGTGCTGCCTCGCCTGCCCGGGTCGCTCACCGGCACTCTGCACGCCGACGACACCGAGCACGACGTGGCCGGTCGCGTCGCCGAGGCCCTGCGGCCCGTGTCGGGTCGGCTCATCTTCAACGGGTGGCCGACCGGTGTCGCGGTGGCGTGGGGGATGCACCACGGCGGGCCGTGGCCGGCGACCACGAGCGCGCTGCACACCTCGGTCGGCGCCACGGCGATCCGGCGCTGGCTGGGCCCGGTGACCTACCAGTCCTGGCCCGAGGACCTGCTGCCGCCGGAGCTCCAGGCGGGCAACCCGCTCGGCATCCCGCGCCGCGTGGACGGCGTGCTGGGCGTGCACTGAGGGCCTGGGCGGGCCCGGGGCCACAGCCTCCCGGGCCCGCCCGACCTCGCGAGTCGAACACCCAGGTCCACCTTGTCGAACGCTCAGGACCCCCGAGTTCCACGTTCGCGCCACGTGAAGGCGACCGCGTTGTCCCGGGCCCACTGCGCGGAGGCGCGGGCCGGGCGGCCGAGGACCCGCTCGACGTCGGGGCTCACCCGCCGCTCGTCGGCGGACGGCGCGGTGACGGTGCGCCCCGCGCGGACCGCGCCGGCCCACCGGAGGGCGTTGGAGGCGAAGCCGCCCGGCCCCAGCACTGTCCACTCAGGACTCAACTGTCGAACGGCCTGCTCCGGGTGCGCCGGGTGCCGACGCCCTGGGAGGACAGCAGCACGACCCGCCGCACGCCGGCGGACCGCGCGGCGCCGAGGACGTCGCGGAGGTCGCCGCCCGAGCCCGGGTACTCGCCGGTGGTTGGCAGGAACAGCGCCTCCGCCCTCAGTCCGATCACGACGCGGTGAAGCTGCTATCGCGGAGCTGGCAGGCACCCGGGGGAAGTACCGGGCCGGAGGTGGGGAAGTGATCGGGAACACAGCGGAGCCGGCGCGGTCCACGGTGGACGGAGCGGGCCCTTCACGCCCCGTGGTCCACCCGACACCGACGGGTGCGGCCCTGGCGGGCCCCCGCGCCCGCCAGGGCCTGGCCGACGAATCCGCCGCCCAAACCGGTTCGTTGAAAAAATCACCCTCTCGGGTGAACACTGTCATCCCCCGCGCAGCGTCCGGAATCCCGGGCGGAACGGTGGGAACCGCCAACGCGGTGACGACCGGACCCGATCGGTGTTGCGCCGACCGGCCCAGGACCTCACCGCCGGGGGTGAAGCCGAACCGCCCGCGGTGGGGTGGCGAGGGGGCCGCACCGGTGCGGACGGCGGCCGTCGGAGGTGGTCAGGGTTGTCGGAGAGAGGTGAGGAAAGCCCGGAAAGGACGGTCTGCAAAGGTCAGTCTCGGACCGGGTTGCTTGCTGTCCCGGACCAGCGTCGCGACCCGGCCGACGGCCAGTTCGACGCAGTTGTTGCCGGCGCCGGAGTAAGAGCTTCTGCGCCACGTCTTGTCGTTGATCATGAGTCCTTCAGTGCGGTTGCCAGTTTTCTGATCAACGAGGCCGACTCCTTGGGCGACAGGGCGACCTCGCTCACCATTTCCTCGAAGTGCAAGAGGTACTTCTGCACGTCGGCGCGATTGTCCACCCACTTACCGCCACCCGCGTACTCCAGGTAGACGGCCGAGGGCTCGCTGTCCTCGAAGCGGAGGGCGGTCGCGCCGCCGCCGGACATGGTGCCGTGCGCCCCCGCGCCGAACGGCACCACCTGGATGGTGATGTTGTCCTGCCTGCCGACGTCGTGCAAATGCGACAACTGCTCGCGCATCACGGCCGGCCCGCCCACCACGCGGTGCAGGGCGGCCTCGTCGATCACCGCGTGCAGGCGCAGCCCCGGCAGCCTCCGCTGCCGGTTCGCCAGTGCCGCGGCGACCTGGTCCGCCGAGACCGCCGAGTCCATGAACCGCCGCCCGGCGAGCCTGATCGCCGCCGCGTAGGCGGGGGTCTGGAGCAGGCCCGGGATGACGATCATCTCGATCGTGCGCACCTCGGTGGCGTCCGCCTCCTGCCGGGCGTACGTGCGGGCCTCCGGCGTGTAGGCGGCGGCGTACACCAGGCGGGTCCCGTCCTGCTTCGCGTCCTCCCACAGCGCTTCCGCCTCGCGGCGCTCGGCCTCGGTGGCGCCGTACAGGGCGAGTAAGGCGCTCAGTTCGGTCCAACTCGGACTGATGTAGCCGTTCTCCATGCGCGACAGGGTCGACTGCGTCTTGCGCGTCAGGGCGTGGTAGTCGGCCTCGGTCTTGCCGGCGCGCTTGCGCAGCGCGTTGAGGAACTGGCCTAACTTCCGCTTGCGTCGTGTTTGGACGGCTGCCATTCGGGTCTCTCCTCGTCGGAAAAGAACTGGGACCACACTAGTGCCGTTCGGCCGATTGGCCAGTTCACTCGTTCGAGTGCTTATAAGGTGCATATCCGCCCCGATACGATGACCCTGCCGGCGGAGGTGGGCCTACGGCCGCCGACGTCCTGGGACCGGTTCCACACCGGTCCACATGGTCCACAGTGGCCGCGTGGGGACCCGCGTCGCGATCGCGGTGCCGACGGCCCGATCAAGCGGTACGGGTCGGTGGTGACCCTGGACGGCCTCGGCGCGCGAGCTGCCGGCGCGGTTCGACCTGGAGGGGGCGGCCGACCGGCTCGCGGACCGGATCGCGGTGATCGACCACGGCCGGGCCATCGCGCCGGGCACCGCCGCCGGGCCGAAGGGCCGGGTGGGCGGCGGGCGGCCGGAGCCGACCGTCGGCTCGGCGCGGGAGGGGGCGACCGCGCGGGACGCGCCGGCGCCGCCGGCGATCGGGGACGTGATCCGGGTGGTGATCTTCCCGGCGGTGTTCGCGCCGCCGGCCGTGCGCCGGTGCCGCAAGGCGGTCTCGCGGTGAAAGCCCTTGCGGGACAGGGCATCCGCTGTTGTTGACGCCGAAGTAGGCACGGACCCGCCCGCGTGTCAAGAGATGAGGAGGTTTCAAGTCGAACCGGCGATGGGTAGTCCGGTGACATCCGAAGCCGTGAGGAGGCAGAGATGTCCACCGGCACCATCATCGGCGTCATCCTGGTCGTGCTGGTCGTACTGGTCGCGGTGGCGCTGCTGGTCAGGAAGTCCTTGCAGCGCAAGCGGTTGCGCGAGCGGTTCGGCCCGGAGTACGAGCGGTTGATGCAGCGGACCGACAACCGCATGGTCGCCGAACGCGAGCTCGTCGAGCGCGAGCGCGAGCACTCGAAGCTGGAGCTGCGCCCGCTCACGCCGGCGTCCCGCGACAGCTACGGGCGCAACTGGACGCGCGTGCAGGAGCAGTTCGTCGACTCGCCGGCCGACGCGGTGAGCCAGGCGGACCGCCTCGTGACCGACCTGATGGCCGAACGCGGCTACCCCACCGAGGGGTACGAGCGCCAGGCGTCGCTGCTGTCGGTCGAGCACGCCCGCGCCATCGAGCACTACCGCGAGGCGCACTCGATCTCCCAGCGCCACGAGCGCGGTGACGCCTCCACGGAGGACCTCCGCAACGCCATGGTCCACTACCGGGCCCTGTTCGAGGACCTGCTGGGCGACCGCCACGAGGGCGGGCGCCGGGAAGGAGCGCGGTGATGACCGAACGTCGCCTGAGCACCGAAGACCTCGCGGCGCCTCACGGGGCGGGCCGGCAGTGGCCGGCCCGGCAGGACGGCGCGATCGTGCCCCAGGCGGGTGAGACCCGCGACGAGCGGCATGACGACACCGTGGGTCATGGCACCGCCGACCACGACACCAGGGACCGCGGCACCGTGGCCCACGACACCAGCGACTACGACATCGCCGACCGCGACACCAAGGACCGCGACATCGACGAGTCCGAGGCGGTCGGGCACGAGCGCCCCAGTGAGGATCGCCTCGGTGAGGATCGCCTCCGTGAGGATCGCCTCCGTGAGGATCGCCTCGGTGAGGATCGCCTCGGTGAGGACCCGCTCGACGAGCACCGGGTCGACCGCGAGCCGGTCGAGCCCTCGGCGATCTCCACGACGGCGGGCGACGCCTCGCTGTTCGACACCGAGGACTCGGCGAACTACCAGGCGGAGTGGCGCGCGTTGCAGGCCGACTTCGTCGACGACCCGCGAGAGGCCGTGCAGCGGGCCGACGAGCTGGTCGCCCAGGTGATCCAGAACCTGGCCACCACGTTCGCCGCGCGCAAGAGCTCGCTGGAGGGCCAGTGGCAGCAGGGTGGTCAGGTCGACACCGAGGAGCTGCGCCAGGCCCTCAAGCGCTACCGCTCGTTCTTCGACCGCTTGCTGTCCGTGTGACCCGCGGTCCCGGGGCTTGACCCGGCAGGGGTGGGAGGCTCCCCGTTGTGCGTCTGGCGACCCAGGTGCACAACGGGTGAACCACCTCTAGCCGGGCAGCTCCCGGATCTCCATCTCCAGCACGTCGATCTCGTCGGTGACCGCCTCGTCCAGCATCCGGTCGAGCAGCTCGGCGCAGTCGCCGGAGGCGACCCCGAACCGCGGCACCAGCTCCCACCACACCGCGGGGTTGTTCCAGAACGACCCGGAGCCCTGGTCGACGCCCTCCAGGCACCTGAGGCGAGGGTCGTCGTCCGCCAGCCGCCGCACGAAGTCGATCAGCCGGGCGAGCGCGTTCGGGTTGAGCACCGGGACGGCCCCGTACCCGCGCAGGCAGTCTTCGAGCTCCGCCAGGAACTCTTCCTTGAACGTCACGGCGCCACCCCCGGTTCCCCCGCGGCGCTGCGGGTGAGGAGGACTCACGTCCCTGCGCACCAACGGTACCCCCGCAAGGGCACGCCCAAATTCCTGCCAACGGGCGTTTCCGGGGCGCCGGCCACCGATCTTCACCCGACAGGGCGCGTCCGTTGCGGGTACAGGTCCACAGTGGACCGCAGGCCCCGCGTCCCCGCCGTCAGCCCGAGCGGAGGCGCGCGGCGAAGCTGAACCGGTCGCCCCGGTACAGCGAGCGGGCCCGTTCGACCGGTTCGCCGCCGGCGTCGTAGGACACGCGGTGCAGCAGGAGCATCGGCAGCGCCGGGTTCGTGCCGATCAGCAGCGCCTCGCGCGGGGTGGCGAGCACGGTCTCGACGCGTTCCTCGGCCTCGGTGAACTCCACCCCGAGCCGGTCGCGCAGGCACGCGTACAACGAGGTCGTCGGGTCGAACACGTCCAGCAGCGTCGGGAACCGGGCGGCGGCCAGGTAGGTCGACTCCAGCCCGACCCGCTCGTCGTCGGCCAGCAGCACGCGCTCCAGGTGGACGACTTGGTCGCCGCGCCGCACCCGCAGGTCCCGGGCCAGCACGTCGTCGGCCGGCAGGTGCTCGACGGTGATCACGCCGCGCGCCGGGGCCACGCCCTGGCGGCGCATCCCCTCGCTGTAGCTGACCAGCGACAGCGGCTGCACGAGCTTGGGCGGCGCGACGTAGGTGCCGCTGCCCTGCCGCCGTTGCAGCCTGCCCTCCATGACCAGCTCGCCGACGGCCTGGCGGAGGGTCACCCGCGACACCGAGAACCGCTCGGCCAGGTCACGCTCCGACGGCAGGGCCGTGCCCTCCCCCAGCGCCTCGATGAGCCACAGCAGCTCGGTCTTGACCGCGTAGTAGCGGGGCACGCGACCGTGTTCGGGGACGCCCGCGCGGACTGGTCCGTCCGCGCGGTAGTGGGGCAAGGGGCGCGATGTGGGCACCACGCGAGCCTACGGGCGCGTCCGCGCCGGTCAGACCGCTGACGGGGTGGGTTCCGCTCACGGGACGAGGGCGGGTGGTTCGGGAATGGCGTAACCGGATTCCCCCACGTTGGCCTCCAGGGATTTGCGCCACTCGCCGGAATCGATCATCTTCTGAACGGCCGCCGTGATCTTCGCCTTGCTGTCGGAGTCGCCCTTGCGCATCCCGATCCCGTATTCCTCCTTGCTGAAGGGCTTGTTGACCACCCTGAGCAGCTCGGGGTTCTGCGCGGCGTAGCCGGCGAGGATCACGTCGTCGGTCGTCAACGCGTCCACCTGCTCGGCCAGCAGCGCGGTGACGCAATCACTGAAGTTGGCGTACTCCACCAGCTGCACGGACTGCGCGAACCGGTCCTTCACGTGCTGCGCCGAGGTGGTGTTGGTGACCGAGCACAGCTTGAGGTTGCCCGAGTCGAGCGACTCGGGGCCGGTGATGCGCTCGTCGGTGAGCCGGACCAGCAGGTCCTGCCCCGCGACGAAGTAGGGGCCGACGAAGTCGATGACCTCCTCGCGCTTGTCGGTGATGGAGTAGCTCGACACGACGAGGTCGGCGGCGCCGCCGGTGAGCAGGCTCTCGCGGTCGGCGGGGATCGCCTCGACGAACGTGATGCCGTTCTCCTCGACCCCCAGCTCCCCGGCCACGTAGCGGGCCACGTCCACGTCGAAGCCGCGGTGCGTGCCGTCGAGCCGGCGCACGCCGAGCCCCGGCTGGTCGTACGCCACGGCGATGGTGAGCCGGCCGGCGCTGTCCGCCTTCCCGGCGACGGTCGTGGCGTCGCCTGAGGAGCACGATGCGAGGACAAGCGCGGCGGAACACGCGACCGCGAGGGCGCGCAGGTGTGCCAGAGCCATTCTTCCCCTTTTCGGGTGCCTTCCTCGGATGTGCGGAACCTAAGCGGCGAAAGGGGGTCCGTCCATAGGCGCGGCGAAAATGGGAATTCATGATCGTTCAAGGGTCACGGCGGGGTGCGGAATCGTGACGGCGCGGGTGGGGACCGTTCCGGCGGGTCCCGTTCAGGGGAACGGGCTCACAGGGACGGACCGGGCGAACGCAGGCGCCGCGGGCCGGTGTCGTGCAGGGACGGCGGCGGGCCGAGGGTGACGCGCGCGCTGCTGACGTACGCGCCGGCCGCGCTGGCGAGCACCGGTTCCAGGGCGACCTCCCGGACCTCGGGGAAGTCCTCGGCGAGCGCGGCGAGCCGCAGCACGAGTTCCTGGAGGGCGACCAGGTCGGCCGGTTCGTCGCCGCGGTAGCCGGCGAGCAGCGGGGCGGCCTTCGGCGCGCGGACGAGCGCGGCCGCGTCGGCGTCGGTGAGCGGGACGGCCCGGTACGCGCGATCGCCGAGCAGGTCGCTGACCAGCCCGGACAGCCCGAAGGACAGGAGGGTGCCGAACGAGGGGTCGTCCTGGAGGCCGAGCACGCAGGAGATGCCCTTGGGCGCCATGCGCTGCACGTACACGTCGGGCCGGTCGGAGACCTCGGCGAGCATCGCGTGAGCGCTGCGCACGGCCTCGTCGCCGGCCAGGTCGAGGCGCACGCCGACGAGGTCGGTGCGGTGGCGCAGCCGGTCGTCGGTGGACTTCAACGCCACCGGGTAGCCGAGTTCGGCGGCGGCGCGGGCGGCGTCGTCGGCGGAGGACACCACGCGGAACGGCACGACGTCCACCCCGTAGCAGGCCAGCAGCCGCACGGCGGTGTCGTCGTCGAGGCGCCGCTCGCCGGTCTCGTCCAGCCGCAGCTCCGCCACCAGCCGCTGGGCGGTGTCGGCGTCGATGCCGTCGGGCCGGGTGAAGGCGCCCTGCGGCGCGGCGCGCCAGCGCGCGTAGCGGGTCGCCCTGGCCAGGGCGAGCACGGCGCGCTCCGGGCTCGGGTAGGACGGCACGGAGCCGCGTCCGGGCGCGCCGCCGGGCCCGGGGACGGCCAGCTCGTCCGGCACGCCCTCCACGGCGAGGAAGGTGGAGGCGATGGGCTTGGTGCGCCCGCCGCGTTCGACGACCTCGCGCAGGGCGCGGGCGAACGCCGTGCCGGGCACGGTCAGCGGCGGCACGAACACGACGACCAGCGCGTCGGCGCCGGGGTCCGCCAAGGCCTCCTCGACGGCGGCGGCGAACGCCTCGGGCCCGGCCTGCGCGCCCACGTCGACGGGGCCGCCCGCCAGCTCCAGGCCCTGGGCGAGGGCGGTGTCGGCGGCCAGCAGCCCGATCGCGGTCGAGTTGCCGACGACGGCCACGCGCGGCCCGGCGGGCAGGGGCTGGTGGGCCAGCAGCAGGGCGGTGTCGAACAGCTGGGCCAGCGACTCGACGCGGATGACGCCCGCCTGCTCGAACAGGGCCTGCACGCTGGCCTCGTCGACGGGCACGGAGGTGGCGGCGAGCGCGGGCGTGACCGCGTGCCGCCCGGACTTCACCGCGACGATCGGCTTGGTGCGGCCGAGCCTGCGGGCGAGGCGGGCGAACTTGCGCGGGTTGCCGAACGACTCCAGGTACAGCAGGACCACGTCGGTGGCCGGGTCGGTCTCCCAGTACTGGAGCAGGTCGTTGCCGGAGACGTCGGCCCGGTTGCCCGCGGAGACGAACGTGGACAGGCCGAGGCCGCGCTGGGCGGCGGTGGCGAGGATGGCGGTGCCGAGCGCGCCGGACTGGCAGAAGAAGCCGGTGCGGCCGCGGACGGGGAGCGAGGGCGCGAGGGTGGCGTTGAGGCGCACCCCCGCGTCGGTGTTGATCACGCCGAGGGCGTTGGGGCCGACCACGCGCATGCCGTGGGCGCGGGCCTCGGCGACGAGCCTGCGTTCCGCGCTCAGGCCGCCGGGACCGGTCTCGCGGAACCCGGAGGTGACGACGACCAGCGCTTTCACGCCCTTGGCGAGGCAGGCGTCCATGACCTCGTCCACGCGCGGCGCGGGCACGGCGACCACGGCCAGGTCGACGTCGTCGGGGATGTCGAGCACGGAGGGGTAGGCGCGGACGCCGCGCACGGAGCGGTGCTCGGCGTTGACCGGGTAGACGGGGCCGGCGAAGTTCGCGGTGAGCAGGTTGGTCAGCACCGCGTGGCCGATCTTGGTGTCGTCGGTGGAGGCGCCGATGACCGCGATGGAGCGCGGGTGCAGCAGGTTGTGCACGCTGCGCGCCTCGGCGGCCTGCTCGCGGGCGCGGGCGACCTCGACGGACTGGTCGGTGGGGTCGATGTCGAACTCCAGGTGCAGCGCGCCCTCGTCGAAGGCGCGGCTGACGCTGTAGCCGGCGTCGCGGAAGACGCGCACCATCTGGCCGTTCTCGGCGAGCACCTCGGCGGTGAAGCGGCTGAGGCCACGCTCGCGGGCGGCGGCGGCCAGGTGCTCCAGCAGGATCGAGCCGAGGCCGCGGCCCTGGTGGGGGTCCTCGACCACGAAGGCGACCTCGGCGGAACCGCCGCCGCCGAGCCGGTCGTAGCGGCCGACCGCGACGATGTCGTCGCCGAGGAGCGCGGCGAGGGCGACGCGGTCGCTGTGGTCGACGGTGCTGAAGCGGTCGAGGTCGCGCTTGGGCATGCGCGGGTAGGGGCCGAAGTAGCGGAAGTAGCGGGTGCGCTCGGACAGCCGGCCGTGGAAGGCGAGCAGGCGTTCGGCGTCGTCGGGGGTGATCGGGCGCAGGTGGACCGTGCCGCCGTCGCTGAGCACGACGTCGGCCTCCCAGTGTCTCGGGTAGTCGAACGGGTCCACCGGTGATCAGTCCCTCGGGTCGTCGGGGTCCAGGCCGTGCAGCGGGAACAGCGCGCGCCGGGTGTCCCTGACCGCCAGGTCGGCGGGGGTGTCCAGCTCACCGCCCCACGGCTGGAAGTCGGTGTCGGCTTCGTCGGTCATGCTCGTCGGCAGGGGCCGGTCCGGTGCGAGCGCGGCGGCGTGGGAGATCCAGTCGGCGGGCAGCGGCGCGTTCGGGTCGAGGTCGCGGTCCAGGACGGTGGCCAGCAGGTGCGTCCAGCTGCGGGGCACCACGCGCAGCAGCTCGTACCCGCCGCCGCCGAGGGCGAGCCACTTGCCGCCGGCGACCTCGTCGGCCAGGTCGCGCAGGCGGCGGTAGATGGCGCGGTGGCCGTCCACGGTGAGCGACAGGTCGGCCAGCGGGTCCTCGCGGTGGGTGTCGACGCCGCACTGGGTGACCAGCAGTTGCGGGCGGAAGGCGCGCAGGAGGGCGGGCACGGTGGCGTGGAAGGCGCGCAGCCACGTGCGGTCGTGGGAGCCGGCGGGCAGGGCGAGGTTCACGCTGGTGCCCTCCGCGCCCCGGCCGCCCAGCTCGGCCGGGCGGCCGGTGCCCGGCCACAGGGTCAGCGGGCTCTGGTGCAGGGAGACGGTGAGCACGCGCGGGTCGTCGTAGAAGGCGGCCTGCACGCCGTCACCGTGGTGCACGTCGGTGTCGACGTAGGCGATGCGGTCGAAGCCGTTGTCGAGCAGCCACGAGATCGCCACGGCGCAGTCGTTGTAGACGCAGAAGCCGGCGGCGTGGTCGCGCATGGCGTGGTGCAGGCCGCCGGCGATGTTGACGGCCCGGTCGGCCTCGCCGCTCGCGATCCTGCGCGCCGCGGCCAGCGAACCGCCCACGACCAGCGACGACGCCTCGTGCATCCGGGTGAACACGGGGTTGTCCGGGGTGCCGAGGCCGTGGCCGACGTCCCAGCCGGCCATCGGCGCGGCGCGCACGGCGTTGAGGTAGGAGGGCTCGTGGACGCGTTCGATCTCGCGGTCCGGGGCCGGGTCGGGCGAGATCAGGTCGACGCCGTCCAGCACGCCCAGCGCCGAGGCGAGCCGGACGGTCAGGTCCAGCCGGACGGGGTTGAGCGGGTGGTCCCCGCCCAGGTCGTAGCCGAGGAAGGACTCGTCCCAGACGACAGCGGCTGCCTTGCCCATGTCGGCAACCTAACCCACGCGGGGCCCGGTGGTGCGGTCACAGGTTGGTCGCCCCGGGCGTGGGGGTGCGTCGGCGGCACCTAGAGTCTGCCCCGGGTCCGCCGGCACGAGGCGAGCTCACGACCGCGGCCACCACGGTGGAACCGCGCACGCCGGAACGAGGTCAGAACGACATGCACCTGCGACGAGTCCCCGCCCTGACCGCTGCGCTGGCCCTGGCGCTCACCTTCGGCCTCTCCGCGTGCGCGACGACGGTCACGGGCAAGCCGCTCGCCGCCGCGGGCGGTGCGCGGTCGGAGTCCGGGTCGGAGGAGAGCACGTCCAGGAAGCCGTCGTCCACGCGGACCTCGGAGCCGAGCTCGACGCGGAAGCCCGAGACCACGGGGCGGCAGGCGCCGGACGGCGACGTCAAGATCACCACCGAGAAGAAGACCGAGGGTTACGACGACTGCTCGGTCCTCTCGCCGCAGGAGGTGGCCGCCGCGGTGGGTGCGGCGAAGGGCGGCGAGCCGGGGTGCGTGCAGAGCACGGAGGACCCGTTCACGGTGGTGCTGTTCATGCTGACGCTGGCCGAGCACGAGGGCGAGGCGCGCCCGATCGAGGTCGGCGGCAACACCGCGTACGAGGTCAAGGACGGCAGCGGCGACTGCACGGTGATGATCATGCTGACCGACGACCCGGACGTGATCACGCCGGCGTTCATGGCGAGCGTGTCCTCCCTCGACGGCGCCGACCCGTGCCCGATGGCGCTGAACCTGGCCACGAAGGCCTTCGAGAAGATCCCCAACGCATAACGCGAAGGTCGCGAGTCGTACGCCCAGGTCCGTCGTGTCGTACGCCCAGGACCGGTGAGTTCACCGTTCGCGCACCCGCACGCCCCACCGGGATGTCGGTGGGGCGTGCTCGGGCTGGTGTCGGGGTGCTCGATTCGCCCGGGCGTCGGAGTTGCGCGCGTCGAGCCCTGGACCGCGCGTCCTGAACGTTGAACTCGGGGGTCCTGAGCGTTCGACACGGTGGACCTGAACGTTCGACTCGCGCGTTCTGGGCGTACGACTCGCGCGTTCTGGGGGTACGACTCGCGCGGGTGCTAGGGGGTTGGGCCGGTGGCGGTTGGGCGGGTGGGGTCGCTCGACCACTGGGACCAGGAGCCCGGGTAGAGGGGGGCCGGGGTGGTGGGCGAGGTGAGGCCGGCCACCTCCAGGGCCAGGACCACCGAGCTGGCCGTCACGCCCGAGCCGCAGTAGGCGGCCACCGGGCGGTCGGGGGTGACGCCGAGGGCGGTGAAGCGCTCCGCCAGGGCGGTGGCGGGCAGCCAGCGGCCGTTCGCGGTGTGGCCGGCGGTCGGCGCGTTCAGGGCGCCGGGGATGTGGCCGGCGCGCGGGTCCACCGGTTCGGTCTCGCCGCGGTAGCGCTCGGGGGCCCGCGCGTCGAGCAGGGCGCCGGGGAAGGTCGCGGCCTCGTCGGCGGTGATGGTCGGCATGGAGCCGGGGCGGACGGTGATGTCGCCGGGTTCCGGGGCGGGCACGTCGGTGGTCACCGGGCGGCCCTCGGCGGTCCAGGCCGCGAAGCCGCCGTCCAGCACTGCCACCTCCGGGTGACCTGCCCAGCGCAGCAGCCACCACGCGCGGGCGGCGATCGACCCGTCGGCCGCGTCGTAGGCCACTACCGGGTGAGATTCGCGGACGCCCGCGGCCCGGAGCGCGGCCTGGAGGACGGCGGGGTCGGGCAGCGGGTGGCGGCCCCCGTCACCGGGCGGTGAGGCGAGTTCCGCGTCCAGGTCGACGTAGACGGCACCGGGGAGGTGCCCGACCTCGTAGTCTTGGTGTCCCGGAGGTCCGCCCAGCCGCCAGCGGACGTCGAGCACGACCGGGGGTTGCGCGCCGTCCAGGGCTGAGGCCAGGTCGTCGGTGCTGATCAGTGGATGCACGGCACCATCCTGCACCCGCAGTCGGCCGACTAGCATTGACGCCATACGTAAGGGGAGCGGGTGTGAACGACCTCATCGACACCACGGAGATGTACCTCCGCACTATTTACGAGCTCGAAGAAGAGGGAGTGGTCCCTCTGCGCGCCCGCATCGCGGAGCGGCTGAACCAGAGCGGCCCGACGGTGAGCCAGACGGTCGGCCGCATGGAGCGCGACGGCCTGGTCGTCGTCGCCGACGACCGCCACCTGGAGCTGACCGAGCAGGGCCGCAACCTGGCCATCGCGGTCATGCGCAAGCACCGGCTCGCCGAGCGGCTGCTGGTCGACATCATCGGCCTGGAGTGGGAGCACGTCCACAGCGAGGCGTGCCGCTGGGAGCACGTGATGAGCGAGGCGGTCGAGCGCAAGCTCGTGAAGCTCCTCGGCAACCCCACCACCTCGCCCTACGGCAACCCCATCCCCGGTCTGGACAAGCTGGGCGACGGCGAGCCCGCGCCGCCCGCGGAGGCGGACCTGCTGCGCCTGGACGAGGTCGCGCGGCGCGGCGGCGGTCGCGTCGAGGTGCGCCGGATCGCCGAGCACGTGCAGCTCGACCCGGACCTGATGGCGGACCTGAAGGCCGCCGGCGTGGTGCCGGGCGGCACGGTGGAGATCGACCCGCTGTCCGGGGCCAAGGTCGTCCAGGTGCGCGGCAACGGCACCACGGCGGAACTCGACCCGGCGGTCGCGCACGCCGTGCTGGTGCAGGCGCGGTGAGGCCTGCGCGGCGCGCGACCACGGCGTTCACGCGGCTGCACGGCGCCGCGCCCGCCGGCGTGTGGTCCGCGCCCGGTCGGGTGAACCTGATCGGGGAGCACACCGACTACAACGACGGTTTCGTGCTGCCGTTCGCGCTGCCGCACCGGACCGCCGTGGCCGCCTCGCCGCGGGACGACGGCCTGCTCCGCGTGGCGACGCTGGGTGACGACGGTGGTGTGCGGCACGCCGCGCCGGTCGCGGTCGCGGACCTGGAGCCCGGCGAGGTGACCGGGTGGGCCGCGTACCCGGCCGGGGTGGCGTGGGTGCTGCGCGACCAGGGCGTGACGGGCGGGGCGGACCTGGTGATCGCCGGCGACGTGCCGGCGGGCGCGGGCCTGTCCTCGTCGCACGCGCTGGAGTGCGCGGTGGCGCTGGCGCTGCTGGGCCTGGCCGACCGGCCGGTCGACGACCTGCCGCGGGTCGCGCGGTGGGTGCAGCGGGCGGAGAACGACTTCGTGGGCGCGCCCACCGGGTTGCTGGACCAGACCGCGTCGCTGTGCTGCACCGAGGCGCACGTGCTGTTCCTGGACGTGCGGTCCTTCGAGTCCGAGCAGGTGCCGTTCGACGCCGCCGCGCACGACCTGGAAGTGCTGGTCGTGGACACGCGGGCGAGCCACTCGCACACCGACGGCGGCTACGGCGCGCGCCGGGCCGGGTGCGAGGAGGCGGCCGGCCTGCTGGGCGTGCCCGCGCTGCGCGACGTCGAGGAGGACGGGCTGGACGCGGCGCTGGACCGGCTGCCCGAGCGGTTGCGCCCGCTGGTGCGGCACGTGGTGACGGAGAACGCGCGCGTGCTCACGGCCGTGGACCTGCTGCGCGCCGACAAGCTGGCCGAGCTGGGTCCGCTGCTGGACGCCTCGCACGCGTCGTTGCGCGACGACTACCGGGTGTCCGCGCCGGAGTTGGACGTGGCGGTGGACGCCGCGCGGTCCGCGGGCGCGCTGGGCGCCCGGATGGTCGGCGGCGGTTTCGGCGGGTCCGCGATCGCGCTGGCGCCGGTGGCCGAGCACGACCGGGTGGTGCGGCGGGTCGTGGACGCGTTCGCCGAGCGCGGCTGGCAGGCGCCGCGGACGTTCACGGCGGTGCCCTCGGCGGGCGCCGGCCGGGATGAACCAGAAAACTGACGAAAGCGGGGAACTGAAGGTGAAGCTGCTCGTCACGGGCGGTGCCGGCTACGTGGGCAGTGTCTGCGCGGCCAGGCTGGTGGAGTCCGGGCACGAGGTGGTCGTGCTGGACGACCTCTCGACCGGGCACGCGGACGCGGTTCCCGAGGGTGCCCGGCTGGTCGAGGCGGGCATCGACGAGGCGATCGGCGGGCTGCTCGCGGAGGGCTTCGACGGCGTGCTCCACTTCGCCGCCAAGTCCCTGGTCGGCGAGTCCATGCAGGACCCGGCCAAGTACTGGCACGGCAACGTGGTCACCTCCCTGCGGCTGCTGGACGCCATGCGCGAGCACGGCACCCCGCGCCTGGTGTTCTCCTCCACGGCGGCGACCTACGGCGAGCCGGACCAGGTGCCGATCCCGGAGACCGCGCCGACGCGGCCGACCAACACCTACGGCGCGACCAAGCTCGCCATCGACCACGCCATCACCGGCTATGCCGGCTCGCACGGCATCGCCGCGGTGTCGCTGCGCTACTTCAACGTGGCGGGCGCCCACGGCCGCTTCGGCGAGCGGCACGGAGTGGAGACCCACCTGATCCCCCTGGTGCTCCAGGTCGCGCTCGGGCAGCGCGAGCAGATCCAGGTCTACGGCGAGGACTGGCCGACCGAGGACGGCACCTGCGTGCGCGACTACATCCACGTCTCCGACCTGGCCGACGCGCACCTGCTGGCCCTGGAGCACGCGACCCCGGGCGAGCACCGGATCTACAACCTGGGCAACGGTTTCGGCTTCTCCGTCAAGCAGGTCGTCGACGCCTGCCGCGAGGTCACCGGCCACCCGATCCCGGCGGTCGTGGCGCCGCGCCGCGCCGGCGACCCGGCGGTGCTCGTGGCCTCCAGCGAGAAGGCCCGCACCGAGCTGGGGTGGAAGCCCGAGCGGACCGACATGGTCGGGATCGTGCGCGACGCCTGGGAGTTCACCCGGTCGCTGCGGGGGGCGTGATGACCGGCGAGATCACCGAGGCCGGGTTCGGGGACCTGACCGCGTTCACCGAGATGCCCCGCATCACGTCGCTGGCGCTGTCGCCGGACGGCACGCGGCTGGTGACCGCGGTGGCCGGGCTGTCACCGGACGGCAAGGCGTGGCAGACCGCCCTGTGGGAGGTCGACCCGGCGGGCGGGCGCCCGGCGCGGCGGTTGACGCGCGGCGCGAAGGCGGAGGGCTCGCCCGCGTTCACGCCGGACGGCGGGCTGCTGTTCGTCTCGGCGCGGCCCGACGCGGAGGCCGGGCCCGGCAAGGACAAGCCGAAGGACCAGGCCGCGCTGTGGCTGCTGCCGCCGACCGGTGAGGCGCGCGAGCTGTTCCGGCCCGCCGGTGGCGTGGCGGGCTTCGCGGTGGCGCGGGACGCGGGCACGGTGCTGCTCGTGTCGGGCGCCCACTCGACGGCGGAGTTCGGCGAGCGGGACGAGGAGGCGCGCAAGGCCCGCGAGGACGCCGGCGTGACCGCGATCCTGCACGAGTCCTACCCGATCCGGTACTGGGACGCCGACCTGGGCCCGAGCTACCCGCGCGTGCTGGCCACCACCGGCCCGGTCGACGCGGACTCGCCGCGCCTGGGCGCGGCGGACCTGGTCGACCTGACGCCGGGCGCGACCGCGCGCCTGGACGACTCGCCCGCCATCAGCCCGGACGGGCGGTGGGTGGTGCGCACCGAGAGCGTCGAGGTGAGCGCGGCGTACGGGGCGCGGGTGCGGCTGCGGCTCGCCGCAGCGGACGGGTCCGCCGACCGCGTGCTGGCCGACCGCGAGGGCCACTCGTTCCTCCAGCCCGCGTTCCTGCCGGACTCGTCGGGCGTGGTCGCGGTGCGGGCGCTCGACTCGACGCCGGACAACCCGTGGCGCAACACCCTGGTGCGGATCTCGCTCGACGGCGAGGTCACCGACCTGGCGCCGGACTTCCCCGAGGAGGCCGAGCACCCGGTGGTCGGCCCGGACGGCTCGGCGGTGTACTTCACCAGCAGCCACCGGGGTCACCAGCCGGTGTGGAAGCTCGACCTGGTGTCGGGCGAGGTGGTGAAGCTGACCGCGAGCGGCTCGTACACCGACGTCCGGGTCAGCCCGGACGGCTCGACCGTGTACGCGCTGCGCAGCGCGTGGGACCACCCGCCGCAGCCGGTGCGCCTGTCGGCCGCCGGGGTCGACCAGGACGCGGCGCCGCTGCCCGCGCCCGGCGCGGTCGAGTCGCTGCCGGGGACGCTGACCGAGATCGACGTGGTGGTCGAGGACGGGCGCACCGTGCGGGCGTGGCTGGTGCTGCCGACCGGCGCGTCGGCGGAGCGGCCCGCGCCGCTGCTGCTGTGGGTGCACGGCGGTCCGGTGATGAGCTGGAGCGGGTGGAGCTGGCGCTGGAACCCGTGGCTCATGGCCGCGCGGGGGTACGCGGTGCTGCTGCCCGACCCGGCGCTGTCCACCGGTTACGGGCACGACTTCGTGCGCGCCGGCTGGGCCTCGTGGGGCGGCAAGCCGTACACCGACCTGATGGCCATCACCGACGTCGCGGAGCAGCGCGACGACATCGACGACTCGCGCACGGCCGCCATGGGCGGGTCGTTCGGCGGGTACATGTCGAACTGGATCGCCACCCGCACCGACCGGTTCAAGGCGATCGTGACCCACGCGTCGCTGTGGCACCTGGACGCGTTCACCGGCACCACGGACGACTCGTACTACTGGATCCGCGAGATGGGCGACCCGCTGCTCCAGCAGGAGCGGGTGGCGGCGAACTCACCGCACCTGCGGGTGGCCGACATCAGGACGCCGATGCTCGTGATCCACGGCGACAAGGACTACCGGGTCCCGATCGGCGAGGGGCAGCGCCTGTACTTCGACCTCCTGCGCCACGGCGTGCCGGCGAAGTTCCTGTACTTCCCGAGCGAGAACCACTGGATCCTGACGCCGGGCAACGCGAAGGTCTGGTACGAGACCGTGTTCGCCTTCCTGGCCGAGCACGTCCTCGGCGAACCCTGGCGGCGACCGGAGCTGATCTGATCGCTCACCGAGGTCGGTTGGGGCCGGCCGGGGCTCGCCGAGGGCGGTGGAGCACCGAGCCCGCCGGGGTCCGGGTCCTGTTCAGGGCCCGGACCCCGGCGTTTCCCGGTCACCCGTGCTCCTCGCGCCGTCCGGTGCGGCGGCGAGGAGTGCGAGCGGCGGGGAAGGAGCCCGGCCGAGCCGCTCCTTCCCGAACCCCGGTCAGCTGCGCCCACCCGCGAAAGTGATCAACTGCCCTCCCCCGGTGGCCGGACCCAGGCGGACCGGGCGGCCTGCTCGGCCAGCAGGCGGAGTTGCTCCGGGGGCAGGCCCGTGTCCAGGGCTTCCCTCAGCAGCTCGCTGAGGCGGTGGCCCGGGTTGGCCTCCGCGGCCCGTTCCAGGGCCAGGGACGCCAGGCTGCCCATCCCCCGCAGGTACGCCGAGAACGCCAGCAGGGTGGCCGGTTCGGCTCGTTCGGGGGTGGGTGACGCCCTGGTCAGCTCCGTCCACAGCACCTCGGCGTCGGCGGCGTGGTCGCCCACGCAGTAGCCGAGCGACGCGTCGCGCACCAGGGGGTCGGACAGGGCGTGGGCCAGGTCGGCCACCTCCTCGTCGGTCAGCGGGCGCTTGCGGGCGGTGGCCCTGAGCACCTCCGACCTGATCAGGTCGTGGTGGCGGGCCGGCGCCACCTCCTCCGGGTCGGTCACCCGGCGGTTGAGCAGGGCGGCTCGGCGGGACAGCGCTCCCGGCGGGTCGGGTTCCAGCACCTCGGCCATCGCCTCGCGGCTGGGGTGGGTGACGTGGCCGCGGGCGGCGGTGGCGGCGGCCAGGGGTGTGCTCGCCGGGTCCGGGGTGGCGCCGGTGGTGCCCGCGTCGTGGTAGTCGAACCACGGTTCGCCCCTGGCGGTGGCCCGGACCCAGACGGCCAGCACCAGGGGCAGGTCGAGGGCCAGCAGGGCGTCGTCCAGCTCGTCGACCAGCGCGTCGTGCGGCAGGTCCTCGGGCGGGTCGCCCGAGCCGCCGCCGACCACGACGGCCACGGTGGTGGCGCCGCGGTGGCGGGCCGCGGGTGTCAGCAGCCGCTCGACCGGGCCGGCCGGGTGGTCGGGTGGCGGGAGGTCGGCGCGCAGGGTCATGGCCACGGTGTGGTGCTCGACCACGAGCAGCACCACGGAGTCGGCCGGGTGGAAGCCCAGCAGGTGGGGCACGGCGGCGATCAGGTCGCCCGGGTCGTGGAGCCGGGGCGGGAGCAGGAGCTTCGTCATGGAGCCGACTGTGGCGGAGGGCCGCGGCGGGCGCCAGGACGAGGCGCCGGGCTGTGGACAACTCGGAAAAGGCCGCTCCCGGTGTTCCCGGGAGCGGCCGTCGACCTGGGAGAACTCAGCAGTTGGGCGCCACTTGGCCGTCCGAACCTGTGTACACGTACGCGTCGGAGATGTAACCGGACCCGATGTTGTCCCACAGGTCGGTGGTGCCGTACTTGCCGGTGACGGTCTGGCCGCGCGTCTGGCAGCGGATCGTCACCGTCGCGCCGTTGGCCACCGAGCCGGCCGACGAGTACTGGGTGCCGGGGCCCGAGCGGATGGTCACCGAGGCGCCGCTGTCGGTGCCGACGGTGCCCGTCGTGCCGCTGGTGCCGCAGGAGTTCCGGCTGGTGTAGCTGCGGGTGCCCCAGTAGTAGATCTGCGCCCCGTTGAACTTGATCTTCTGGTCGGCGCCGTTGAGCCGCTGCTCGTAGTGCAGGTGGGGCCCTGACGACCCGCCGGTCGTGCCGACGTTGCCGAGCCGCTGCCCGATGCGCACCGACTGCCCCACCGAGACCGACTGCGCGGACAGGTGCGCGTACCGGGTGCGCCAGCCGCCGCCGTGGTCGACCTCGACCCACCGCCCGTAGCTGGTGCTGCCCTCGTTCGCGACCCTGGTCACGGTGCCCGCGGCGGACGCGACGACGGGGTCGCCGTCGTCGTTCGCGCGGTTGAAGTCCACCGAGTTGGCCGGGCTGTGGTTGGTGCGCGTCTGCCCCTCCCACACCTGGCCGCACGGGAACGGAAGCTGGAAGTTCGGCGCCGCCGCGGCCTCGCCCTGCGTGAGGGCGAGGCCGACGAGCGGCGCTACCAGGGCCGTGACGACCGCGCGCCTGGCTCGGCTCATCTGCCACCTCCTTGTCGACTGGGTGCGGGAATGGGATCACGCCCGGCCGGCGAAGTGGAAGACTTACCAGGTTTTCAGTTCGTGAATTACTTCCTAACCAACCGAACGGCGCAACGCCTTCGTCCCGCCGACCACGGGCAGCTCGACCACGGTGGACGTCAGGTCGATCGACAGCCCGGCGCCCGGCTTGGGCCGCAGCGTGTAGTCGTGGTCGCTGGAGATCAGCACGAACTCCACCGCGTGGCCGGCCTCGACCACGTAGTCGGTGGGCTCCAGCTCGACGTCGAGCCGGTACCGCTCACCGGGCTCGACCGGCCTGGTGCGGTCGGGCGAGGTCCGGTTCTGCGGGTCGGTCCAGCCGCGCGTGATCACGTGCGACGCGCCGTCCGGCGCCCGGTCCACCAGCAGCGCCGTCACGTTGGCCGCCGGCTGGTCGAACGAGATCGCCAGCCGCACCCGCGCCGTGCCGGAGAACCGCAGGTCGGCCGACGTGGGCCGGGTCGCGTAGGACAGGCGGTTGCCCGAGCTGGGCAGGTCGACCAGGTCCTCCGCGAGCTTCGACGAGTCGTCGCGCAGGGACTCGACCACCGGTTGGCCCGGCACCGCGGAGGTCCGCAGCCCGCCCTTCGCCGAACCGCCCGCCCACGGGTGCACGCGCGCCTTGGCCGTGCCCGGCGCGGGCCACTCGGCCTCGTCCACCCACGTGCGGTCCTCGCGCTGGACGGTGGCCTTCGGCTCGGCCTCGACCCCGTTGTCCACGCCGTACAGGTAGTGGCTGAACCACCGGTTGAGCGTGCGCCGCCACTCGGCCGACCGCAGCGTGTCGGGGTCGGTGTGCGCGGCCTGGTGCAGCCAGATCTTGTGCTCCACGCCGTGCTGCTTGAGCGCCTCGTACCACTGCGCGACGTGCTTGAGCTTGACGTTCCAGTCGCTCAGCCCGTGCACGGCCAGCACCGCGGCCCGCACCCGGTGGGCGTCCTTGACGTAGTTCCGCTCGTCCCAGAACGCGTTGTAGTCGCCGGTCACGCGGTCCTGGCGGGCCGTCAGCTCGGCGATCACCGGCTTGCAGACCTCCCGGTCGGCACGCGTGTGGACGTACTCGGCCAGCACGTCGGTGTCCTCGCCCTGGAACGTGCCGGGCGCCACGACCGCGCCGTCCGCCCGGTAGTAGTCGTACCAGCTGGAGATGGCCGCGATCGGCACGATGGCCTCCAGGCCCTCCACGCCGGTGGCGGCCACCGCGTTGGGCAGGGTGCCGTTGTAGGACACGCCCATCATGGCGACCTTGCCGGTGGTCCAGTCGGCCTCGACCTCGGCGCCCGCCGCGTCGCGCGCGGTGGCGCGGCCGTTGAGCCAGTCGACCACGGACTTCGAGCCGGTGGTCTCGTTGCGACCGCCGGAGGTGGGGCAGCCGGTGGACTTGCCGGTGCCCAGCGACTCCGCGTAGACCACGGCGAAGCCGCGCGAGACGAAGTACGCCTCGTAGCGGCCCGAGGTGATCGGACCGGCGTTGGGCCCGACGGCCGCCCGGATCCGCTCGTCGGCCTCGGCCCGGAGCAGCGACCCGTCGCGCCGGTGGTGGCCGCCGCGCCCGTCGGGCACGTGCAGCTCGACGTCGACGTCGTGGTTGGCCACGTCGTTGCCGCCGGAGAAGTACGGGCTGTTGAAGAACACCACGGGCACCTTCAGCCCGCGGTCGGTGGCGGACTGGCGGACCACCTCGGTGTAGACCTCGTCGTCGCGGCCGTCGCGGTCGCTGTCGACCGGCGCCCGCACCCACGCGCTCTCGCGCACGACGTCCTTGGCGTCGAAGACGGGTTGCGCCTCGCCGTTCTCGAACACCGGGCCCTCGGCGGCCGCGCCGGCCACCGCGGGCGCGAGCCCCAGCGGCAGCGTGACCAGAGCCGCGAGCACGGCGGCCCTCCGTGCACCCTTCACGAGCGAACCCCCATCATGTGTAGGACAGGTTTCGGGCAGACCCTCCCCCTGCCGCACCACCCTGTCAAGTCCACTGTAGACATTCCAAGACCCGACGATCGACCCCTTGACCAGGGTCGGAGACCTGTGCAGCCCCCGGTCGGGTGAGCCTCGGGCGCCCCGGCCGGCCGGGGCGCGAGCGGCGCTCGGGCCGGGCCGGGCGGGCCGCCGGCGCGCCCGGGGGCCGACCTCCGGGCAGGATGGGCGGCATGAGGCTGGTCATCCTGGGCGGCGGCGGGTTCCGCGTGCCCCTCGTGCACCGGGCGCTCGACGACCGCGTCACCGAACTCGTCCTGCACGACGTGGACGCCCGCCGCCTGGCGGCGATCCGCGACGTCCTGCGCGGCGGCCCGCGCGTCACCGCGACGACCGACCTGGACGAGGCCCTGCGCGGCGCCGACTTCGTGTTCTCCGCGATCCGGGTCGGCGGCCTGGCGGGCCGGGCGATCGACGAGGAGGTGGCCCACCGGCACGGCGTGCTGGGCCAGGAGACGGTCGGCGCGGGCGGCATCGCCTACGGCCTGCGCACCGCGCCGGTGGCCGAGCGGATCGCGCGCCGCGTCGCCGAGGTCGCGCCCGGCGCGTGGGTCGTCAACTTCACCAACCCGGCCGGCCTGATCACCGAGGTGATGGCGCGCCACCTGGGCGAACGGGTCATCGGCATCTGCGACTCGCCTCTGGGCCTGTGCCGCCGGGCGGCCCGCGCGCTGCGCCTGGAGGACGCGGAGTTCGACTACGCGGGCCTCAACCACCTGGGCTGGCTCCAGGGCGTGCGCGCGGGCGGGCGGGACCTGCTGCCCGACCTGCTGGCCGACGACGCGGCCCTGACCTCGTTCGAGGAGGGCCGCCTGTTCGGCGCCGAGTGGCTGCGCGCGCTCGGGGCCATCCCGAACGAGTACCTCCACTACTACTACTCGACGCGGGAGGCGCTGGGCGCGGACCGGGGCGCGTTCCTGCTCGCCCAGCAGCAGCGCTTCTACGACGGCGCGGTGGACTGGGAGACGACCCGGCTGGAGCGCGAGGCCACCTACATGGCGCACGACCGCGAGGGCGAGCGCGACTCCCTGGAGGGCGGCGGCTACGAGCACGTCGCCATGGCCCTGATGGGCGCCATCGCCGACGACGAGGCGGCCACGCTCATCCTCAACGTGCCCAACCGCGGCACGCTGGCCGCGCTGGACGACGAGGCCGTGGTGGAGGTGCCGTGCGAGGTGGGCGCGACCGGGGCCCGGCCGCTGCCGGTGAGCCCGCTGCCCGACCACGCGGCGGGCCTGGTCACGTCGGTCAAGGCGGTGGACCGGCTGGTCGCGGAGGGCACCCGGACCGCCGCGCTGAAGGCGTTCGCGCTGCACCCGCTGGTCGACTCGGTGGCCACCGCCCGGAGCCTGCTCGACACCTACGCGCGGCGGCACCCGGAGCTGGCTCACCTCAGGTGAGCCCGGCCCAGCGAGTCCGCGCGCCGCGTCGTCTCCGGCAGCCTGGTCACGCACAGCCGCAGCACCTCGGCGCACGCCCGGTCGAGGTCGACCCGGTGCCCCACCGACACGAACACCGGTTTCACGCCCTCGCGGGTGCGCAGCGCCCGCCCGACCACCTCGCCGCCGTCCACCAGGTCGCTGTGCTCGCCGCGCGCCGAGCCGGGCGGCGTGAACCGGCCCATCGGCGTCTTGGCCACGCCGACGCTGGGCAGGTCGGTCAGCACGCCGACGTGGCAGGCCAGGCCGAACCGCCGCGGGTGCGCCAGGCCCTGCCCGTCGCACACCAGCAGGTCCGGCGGCGCGGCCAGCTCCCCCAGGGCGGTCATCAGCGACGGCAGCTCGCGGAACGCGAACAGCCCCGGCACGTACGGGAAGTCGGCCCGGCCGGCCACCACGACCTCGTCCACGGTCTCCAGCGTGGCCGCGTCCAGCACCACGACCGCCGCGACGAGCCGGTCGTCGTCGGCGTACGACACGTCCAGCCCCGCCACGCGCCGCACCACCAGGCCGGGGTCGGCGCGCGGCACCACCAGCGGCCGCAGCCGCTCCTGCTCGGCGACCGCCTCCTCGGGCGTCACCCGTGCCCCACCGCCGCCCGGTGCGCGGCGAGCAGGTCCTCGCCGAAGTCGCCCGACCTGCGCCGCCACACCGAGTGGGCGTGGTTGGCGTCGTTGGCCGTGTTGTCGTACTCGATCAGCAGCTCCGGCCCCTGGACGCGGTAGTAGTGGCCCTCGCCGCGCCTGGCCGAGCCCTCCCACGCGAAGTGCAGCCGGTCGAGGTCCAGGGCGTCGAACTCCTCGTCCGCGAGGTCGCCGGTCAGCCGGTCGAGGTAGTAGCGCACCAGCCCGACCAGCAGCTCGCGCGAGCCCCGGTCGAGCTGCCCGACGGCCACGCCCGCGGGCTCCACGTCGCCGACGCGGGGCGAGTTGCCGGTCCTCAGGTCGGGCGGCGGGGTGTCCGCGACCACGGCCAGCCCGCGCGCCGTGCGGCCCATGCGGTCCAGCAGCTCGCGGGCCAACTCCTCCTCCAACCGCAGCGGCTGGGACACCGTGCGGCCTCGGTAGGAGGTGCGGGCCGGGTTCGCGCCGAGGAAGAACGGGGTGGCCGAGACGCGGCCCTCGGCCACCACCACGCTCACCGACAGGTGGTGCCCCTCCACCCGCCACCCGTAGGGCTCGTCGCCCGGCTCGCCGAGCAGGACGGCCCAGTAGTCGCCCTGGTGGCGGTCGCGGTGGCCGCCCTCGCGGTCGTCGAGCACGTCCTCCAGCGCCATCACCGCGGTGACCTGCGCGTAGGCGTGCGGGCTGAGCACGCTCGCCAGCAGGCGGTGCACGGCCTTGCGCTGCCCGCGGTCCAGGTCGCCGTAGCGCACGCCCGGCCGCGAGCCGGGCGTGTACGCCCACCGCCTGCGCAGGTCGTCGTCGGTGGCGGGGCGCACGGCCGCGGCCCGGAGCCCCTCGTCCAGCGTCCCCAGGAAGTCCCGGGTGGCCTCGGCGATCTCGTGCAGCACCACCCGAACCTATCCCCCGGTGGGGCGGCGGGTCACCTGGCCGCCGCCGAGGGCCACGGCCCCAGCTCGGGCCCGACCCCGACGACCTCGCCCTCCGGCTCGCGGCCGGCCAGCCACGCGGTGAGGTCGGCGGGCGACCCGGCGAGCCGGAACTCCTCGCCCTCGCCGAGCACCCACTCGCGACCGCCGCCGGTCAGCACGAGCCGCACGCCGCCGGGCACGCGCGCGGCGAGGAAGCCGATGGTGTGGTCGCAGAACTCCGGCGACCACTCGACGGGTCCCAGGGCCAGGTCGCGGGCGTGGATCTCGACCTCCCGCCACACCGCGTGGACGGTGTCGGCGAGGACGCCGTCGCGGTACCAGACGGGGGCGTCCCAGTCGCGCACGCCCGCCCACGCCCCGGCCAACCGGTCGACGGACGCGGCGATCGCGGCCCGGTGCTCCTCGGCCGAACGGCCCGCGCCCTCCTCGATGGCGGCGTCGCGGGCGGCCTGCCCGCCGGGGTAGACCTCGACCTTCGAGCCCTCGTGCTCGGCCTGCCGGGCCATGCCGGCCGTGACGCCCGCGATGTGCGCCAGCACGTGGCCGCGCGTCCACCCCGGCAGCGCCGACGGCTCCGCGACCTGCGCGTCGGTCAGGCCCTCGACGAGCACGGCCAGCCTGGCGTGGGCCGCGAGCGCGGTCTCCTGGATCGTCACGACTCCCCCTAATGGATGTATGACCTAAACCCGTTAGGAAACCTACCACTAGAATCGCCCGGGTGGCACTGGCCCTGGAGTTCGCGAGCACGGTCCGGTACGACGGGCACGGCGGGCTCGTCGACGACCTGGCCACCCCGCAGGGCTTCGCCGCGTGGGCCGGCGTCGAGCCGGACGAGCGGCTGCGGCGCCGCGTGGTCGAGCTGCGCTGGGCCGCGCGCACCCTCTACTCGCACGCCACCGACGCCGGCGAGCGGCTCGACGCGCCGCACCTGATGGACCTCGACCGCGCGCTCGCGGTGGTCAACGAGAACGCCGCGCGCGTGCCCCGGGCGCCTCGGCTGGAGTGGGGCGACCCGCCCCGGGTCGCCTACCGCGACGCGGCGGCCGGCGACGACCGGCTGCTCGCCGAGCTGGCGACCGCGGTGATCGAGTTCCTGGGCGGCCCGGAGCGGGCGCGGCTGCGGGCGTGCCCAGCGCCCCGGTGCATCAGGTACTTCGTCAGGGAGCACCCGCGCCAGGAGTGGTGCAAGCCCTCGTGCGGCAACCGCGCCCGGGTCAGCAGGCACTACCACCGGGCGCGCGACTAGCCCTCGTCGAAGAAGCGCCCCGGCGCGTCGAGGAACCGCCGCCACAGGCCGACCAGCTCCAGCCGCTCCCACTCGACCTCGGTCACGCCGTCCTCGCCCAGCTGGAGGACCTGCGCGCCGGGGATCGCGGCGATCACCGGCGAGTGCGTGGAGTAGATGACCTGCGCGTCGCCCTGACCCACCAGGTCGACGAGCCGGTACACCAGCGACAGCGTGGACTCGAACGACAGCGGCCCCTCGGCCTCGTCGAGCAGGTACAGGCCGGGTTCGGTGAACCGGCCGAAGACCGCCTGGAGGTACGACTCGCCGTGGCTGACCTCGCCGGCCAACCGGTCGCCGTACCCCTGCATCCCCATGCCGGTCATGTAGTCCAACATGCCGTGCGCGGTCTCGGCGCGCAGGAAGAAACCCTTCGCCTTGCGCTTGGTGAACCCGCCGCCCACGCCCGTGCGGCGCAGCTTCAGGACCTCGCCCAGCACGCTCCTGTGCTGCGTCGAGCCGTACTTGCGGCCGCCGTGCCCGCCGCGCACGTCCAGCCCGTAGCTCTCCGCGATCGCCTCCAGCAGCGTGGACTTGCCCGTGCCGTTGCCGCCGACGAGCACGGTGATCGGCGAGGTGAAGCGGAGGCCGTGCCGCGCGACGTGCCGGACGGCGGGGACGGTGAACGGCCACTGCCGCGGCTCGTGGGCCGATTCCGGCACGTACACGCCCTCGATCAACACGGCCGCCAGTCTAGGCGGCCGCGCGGCTCACCCCTGCGCGATGTAGGCGGTGAGCTGGTCGTGGTCGGTCTGGAGCTGGTCCATGCGGCTCTTCACCACGTCGCCGATGCTGACGATGCCGACCAGCTCGCCGCCGTCGAGCACCGGCACGTGCCGGATGCGCCGCTCGGTCATCAGCACGGTGAGGCTGTCCACCGGGTCGCCCGGCGAGCAGGTGAACACCTCGCTGGTCATGATCTCCGACACCGGCGCGCCCAGCAGGTCGCCGCCGTGCTCGTGCAGCCGGCGCACCACGTCGCGCTCGGACACGATCCCGGCCATGCCCTCCGGCCCGACCACGACCATCGCGCCCACGTTGTGCTCGGCCAGCGCGGCGAGGAGGTCCGCCACCGAATCCGTGGTCCGCACCGCCGCCACGGCCGACCCCTTGCCCCGCAACACGTCCGCGATCCTCATGGTGCGCCTCCCGATCTCCGCCCGGACCCGGTCCCGCTACCGGGCCCAGGCTAGTTCCCCGAGCCGGTGAGCGGGAGGACACGCGCCCGATGGGACCACTGCGCGCCCGGTTGGCCTACCGCGGCCACCACGCCCGGTGCCGCGGCCCCGACGGTCCGGCGGGGGCGCGCCGGGTACCGCGGGCGTCACCCGCGTGGAGCAGCGGCGCCGCGCCGAAGACCGACCGGCACAGCTTTGTCCACAGTGGACCAGGCGGCGTCAACCCGGCGATTTTCCCGGCAGGGCGCGGAAAAACGTGCCCGACCACCGACGGGAGCCCTCGCGGGCGCGCTCGTGGGCGCGCCCGCGAGGTGCGTCAGCCCGCCTTGCGGCGGAAGACGCGGCGGCCGCCGAAGTTGTTCTGGTTCGGCCTGCCGGACGCCTGCTGCACCGTGTTGGTCTTCTGCGCGTGCCCGCGGCGTTCCCGGCGGTTCGGGACGACGCTCGGCTCGTCCTCGCGCTCGGCCGCGTCGTCCTGCGGGAGCTCTTCGTTGATCATCGTTCTACCTCCTGAGATGAGCGGGATCGCTGGTCAGCGACGCCGCATGGCGTACTGGCGCGGGGTCACGACGAGCCGTCCGCCGCCGAAGCGCGGCTGGGTGGCGCCCGCCTGGCGCGCGCCGCGGCGCGCGGCGCGGTTGGTCGGCAGGTCGTCGTGCGGTGGTTCGCTTCGCATGGTGGGCATGCGTCGCCTCCTCGAAGAAGTCGAGGCGTGCAAGAAGGCCGCGACCCGGAAAAGGGCACGAGGGGTCGCGTGAAGAGCCGCTAGGGCCACCAGGGAAGGGCGCGGCGCGGCCCGAGGCCGTCGCGGCGCTGGAGGAAGAAGTCCTCAGAGGTAGATCTGGAAGAACATGGGTGTGACAGTAGCGCGGAACCCGCGCCGTGCCAACCGGGTTGATCGGGTTCACTCCTCGACGTCGACGACTTCGCCGTCGATGACCGAGCCGTCGATGACCGACGGCGCGTCCTCGCCCTCCGTGAAGAAGCGGGACGCGAAGGCGCCCACCGCCCGCGTGGTGACCGCGTCGAACGTCCCGCCGATCACGCCGCCCACCAGCGGCACGCCCTTGGCCAGGGTCACCGTCGCCTTGGTCGTGCCGTACTTGGCCAGGAGGGTGAACCCGATGCGCTTGTTGATCTCCCGGATCAGCTGCTCCGGTATCTTCTTGATCAGGTTCATGGTCAGCTTCGCGCCCGCCTTGATGCCGGCCTTCTTCAGCACCTCGGTGCCCGCGTTGCCGAGCAGGCAGACCAGGATCGCGGTCTGGACGTCCTCGCTCTCCAGGTCGTGCCCGTGCAGCGCCGCGATCGACGCGATCAGGTGAGTTTGGACCAGGTAGGCCGCGGTCAGGTTCGCGGGCAGGGTGATGGGCAGCGTGATCAGGCCGCCGATGTTCGTCGCGAACCCCTGCACGCCCGCCGCCGCGACGTGCGTCCTGATCAGGTGCCTGACCGCCTCTTCCCTGGTCAAGCCCTTGTCCAGGGCCTCGACCGCCATCTGCTCGGCGCCCTTGAACGGTCCGAAGCCGTTGATGCCCACCCGGAGGAGGTGGTCGACGGCGTTCTGCTGCACCCTGCTGATCGCACCCGGTTCCTCCGCCATGCCCCAGAGGTTACGCGGCGCGCCGGCGGGTAAACGTGACCAATGGACATGTCTTCGTTGGGAGCGCTGGTCAGGGAACGCGGCCCGTTCGCATCGGTCTACCTGGACGCCTCGCACGACACCGAGGACGCGGCCAAGGCGATGGAGCTGCGCTGGCGCGGTGTGCGCGAGGAGCTGGCCCGACAGGGCGCGGACGAGGAGACCCTGGGCGCGCTGGAGGGGCCCGCGCTGACACCGGTTGTCGGCAAGGCCGGGCGGGCGCTCATCGCGGCGCACGGCAAGGTGCTGCTGGACCGGGTGCTGCCGCGCCCGCCGGCGCGGGTCACCGCCCGCTGGTCGAACCTGCCGCACGTGCTGCCGCTGGCGAGCTCGCTGGGTCCGACCGTGCCGCACGTGGTCGTGCTGGCCGACCGGGTCGGCGCCGACGTCCACGGCTACGCCGGGCAGGGCGGCGGCCAGGGCGAGGTGGCGGCCGAGGAGGTCAGGGGCGAGGAGCACCCGCTGCACAAGGTGCGCGGCGGCGGCTGGTCGCACCTGCGCGTGCAGCACTCGGTCGAGGAGAACGCCAAGCGCAACGCGGCCCAGGTCGCCGAGGCCGTCGACCGGCTGGTCGGCAGGTTGAACGCCAAGCTGGTCATCCTGGGCGGCGAGGTGCAGGCGCGGTCCGCGGTGTGCGAGGAGCTGACCCAGCGGTGCCGGGACGTGCTGGTCGAGGTCGAGGGCGCGAGCCTGGCCGACGGGTCGGACGACGGGGCGTTCGACGGCGCCGTGCAGTCGCTGGTGGCCCAGTACCAGTACAACGAGGCCCACGAGGTGGTCGAGCGGTTCACCGCCGAGTACCGCCGCGACGGCGGCCTGGCGGTGCAGGGGCTGGAGCCCGTGGTCGAGGCGCTGCGCGAGGCCAACGTGGCCGCGCTGCTGGTCGCCGACCCGGCGCTGGGCGACCGCACCGTGTGGGCGGGCGACCACCCCGCGCAGGTGGCGCTGCGGGAGGCCGAGCTGAGCGGCCTGGGCATCGAGCACGTCGAGCGGCACCGCGCGGACGAGGTGCTGCCCAACGCCGCCGCGGCGACCGGCGCGCAGGTCCTGATCGCCGACGGCACGGACCTGTACGAGGGCGTGGGCGCGATCCTGCGGCACACCTGAGCCGATCCCGCGCAAGGGTGAGCCGCGTTCGACCGCACGGGTGAACCCAACAAAAAGGGGGAGCGCCACGCAGGCGCTCCCCCTTAATTGGGCGGGGTTCAGGTCGCGTTCACCAGGACGACTTTCTCCACGTCGCGGTCGCCGCGGTCGACGACCTTCTTGCTGCGCCGGTTGCGCTTCTCCAGCCAGGTCGCCAGCCAGGTCAGCAGCAGGCACATCGCGATGTACATCGCGCCGGCCACGATCGTCATCGGCACCAGCGGGCGACCGAACTGGCCCTGGGTGCCGAGGTACTTCACGTAGTTCAGCAGCTCCTCGTAGTTGATGATGAACCCGAGGGCGGTGTCCTTCAGCAGCACCACGAGCTGGCTGATGATCGTCGGCAGCATCGCGCGCAGCGCCTGCGGCAGCAGCACCAGCACCATGACCTGGGTCTTGCGCATGCCCAGCGCGTACGCCGCCTCGGCCTGGCCGCGGGGCAGCGACGCCACGCCGGCCCGGAACACCTCGGCCAGCACCGAGCCGTTGTAGAGCGTCAGGCCGATCACGACCGCCATGAACTGCGTCATGCCGAACCCGGCCGACCCCAGGCCGAAGTACAGCAGGAACATCATGATCAGCAGCGGGATGGCCCGGAAGATCTCGGTGACCACCATGGCGGGCACCCGCAGGACCGCGTGGTCGGAGAGCCGGCCGGCCGCCAGCACCGCGCCCAGCAGCACGGCGGCGAGCGCGGCCAGCGCGAACGCCTTGAGGGTGTTGCCCAGCCGCTCCAGCAGCTCGATCTGCACCTGCTGGTACTGGATCCACTCCCACATGCGCGGCGCGAACTGGCCGCTGTCGTAGAAGCGGTACAGCACGAAGCCGATCAGCGCGAGCAGCACGGCCGCCCCGAGGACGGCGAACAGCCGGTACCGCAACCGGGCCCGCGGTCCGGGGACGTCGAACAGGACCGAGCTCATCGGGCCACGCTCCAGCGCTTCTCGAGGGCGCGTTGCACCATGGTCAACGGGAACACCAGGACGACGAAGAAGAAGGCCACCCAGGACAGGCCGATGAGCATGTCGGCGCCGTCCTCGGACAGCACGTACGCGATCGAGCCCGCGTCCGCGACCGAGAAGCCGGCCGCGACGGTGGTGTTCTTCAGCAGCGCGATCAGCGTGCTGACCAGCGGCGGGACCACCGAGCGCAGCGCCTGCGGCAGGATCACGTCACCCAGCGTCTGCCCGAACGTCAGCCCCAGCGCGCGGGCCGCCTCGGCCTGCCCGACCGGCACCGTGTTGATGCCGGAGCGGACGACCTCGCAGATGAACGCCGAGGTGTAGAGGGTCAGCGCCACCACCGCGCCCTTGAACGGGTCCAGCTGCGCGATCCGCAGCAGCGGGTAGGCGAAGGCGAAGAAGAAGAACACCAGGGTCAGCGGCGTGTTGCGCAGCAGCGTCACGTAGGTGGCGCCGGCAACCCGGAACACCGGGACCGGGCTGACCCTCAGCATCGCCAGGAGCGTGCCCAGCAGCAGCGACCCGATCGCCGAGAACAGGAACAGCTGGATCGTGGTGCCGAACGTTTTCAGGAACAGGTCGGAGTAGTTGGTAAGGACGCTCATCGGGGTTCCTCGCCGGTGGACTTCATGGGAGTGGCCGGTGACCCACCCTGCGTGCGCGGGTCACCGGCCACCGTTGGTGAGGCTCAGTAGCGGTCGATCACCGGCTTCTCGGCGGGCGAGCCCGACTTGCCGAGCGTCGCCTCGTAGATCTTGTCCCAGTCGCCACCCGTGATGGCCTCTTCCAGGATGTCGTTCATCTTGTCGCGCAGCGGCTTGTCGTCCTTGGGCAGGCCGATGCCGTAAGGCTCCGCGGAGAAGGTCTTGCCGACGACCCTGAACTTGTCCTCTTCCTCGGCGGCGTAGCCCTTGAGGATGGCGTCGTCGGTGGTCACGGCGTCGATCGAGCCGTCGGCCAGCTTGCTGACGCACTGCGAGTAGTTCTGGAACTCGGTGATGTTCTCCGGCTCGGTGTAGCCGCCCTCCTTGATCCGCTTGATCGGCGTGGAGCCGGTCACGGAGCAGACCTTCTTGCCCTTGAGGGTCTCGGGGCCGGTGATGGAGGTGTCGTCCTTGCGGACCAGCAGGTCCTGGCCGGCGGTGAAGTACGGGCCGGCGAAGCCGATCTTCTGCTTGCGGTCGTCGTTGATCGTGTAGGTGCCGACGTAGTAGTCGATGTCACCGTTGATGATCGCCTGCTCGCGACCGGCCGAGGCGATGGCCTTGTACTCGATCTTGTTCTCGTCGAAGCCGAGCTTCGCGGCCACCAGGCGGGCGATGTCGATGTCGAACCCGCTGTACTTGCCGGTGGTGGCGTCCTTGTGGCCGAGGAACGGCTGGTCTTCCTTGACGCCGATGACGACCTTGTCGCGGCTCTTCATCCGCTCGAACGTGGTCGAACCGTCGACCTTCACGTCCGCCGCGGCCTGCTGGGTGGGGGCCGCCCCCGAGTCCGTGGGGCTACCCTCCTTGCCGCACGCGGTCAGGGCGAGGCCGCCGGCCAGCAGCGCTACCGCAAGGGTGCGAACCCTCATCGTCTTTCTCCTGCTCTTCTTCGGGTCGTGCGGCGCCAGGCTCAGCGCCGCGGTCTGGGGACTTCAGTGGGTCAGGATCTTGCCAAGGAAGTCCTTCGCGCGGTTGGACTTCGGCGCGGAGAAGAAGGCCTCCGGCGTCGAGTCCTCGACGACCTCGCCGTCGGCCATGAAGATCACGCGGTCGGCGGCCTTGCGGGCGAAGCCCATCTCGTGGGTCACCACGAGCATGGTCATGCCCTCCTTGGCCAGCGTGGTCATCACGTCCAGCACCTCCTGGACCATTTCCGGGTCCAGGGCGGAGGTGGGCTCGTCGAACAGCATCACCTTGGGCCGCATCGCCAGGGCGCGGGCGATCGCCGCGCGCTGCTGCTGGCCGCCCGAGAGCTGGGCCGGGAACTTCTCCGCCTGGTTCGCGATGCCGACCCGCTCCAGCAGCTCCATGGCCTCCTTGCGGGCCTGGGACGCCGCCACCTTGCGGACCTTCACCGGGGCGAGCGAGACGTTCTCGACGATGCTCTTGTGGGCGAACAGGTTGAACGACTGGAAGACCATGCCGACGTCGGCGCGCAGCCTGGCCAGGTCCTTGCCCTCGGCGGGCAGCGGCTGGCCGTCGACCTCGATGGAGCCGGAGTTGATCGGCTCCAGGCGGTTGATCGTGCGGCACAGCGTGGACTTGCCCGAGCCCGACGGGCCCAGCACCACGACGACCTGCCCCTTCGGCACCTCCAGGTCGACGCCCTTGAGGACGTGCAGGGGTCCGAAGAACTTGTCCACGCCCACCATCCGGATCATCGGCGGAGCAGGAGTGGCGGCGGTCATCAGTCCTCCAGTTGGGGGTTCCTGAGCGATGGCGGAAACCTAGGTGTGAACCACCACACCAGTCCAGGCGGTTGAGCAAGACTTAGGGTCTCAACTCTGTCACAGGCCGGCGACACTTATCAGGAGGCACCGAGGTGCGCGTGCTGTTGGTCGAGGACGACGACCGGGTGGCGGAAGCGCTGGTCCCGGCGTTGACCCGGCGCGGGTTCAGCGTAGACCGCCAGGCGACCGGTCGGGGGACCCTCGACCGACTGACCGGGGTCGACGTCGTGCTGCTGGACCTGGGCCTGCCCGATGTGGACGGAGTCACCCTGTGCCGGCACATCCGGGCGGCCAGCGACGTGGCCATCATCGTCGTGTCGGCCCGCGGCGAGATCGACGACCGCATCCTGGGCCTGCACGCCGGCGCGGACGACTACCTGGTCAAGCCCTACGACGTGGGTGAACTGGTGGCCCGGGTGCACGCGGTGCGGCGGCGGCGCGGCGACCCGGTCGGCGCGGGCGGCACCGGCACCCAGGTGTTCGAGGCGGCCGACGTGCGGGTCGACCTGGGTCGGCACGAGGTCACCGTGGCGGGTGAACCCGTCACGCTGTCGCGCAAGGAGTTCCAGGTGTTGGCCCTGGTCGTGGCCGCGGGTGGCGCGGTGTGCACGCGGGAGCGCATCCTGGCGGAGGTGTGGGGACGCACCTGGGCGGGCGCCAACCGGACGCTGGACGTGCACGTGGCGACGCTGCGCACCAAGCTCGGGCGTCCGGCGTTGTTGGAGACGGTGCGCGGGGTCGGGTACCGGTTGAGCGGGGGCTGAGTGCGGTCGCGGCTGCTGGGGATCGTGTTGACACTGGTCGTGCTCGTGCTGCTGGGCATGGGCGTGCCGCTCGGGCGCGGCATCGCGCAGGCCGAGCAGCAGGAGATGTTCCTGGACCGGCTGACCGACACCACCCGGTTCGCGTCCGTGGCGCAGCGGCCGTTCATCGACGACCAGCCGGAGGTGCTGCTGGGCGAGCTGCTGCGCTACCAGGAGCTGTACGGCATCAGGGTGGCGCTGCTGGACCGGGACGGGCGGGTGGTGACGCAGTCCGGGTCGGTGGACCTGGCCCCGCCCGAGGTCGCGGACCTGGTCAACGGCGCGCTGGCCGGGCGGCAGCCCACCGCGCCCGAGCTGATCATGCCGTGGGACTCGACCGAGCTGGTGCTGGCCGAACCGGTGCTGGAGGCGGGCGAGGTGCGCGGGGCGGTGGTGACGTTCTCGCCGACCTGGAAGACCCGCGCCGAGGTGCTGGTGTGGTGGGGTGTGCTGCTCGCGGCCAGCCTGCTGGTGCTGGTCGCGGCGGTGTTCGCGGCGTTGCCGCTGGTCGGGTGGACGCTGCGGCCGGTGCGGCGGCTCGACGACGCGACCGGCTCGCTGCTGGCGGCGGTGGTGGCGGGGCAGCCGGTCGAGCCGGTCGGCTCCTCGTCCGGGCCGCCGGAGCTGCGGCAGCTGTCGCGGTCGTTCGACCAGATGGCGGCCAACGTCGGCGACGTGCTGGCCGCGCAGCGGGCGTTCGTGGCCGACGCCTCCCACCAGCTGCGCAACCCGCTGACCGCGTTGAAGCTGCGCCTGTCGAACCTGGAGGACCACGTGGTCGGCGAGGGCGTCGCGCACCAGGTCGCGGCGCTGGACGAGACCAACCGGCTCAACCGGATCCTGGACGAGCTGCTGTCCATGGCGCGGGCGGGCGCGTCGTCGGTGGACCCGGTGCCGGTGGACGTGGACCGGGTGGTGGCGGGGCGGCTGACGGCGTGGCAGCCGGCCGCGGCGGCGCGCGAGGTGCACCTGGTGCTCGACGGCGAGCCGGGCGGCACCGCGCTGGCGCCGCCCAGGGGCGTGGAGACGATCCTGGACGCGCTGCTGGACAACGCGCTGAAGTTCACCTCCGACGGCACGCTGGTGCACGTCGACGTGCGGCGGCGGGACGGCGTGGTGCGGCTGTCGGTGCGCGACGAGGGGCCGGGGCTGGACCCCGAGGAGCTGGAGCGGGCCACCGACCGGTTCTGGCGCAGCCCGGCGCACCAGAACGTGCAGGGCTCCGGGCTGGGGCTGGCGCTGGTGCGGCAGGTCGTGGAGCGCGTGGGCGGCTCGGTGCGGCTGGAGTCGCCGGAGGGGGCCGGGCTCACCGTGGCGGTCGAGTTCCCCGCCGTCGAGCCGAAGGCGTGATCAGACCTTGACGTCCCGGTAATAGCGCATCGCGCCGGGGTGCAGCGGGATCGGCGTGGTCTCGATCGCCGCGCGGACCTCGATCGACCGGGCCACCGGGCTCGCCGAGACCAGCGCCGACTGCGCCCGGAACAGGCCCTTGAGCAGGGCTTCCACCACGTCGTCCGGCACCGTGTCGTTGACCAGCAGGAAGTTGCGCACGACGAGGGTGACCACCGGTCCGCCGTCGAGCCGGTAGGCCGAGGCGGGCAGCGTGGCCGAGCCGTACACCGGGAAGTCGCGGCGCAGGTCGGGCAGCACGTCGCCCAGGTCGAGCATCCGCATCTCGACCGTGGTGGCCAGGTCGGTCACCGCGTCGGTCGGCACGCCGCCGGACCAGAAGAACGCGTCCAGCGTGCCGGCGCGGATGGCGTCGACGCTCTGCTGGAGGCTGAGGTACTCGACCTGGAGGCTGCCCGTCATGCCCGCCGAGTCGAGCAGCCGCTGCGCGATCACCCGCACGCCCGAGTCCGGCGCGCCGAGGCTCACCCGCAGGCCCGCCAGCTGGGAGACCTTGGTCACCGGCAGGGTGGCCCGCACCAGCAGTTGGAGGTAGTCGTCGTGCATCCGGGCCAGCGCGAACACCCGGTGCCCGGCGTCGCCCTGCTCCAGCTCCGCCGCGTCGGCCGCGGAGAAGCCCACCTGGGCCTCGTCGGCGCGCAGCAGCCGGAGGTTGTCCACCGAACCGGAGGTCTTCTCCACCTCGGGCCGCGGCACACCGGGGTCCCGGGTCCACGCCTCGGCCAGGGCCGTGCTCAGCTTGTGGTAGACCCCGCCCTCGTTGCCCGCGGCGATGGTCAACCGGACGTGCCCGAAGTCGTCGCCGCACCCGGTCAGCGCCGTGACGGCCAGGGCCAAGACCACCCCGACCGCGCACAACCGCCGCAGCGCTACCGACACCCGCGCATCGTCGCACGTCCACGCTCTACCCTGGGAGTCGACGGAAGGACTAGGTGCAGTGACCCGCAGTTACCAGATCCGCACGTTCGGTTGTCAGATGAACGTGCACGACTCCGAGCGCCTGGCAGGCATGCTGGAGGACGCGGGTTACGCACCCGCCGAGGGCGACGCCACGCCGGACGTGGTCGTCTTCAACACCTGCGCGGTCCGGGAGAACGCCGACAACAAGCTGTACGGCACGCTCGGCCACCTCGCGCCCGCGAAGTCCGCGAACCCGGACATGCAGATCGCGGTCGGCGGCTGCCTGGCGCAGAAGGACCAGGGCGAGATCGTCAAGCGCGCGCCGTGGGTGGACGTGGTGTTCGGCACGCACAACATCGGCTCGCTGCCGGTCCTGCTGGAGCGCGCCCGCCACAACCGCGAGGCCCAGGTCGAGATCCTCGACGCGCTGGAGACCTTCCCGTCGACGCTGCCCGCCCGCCGCGACTCGGCCTACTCGGGCTGGGTGTCGATCTCCGTGGGCTGCAACAACACGTGCACGTTCTGCATCGTCCCGTCGCTGCGCGGCAAGGAGCGCGACCGCAGGCCCGGCGAGGTGCTGGCGGAGGTCCGGGCGCTGGTCGACGAGGGCGTGCTGGAGGTCACCCTGCTCGGCCAGAACGTCAACTCCTACGGCGTCGAGTTCGGCGACCGGTACGCGTTCGGCAAGCTGCTGCGCGCCGCCGGCGCGGTCGAGGGGCTGGAGCGGGTCCGGTTCACCTCGCCGCACCCCAAGGACTTCACCTCCGACGTGATCGCGGCGATGGCCGAGACGCCCGCCGTGTGCCACCAGCTGCACATGCCGCTCCAGTCGGGCTCGGACCGCGTGCTCAAGGCGATGCGCCGGTCGTACCGGACCGCGAAGTACCTGTCCATCCTGGACGAGGTGCGCGCGGCCATGCCGGACGCGGCCATCACCACCGACATCATCGTCGGCTTCCCCGGTGAGACCGAGGAGGACTTCCAGGCCACTTTGGACGTCGTCCGGCGGGCCCGCTTCTCCTCCGCGTTCACCTTCCAGTACTCCAAGCGCCCCGGCACGCCGGCCGCCGACCTGCCGGACCAGCTGCCCAAGCACGTCGTGCAGGAGCGCTACGACCGCCTGGTGGCGCTGGTCAACGAGATCGCCCACGAGGAGAACCGCGCGCAGGTCGGCCGGCGGGTCGAGCTGCTGGTCGCCGCCGGCGAGGGCCGCAAGGACACCGAGACCAACCGGATGACCGGCCGCGCCCGCGACGGCCGCCTGGTCCACTTCACCCCGGGCGACGCCGCCGTGCGCCCCGGCGACGTGGTCGAGACGGTCATCACCTACGGCGCGCCGCACAACCTGATCGCCGACGGGCCGCTCCTGTCGCACCGGCGCACGAAGGCGGGTGACCGCTCGGAGGCGGGCCTGAAGCCGAAGACCCCCGGCGTGACCCTGGGCCTGCCGTCCTTCGGCAAGCCCGCCCCCCTGCCCGTGACCGTGAGCGGGTGCGCGACCTGATGAGCGACGAGCACGACGACCTGGCCGACCTGCGCGCGGAGATCGACGACGTGGGCCGCACCGCCGCCAAGCGCTTCGACCCCGGCTCGGGCGCCCTGACGATCTCGATCGCCTCCCTGGCGATCCTGGTCTCCCTGGTCCTGCCCTGGACCGAGGGCCGGCAGGGCTTCTCGATCCTCTTCACCGACGCCCAGGCGCTGCCCAAGTTCTTCTCCTGGGCGGCGGTCACCACCGGCGTCCTCCTGCCGGCCATCACCCTGGCCACCCGCCGCTGGACCCTGGCGTGGGTCTGCGCCCTGACCTCCTTCGCCGCGAGCGTGGCCGGCGTCCTCTCCATCTGGACCACCCAGACCACCACGGGCCACCACCCGGGCCCGGGCCCGGGCTTCGGCCTGGTCCTGGCCGTGATAGCCGTGATCACCCTCTTGATCAAGTGGCTGAAAATCGCCGCCTCCCGCCCACCCCTCCCCTAACCCCGCGCGAGTCGTACGTTCAGAACGCGCGAGTCGTACGTTCAGGACCACCGTGTCGAACGCTCAGGACCCCCGAGTTCAACATTCGCGCACCCCTCGGCCACGGCTCCGGGGTACCTGAACGTTGAACTCGGGGGTCCTGAACGTGCGACTCGCGATGTCTGAACGTACGACTCGCGATGTTTGTGGAGGACACGCGGGGTGGGGCGGGCCCGGGTGAGGGGACCGCCCCACCGGGGGTCAGCGGGAGGCCACGGCCTGTTCGGCGGCGGCCAGCCACTCGCGCCACTGCTGGGCCTGGGCCTCGGCCTGCTCCGCGCGGCGCTTGTCGCCCGACGAACGGGCCTTCTCGGCCTGCGCCTCGAACTGCTCCACCCGCTCGCGGAACTGGGCCACGCGGGCCTCGGCCTCCGGGTCGGACCGGCGCCACTGGGCGTCGACCGCGCCGCGGACCCTCTCCTCGATCGTGCGGAGCTTGCCCTCCAGCTCGCGGACCCGCTCGCGCGGCACCTTGCCGATCGCGTCCCACCGCTCCTGGATGCGGTACAGCTGCTGCCGGGCCGCCTCCAGGTCGTGCGACGGGTCGATGTGCTCGGCCTCCGCCAGCAGCTCCTCCTTCAGCTTCGCGTTGGCCGAGAACTCGGCGTCACGCTCGTTGAACGCCTCGGAGCGCCGGGCGAAGAACGCGTCCTGCGCGGCCCGGAACCGCTGCCACAACGCGTCGTCGGCCTCCTTGGGCGCACGCCCGGCGGCCTTCCACTCGACCATCAGGTCCTTGTACCGGCCCGCCGTGGGACCCCAGTCGTCGGACTCGACGAGCTTCTCCGCCTCGTCGACCAGCTCCTGCTTGCGGTTCTTGGCCACGCCGCGCTGCCGGTCCAGGTCGGCGAAGTGCGAGCCCCGCCGCCGGTTGAACGCGTCACGCGCCTTGGAGAACCGGCGCCACAGCTGCTCGTCGGTCTTGCGGTCGACGCCCCGGATGGTCTTCCACTCGTCCAGGATGGTCCGCAGCCGGTCGCCGGCCGACTTCCACTGCGTCGACTCGTTCGCCAGGACCTCGGCCTCCTCCACCAGCGCCTGCTTGCGCGCGGCGGCGGCGGCCCTGGCCTCGTCCTTGGCGATCTTCGCCGCCTCCAGGCCCTGCTCGGCCAGCGTCAGCACGTGCTCGACGCGCGCGGCCAGCGCCGCGAGGTCGCCGACCACGGCCGCCTCGGCCAGGCCCTCCTGGACGTGCTTCGCGCTGGTCATCGCGTGCTTGGGGTCACCGGCACCGGACGTCAGGCGGGTGACCAGCAGCTCCACCTCGGTGCGGATGTCGTCGAACCTGCGCGCGAAGTGCGCCAGCCCCTCGACGGGCTCGCCCGCCTGCCAGGACCCGACGACGCGCTCGCCGTCGGCCGTCTTGACGTAGACGGTGCCGTCCTCGTCCACGCGCCCCCAGCGGTCAGGGTGGTCCGACGCCACGGGGACCGGGGGTGGCACGGCGACCGGCGCCGATGCCACCTGGGTCTCCTCGACCACCGCCCCCGCCCCACTGTCGCCAGTGGTTCCCGGTGTCGTCTCGTGCTCCGTCATCGCCGGCTTCCTCCTCGCCTGCCCACTTCGTGGTGCCCGTGCCGACCACGGGCGCCCCGCCGATGGCGGGGCCCAGCACCCGGGCGCCGCTCGACCCGCTCAAGGGTCGCCGGTACCTCGCGCGCATTCAAACAGGTCAAGGCTCGCATCGGTACCGGTGGTGGCCGATGAGTAGCGTGGGTTGCCATGTTCTCGCGTCTAGCGGTCGTGCCGCACCCCCCGCTGCTGGTGCCCGAGCTGGTGTCGGGAGCGGCCCCGGACACCGATCCGGTCCGCGCCGAGTGCCTGGCCGCCGCGCGCGAGCTGGTCGCGCGCGCGACCGACTGGGTGGCCGTCGGCGTCGACCCGTCCGGCCCGCGCACCCTCGACGACGTGACCGGCACGTTCGCCGGTTACGGGGTGGACGTGCCGGTGTCCCTGGCCGAGGGCGCCACGGCCGAGGACCCCGACCTGCCGCTGCCCGCCCTGGTCGCGGGCTGGTTGCGGCAGCGGGTCGGCGCGCGGCGGGTGCGCGTGCACCTCGTGCCGCCGGACCTGCCGCCCGCCGAGTGCGCCGCGCTGGGCGGGCGGCTGTCCGACGAGGCGCGGGCCGGCGAGGCGCTGCTCGTGCTGGGCGACGGCTCCCACCGGCACGGCGAGCTGGCCGTGGGCAGGCCCGACGAGCGGGCGGGCGCGTTCGACGGGGACGTGAGCCGGGCGCTGGCCGCCGCGGACGTGGGCGCGCTGCGCGCGCTCGACCCCGGCCTGGCCGCCGAGCTGGGCGCGGACGGGCGGGCCGCGTGGCAGGTGGCGGCGGGCGCGCCGGGCGAGTGGCGGTGCACGCGGTCGGCGTTCCTGGCGCCCTTCGGCGTCGGCTACCACTGCGCCGTCTGGGAGGCTTGAGCCCGTGAACACCCCCGTTGCCGTCGTCGGGCCCACCGCGACGGGCAAGTCCGACCTGGCCGTGCGGCTCGCCCTCGAACTCGGCGGCGAGGTCGTCAACGCCGACGCGATGCAGCTGTACCGGGGCATGGACGTCGGCACCGCCAAGATGACCGTCGAGGAGCGGCGGGGCGTGCCGCACCACCTGCTCGACGTGCTGGACGTGACCGAGACCGCCTCCGTGGCCGCCTACCAGCGGGAGGCGCGCGCGGCCGTGGAGGAGGTGCTGGCCGGCGGCCGCACGCCGATCCTGGTCGGCGGCTCCGGCCTGTACGTGCAGGCCGTGCTGGACGACCTGCGCTTCCCCGGCACCGACGAGCGCGTCCGGACCCAGCTGGAGCAGGAGCTGGCGGTGTTCGGCGCGGAGGTCCTGCACGGGCGGCTGGCGCAGCTGGACCCGGCCGCGGCGCTGGCGATCCTGCCCAGCAACGGCAGGCGGGTGGTGCGGGCGCTGGAGGTCATCGAGCTGACCGGCGAGCCGTTCTCGGCGACCCTGCCCAAGCCCGGCCCGGCCCGCTACGGCGCGGTGCTGGTCGGCCTGGACCGGGAGGTGGCCGAGCTGGACGAGCGGGTCGACGCCCGGGTCGAGCGGATGTTCGCGGCGGGCCTGGTGGAGGAGGTCCGCGAGCTGGCCGGGCGCGGCCTGCGCGAGGGCCGCACGGCGTCGCGCGCGCTGGGCTACCAGCAGGTCCTGGCCGCGCTGGACGGCGAGCACCCGGTGGCGGACGCGGCGGCGCTGACCGCGCAGGGCACCCGGCGGTTCGTGCGCAGGCAGCGGTCGTGGTTCCGCCGCGACCGGCGGGTCACCTGGTTCGACGCGGGCTCGCCCACCCTGGCCGAGGACGTGCTCGACCTGGTCGCCGCGTAACCTGGTGGCCGTGGGGATCGAGTTCCTGAAGGGCCACGGCACCGAGAACGACTTCGTCGTGCTGCCCGACCCGGACGGCGTGCTGGACCTGACCGGGGAGCGGGTGCGGGCGCTGTGCGACCGGCGGCGCGGCCTGGGCGCGGACGGCGTGCTGCGGGTCGTGCGCCCCGACTTCGGCCCCTGGTTCATGGACTACCGCAACGCCGACGGCTCGATCGCGGAGATGTGCGGCAACGGCGTGCGCGTGTTCGCCCACTACCTGGTCCACGCCGGGCTGGAGGCCGAGGGCGGTTTCGTGGTCGGCACGCGGGCGGGCGAGCGCCCGGTCCTGGCCCACCCCGACGGCTCGGTCACGGTCGACATGGGCCCCGTCGCGGTCACCGGCGCGGGCACGGCGACCGTGGCGGGCAGCGCGTTCGACGGGGTCGCGGTGGACGTCGGCAACCCCCACCTGGCGTGCGTGACGGACGTGCCGGTGGCCGGGCTGGACCTGGAGGAGCCGCCCGGTCACGACGCGGCGCTGTTCCCGCACGGGGTGAACGTCGAGTTCGTCAACGTCCTGGGCGACGGCGCCCTGCGGATGCGCGTGCACGAGCGCGGGGTCGGCGAGACCCGCTCGTGCGGCACGGGCACGGTGGCGGCGGTGGCGGCGTGGCTCCACGGCGAGGGCCGGCGCACCGGCGAGGCCACCGTGGACGTCCTCGGCGGTCGGGTGACCGTCGTGGTCGAGGAGGAGACGGCCACGCTGACCGGCCCGGCCGTGCTGGTCGCGCGCGGCGAGCTGGACCAGGCCTGGTGGGACTCGCTGTAGCGCCCTAGAGGTCGAGCACCTCCAGCTTGCCCAGCCGCTCGCCCGCCACCACGTCGGGCTGCGACGTGGGCGCGGTGCAGCAGACCAGGCTGCCGTCGACCACGGCCACGGCGAAGCACGTCTGACTGGTTTCCACCTTCCGGGTGACGTGCCCGCCCTCCTCGACCAGGAACGCGAACGGCTGGAGCGCGGGGGCCACCCACACGCCGCCACCGGGGTCCAGCGCGATGCCGTCCGGGGCGACGAGGTGCTCGCGCAGCTCCGCCCACACCCGCCGGCCCGACAGCGAGCCGTCCTCGGCCACGTCGAAGCGGGTCAGCCGGAACGCCAGGGTCTCCGCGACGAGCAGCCCGCCCGGCTCACCACCCCGGCCGGGCAGCAGCACCGTGCCGTTGGGGAACTTGAGGTCCTCGGCGGCCACGGCGACCGTGCCGTCCGGCTCCACCAGCGCCAACGCCGCGCCGGGCGCGACCCAGGCGGGGTCGAGCAGGGGCGCCTCGCCGTCGGCCGCGATGGCGGCGTGCAGGTCGAAGCCGAAGTTGCCGACGTAGGCGCGGCCGTGCGGGTCGACCAGCATGTCGTTGGCGTGGAAGGTGGCGACGCCGCCCAGGTCGGCGTGCTCGACGAGCCCGTCGTCCTCCAGGCGCAGCACCCGGCGGTCGGTCATCGACACCACGAGCAGCCTGCCGTCCGGCAGCCAGCCCAGCCCGGACGGCTGACCGGGCACGGCGCAGACGGCGTCGTCCTCGCCCGTGCCGAGGTCGAGGGCGTGCACCTCGTGGTCGTAGAAGTCGGAGTAGAACAGCCTGCCGTCCGGTCCCCGGCGCGGCCCCTCGCCGAACCGGAGGCCGTCGCGCAGGATCGCTGTGTCAGCCACGGTTGCCGACCGTAGTGGCGTCCGGCACGTCCCGCACCCGCCGCAGCGGTGACAGCACCAGCCACAGCACCGACGCCACCATGCCCGCCGAGGCGACCCACAGCGTGCCGCGCACCCCGACCCACTCGGCCAGCGCGCCCCCGGCCAGCGCGCCGACCGGCATGGCGCCCCACCCGAGGAACCGGACGCCCGCGGTGACCCGGCCGAGCAGCCGGTCCGGCGACAGCGCCTGGCGCAGGCTGACCTGCGTGACGTTGTAGAGCACCACCCCGGCCGAGGTGACGGCGGTGCCGAGGGCGAACAGCGCGAGCCGCCAGTCCGGCTGGGTCAGCGGGACGAGGAACCACGCGGGCTGCGTGCACACCCCCGACAACCACATCAGCCGCACCTGTCCCACGCGCATCAGGCGTCCCGCGAACAGTCCCGCCACCGCGCCACCCACGCTGCCCGCGCCCAGCAGCGCGCTCGCCACGGCGAACGGCAGGTCCAGCTCGCGGAGCAGGAACAGGGCGTTCACCGCGCCCCACATGGCGTTGGTCAGGTTGAACGAGGCCGTGCACAGCACCACGGGTCGCAACAGCGGGTGCCCGAACAGGAACCGCAGCCCCTCCACCATCTCCGCCCGCAGCGCCCTCCGGCGCGGCTCCACGGGCCGTTCGACCGCGCGCACGCCCAGCAGCAGACCCGCGGAGACCAGGTATGACGCGCAGACGGCGAGCACGGCGTTCGCGCTGCCCAGCAGCTGCGCGAGCGGACCGCCCACCGGTCGACCGACCAGCCGCACGGTGTACTGCACCGCCATCAGCCGGCTGTTCGCCCCGGTCAGCCGACCGCGGTCGACCAGGGCCGGCAGGTACGCCTGGGACGCGACCTCGAAGAACACCGTGAGCACGCCCGCCAGCAGCGCGGCGAGCACCAGGTGGGTGAAGGTCAGGCCACCGAGCCACCCGGCGACCGGCACGGTGGCCAGCACCAGGGCGCGCCCGGTGGTGCTCCAGGCCAGCAGGGGCCGCTTGCGCAGCCGGTCGACGTACACGCCCGCGGGCAGGCCGATGAGCAGGAACGCGGCCGTGCCCGCCGCGTTCAGCAGCCCCACCTGGAACTCCGCGGCCCCCAGCGCCTCGATCGCCACCGCGGGCAGCACGAACGCGGAGACCGACGTGCCGAACTGGTTGACCGCGTCGCTGCCCCAGAACAACCGGAAGTCACGTGACGGCGACATCCTCCCGCTCCTCCCCTTCCGATCGCGTGCGCAGCGGCGAGAAGACCACCCACAGCGGCGCCAGCGCCTGGCCCACCACCGCCACCCACAGCGTCGGCGTGACGCCGATGCCCTCTCCCAGGGCGCCGCCGACCAGGCCGCCCAGCGGCAGCGCGCCCCACACCACGAACCGGATGCTGGCGTTCATCCGGCCGAGCAGGCGGTCGGGGCAGATCGACTGCCGGTAGCTGACCTGCGCGATGTTGTAGACGATCACGCCGTAGGCCACGACCGCCTCGCCGACGACGAGCGGCGCGAGCCGCCAGTCGGGCCCGCCCAGCGGGATGAGCAGCCCGAACGGCATGGTGACCAGCGCGGACAGCCAGATGGCGGTGGTCTGGCCGAACCGCCTGTTCCACCGGTTGGTGGTCAGCGCGCCCAGCACGCCGCCGATGCCCGCGGCGCTGAACACCGCGCCGACGACGCCTTCGGACAGGCCCAGCTCGCGCACCATGAACAGCACGAGGACGGCCGTCATGATGCCGCCGAAGAAGTTGGCCGTGCCCGTGCAGCCGACGATGGCGCGCAGCGAGCGGTGCCCGAACACGAACCGCAGGCCCTCGGCGATCTCGCGCTTGAGGCCGGGCTGCTCCGGGGTCCTCGGTGGCGGCTCGGGCGTGCGGATGCGCAGCAGGAACAGCGCCGACACCAGGTAGCCCAGGCCGGTGGCCAGCACGCCGTTGGCCGCGCCGAGCCCCTGCGCCACGCCGCCCGCCACCGCCGGTCCCGACACCTGGGCGACGGCCCGGCTGGCCTCCAGCTTCGAGTTGCCCTCGACCAGCTGGTCCCGGCCGACGAGCGTCGGCAGGTACGACTGGTAGGCGATGTCGAACATGACCGTGGCCGCGCCGACCAGCAGCGCCACCACGACGAGCTGGGTCAGCGTGAGGACGCCGAGCCACCACGCCACGGGCACCGACAGCATCAGCGCGGCGCGGGCGAAGTCGGCCACGAGCATCACCGGGCGCCTGCTCAGCCGGTCCACCCACACCCCCGCGGGCAGCCCGATCAGCAGGAACGCCGCCGAGGCCGCCGCGGAGAGCACGCCCATCTCGAACGGCGTCGCGGCCAGCGCGCCCACCGCGAGCAGGGGCAGGACGGTGCGGCCGACCGTCGCGCCGAACTGGCTGGTGGTGTCGCCCGCCCACAGCAGGCGGAAGTCTCGGTGGGACCACAGGGACATGCCGGGAGTCTCCCGAGAGTGATTGGAAACTGTCAATCACTTTGTCCCGGGCGGCCTATCCTGGGCCGGTGCCCCGACGCCTCGCCACAGCCGCGGAGATCGCCGCGCTCTCCTCGGACGTGCGGCTGCGCATCATCCGGCTCGCCCACGACACGCCGCTGACCAACAAGGAGATCGCCGAACGGCTGGGCAAGGACCCCGCGACCACCCTCCACCACGTGCGCAAACTCGTCGCCACGGGTTTCCTGGAGGCCCAGCCGGAGCGGACCGGCAAGCGCGGCGCGCGCGAGATCCCGTACCTGTCGACGGGCCTGTCCTGGCAGCTGACCTGGAAGGACCGCCCGCCGGCCGCCAAGGAGGCCGTGCTCCGGGCGTTCCTCGGCGAGGTCTCGGACGTGGGCGTGGACGCCCTGCGCCAGATCAGGCTGGTCGTGCGCACCGACCCCGGGGAACTAAAACGGCGCCTCCAAGCGTTGTTCGATGAGCTGGCGCAAGAGCCGGCCGAACCCGACCACGAGCGGGTGGCGATCTACCTGGCGATGTACCCGGGGGATTAACCACTCGGTTCGAGCGGGGTCGCCGTGGGACGATGAAGGGCAAATGACGGAAAACACGTACCGAACCAACGACTGGCTCGACCAAGACGACGAGCTGTCCACCGGCGAACTGGCTCTCGAAGAGCGCGCCGCACTGCGCCGAGTCGCCGGGCTGTCCACCGAACTCGAGGACGTCACCGAGGTCGAGTACCGCCGGCTGAGGCTGGAGCGGGTCGTGCTGGTCGGCGTGTGGACCGAGGGCACGGCGGCCGACTCCGAGGCCTCCCTGACCGAGCTGGCGCTGCTCGCCGAGACCGCGGGCTCCGAGGTGCTCGAAGGCCTCGTCCAGCGCCGCGACCGGCCCGACCCGGCGACCTACATCGGCTCCGGCAAGGTGTCCGAGCTGCGCGACGTGGTGATCTCGACCGGCGCGGACACCGTGATCTGCGACGGCGAGCTCTCCCCCGGCCAGCTGCGGCAGCTGGAGGAGAAGCTCAAGGTCAAGGTCATCGACCGCACCGCGCTGATCCTGGACATCTTCGCCCAGCACGCCTCCACCAAGGAGGGCAAGGCGCAGGTCGAGATGGCCCAGCTCCAGTACCTGCTGCCGCGCCTGCGCGGGTGGGGCGAGTCGCTGTCCCGGCAGGCCGGTGGCCGCGCCGGCGGCGGCAACGGCGGCGTGGGCCTGCGCGGTCCCGGTGAGACCAAGCTGGAGACCGACCGCAGGCGCATCCGCGCGCGCATCGCCAAGCTGCGCCGCGAGATCGCCGCGATGAGCGTCATCCGGGAGACCAAGCGGCACCGCCGCGTCGCCAACTCCGTGCCGAACGTGGCCATCGCGGGTTACACGAACGCGGGCAAGTCCAGCCTGCTCAACGCGCTGACCGGCGCGGGCGTGCTGGTGCAGGACGCCCTGTTCGCGACCCTCGACCCGACCACGAGGCGCACCGAGACGCCCGAGGGCCTGCCCTACACGCTGACCGACACCGTCGGCTTCGTGCGGCACCTGCCGCACCAGCTGGTGGAGGCGTTCCGGTCGACGCTGGAGGAGGTCGCCGACGCGGACCTGCTGGTCCACGTGGTCGACGGGTCCGACGCGATGCCGGAGAAGCAGGTCACGGCGGTGCGCGAGGTGATCGGCGAGATCTCGTCGCGGCGCGACGACCCGATGCCGCTGGAGCTGCTCGTGGTCAACAAGATCGACTCGGTGGGCGAGCTGGGCCTGGCCCGGCTGCGGCACCTGTTCCCGACCGCGGTGTTCGTCTCCGCGCACACCGGTGAGGGCATCACCGAGCTGCGCGAGCGCATCGCGACCCTGACGCCGCGGCCGGAGGTCGTGGTGGAGGCGATGGTGCCGTACGCGCGGGGCGAACTGGTCGCGCGCGTGCACCGGGAGGGCGAGGTGCTCAAGGAGCGGCACACCGAGGAGGGCACGGAGCTGTCCGCTCGCGTCCGGCCCGACCTGGCGGGCGCGCTGGAGCAGTTCGCCGTGGACGGAAGCCGCGCCTGAGCCGGTGCGCGCTCTCCTCGTAGTGCTCGGCCTGCTGGTGGCGGGGGCCGGTTCCGCGGTGGCGGAGCCGGCCCCCGCCCCCCTGTGCGCGGTGACCGACGAGCGGCTGTCGGAGCTGTCCGGGCTCGCCGCGCGCGGTGGCGAGCTGTTCGCGGTGAACGACAGCGACAACGGCGGGTTGGCCGTGCAGGTGGTGGACCGGAATTGCGCGATCACCCGGACGATCACCACGTCGATCAACCCGTTCGACGTCGAGGACCTCGCTCTCGCACCTGACGGAACCCTGTGGGCGGCGGACACCGGGGACAACGGCAAGAAGCGGGAAACCGTGGCATTGCACGCGGTTTCCCCGAACGGCTCGGCCCGTTTGTACCGCCTCACGTATCCTGACGGAAAGCACGACGCCGAGGCGTTGTTGTTGGACGGCTCGGGAATTCCGCACATCGTCACCAAGGAAACGATCGGCTCGGCGTTGGTGTACCGGCCGGTCTCGGGGTTGTCCGAGGGCGCGCCGACCCCGCTGGAGCAGGTGGCGCGGGTGTCGATCAGCGGGACGGAGACGCCCGGCGGGCCGCTGGCCAACCCGGTGGTGACGCGCCTGGTCACGGGCGGCGCGATGAGCCCGGACGGCGCGGTGGCCGCGCTGCGCACCTACACCGACGCGTACCTGTTCCCGGTGCCGGACAGCGACCTGGCGAAGGCGCTGGAGGGCGACCCGGTGCGGGTGCCGCTGCCGGACGAGCCGCAGGGCGAGGCCATCGCGTTCGACGCGGACGGCGCGCTGCTGTCGGCCTCGGAGTTCGGCGAAGCGGGGGTGTCGTCGCAGGTGCGCCGGGTGGAGGGCGCCGTGGCACTGGCCGTGCCGCCCGCCCCGACGACCTCGACCGACCCACCCGCCCAGGACCCGGCTGCTCAGGACCCTGCCGCCTCCGCCGCTCCCCCGACGTCGTCGGAGCCCACCTCGCCGTGGCTGGTGGCGGGCGGCGGCGCGGTGGCGTTGGTGCTGGTGGGCGCCTTCGTGCGCCGCTCACGCCGCAAGGCCTGACCCACCTGCGGGAAGGTCCCGGACTGCGGTTGCCGTCCGGGACCTGTCGTCACTCACCTGCCGTCGTGCACCTGCCGTCGCTCAGAGGCGGCGCAGCACCGCGACGACCTTGCCCAGGATCGACGCCTCGTCGCCCAGGATCGGCTGGTAGGCGGGGTTGTGCGGCATCAGCCACACGTGCCCGTCCTCCTTGCGCTTGAACGTCTTCACCGTGGCCTCGCCGTCGATCATGGCGGCCACCACGTCGCCGTTGTCGGCGGTGGGCTGCTGGCGGACCACGACCCAGTCACCGTCGGTGATGGCGGCGTCCACCATCGAGTCACCCACGACCTTGAGCAGGAACACCTCGCCCTCGCCGACGAGGTCGCGCGGCAGCGGGAACACGTCCTCGATGGCCTCCTCCGCCAGGATCGGCCCACCGGCGGCGATGCGACCCAGCATGGGCACGTACGCGGGGGTGGGCTTGGAGGCCGGCGCCAGGCCGGTCACGATCTCGGTCGGCAGCACGCCCACCGCGCGGGGGCGGTTCGGGTCCCGCCGCAGGAAGCCCTTCTTCTCCAGCGCGCGCAGCTGGTGGGCGACCGAGGACGTGCTGGTCAGGCCGACCGCCTCGCCGATCTCGCGCACGCTCGGGGGGTAGCCGAACCGGTCCAGCCAGTCGCGGATCACGTCGAGCACCTTGCGCTGGCGGAGGGTGAGCCCCGCGTTGCCCGCGATGTCCGCCTGACCGGGCGGGGAGGGCACCTCCGCGGCGAGGCCCAGGTCGTCGTTGGTCTTGCGTGCCACGGTGCTTTCCCTCCTCACCGGCTCCGATTCCCAGGCCGGCTCTGCGTCGATCTTCGGATGTGGACGGTAGTCGGGTTGCGCGCCCAGATCAAACACCTGTTCGAAGTAAGTATCGGCGTGTCGTGGCGATTATGCGGCACTTAGTGGTAGACATTCGCACGGACGTTCGATCGAACACAGGTTCGATCATGATCGGATGACCTGCGTTGGAGGGCATGATGGCGGTGGTCATTGGCACCCGGAACAGCTTCGAACTCGTGGACGGGGCCGGTGTCGAGGACGTCGCCCTCGGCACGGGGCTGCGACCGGGACCACGCGTGCTGCGCCGGTTCGCCGTGCCGGACCGGGACCGCCGCCCGTCCACCCGCCGCACGCCCCCGCCACCCCGCGCGCCCTCATCCCCCCGCACGCCCCAGTCGCTCCGCGACACCCCGCCGGACGCGGCGACGTGCCGGGTGCGCCCCGAACGCCACCCCGCCGTCCAGTTCACCCTCTGCGCCCTGGCCACCGCCGCCCTGGCCGCCGCCCTCACCTTCGGCTACCTCTACGCCTCAGGCGCCACCACCGTCCCCGAGCGCACGGCCGTCGTGCACGTCCAGGTCGGCGAAACCCTGCACGACCTGGCCGAGCGAAGCGCCCCCACCAGCGACCCGGACGCCGTGGCCGCCCGCATCCGCACCCTGAACAACCTCACCACCGACGACCTGACCCCGGGCCAACCTCTAACCGTCCCCACCAGCCACCTCCCCTAACCCCTCCCCTCCCTCCCCACGC
>NZ_BAAAKE010000032.1:0-102030 GCF_039527585.1 Saccharothrix xinjiangensis | reverse complement strand
CGAGGGTGGGTTCGGCGTGCACCCGCGGGGCGCCACAGACCTGGAACGACTCGACATGAATCTCGCGGATCATGTCGACGAGCCAGGCCTGACGGATCGCCCACTGCGAGGGAGCGCGGCCTCGCCAGTCGTAGAAGCCGGACTCCGACACCCCCGAGCACGCGGCAGGCGAGCTGGATTGACCGGCCCTCGGAGGCGATCACCGTGACCGCCTCGTATCGCCTGTTGGGGTGCTGCCCTCCTTGAGCAGTTCGGCGGCGCGGCGGTGGACGGCGACCTCGGCCTCGAGTTCGGCGATCCGCCGACGCGCGGCCACCAGCTCGGCGTTGTCCGCGCTGGTCGTCCCGGAAATCCGGCCGCTGTCGACGAGCTCCTGGCGACGCCAGGCGCAGATCGCCTGGTCACCGATGTCGAGATCCGCAGCCACCTGGGCGACGCGACGACCGGACGCGACCAGGTCGAGCACCTTGCGCCGGAACCCGGGTGGGTACCGCTGGGGCATCGTGGGCTGTCCTCCGGGCTACTGAGATGAGTGATCATCCAGCAACCCGACTCCGAACAACCGCGGGAGGATCACTTCGTGCACCGGCCGGCCACGGTGTGGTTCGGGCCGCTGGCCGCCCTGTGGCGGGAGCTGGGCGGTGTGGTCGACCAGGGCACCCATCCCCGCCAGACCCGGGACCTGTATCTGCTGGGCGGCATGACCGCCGTGGTGCTGTCGCACGGGTGCCACGTGGTGGGCCGGTCGGATCAGGGCATGGTGCTCGCGCGGACCGCCGAGACGCTCGCGGTGGCGATCGGGCACCCGGAGTTGCAGGCGTGGGCGCTGGGCACGCGGGCGCTGATCACCGAGTCGCTGGAGCGCCGCTCACCGGTCGACGCGGCGCCGTTGGACCTGGTGGAGCAGGCGCCGGCGCTGGTGGGCCGCTCGCGGGGGACCGGCGTGGTGCGGCTGCTGATCTATCGGGCGCGGTTCGCCGCCCGCGCCGGCGCCGTCGGGCCGGCCCGCGAGGCGCAGGCCGAGGCCAGGCGGGCCCGAGACCTCGTCGGAACCGGTCAGGGGGACCTCGACGCGGTCGGCGGCATCCTGGGCTTCGGGCCGGCCAAGCAGCAGGCGTTGGACGCTGACATCTACTACGCCTGCGGCGACCACGCCGCCGCCGAGCGGGCTGCGGCCCGAACCCGCACCGACCACCTGGCTCGACACCGCCACCGAACCCCTGCCCTGGACCAACCAGACCGGTCCCCGGCACTCCTACCGCGACCACCCCTACTTCCCCGGCGGCTGACCCGACCTCATCGAAAACCAGGCCGGCACCCCGTGCCCCTGTCGCTCGTATCCCGGCGGGCCCGGGGTTTGTCCTGTGGGCCGCCGGTCCCGCGGGCACGGTCGGTGCCCGCGGGACCGGCGGTGTGGGGTGGGTTCAGCAGTTCTGCACCGTGCCGCTGTTGAGGCCCCCCAACACGCAGGTGTCGTCGTCCGGGCCGCCGTCGATGAGGCCGGTGAAGCTGTTGGCGGTGACGCCGAGGGCGATGATGTTGTCCTCGTCGTTCTGTCCGAGCAGTTGTCCCGCGTTGCCCCGGTTGACGCCCTCGGCGGTGATGGTGTCGTCGCCGTCACCACCGCGGACCACGGCGAACTGGCCGTTGCCCAGGCCTTGGACGGGGTTGAGGCCGCTGGCAAGGAAGGTGTCGTTGCCGTCGTCGAGTTCGACGGTCTGGCTGTTGCCGATAAGACCGCCCTCGGCGGTCACGAGGTCGTTGCCCGCGCCGGCGTCGATCGTGCTGCCGTTGCCGGCGATTGACGTCGGACTCGTGGCGACTGCGAGGAGGGTGTCGTCGCCCTCGCCACCGAGCATGGGGCCCGCGTTGCCAGCGTTGAGGCCGGTGGCGGAGAGGGCGTTGTTGCCGGCACCGCCGTCCATCGTGCCGGCGTTGCCGTATCCGAAGGGGGCTTCGGCGGTGAGGACGTCGTCGCCCTCGCCACCGAGCATGGTGCCCTCGTTGCCACGGGCGCCGACTGAGGTCCGGGGGTCGGTGGAGGTGATGGCGTCGTTGCCGGGTCCGCCGTCGAGGGTGCCGAGGTTGGGGCTTGTCGCCGAGGCGGGGTCGACGGTGATGGTGAAGACGTCGTCGCCGTCGTGGCCGTTGACGGTGGTGCCCTCGTGCACGCCGAAGGCGCACACGATCAGGTCGGGGCCGGGGGTGCCGTCGATGGTGGTGTCGGTGACGGTGGTGATGTCGGTCGGGTCGGTGACCGGGGCGATGGTGCAGGTGCTGGCCGTGGCCGCCGACGCGGGCGATGCGACGGCCAGGGCCAGCAGGGCCGTGGTGGCCCCGCAGATCGCCAAAGCCGGACGGATTGTCCTCATGACGCGCTCCGATTCCTTCGGTGGCCCGGCACCGGATCGCGGTCCGGCGCCGGGGTGTGGCCGCGGCGGATCGGGATCGGACCCTCGATCGACCCTCGGGATGCGAGGGCCGGACGGAGATGTCCGTGTCCGTGCCGCGGGTGGGGTGGCGGACCGAAGTCCACCGGGGAGTGATGCGCATCACCTGAACGAAGGATGTACCGCTGCGCAGCGCAACATGATGTCGCGTTCGGGTGAACTCAACTACACCCGAAAGATTTACACGAAAGAGCAGAACTTCTAGGCCGAACGGCCTATCAGGAAGGGTGTAAGCCACTGTCGCGACCTAAAGCCGAGACTGGCCGCGCCCCGAAGACCCCACCCTCTTGTGATCACAGTCAACGAGGGGTAGCCCCGGACACCGACCACCCGATCGACGAAGCCTGCCGGTCCCCAGCGCTGAACCGGCCCCGACGACGGCCGGGTGACACTGGGTGGATCACGCAGCGCCCCTCTCCCGTCGGGATCCGCCGCAAGGTGCCCGACGCGGGTCCGCGCACGGACGCGCCGGCCAGGGCGATCCATCCTGCCTGGCAGCACCGGGCACACCGCAGGCGGCTCCCGAACACTGACGACCACCAAATCCGCAAGGTTGCCCCGAACAACACGAGAGTGCACCGTCCGGACATGGTTTTCGTCTCGCAGGCCAGCCGACGGCCCACCCGCAAGGTTCGAGCGGAACGGACAAAGGGCCGTCGAAGAGGTTCGCTGATCAGCGGGTTCAGTGGTGGGACGCGCTACCGATGATCGTTTCCCGCTTGTGGGCGGGCAGCGGCTGCGTTCGGATCGTGATCGGTGCTGTTGTCGAGGTCGTCGAGTTGCCGCTGGACGCGCTCGGCGGCGGCGGTGCGGCCTTGTTCCCGGTACAGCTCCAGCGCCTCCCACCACACCGCGCGGGCCTGGTCGCGGTGCCCGAGCGCGGCGTGGGGGTGGCCGAGGTGATCAAGGGTGTTCACGACGTCGTAGGTGTCGCCGAGGGTGCGGAGCAAGGTGAGGGCCTGCTGGTAGTAATCGAGGGCCTTGTGGTAGTCGCCGGTGCTGTGAGCGATGAAGCCGAGGCTGTCCAAGGCGTCTGCCTCGCCGTCAGGATGGTGGTGGTGTCGATGCAAAGCGAGGGCGGCGTGGCAGTGGTCCCGAGCGGTGTCGTACTCGCCCAGGCGCGCGGCGTACCAGCCCACTTGGTTGAGCGCGATGGCTTCCAATACCGGATCGTCGAGAGCGTGGTGGAGGTCGAGGGCGTGTCGGGCGTGCTCCAGCGCCTGCCGGAAGTCCCCTCGGTGTCCCCAGGCAATCGCGAGTGCCTGGTGGGTGTGTGCCTGCTCGGCGGGGTCGTGGTGGCGCGCGGCCAAATTGAGGGCCCGCTCCAGATGTCCGATGGCCTGCTCGTGCAGGCCCAGCCGGGCGCAGGCGTCGCCAAGGCGCCGGTGGGCGCGGCTGCGGGTGGCGGGGTCGGGCAGGTGGGCGGCAGCCTCCAGGGCCGCTTGCCACGCGGCGAGCGCGCCGTGCAGGTGCCCCCGTCGATGCTGGAAGGTGGTCAGGTTCCAGGCGAGGTGCCATACGACCGGGTGGCGGCCGAGGGTGGCGGCGGTGCGCTGGGTGGCAAGCAGGGTGGCGTGCTCGGCCTCCATCCAGGCGAGCGCGGCCGCGGCGTCGGGCAGTGGGTGCGGGCTGATGCTGGGCGCGAGCGGGTCAAGTAGTGCGAGCGGGCGGTGGGGGTCCAGGAGGCGGTCGGCGGCGCGGGCGGTGTGCAGGTGGAAGTCCACCACCCGCGTCAGGGCAGTCTCCCGCAGGTCGGGCAGGCCGGTGAGGGCAGCGGTGGCGGGCGGGGTGGTATCGGGGCCGGGCGCGATCCCGAGCAGGGCGAACAGGGTGCGTTGCTGTTCGGGGAGTCGGCGGAGGGACCAGGACAGCACGGTGGGTAGGCCGGCGGCGGGATCGCCGTGGTCGAGCGCGTCCAGCCCGAGTGCGCGCAGTTCGGCGGCGATTTCGGTCAGCGGGATGGCGGGGCGGGTGGCGGCGGTGCGGGCGGTGATCGCCAGGGCCAGCGGGTAGGACCCACACAGGTCCACCAGCTCGTCGACGGCCTTGGGTTCGGCGGCGGTGCGGTCGACGGGCAGGCGGGCGGTCAGCAGGGCGCGGGCCTCATCGCGGTCCAGGACATCCAGCTGCAGGTGGCGGGCGCCGTGCCGGTCGATCAGCGAGGCGAGCTTGCGGCGGCTGGTGACCAGCACGGTGCAGGTGGGGGTGCCGGGCAGAAGCGGGATGACCTGGTCGCTGGTAGCTGCGTTGTCCAGCACGATGAGCATCCGCCGTTCGGCGATCAGGCTGCGGTACAGCGCCGCCTGCGCGTCGAGGTCGGTCGGGATGCGGCCGGGGTCGACGCCGAGCGCGTCGAGGAACCCGCGCACCGCGGCGGCCGGGTCGATCGGGTCGCCGGTGGGGCTGAAGCCGTGCAGGTCGACGAACAGTTGCCCGTCGGGGAAGCGGTCGGCGTGGAGGTGTGCTCAGTGCAGGGCCAGGCAGGTCTTGCCGATGCCGCCCGCCCCGCTCAACGCCGAGATCACCACCGCCGCCCCCGCGGAGTCGCCGTCGGCAGGCGTCAGGACGCGATCCAGGTCGACCAGGTACTCCTCGCGGCCGACGAACAGCGCCGGTGCCCCGGGCAGCTGCCGGGGCACCGCTGCACCGCCGCCGGGTGCAGCCGGGGCAGAGGGCCGGTCGAGCACGGCGGGCTCGGCGGGGTAGGGGCGGTCGGGCAAGGCGATCCAGGCGGTGTCGCGGACCTCCTTCACCGCCACCGGCACCGGCCGGAACGTGGCCGGGTCCAGCACCGCGGAGTGGCGGACCACCTCGTCGAACACCCAGCGCGACACCACCAACACGACCAGGCCCGGCGAGTCCGCGAGCGCCTTCTTCACCGGCGGCGCGTCCAGCAGCCGGAAGGCCGTGGTCACCGCGGTCGAGGTCACGCCGTGCCGGTCGAAGACGACCTCACCGGCGTGCACCGCCATCCGCACCCGAAGCCGCTGCGCCGCCGGGCCGGTGTCGTTGTGCTCCCGCAACGCCCGCGCCAACGCCCCCGGCAGCACCTCCGCCAACGGCGCCTTGGCGTACTCGGGCGGGACCAGCACGAACATCCCGTCCCCGCGGTCCTCACGGTGGCAGTCCTCCCACCGCACCCCGGCCGCGCCCAACGCTTCAACGACCACCCGGTACAGCACGGCCCGAACCGCCATCTGGTGGGGCAGCGTCCGGCGCGGATCACCGAAACCCTCGACGTCCACCACCACGATCGTGCGGTGCACGGCCCGATCCGGACCCGCCATCCCAGCCTCTCCGGAGCAGCCTGTCAGGTCACTTGACCGACCCGGTCTACCGCATGACCGATCGCCGTCTCTCTCCTCGACACTCGCATCGCCCGGACAGACGCGCGAAAACATCCGCCTGGCAGAGCACGCTCTACCCGCACGGGGTTCACGGCTGGCTGCCGAGGAGCACGGGACCTTCCACGCCGACCTCGGCGACACCACCGGGCAACGTCGGCAGCGTTCGACGGTGTTGCGCTGCCGGTAGCGCGTGGGGTCGAAGGACGGCGGGCGGCCTCCGGCGGAGCCTTTGTTCCTGCGGTTGGCCTGTTGGTCGGTCTTCTCCGGGATCACGGCGGTGATCCGGCGGCGGCGCAGGTAGGCCCGGTTGGCCTGGGAGGAGCAGGCCTTGTCCGCTGCCACCGCGTCCGGACGGGTGCGGGGTCGGCCGGTCGGGCCGGGAACCCGCACCCGGTCCAGCACGACCTGGAATTGCGGGCTGTCCGCGGCCTGGCCGGGGGTGGGCACGAACGCCAGCGGCAGTCCGGCGGCGTCGACCGCGGCGTGGATCTTGCTGCTCAGCCCGCCCCGGGACCGGCCGAGCCCGGCCGCCGCAGCCCGCGCCCTGCGACGGCGCCGGAGGGCGGCACGGTCCCGACCGGCAGACGTGCCCGCGCCGGACGCGTCAGGCGCGGACGGCGGGGCATCACCCGCAGCACGCTCTGCTGTGTGGGCAACGGAGCCCCTTTTTCCTCGATCAGCGCCTGTTCCAGCGCGTCGAGGGTCTCCCCGGCGATCGCCAGTCCGGCGGATTCGTGGTGCGCCCGCACGATGGTGGAGTCCACGCTGACCAGTTCCAGGTCGACCTGTCCGCGGGAGGCGGCCTCGGCGATCAGCGCCTCCATCAACCTCTGGAACGCGCCGGCCTTGGCCCAGGCGTTGAACCGGGAGTAGACGGTCGACCAGGGCCCGTACCGTTCCGGGACGTCACGCCAACCCGACCCGGTGCGAAACCGCCACAGGATCCCGTTGAACTGCTCCCGCACCCGCCGCGGCAACGGCCCCGTGGCCGCCACCGGCACATGCGGCTCGATCAACGACCACTCGGCATCGGTCAGGTCGAAACGCGCCACCCCCGTGTTCTACCAGCCCCACCAGCACACCACAGGGCCCGTAGATCCGAACCCCAAACAGCTCCTAGGACCCGGTTCGGCAGGCGCCGGCGCGCCGGCGGCGGAAGAGGAGGAAGGCGCCGCCCGCGAGGACGAGGGCCGTGCCCGAACCGCCGACCAGCAGGGGTGTCGAGGAGGTCGTGTCCTCGGCCCTCCCCGCGGTGCCGTACCCGCTGGACATGCCCCGCGCGTCGTAGTCCGACCCGGGCAGCTTGTCGGCGTAGCGGGCCTTGACCAGCTTCTGGTACTCGCTCAGCGACACCGACGACCGGCCGCCCAGGGCTTCGCGCGCCTGGTCGTTGAGCGGCTTGACCGTGATGAGCCTCAGCTCGTACCAGCCGCGGACCTGGGGCTCGGTGAACACCAGGGTCCCCACGCCGGCCTTGGCGGCGTGCACGACGTCGCCGTCACCCTCGCGCACCGCCGCCAGGTGCCAGCCACCGCCCTGGGTGGGTGCGAGGACGACGGTGGCCTGGCGGTCGTTGACGGTGGTGCTCAGCGAGGAGACCAGGTAGGTCAGCCTGATCGCCTCGACGGCGACCGGCTGGGCCGTGCCCGCGACGAAGCCCGGCGTGATCTCGTTGAACGCCAGGGGGTCCTTGATCGTGAAGGTCGGCATGCCCTCGCACGGCTCGGCCTTGTCGGGGATCGTCTGCGGCGTCTCCGACCCGCCCTGGGGCAGCGGGGCGCCGAGGAAGCGGCAGACGGCGTTGAGCGTGGCGGCCGACTTCACCGCGTCGAGGGCGGCCTGGTAGTCGGGGATGTCCGGGAGCGGGTCCTGCGCCGGGACGGCGTGGCCGGCGCCGGCGCCGGGCAGCAGGGCGGATGCGGTCAGTGCCAGGACGGTGGCCAGGCGGGAGAGGCGTGAGGCCGTCCGCGCGCCGGGCGTTCGTGTTTCGCGCATGTCGCCTACCTCAACGGGAGATGCCGATCCGGGAGTGGGTCCACTTGAACGAGCTGTTGCTGACGTAGTCGTTGTAGTTCCACCACGTGTAGGTGGCGGTGTCCGGCCACGGGTCGGCCACCGCGATGGTGTTGTTCGCGGTGTCGAAGCCGTAGACGACGTTCATGTGGCCCCCGCCCGAGGTCCACCCGATGCGCGCGCCGACGGGGCGTGCGGCCTTGACGTCGGTGTGGACCTGGTTGAACGAGGCCGCGCTGCTCAGGCCGGTGCCGGTGTGGGCCAGGCCGAGGCTGCCCCAGCCCTTGGCCATGTCGTCGAGGGTGGCGGGCTGGTTGTTGCAGCCGTAGTAGGGCTGGGCCCGGGTGCAGAAGTCCGCCTGCGTGCTGCCGAGGCCGTGGTACTTGGCGATCGTCAGTCCCGAGGCGACCCAGCACCACTGGGTCTTCTCCTGCTTGTGCATCGCGATGTTGTCGTACCCGGCTTCCGCCTGGGCCGTGCCCGCGCCGAGCAACCCCGAAGCCGCCAGCGCGATGGCCGACGCCGTGGCCGCGAAACTGGATCTGCCCATCTTCCCGCCTTCCCGTGAGCGCCGTGATTGCCGTGCGACCTGACAGGAACATGACAGCGCGAAATGACGTCGCCACACAGGGGTAACGCAGGAATACCCTCACAAGAGTGAGAGGTGCACGTGGTGAACGCGGAACCGAACCCGCTGCCCGTTGTGCGTTCCGATCCACGGATGCCGTAGCTCGGCACCCTTCACGGTGACGGTAGCGGTCTTGGTGGTGACCGCAGGTTTTCGCCGACGATATCGTCAGGGTGGTGTGAACACCACGAGGTGAGATTCCACGCCCCTCAGCCGTTCTTCCACGATGTTCGGCGGAATCGGCGCCACAGGGCGAGCCGGGCCGGCGCGCCCGAGCGCGCCGACCCCGCCGTCACACCGCGATCGGGCTGCCGCAGTCGCCGCAGAACGCGGAGCCCGCGGGCCACCGCAGCGAGCACTCCGGGCAGACCACGTCGGGCCCGGTCGGGGCGACAGGTCGCGCGCCCGGCTCCACGACCGACTCCGAGCGGGTGCCGGACAGCGTCGAGCCCACCGCCACGGACAGCAGGTCCTCGGCGGCGAGGTGGTCCTTGAGCCTCACCACGCCGTCCTCCGGCGCGCCGACCACGTCGACCAGGCGCAGCAACCGGTCCAGCACCTTCCGGTTGCCCAGCCCGGTCGCCAGCGCGACCGCCCGGCCCCAGGCCGCCTCGGTGGCGCCCCGGTCGTCGCGGTCGTGCGCCGCGCCGCCCTCCAGCACCGCCTGGCGCAGCTCGGTCTGCCCCGTGTAGTGGGCGATCCGCGCGTCGATCCGGCTGGACAGCTCCAGGTCGTCGGTGCGGTGCGCGACCACCGACCGCGCGCCGCCCGCCTTGGCGAACCCGGTGGCGCCCGGCGCGCGCACCTCCAGGTCCACGCGGGCGACGCGGACGTCGCTGTTCGTCGGCAGGCCGGTGGGGTCGACGGCGAGCCTCAGGTGGTACTCGCGGCTCTCCGCGCCCCAGGAGCCGGTCGTGAACGCGGTGGTCCGCTCGTCGACGACCTCGCCGCGCAGGTCCGCCTCGGAGGGGTGGGTCTGGCGCAGGAAGTCCAGGCGGCTCGCCGCCGTCGTCCGGACCAGGACCCGCACCTCCGGCACGAGCTTGCCCATGGCGGCGCGGGTCATGGCCAGGAAGTCGGCGGCCAGGTCGGCGGGCGCGCGGACGGCGTCGGCCGTGCCGTGCAGCGCCTCGGCGACGCGCAGCAGCTCGGTGGGCAGCCAGTCGGCGCCGATGCCCCGGGCGTCGCAGGTGAAGACCGGGCCGAACTCCGCCAGCACCCGGTCCAGTTGGGCGGCGGACTCGCCGTTGCGCCCGTCGGTGAGCAGGATGACGTGCCGCACCGCGGTCGGGTGGTCGTTCAGCAGCCGCCCGGCCAGGGTCAGCCAGGACCCGATGGCCGTGCCGCCCGCGGCGGACAGGCGGTTCACCGCGTCCTTGGCGGCCCGCCGGGTCTCCGGGCCGGCGACGGCCAGGCCCCGGCCCGGGAACACCTGCCTGGCCCGCTCGGTCCCCTCGACCACGGCGAACAGCGCGCCGTCGCGCAGCGCGTCGACGGCGGCCTTGGTGGCCTGCCGCGCCGCGCCGATCTTGGTGATCGGGTACGACATCGAGCCCGAGCAGTCGATCAGGATCACCTGCGCCACCTCGGGCTCCGCGCCGGGGGACGCCTCGCCGCGCGCGGTCACCACCAGCGCGGCGTGCACCTCCCGGTCCGCCGGGGACAGGTACTGGTTCTGGCTGACTTCCAGGTCGAACTCTGTTCGGTGCTCCACGGTCTCCCCCGTGCGGTCAGCGGAAGGTGAACGGGCGGTGCTCGTTCGCCAGGTCGACGAGGTCGGAGCGGTGGCCCCGGTCCGAGGTCTGCCGCGCGAGCGCGCGGTAGCGGGCCTCCAGCAGCTCCCGCAGGCCGTTCCCCGCCGGGCGCGCCGCCTCGGCGTTCGGCAGCAGGGCGAACCGGGCCTCGTGCACGACGGTCTCCAGGCGCGTGCGCGAGTCGCCGGTCGGTTCGCCGCCGTCGAGGTAGAGCGAGGCCAGCCGGGTGGCGGCGGCGTCCAGGTCCGGCCCGGTGGGGCGGGCGCCGTTCGGCAGCGTCCCGCTGAGCACCCGCACCGCGGCGATCCGGGCCGCGTCGTGGTGCCGCGAGACGTCGGGCGTCTCGTCCAGCAGCTCGACCGCGCCCGCCCGGTCGCCCCGCGCCAGGTGCACCCGCGCCAGCCCGAACACGGCGCTGACCACCGAGTGGTCCCGCCGCCACACCGCCAGGTAGTACGGCTCCGCCGCGGCGTGGTCACCCAGCAGCTCGGCGCAGCAGGCCACCGCCAGCTCCGGCGCGACCTCACCGGGCAGCGCGCGGCGCACCTCCTCGAAGCGCGAGCGCGCGGCCCCGGTGTCCGCCTCGGCCAGCTCCAGCAGGCCCTCGTGCCACCACAGCCGCCAGTCCGCCTCGCCCACCTGCTCCCGGGCCTCGTCCAAGCCCTCCGCCGCGGCGGCGAGGTCGCCCGCCGACAGACCGGCGCGGACGACGGCGAACGCCACCTCCGGGGTGTCCAGGTCGAGCGCGTCGAGCTGGGCGAGCAGCCGGGGCGCGTTCTCGGTGGCCGCGGCGGCGAGCACGTCGGCGGCCGGGTCGTCGGGGAACACCACGGGCGTCGGCAGGCCGGTGGCCACCGCGAGGGTGGCCGGCGTCCCGATGTCGAGCGGCAGCTCACCCAGCAGGGCGCCGGCCGGCCTGCGGGTCCACCGGGTCAGCGGCGGCACCGCGCCCAGCCCGGCGTCCAGCAGCACGGCGTTGTCCGCGAACACCGCCGACGGCTCGGGTCGCGGCCTGCCGTCGCGCAGGGACGCGATCTCCCGCCGCACCCCGCGCAGCTGCCGCGCCATCTCCGCGGCGTCGGCGAACCGGCGCTCGGGCTCCGGGTGCCTGGCCCGCGCGCAGACCAGCTTGAACGACTCGACGCCCACCGCGATCCGCTGCTGCTCGCGCACGTGCCGCTCGGCGGGCACCTCCTGACCGGTGTGGTCGGACGTCGCCCGGTAGAGCTGGTTCAGGGTCTCGCCCACGGTGTGGATCTCCGAGGCGACGGTCATGCCGCGCGCCGAGATCTCCTCCGCGGACACCTGGTAGCGCCGGGTGATGACGATCGGCCTGCTGGTGTCGCCCGCGCGCCGCGCGCCGCCGAGGTCGATCAGCTTGATCCGGGTGTCCGGGTCGCTGCGGTCGGCCGGCCGGATCATCACGTTGTCCGGCTTGAGGTCGCAGTACAGCATGTCCCGCTCGTGCAGGTGGCCCAGCGCGGCGAGGACCTGGAGCCCGCAGGTGACCACGTGCTCGGTCAGCAGCGGTTCGTCGAGCCGGCTGCCGCCCTGCTGGGCCGCGGTGGCCACCACGCTGAGCGGCAGGCCGGGCACGTACTCCATCACGATGTACTCGCGCGCCTTGCCGGTGCGCTCGTCCGGGTGCCGGACGAAGTTGTAGATCCCGACGATGTTCGGGTGGTCCATCTGGGTGAGCGCCCACACCTCGAACGCGGTCAGCGCCTCGTCGGACGCGTCGATGAGTCCTTTGAGGACGCAGTAGCGGTCGTTGAGCCTGCCGTCGCGGGCCAGGTAGACCCAGCCCAGGCCGCCGTGCGCGATGGGACCGCACACCTCGTAGCGCTGCTCGACCACGTCACCGGGCGCCAGGCTCGGCCGGAACGAGAACGGCGTGCCGCAGGACAGGCAGTGGCCGGAGTCCTTCGCGGGCAACCTCGTGCGGTCGGCGCACCCCTCGTTGGCGCACCGCCGCACGCGGTCCGGCACGCGGAGGTCGGTGAGCACGAGGCTCTCCGGGTCCGGGAACTCGAAGTCGGGCAACGGGAACGGGTCCTCGCCCACCCCCGGCCGCCGCGCGGCGACCCCGCCGGGCGCCGGCCCGGACCCGGAGCGCGCCGACGTGGGCCGCCCCGAAGCCGACCGCGCGGCGGACGGCGGCGGCACGAGCGCCGGGAGGTCGCAGGTGTCGCAGAAGCCGGTCTCGTCGATCGAGCCGGCGCACCCGGACCTGGCACAAGCGGTCATCGGTCCTCCCCTGCCTCGCGGGCCCAGCGGACCGCGTCCTGGAAGGCGCACACCGCCGCGTGGGCCGCCTCCCGGTCCACCGGATCAGCCCGCAACGCCTCGTCGGCCCGCCGGTACAGCGCGGCCAGCTCCACGTCCTCACCCAACCCCGCCCGGTTGGCGCCCGCCCGCGTGGCCTCCAGCAGCCCGCGGTCGTCGTCCACCGACCGGTCCCTGCGCGCCCGCCGCTCGGCCCGCTCCACCGCGCTCTCGAACTCGTCCAACCGCCGCGCGGCCAGCACCGGCGACCGCTTGGCCGCCTGGCGCAGCACGATCAGCCGCAGCGGCAGGTCCGTGTCGTCGGGCAGCACGTCGATGCGCCGCCCCAGCTCCTCCAGCCGCTTCGCGACGGACCCGGCGACCAGCGCACCGGCCGCCGAGAACCCGGCCGAGCCCTCGCCCCGGAACCCGAGCACGATCCGACCGCCGCCGGCCAGCACCGGCCTGATCACCTCGTCCACCAGCGCCACGGGCTCCTCGGCCTCGTCGACGCCGTCCAGCACGATCGTCACCGGCGGCGCGTCGGCCCGCAGCCGGTCGCTCGCGCTCTCCACCGCCGACGTCAGCAGGCCCGCGCGGTCCACGATGCGCCGCGACACCTCGTCCACCGTGCGGCCGCTCACGTCGAGCGCCAGGTCCACGCCGCCGGGGTCACCGCGGTCGGACCGCACCCCGGACGCCGCGACCGCCTGCCGCACCGCCACCAGCTCCGGCCCCGACACCACCAGCACCGCCGCGCCGCGCGCACGGTGGCCCAACCAGTCCAGCACCCAGTCGGCGTTGCCCGCCGGCGTCGCGGCCACCCGGGTGAACAGCGGGTCGATCCCGGTGTCGCCGACGACCCACCCAGCCACCATCGGCAGGTGCGCGGCCACCGCCTCCACCGGGATCATCCAGGACAGGCCCGCCGCGCTGTCGCGGTACTTGGCGACCACGAGCCCCAGCACGTGACCGGTCGCGTCGTCGGTCACCCCCGCCCCGCTGTACCCCACCCGCACCTGCTGCTCGGTCTCGGAGCGGAGGTTCATCTGCAACCACTCGGCCCCGGAGTGCCCGAACAGCGTCAACCTGGTCCACACGCCGTTGTCCAGGCCGCGGGGGAAGCCCTGGGCGTGCACCGGCCGGTCGCGCGTGAACGCCATGCGCCGCAACGTGGCCACGTGGTCCTCGCGCTGCGGCGTCGCCAGCCGGAGCAGCGCGACGTCACCGCGCGGCCCCTCCGACTCGGGCACGCACGCCCCGTCGACGAGGCGCGCGCGGGAACTCGGCGTGCCCGGGACCTCCACCAGGTCGACGACCAGGTCGTCCTCGTCCGCCACGACGTGCGCGCAGGTGAGCACGTTCACCGGGCTCACCAGCACACCCGCGCCCAGCATGCGGCCGTCCGCACCGCGCCGGATGCGGACCCGCCACGCCTCCCGCGGACCCGATCCGCCCGTCACCCCGACCCCCTGCCCGTCTCGGCGCACACCTGACGATCGTGGCGCAGGGGGAGAACGTTGCACCACGCGGTGGCGGCTGGGAAGTGCGGACCTCCGGATGCCCCCTCAATTCCGCACGGGGTGGAAAGTGAAGATGTGCGATGGAACTACCCGGGTTCGTCGGGCGATCCTGCCCGTGGACTCGTCACGCGCGGTCGGGTCATGTCCGCGCACGGCGTTCGAGCATGACGGTGTCGCGCCAGGTCCCGTGGTGTTGGGCGATGCGCTCGCGGACGCCGACGGTGCGGAAGCCGGCGGAGTGGTGCAGGGCGATGCTGGCCCGGTTCTCCGGGAAGATCCCCGTCTGGAGCGTCCAGAGCCCGGCCGCGTCGGCGGCGGTGACCTGCTTGTGCAGCAACGACTTGCCCACGCCCCGACCGCGGAAGCCCTCCCCGACGTAGACCGAGGTCTCGGCGACGCCCGCGTAGCACTCGCGCGTCGAGACCGGCGTCGCGGCGGCCCAGCCGGCGACCCGGCCGTCGACCTCGGCGACCCAGCGGTGCTCCGGCAGCCACTTGGCCTCCAGGGTGCGGCGGCCGGGGGTCTCGGTCTCGAAGGTGGCGTTGCCGGTGGCGATGCCCTCGCCGTGGATCCGCCGCACGTCGGCCCAGTCGTCGTCGGTCATGGCGCGGACGGTGACGTCGTCGGGCAGGTCGGTGGGGCAGCACGGGCGGGTGACGACGGTGCCCATGACGGCGTCGGCGGCGTGGGGCAGGCCGGTGCAGCAGGCCGGGTTGACCGAGACCAGGGTGGTGGTGCCCTGCTTGCGCAGCCGGACGAAGCCGACGTCGGCGAGCTTGCGCAGGTGGTGGGAGCAGGTGGACTGGCTGGTGCCGAGGGCTTCGGTCAAGGCGCCCACGGTGATCTCGCCGGGGTGCGTGGCCACGGCGTGCAGCAGGCGGACCCTGGTCGGGTCGGCGAGGCAGGCGAACCACTCGGCGTAGGTGGTGGCGTCCTCCGTCGCGAGGCCGACCTGCGGCGGGGTCGTCGTCATGAACTCAGTCTATCGATGAAAGCCGATGGTTGCATCCATCGGCTTCGTTCGATAGATTTCCGCTCATTCAATCGACGTTTACCGATGAAAGGGGCGGCTCGTGAGCGAGCTCCCGGTGGTTGTGGTGGGTGCCGGCCCGGCCGGGTTGGCAGCGGCGGCGCACCTGGTGGAGCGCGGTCTCCGACCGGTGGTGCTGGAGGCCGGGGCGCAAGCCGGTGCGGCCGTGGCGCAGTGGCGCCACGTGCGGCTGTTCTCGCCGTGGTCGGAGCTGGTCGACCCGGCCGCGCGGCGGCTGCTGGAGCCTCGGGGGTGGGCCGCGCCCGAGGCGGGGCACTACCCCACCGGGGCGGAGTGGGCGTCGGAGTACCTGGTGCCGCTGGCCGGGGCGTTGGGCGGGCACGTGCGGTTCGGCGCGCGGGTGGTGGGTGTGGCCCGGCGGGGTCGGGACCGGGTGGTGGACGCCGGTCGGGACCGCGAGCCGCTGACCGTGCACGTCGTGACCGCCGACGGCGAGGAGCGCATCACCGCCCGCGCGGTGGTCGACGCCTCCGGCACGTGGACCGCGCCCAACCCCCTGGGCGGTGACGGGCTGCCCGCCGTCGGCGAGCGCGCGGCGGCCGACCGGATCGCCTACCTGGTGCCCGACCTGGCCGCGGAGGCCGAGCGGTACGCGGGCAGGCGGGTCGCGGTGGCGGGCAGCGGGCACTCGGCGTTGACCGCGCTGGTGGCGTTGGCGGAGCTGGCCGAGCGGCATCCCGGCACGCACGTCACCTGGCTGCTGCGCCGCGGGCAGGTGGGCAACGCGTTCGGCGGCGGGGAGGCCGACGAGCTCCCGGCACGCGGGGCGCTCGGGCTCAAGGCCGAGGCGGCGGCACGGGCCGGGCACGTCGAGGTGGTCACCGGTTTCCGCACCGCGGCCGTGGAACGCGACGGCGAGCAGGTGGTGCTGGTGTCGCAGGACGGCCACCGCCTGGCCCCGGTGGACGAGGTCGTGGCGCTGACCGGGTTCCGCCCCGACCACTCGTGGCTGTCGGAGGTCCGCCTGGAGCTGGACCCGGTGCTCCAGGCCCCGGTCCGGCTGGCGCCGCTGATCGACCCGAACGCGCACTCCTGCGGCAGCGTCCACCCGCACGGCGCGAACGAACTGCGCCACCCCGAGCCCGGGGTCTACCTGGTCGGGATGAAGAGCTACGGCCGCGCGCCCACGTTCCTGGCGTTGACCGGGTACGAGCAGGTGCGCAGCGTCGTGGCCGAGATCGCCGGGGACCACGAGAGCGCGGCGAAGGTGGAGCTGGTGCTGCCGGAGACCGGGGTGTGCGGCGGTTCGGGGGTGTTCGACGCGCCCGCCGAGGGCCAAGGCGGTGGCTGCTGCGCCCCGGCCGCGGTCGAGGTGCTGACGCTGTCCACGCCGCCGGCCCGCTGAGCCGCGGCGACCCCGGGGGCGCTGCGCGAGTCCGCCCCACCGGCTTTCGCAGTCATGGCGACCACGCCGAGGGGTCGCCCCCGCGTCGGCGTCAACCGCCGGCGGCACGACCCTCCGCACAAGACGGGCCCGACCGGTCACCCCGGTCGGGCCCGTCGAGCCGAACAGGATCAGACCAGGTCGAACCGGTCGAGCTCCATGACCTTGGTCCAGGCCGAGACGAAGTCCGCCACGAACTTCTCACCGGCGTCCTGGCTGGCGTAGACCTCCGCCAGGGCCCGCAACTGCGAGTTGGACCCGAAGATGAGGTCCACCGCCGTGGCGGTCCACTTCACCTCGTCGGTGGCCAGGTCGCGGATCTCGTACACGCCCTCCTCGGACTCCGACGCCGTCCACCGGGTCCCCGGCGACAGCAGGTTGGCGAAGAAGTCGTTGGTGAGCGCACCAGGACGGCTGGTGAGGACACCGTGCCGGGTGTCGCCGTGGTTGGCGCCCAGCGCGCGCAGACCACCGACGAGGACGGTCATCTCCGGCGCCGTCAGGTTGAGCATGTAGGCGCGGTCGACGAGCAGCACCTCCGGCTGGAGCTTCTCACCGGCGCGCACGTAGTTGCGGAAACCGTCGGCGCGCGGCTCCAGGAAGGTGAACGACTCGACGTCGGTCTGCTCCTGCGTGGCGTCGGTGCGGCCCGGGTGGAACGGCACGGTGACCTCGAAGCCGGCGTCGCGCGCCGCCTTCTCGACGGCGGCCGAGCCGGCCAGCACGATCAGGTCGGCGAGCGAGATCTTCGCGCCGCCCGCCTCGTTGAACTCGCGCTGGACGCCTTCGAGGACCTCCAGGACCTTCGCGAGCTGCTCCGGCTGGTTGACCTCCCAGCCGCGCTGCGGCTCCAGGCGGATCCGGGCGCCGTTGGCGCCGCCCCGCTTGTCGGTGGACCGGAAGGTCGCGGCCGAGGCCCAGGCGGTGGTGATCAGCTGGGCGGTGGTGAGGCCGGAGTCGAGGACCTTCGCCTTGAGGGCGGCGATGTCGGTGTCGCCCACGAGCTCGTGGTCGACGGCCGGCACCGGGTCCTGCCACAGCTGGACCTCGGGCACCCACGGCCCCAGGAAGCGGCTGACCGGGCCCATGTCGCGGTGCAGCAGCTTGTACCAGGCCTTGGCGAACGCCAGCGCGAACTGGTCCGGGTTCTCCAGGAAGCGGCGGGAGATCTTCTCGTACGCCGGGTCGACGCGCAGCGACAGGTCGGTCGTGAGCATCGTCGGCTTGTGCTTCTTCGCCGGGTCGTGGGCGTCCGGGATGATCTCCTCGGCGTCCTTGGCGACCCACTGCTTGGCGCCGCCGGGGCTCGTGGTGAGCTCCCACTCGTAGCCGAAGAGGATCTCGAAGAACCGGTTGCTCCACTGCGTCGGCACGTCGGTCCACGTCACCTCGAGACCGCTGGTGATCGTGTCCGCGCCCTTGCCGCTGCCGTGGGTGCTCAGCCAGCCGAGGCCCTGCGCCTCCAGCGGGGCGGCCTCCGGCTCCGGGCCGACGTGGCCGTCGGCGGCGCTCGCGCCGTGGGTCTTGCCGAAGGTGTGGCCGCCGGCGATGAGGGCGACGGTCTCCTCGTCGTTCATCGCCATCCGGCCGAAGGTCTCCCGGATGAAGTGGGCCGCCGCCAGCGGGTCCGCGTTGCCGCGCGGGCCCTCGGGGTTGACGTAGATGAGGCCCATCTCGGTCGCGCCGACCTCCGGCGCCATCTCGCTCTCGCTGACGTAGCGCTCGTCGCCCAGCCAGGCGTCCTCCGGGCCCCAGAAGATCTCCTCGGGCTCCCAGACGTCCTCGCGGCCGAAGCCGAAGCCGAACGTCTTGAAGCCCATGGACTCCAGGGCGACGTTGCCCGCGAGCACGAGCAGGTCGGCCCAGGAGATCTGCCGGCCGTACTTCTGCTTGACCGGCCACAGGAGTCGACGCGCCTTGTCGAGGTTGGCGTTGTCGGGCCAGCTGTTGAGCGGCGCGAAGCGCTGACCGCCGTCACCGGCGCCGCCGCGACCGTCGTGCGTGCGGTAGGTGCCCGCGGCGTGCCAGCTCATGCGGATCATGAGGCCGCCGTAGTGGCCGAAGTCGGCGGGCCACCAGTCCTGCGAGGTGGTCAGCACCTCGGTGATGTCGCGCTTGAGGGCCTCGACGTCGAGCTTGGCGAACTCCTCGGCGTAGCTGAAGTCCACCCCCAGCGGGTTGCTCTTCGACGAGTGGGCGTGCAGCACCGTCAGGTCGAGCTGGTTGGGCCACCAGTCGCGGTTCGTGCGCGGGCGGCCGCCCGTCTTCGGGGTCGGCGAGTCGATCGCCGGGTTCTCGCTCTCGCTGCCGTGCGCGGTCACGGAGTCGTGCGCGACTGGGCAGCCGGCCGCGGCCTTCTGGTCCACGCCCTGAGCGCTGGAGGTGGGCGTTGGCCTGGGGTCGCTCATCTACTTCCTTCCGGGGGATGAATCGTTGGCGGTGTGCTCGGTCGAGCAGTCGGGGCAGGTGCCCCACAAGACGACCTCCGCCTCGTCGACCGCGTAACCGCGGTCGTCCGAGGCGGTGAGGCAAGGGCTGTGACCGACGGCGCAGTCGACGTCCTCGATGGCGCCGCAGGAGCGGCAGACGACGTGGTGGTGGTTGTCCCCCACCCGGGACTCGTAGCGGGCGGTCGCCCCGGCGGGCTGGATGCGCCGCACCAGACCGGTGTCGGTCAGCACCCGCAGGACGTCGTAAACCGCCTGGTGGGAGACCTTCGGGTGGTCGGTCCGCACCAACGAGATCACCGTTTCGGTGTCGACGTGCGGGTGGTCGCGCAGCGCCGCGAGCACCGCCAACCGGGGGCGGGTCACGCGCAACGAGACCGACCGCAACTGCGCCTCGAAGTCGGTTGTCACACCCCGACCTTAAAGGTCTTGTCTGGATCAGATCCAAATTACTTTCGTCACACCACCACTTCGGACACCCAGCGCAGTCAAACGATTACGCTGCATCAACTAACACGTCCGATGAATCTTGATCCGACGGGTTTCAGTCACCCTCGCCGATCACGTGCTCGGGCGCGGAGAAGATCGCGGTGACGCAGGGCTCGGCGCTCCGCCGCGCCAGGGCGAGCGGCGGGCGGGCGGCCAGGTGCTTCGCGACCGCGCCCAGCCAACGGACCTCGAAGCCCGCACCGACGCACGCGCCCGGCCCGACCGCGAACGGCATGAACGCGTCGGGCCTGCCCGGCGACCGCGACCACCGCCCCGGGTCGAACACGTGCGCGTCCGGCCAGTAGCGGGGGTGCCGCTGCATCGCGTGCACGGGGACGACGACCTCATCGCCCCGCAACGCCTTGAGCGGCCCGACGCGGTGGTCCCGCAGCACGGACCTGCGGTGCTGCCAGGCGGGCGGCCACAGCCGGAGCGTTTCCAGCGCCACGTGCTCGGGCGGGGCGCCGTCGACGGGGTCCGCCGGCCGCCGGGCGTCGACGAGGTCGGTCGACTGCCGCACGCAGATCGACCAGGTGAGCGCCGCCGCGGACGCGCCGACGAACGCGGTCACCGCGCGCAGGTACACCTCGCCCCGGACCTCGGGGGCCACGTCCGGGAAGCCGGGGGCCGCGCCGCGCGCCAAGGCCTCGCCGGCGCGCCCGGCGAGTTCCAGGAAGGTGGCCTTGTCGGGGTGGCGGTGGGAGCCGGTCATCATGCCGTGGAACACGTCGTCCAGGAACCGGGTGACCGTCCTGCCCAGGTCGTCGTCCCGGTCGAGCCCCAGGGGCCGGCGGTTCGCCGCGGTCACCGCGTGCAGGCAGGCGCGGTGCAGGTCGCCCCGTGACGCCGCCACCGCTTCGACGGCGACCTCCGCCGCGGCGTCGGGGTCCTCGGCGGCCAGGCGGGCGTGCACCCACCGGTTGAGCGCGGCGCACGCGGGCGGTGGCAGCGGGGCGCCGCCCGGACGCCAGAAGGCGGGCACGTGGTCCAGGTGCCCGTCGGCGTCGACCAGGACCCGCCTGGCCAACTCGGGGTCGCAGACCACCACGCTGCCGGCGAGCGTGCGGAAGACCGGCTTCCGCACGCACCGCCGGTGCAGCTTTCGCACCCCCCGCCAGCTCAGGCGGCGGATCGGGCCGAACGACATCCGTCAGTAGTAGGTGTAGCCCATCGGCGCCCACGCCAGGCGGCGCACCCCTCGCTCCGCCCCCAGGCGGCGCATCAACGGCCTCAGCAAGCGCTTCATGTGGTTCCTCCCCGTGCCCCGTGCCCGGAACAGGCCGAACCAAGCCTATAACGGCTCTGACCAGCACCTATAGGAGAACACCCGAAGGAGTGACGGTCGGTCACCCCCGGTGATGACGTTCGACGACCAGGACCAGCAGGACGTCCGGCACACCGGCGCCCAGCAGCGCCTCCACCAGCCGGCCGGACCAACCCGGCTACGGGAACCGCGCGGCCCGACGGGCGGCAGGTCCACGGCGCTCCTCGGCGGTGATCGACTGGCGCCGGGTGAGACCGTTCGAACACCCGCCCGGGTGACGCCCCTGGCCGGCGCGCGGTTCGCGCTCCACTGTCGCCGCGACCGGCCGTCATGCGCTTCTGCCAGGCGTTCATGACCGAGCTGTACCGGCCATCGGGGAGTACACCGACGTGCCCGCCGGGGACACCGGGGGCGACGGCCGGGAGATCGGCTACCTCACTCCCCCTCGACACTCCCCCTCGACCTCGTCCCGCCGGCGGATGGCGACGAGCTCGCTGGCGTCCTCGCCCCGCAGGCGGCGCGTCACCGACCGGCCGATCCGCTCGGCCTGGGACTTGGCCAGGTCCGCCTTCTCCCCCGCGAACAGGTCGTCGACGGTGGCGTCCCACAGCGCCAGCCACCGCGAGAAGTGCGCGGCCGCCAGGGGCGCGCGTTCGTCCAGGGCCACGTGCACGCGCAGCAGGTTGCCCCGGTAGGAGCCGGCGCGGAACAGCACCGTGTCCCAGAAGTCGGCCATCACGGGCAGGTGCGCGGCGAGGTCCAGGTGGGCCGCGTCGCGGAAGACCGGCCCGAGCAGGTCGTCGTCGAAGGCGCGCCGGTAGAACTCGGTCACCAGGGCCAGCGCGTCCCGCCGGTCGCGCAGGTCGTGGCAGTCGGTCACGAGGGCGCCACGACGGCGGGCGCGGGTGTGCCGACCGGGACGAACCGGGTCAGGCCGAGCAGCGCGGGCCCGGTCGGCCCGGTCGACCGGTTGAGGTGCACGGCCCGACCATAACAAGGGGTGCTCCGGGTACCCGTTCGAGGAGGCGTGCCGACCGGGGCGAAGGACTCCTGCCGCGAACGGGTTTCCTCGCGCGGCGGCCGTGCGGGGACGCGGTGGAGCCGCCCAGCCCGGACCCGGCGGGGTGGGCCGGCCGGCGCGGGATCAGCCCTTCGCCGCGGGCTCCTCCGCGTCACGCCGGGTGAGCACCAGGGGTTCGTCGTCGGTGATGGCGATCGTGTGCTCGGAGTGGGCCGTGCGCGAGCCGTCGGCCGACCGGATGGTCCAGCCGTCGTCGTCGTAGACGATCCGGTCGGTCGTGCGGGTGAACCAGGGTTCGAGCGCGAGGGTCAGCCCCGGCCGCAGCACCAGGCCGCGACCCGCCCGCCCCTTGTTGGAGACGTGCAGGTCCTCGTGCATGGTGCGGCCGATGCCGTGGCCGCCGAACTCGGTGTTGACCGGGTAGCCGTGGTCGCGGGCCACCGCCCAGATCGCCGCCGAGATGTCGCCCAGGCGGTTGCCCGGACGCGCCACCCGGATCGCCGCCTCCAAGGCCTCCTCGGTGGCGCGGATGATCCGCAGGTCCTCCTCGGCCGGGGCGCCGACGACGATCGTGCGCGCCGAGTCGGCCACCCAGCCGTCGATGCCGACCGCCAGGTCCGCGCTGAGCACGTCCCCGTCGCGCAGCACGTAGTCGTGGGGCAGGCCGTGCAGGACGGCGTCGTTGACCGACAGGCAGATGACGTTGCGGAACGGGCCGCGCCCGAAGGACGGCGCGTAGTCCCAGTAGCACGACTCCGCCCCGCGCCGGTCGATCATGCCGCGCACGTGGTGCTCCAGGTCAAGCAGGTTGACGCCCACGTCGGCGAGGCGGCCGACCTCGGAGAGCGCCTCGGCGACGAAACGCCCGGCCACGTGCATGCGCTCGATCTCCGCAGGCGTCTTCAACTCGATCACGAATACCTCGCGTCACGGGATGTCGGTATAGTTATACCGAGACCCTAGCACTTGCCGGTATAGTAATACCAACCCTATCCTGGGGTCATGGTCCGCCAACCGCTCACCCCGGAGCAGGTCGAAGCCGGCAGGCGCCTCGGCGCCCTGCTGCGCCGCGCGCGAGCGGGACGCGACCTGGTGGAAGTCGCGCACGCGGCCGGCATCTCGCCGGAAACCCTGCGCAAGATCGAGACCGGCCGGCTGCCGTCACCCGGCTTCGGCACGATCGTCTGCCTCGGCGAGGCGCTCGGCCTGCCGGTGCAGGAGTTGGCGGCCACCTGGCGCGGCAACGACCTGCCGCTGGAGGCCGCCTCCTGAGCGACGCCGGCGGCACCGGCGCCCGGCCCCGGTGCCGCCGTGCGGCGCTCGCCCAACCGCTCCCGGCGTCACCGTCCACCGGGTGAGGGCACGGCGGTGCGAGATGCCGAACCGTCCCGGCACACCGCCGCTGGGCCGAATGAGTGGACCGCCCTGAGGGCGGTTGATGCCGCCCGCGCCACGCACCTAACGTCCTGACCCGATCAGATCGGCGGGTCCGGCGTTTTCCCACCTTTTACCGATTCCACCCCCGATCCACCGGGAAAAGGGGACGGGTGCGCCGCACCGGTCGATCAGCGCGCGTCGGAACTCCTGCCGGGGGCCCCATGTTCGACTCGGACAGCTACCACCTCTGGCACGGCAACGCGCCGATGGAGGACTTCTTCCGCACCTCCGACCCGGACATGTTCCTGGTCGGCGGCGCCGGCAGCAGGGTGCGCGACGCGGCGGGCCGCGAGTACCTGGACGCCCGCTCCTCCATGTGGAACGTCACCCTCGGCTACTCCTGCGAGCCGGTGAAGGCCGCCATGCGCGCGCAGCTCGACGTGCTCCCCTCCGGCACGGTGATGCGCTACGAGCACCCGACGCGGATCGCGGTGGAGTACGCGGCACGGCTCGCCGCCGCGCTGCCCGGCCCGCTGGACCACATCAGGTTCGGCAACACCGGCAGCCAGATGACCGAGGCCGCCGCCATGCTGTCGCGGTTCCACCGGCGGATGACCGGTGAACCCGAGCGCACCCACGTCGTCACCGTGAAGGGCAGCTACCACGGCACCGGCCCGCTGGCCACCGCGCTCACCGGCGAGGAGGTGTTCCACCGGTTCTCCGCGCCGCTCGACCCGTTCGTCCGCACCGCGCCCACCCCGGACTTCACCGACGGCGGCGACGACCCCGCGCGCCCGGTGCTCGACCTGGTCGACCAGATCGGCGCGGAGCGGGTCACCGCCGTCATGGTGGAGCCGGTGCTCGGCACGTTCGTCCAGCCGGTGCCGCACCGCTACCTCGACGCGCTGCTCGCGGGGTGCCGGGCCCGCGGCGTCCACGTGATCGCCGACGAGATCACCACCGGCGCGGGCCGGGCGGGTTCCATGACCGTCAGCGAACGCCTGGGGTCCGTGCCGGACATGGTGGTGCTGGGCAAGGGGTTGAGCGCCGGCTACTTCCCGCTGGCCGCGCTCGCCGTGTCCCGCCCGATCTACGACGCGCTCGCCGGCTCCGAGCACCGCGTGGGCTTCCTCAACGGCTCCACCACCGACGGCCACCCGATCGGCATGGCCGCGGGCGCCGCGGTGCTGGACGTGATCACCGCGCCCGGGTTCTTCGAGGACGTGCGCGAGCGGGCCGCGTTCCTGCGGAACGCCCTGCGGGAAGGGCTCTCCGACATCCCGGCGGTGCGCGCGGTCGGCGGCGAGGGCATGATGATCGGCATCGAGCTGGCGTACCGGGACGGCACGCCGTGGTCGCTGACCGACACCAACCGGCTGCGGCTCGCGTGCCGGGACGGCGGCCTGCTGACGAGCTTCTCCGTGGGGGTGCTGCCGCTCATGCCGACGCTGGTCATCGACCCGGCCGACTGCGCGGACCTGGTCGCGCTGCTGGGCAAGGCGCTGCGCGACTTCCGGCCGGGGAAGCCGGCTTGAGCCTTGGCGGGCGCCTCGGCGCCGTCCGGAACCTGGTGGTGGCCAACGGGGTCACGTCGTTCGGCGCCAGTGTCACGGAGTTCGCCCTGCCGCTGGTCGCGCTGACCCTGCTGGACGCCTCGGCGTCGACGGTCGCCCTGCTCTACGCGACCTCGCTGGCCTCGCAGGCGTTGGTGAGCCTGCCGGTCGGGGTGTGGGTCGACCGCGCCGACCGCGCCCGCGCGGCGGTGTGGGGCCTGGTGGCGGGCGGTCTGGTGGTGCTCGCGGTGCCGGCGCTGACGGCCGGCGGCCTGCTCACGACCGGCTGGTTGTTCGCGGTGGCCGTCGGCGTGGGGGTGACCTCGACCGTCGTCCAGGTCGCCGCGCAGGCCCTGGTGCCGGCGCTGGTCGGCGGGCAGCAGCTGCTGTCCGCCAACGCCGGCCTGGCGTTCGGCCGCTCGCTGGGCACCATGGTGGGCCCCGGCGCGGGCGGCGTCGTGATCGGCTGGATCGGCGCCGGTTTCGCGTTGCTGGTCGACGGCGTGAGCCAGCTGCTCGCCGCGCTGCTGCTGGTGCGCCTGCGCGACCCCGCGCCGGACCGCGAGGCCTCGGACCGGCCGCGCCGCGCCGCGTGGCAGGGCGTCCAGGCGGTGCTCGCGGACCCCCTGCTGCGGCGGATCCTGGTGGGCACCACGGTGTTCAACGTCAGCGGCGGCCTGATCGGCAGCCTGTACTTCCCGTACGCCTACCAGGACCTGGGACTCACGCCCCTCGGCCTCGGCGTCGCGGCCATGGTCGGCAACGTCGGCCTGCTCGCCGGCAGCGCGCTCGCGCCCCGCGTGGTCCGGCGGCTCGGGCTGACCAGGGCCGCCACCCTGTCCGACACGATCGCGGTCGCCTCGTTCGGCCTCATCCTGTCCGCGTCGCTGCTCCCGCCCCTGGTGATGCTGGCCGTCTACGAGTTCCTGTTCGGCCTCTCGATCTCGGTGTTCCGGGTGAGCGTGGCGACCCTGCGGCAGGAGCGGACCCCGGACGTGCTCCAGGGCCGCGTGTTCAGCACCGTGCTGCTGGGCCCCATGTTCGGCGCGCCGGTGGGCGCGGTCCTCGGCGCGGTCCTGGCCGGTCCCCTCGGCGCGCCGGGCGCGATCGGGGTCGGCCTGGTGGTGGGCGTGCTCAGCCTGACCCCGTTCTGGCTGCCGGGCTGGCGCACCGAACCGGCGCCGGACCCGGTCCGGTGAGGGGCTCGTCCCGCTACGCCGCGACGTAGGGCACGGGCCAGTGGCGCATCCGGAACGGCAGCACCAGCACGGTCTCCTCGCCGCGCAGGGCCAGGCCGAACTCCACCGCGTCGGCGAGGGCCCCGGTGGTGGCCTCGTCCAGCTCGGACGGTGACGTGGCCTCGGCGAGGGCGCGGAAGTGGTCCGCGCTCTCGCCGTCGATGGTCAGGTGGGCGGCCTCGCCGTCGGGGCGGACGTCCTTCACCGTCACGAAACCGGGGCCGACTCGGTAGTAGTAGGCGCCGTACCGGTAGGCCGCGCGCCACGCCGCCGCGCACTCGGCCGCGTCGCCGACACCCCGCGCCGGCGGGACGAGGTGGTGGAGGTCGCGCCGCCCGACCAGCGGCCGCCCGCCGAGCACCCAGTCCAGGCGCAGCGCGTGGCTGGTGCACTCGCGCAGGAACCGCAGCACCCGCAGGTCGTCGTCGAGGTCCGCGCCGGCCGGCACGGGCTCCTCGACCAGCACCCGCCCGTAGCCCGCCGCGGCGACCTCGGCCGGTGCGGCGGCGGTCCAGTCCGGCAGGACCAGCGTCCGCCCGGTGCCCTGCTCGCGCGGCTCCCTCGTCACCAGGCCGGCGCCCGTCGTCGTGCGCGTCATGCCCGTCACCCCACCTTCACCGGCACGGCGGTGGTCGCCAGCGCGAGGTAGCCGCCCGCTTCCGCGAACAGCAGCCCCCGGCGGTGCAACGCGTCCAGCCACTCCTCCAGGGCGTCCGGGTCCGGGCGCCTGCCCGCGTCGCCGAGCCGCCGCACCAGCGCCGCGAACGTCCGGCCCTGCTCCAGCTCCCGGTAGGCGGCCACGAGGTCCGGGTCCTCGATCACGACGTCCTCGCGCGGCCACCCGACCCGGCGGTCCTGGAGCACGATCGCCCCGTCCTCGTCGAGCCGTTGCAGGTAGCTGTCCGAGTAGAGGTCGTGCCAGGCGTGGACGAGCGCGACCAGCTCCGCCGCCTCCGCCTCGGACAGCCCCCGGTCCGGGGTGTCGAACAGGTACACCAGGTCGGCCTTCTCCGCCTCGGGGAGCCGGTACACGTGCGAGTACAGGTCCGCGCTGCTGCGCTCCGGGAAGCCGAGCGCGGGGTTGTCGTAATAAGGGCTGAACCGCTCCAGCAGGATCCGGCCCGCGGCCGACGGCGGTTGCAGGTGGCACAGCGCGGGCAGCTGGCGCACCACGTCGGCGTACTCGGCCGCGGTCTCGCCCGGGAACCCGTACAGCCAGTTCCACGACACGGTCAGCCCGTTGGACTCGCAGTCGCGCAGCGTGCGGACGTTCCGCAGCCCGGACACGCCCTTGTCCATCATCTTCAGCACCGGGCTGACCAGGGACTCGATACCGGGCTGGACGTGCGCGACGCCCGCGCGGCGCAGGACCTCGATCTCGGCGGGCTTCAGGTTGGACTTCAGCTCGTAGTGCACCCGCAGGTCCCAGCCCAGCTCGGCGATCCTGGGCAGCACGGTGCGGAAGTAGTTGTTGTCGATGATGTTGTCCACGGTGATCACGTCGAGCACCTGGTGCCGGGAGACCAGGTGGGCCAGCTCGTCGAGCACCCGGTCCGGCGACTTGGACCGGAACTCCATGAGCGTCCCGTTGAGCCCGCAGAACGTGCAGTGGTGCGCCTCGCCCCACCAGCAGCCGCGCGCGGTCTCCACGACCAGCTTGGGTTCGACGTGGCTGCGCACGGGCGAGGCGTCGAGGTGGGCGAACCAGTCGTCGAAGTCCGGCACCGGGATCCGGCCGGGCGGCACGGGGTGGCGCTGGGTGTCGTTGACGCGCTGGGTGTCGCCGTCCCACCAGCACAGGCCGGGCACGTCGGCGAACGACGCCTCGCCCTCCAGCGCGCGCAGCAGCGCGGGGAACGCGGCCTCGCCCTCGCCGCGCACCACGTAGTCCACGAACCGGTAGTTGCGGTGCAGCGCGGTGCCCATGTCGCCGTCGCAGTTGCCGCCGCCGAAGACGATCGCGACCTCGGGCGCGAGCTGCTTGATCCGCCGGGCCGCCGCGAGGCTCGGCACGTTCTGCATGAACGTGGTGCTGAAGCCGACCGTGTCGGGCGCTCCGTCGAGGATCTCGGCCACGGCCAGCTCGATGAACTCCGCCGCGTAGGGCCGCATCCGCCGCGCCCGCTCGACGTCGACCGCGTGCTTGGCGAGGTAGTCGTCCAGCGCGGTGACCCCGAAGTCCGGGTCGTCGTGCAGCACACCGGTGAACACCCAGTCGCCGAGGCCGTGGAACAGCCCGTTCTCGGCGACGTCGGTGTAGTCGGCGGCGCCGAGCCCGCCGTCGGTGGCGGCCATCAGGAACTCGGTCAGCCGCAGGCCGCCGTGGTAGGCGCGCGGCACGGGCAGGCCCTCGGCCGCGCAGCACGCCCGCAGCAGGCCCAACGGCAACGACGGTGACTCGATGGCCTGCCACGGCATGGCGGCGAGGCACGTCGACCTGGGCACGGCTCCTCCTGGGAAGCGTTGGGCTGACCGACTCGGGTGGGACCGGCCTCACCGGTCCCACCCGGTTCCGAACTGCTACTTCGCGGTGTTGCGCTTGGCCGCCAGGTCACCGCCCTGGAGGTACTTGCACACCCCCGTCACGGTCGTCTTGATCTCCACCTTCTTGATCTTCATGCCACGTCACCTCCTCCCGCCGTCTCGACCCCCACCGCCCGCAACCGGATCCGGTGGCGGTGCAGGAACCAGTCGTGGACCGCGGCGGGCTCGCGACCGGTGAGCGCGCCGAGCCACTTCGCCACGCCGGCGAGCCCGGTCAGCCCGAGGCCGGTCTCGATCCACTCCTCGCCGTGCTCGCGCCACGCCTCCCGCCCCCCGGGGGTCCTGGACTCGCGCGCGAGGTAGTTCATGCCGATCGCGATGTGCCGGACCTCGTCGTGCCGGATGTGGTGGTAGAGCCTGCCGAGCGGGTCGTCGGCGAACACCTCGCGCAGCAGCAGGAACTCGTCGGCGGCGAAGCCCTCCAGCATCGTGTGCACGAGCGCCTTGCCCAGGTACGGCAGCGCGGTCAGGCCCTCGTCGAGCGGCTCGACCATCTCCTGGCACTCCTCCGGCTCCCCGCCCACCACGCTGGCGTAGTGGTAGAAGGCGTCGGCGTGCCGCGCCTCGTCCGAGACCGCGGTCGCGAGGCTGAACCGCAGCGCGGTGTCGTCGGTCTGCACGGCGAGGGTCGCGGCGGCCACGAGGCCCGCCTGCTCGGCGTAGTAGCCGCGGGAGGCCAGCTTCCAGGCCAGCTCCGACCGCTTCGCGTCCCGGGTGAACGGACCGCTCGCGATGACGTCCTCGGCCCGCCACGGCGTGACGTCCCGTCCCAGGCCGAAGATGCGGTAGGTCAGCTCGTCGGCGTCGAGGGCCTCGGGGCGCAGCAGTCCCATCAGACCGATCCCTTCGTGAGTGTCGGCGCTCCCAGCGCTCCCAGCGCGGCGTCCACCACCGCGGGCACGTCGGGGGCGAGCACGGCCTGGAGGCCTGGGTTGACGGGCGCCGGGCACGCCGCGCCGCTGACCACTCGCACCCGGTCGGGCGGAACCGCGCCGGCCGCGACGAGCTGGTAGGCCACCGAGTGCATGAGGGAGCACGCGGGCGGCGCCTCGTCCACCAGCACCGCGCAGCCGGTGGCCGAGACCAGCTCGGCCAGCAGCGCGACGTCCAGCGGCGCGGCGGTCCGCAGGTCGACGACCTGGGCGGCGCGACCGCGACCCGCGAGCGCGGTCGCCGCGCCCAGCACCGTGCGCACCGTGTTGCCGATGCCGATCAACGTCACGTCCCGCCCGTCCGTGACCCGGTTGGGCACGCCGAACGGCAGCGCAGCCGGCGACGGCTCCGGTTCGGGCAGCGACTCCCAACCGGGCGCGAACAGGGCGGGCGACTCCAGCACCACCACCGGGTCGGGGTGGCGCAACGCGGCGGCGAGCAGCCCCGCGGCCGAGTTCGGCGACCCCGGCACCGCGACGACCAGGCCCGGCACCTGCGCCAGCATCGCGTGGGGCACGTGCTCGTGCTGCGCGCCGAGGTGCTCGCCGCCCCTGGTGAGCGCGCGGATCGCCAGCGGCACCCGGAACTGGCCGTCGGTCAGGTAGCGCCACTTGGTCGCCTGGTTCACCAGCGGGTCGAACGCGCTGAACAGGAACGCGGCCCGCGCGACGTTCACCAGCACGCGCCGCCCGGTCAGCGCCATGCCGGTGGCCATGCCCAGCATGGCGTTCTCGGCGATCGGCAGCTGGATCATCCGGTCGGCGCCGAACAGCTCCCGGTGGGCGGCCGGGTGGTGGGTGCACAGCACGGCGAGGTCGGGCTGCTCCTCCAGCGCGGCGCGCAGCGCGGCGGAAGCCGGGTGGCGGCGGGCCATCAGGCGGACCCCGCCCAACCGGCGACGGCCACCGCCGTCGTCGCGGAAGCGGGCTCCGGTTCCGGTGTGGCCAGGGCGACCACGGCCACCCGGGCGACCTCCTCGGCCACCGAGGCGCGCACCGGAGCCGGGTCGACGCCCAGCGCGACCAGCGCGTTCGCCGCCACGTCCAGCGGATCGCGCCGCCGCCAGCGGTCCACCTCGTCCGCCGGCCGGTACTCGACCGGGACGTCGGGCCCGGACTGCGCGTGGAAGTCCCGCAGGTAGGTACGCGCCACGAGGACGCGGGGACCCGCGCCGGCGCGGCAGTCGGCGAGCAGCTCCCCCGCCGCGCGGGCGACCTCGGTGACGTCGTTGCCGTCGACCTCGCGGTGCCCGACACCCAGACCGGCGACCAGTTCGGCCGGTGACAGCGAGGTGACCTCGGGGCTGGGCGTGTGGTCCTGCCACCCGTTGTCCTCGCACACCACCAGCAGCGGGAGCCCGAGGTGCCGCGCGGTGGTCAGCGTCTCGTAGGCGACACCGGCACCCAGCGCGCCGTCACCGCAGAACACGACCACCGCGCGGCCGTCGCCGGCGCGCTGCTCGTTCAAGGCGACGCCCGCCGAGATCGGCAGCTGCGCGGCCACGATCGAACTGGCGCCGAGGAACCGGTTGGCGCGGTCGGCCAGGTGCATGGACCCGCCCTTGCCCCCGCACAGCCCGCCCCGCCTGGTGAGGATCTCGCGCAGGACGGCGAGCGGGTCGGAGCCGCAGGCCAGCGCGTGCCCGTGACAGCGGTAGTAGCTGACCACCCACTCCTCGGGCAGGCGCCCGGCGAGCACCCCGGCCGCCACGGCCTCGTGCCCGGTGCAGGGGTGCACGAAACCCGGCACCAGACCGGCCGCGGTCATCCCCAGGACCTCTTCCTCGAAGATCCTTATCAGACACATCGTCCGATAGGCGGCGATCAGCTCCGCCCCTGTCATGCGGCCCCCATGGCGATGATCATCGTTCGCGGAGTGCGCGTTCGCTTTGGTCGAGTGGGGTCGGGTTTCGCCGAGCAGGTCGGCCGGCTCGGCGCTAGGGGGATACTAAGATGATCAGGGGGTCGTGACCAGGGCAAACAAGGGGAAGAACACGAACGGCCGTACCACTCCGCTGTTCGTGGGCGAGCATTCAGCCGAACGGTGGCGGAGCGTCCGGATATTCGGTGCAGCCGTCCACGAAAATCTGTCCGGACTTCGAAAGATCACAATGCCCCAGGCAATCCTTCGGCTTTCCTCTTCAACGGTTGACCATATTCCGAGGACGTTCTCCACGCCCCCGGGGCAGCATGGCCCCGCCCACCGGACCCCGCTCACCGGACTCCCCGGCGCGATACCCTCCGGCGATGCGAAAGCCGCCCACCGGCCCCCTGTGCACGCGGGAGTCGATCGCCGCCCAACTGGACGAGGCGGGCCTGCGCCGCGGCGACACCGCCCTGGTGCACTCCTCGCTCAGCTCGCTCGGCTGGGTCTGCGGCGGAGCCACCGCCGTGGTGCAGGCGTTGCTGGACGTCCTGGGCGAGGGCGGAACGCTGGTGGTGCCCACGCAGTGCGGCGACAACTCCGACCCGGCGAAGTGGCGGAACCCGCCCGTGCCGGAACCGTGGTGGCCCCACATCCGCGCGTCCATGCCGCCCTACGACCCGCGCACGACCCCGTCCAGCGGCATGGGCGTGATCCCCGAGGTGGCGCGGACGTGGCCGGGAGCGCTGCGAAGCGCCCACCCGCAGACCTCGTTCGCCGCCGTCGGACCGCGCGCCGCCGAGATCGTGGGAGACCACGCCCTGGACTGCCAACTGGGCGAGCGCAGCCCGCTCGCGCGGCTGGAGGCGCTGGACGCGCGAGTCCTCCTGCTGGGCGCGGGCTTCGACTCCTGCACCGCGTTCCACCTGGCCGAGTACAGGCTCCCGTTCCTGTCGAAGACCGACAACTCCTTCGCGATCACGACAGCGGAGGGCCGGTCCTGGACGACGGTCCGCGACATCCTCCTGGACAGCGACGACTTCGCCGAACTGGGCGCGGCCTTCGTCGAGGAACGACCGGTCCGACGGGGCCAGGTGGGCGCGGCCGTCACGCACCTGTTCCCGCTGGCGGAGGCTGTCGCCCATGCCCGGACCTGGCTGGCGGAGCACCGCGCCGGCGCTTCGGCGGCCGACGCGGCGCCCGCGGACCCGGCCGGCACGGGGTCACCCCAGCCGATCAGCAGGCCTTGACCGAGACGGTGTGCACCTTCCCCGACACGTTGAGCACGGTCACGTTGCGCGCCCCGGCCGGCACGCGCACCTGGTAGGTGCCCGCGTAGACCGGGTAGGAGAAGCGGCTGCCGGCGGGCGCCGCCCCGGTGCCGGCGATCATGTCACCGTTGAGGCGGTGGATGGTGGTGATGGCGGGGCGGCCGCAGTTGTTGTAGATGCTGATGTTCCCCTTGGTCGCCGCCGTCGCCGGCGTGGCGGTGAGCACCGCACCGGCGACGATCAGGCCGGCGGTGGCGATTCCGGCGGCGACCCGGCTGGTGGTGGTCATCGGACACTCCTCGGTCGTGCTTCACCCCACCGTGCGGTTGGGGGTCGCGCGACGCTACCCGTTGTGGTGGTGTCGTGATGTGGGTCGAACAACCCCTCGCCTCCCCTGCCGGCGCTCGCGCCCCACAGGTCAGTCGACCCCGGCGTAGGAGTGCAGGCCGACCGCGACCAGGTTGACGAAGAACAGGTTGAACAGCACCAGGACCAGGCCGACGACGTTGATCCAGGCCGCGCCGCGCCCGCGCCACCCCGCCGTGGCGCGGGCGTGCAGGTAGGCGGCGTAGCAGACCCACGAGGCGAACGCGACGGTCTCCTTGGGGTCCCATCCCCAGAAGCGCCCCCAGGCCTGCTCCGCCCACACCGCGCCCGTGACGATGGCGAAGGTCAGGGCCAGGAAGCCGACGGTGCCGCTGCGGTAGGCGAGCTCGTCCAGGTGATCGGCCGGGGGCAGCCGCCTGATGCCCGGCCGGGGTCGACGGGTGCTGAGCAGGTGCAGTGCGCTGACCACGCCGGAGAGCAGGAACACGCCGCTGGCCATGATCGCGGCGGCCACGTGGACGACGATCCAGTAGGACTGCAACGGGGGCGGCAGGGCCGAGGCTTCGGCGTAGAGCCGGTTGCCGGCCAGGAACAGCATCAGGGCCACGGGCAGCAGCACGAACACCGACATGCGGCGCATGTCGTGCCTGGCCACCGCGTACAGCCACGCCACCACGGCCACGAAGCCGACCGCGGACAGGTACTCGTACATGTTGCCCCACGGCACCCGCCCCGTCGCGATGCCCCGCAGCGCCAACGAGCCGAAGTGGAGCAGTCCGCCCAGGACGGTCAGCGCGATGCCCGAGCGCCCGACGCGCACGGCGAAGGCGGGTGGGTGGGCGGCGTGCCGGGTGAAGGCGTACTCGGTCGCGCACAGCAGGGCGGCGAGCATGTAGACGCCGAACGCGCTGGTGAACAGCCAGTCGCTCAAGGTCGCGGTCATGAGGTCCCCCGATCGGTGCGGCGCGGCCGCGGCAGGTCCAGGACCGGCGGCGCGAGCGGCACGAAGAAGCGGTCGCGGTCGAAACCGGAGCGCGAGGTCGAGGAGAGGGCGTGCGCGACGATCAGCAGGCGTCCCGGGTCCGACCGCGTGGCGAGGGCGAGCCGGTCACCGAGGGTGGGCTTGGTGCGCAGCGTGATCGGGTGGTCGAACACCGCCAGGAGCAGCGACCAGACGGCCGCCACCAGAGCCACGACCGTCAGCGCGGTCGCCAGGACATCGATCATCGAACCCCCCTCGAAGCAACTACTACGAAACGTAGCACTACGTCCTGTAGTAGCTACTTCGGCGGGTCACCAGACCAGGGAGCTCAGCGGGGTCGACACCATGACCAGGCCCGTGCACAGCACCGACCAGCGCGCCGCGGCGGGCAGCGGCGACATGCCCTCCAGGCGGGCCAGCCGCGCCCGCACCGCCACGTCGGCGGCGCCCAACGCGCCCTCCGGGGGCCTGGCCGCGCTGAACCTGCGCAGGGCGGCGGCCAGCGACCGGGCGTCGCACCGCAGGCCGGCCCGGTAGTCGGCGCACATCTCGACCAGCAGCGCCACGGCGTCGGCCACCTCGCGCACCACCCGGACCCGGGGCAACACCGAGCACAGCGCGCTGAAGGGCAACAACACCAGGTCGTGGCGTTCCCTGGCGTGGGTGTGCTCGTGCTCCAGCACCGCGTCGAGCTGATCGGGGGTCAGCGCGTCCAGCGCGCCCGAGCTGAGCACGACCGCCGACCGCGCGCCCGGGACGCAGTAGGCGACGACGAGCGGGTGGTCGACCACCAGCGCGCCGGGCGCGGCCTCGTCCCGCCGCGCGACCAGCGCCAGCACGTCGCGGTGACGACGGCGGACCCGCAGCACCGACCACCACGTCCACCCCAGCCCGATGAGCAGGTCCGCACCCGACAGCAGCCCGAGCACGACCAGCACCGCCAACGGGGTCAGATCACCGCGCACCGCGTCGTCGAACCACCGGCCCAGCGCCACCGGTATCGGCGCGCCGTAGGGCGCCAGGCCGACCTCCAGCAGCAGCCCCACCACCGATAACGCCCAGGTCAGGCCCACCATCTGCCACAGCGCGACACCCGTGTGCGGCGACCTCCACACCCACCGCGCCCGCGCCAGCGGACCGGCCACCACCGTGCACAGCACCAGCGTCCCCGCCAGGTGCCAGAACGCGTTCACCGCTCGTCCAGCGCCTGGCTCAACGCCTCCGCCTCGGGTTCGCTCACCGACCGCGCGAAGTGCGCCAACGCGGTCCCGCGGTCACCGGCCAGCTCCAGCGCGTCGAGCATCAACCGCGCCACGTACTGCTCCCGGCCGGCCACCGGGGCGTAGTCGAACGCCCGCCCCTCCCCCGGTTCCCGACGCACGAACCCCTTCTTGGCCAGCCGGTTCAGCACCGTCATCACGGTCGTGTAGGCCAGGTCGCGCCCAGCCAGGGCCCGCACCACCTCGCGCACCGCCACCGGCTCGCCCCGGTCCCACAGCACGTCCATCACGGCCCGTTCGAGCTCGCCCAACCCGCTCACCGCCACACCCCGCACGACACGGGGCGATGATACGGCCGCCACGCGCCGCCGCCCGTCAGGTGACGGGTGACGGGCGGCGATGCACCGACGGGCCTGGGGACACCGGCCTCGGGCCGAGGGGCCCGGAACGAATGAGTTGATCTTAAGTATACCTAGTTTGCACCACCCGGATTGTTTACCGCGGTGCCGCACTTGATCGTGGGCGTCGAGCGGCCGTCACCGTCAAACCCTGCCCGACGGGCGCTCCCCCGGCTGGTGTTCCCACCGGTGACGCACAATGGAGAAGCTCGTATGCGACAACGGAACACGAAGTCCGTCCCCCTGCGCACGGCGGCGATCAGAGCGGCGGTGCTGCTCGCGGCCACCGCCACCGGCATCGTCACGGTGTCCGTCCCCGCGACCGCGCAGAGCGCGATCCTCGGCGCGAACGCGCAGGGCGCGGTCAAGGACCGCTACATCGTCAAGCTCAAGGACAGCTCGGCCGCCCTCCAGGCGGCCTCGTCGGACAAGGCCCGCCGTTACGGCGGCGAGCTGCGCCACCGACTCGACCTCATCAACGGGTTCTCGGTCACCATGACCGAGCAACGGGCGCGCAGGCTGGCCGCCGACCCCGAGGTCGCCTACGTCCAGCAGGCGCACGAGATGACGATCGCCGACACCCAGACCAACCCGCCGAACTGGGGCGACGACCGCATCGACCAGCGCGACCTGCCGTTGAACAACGCCTACACCTACCCCGCCAACGCGGGCCAGGGCGCGCACGTGTACGTGCTCGACACCGGCATCAACGCCGGCCACACCGACTTCACCGGCCGCACCTCGACCGGCTACGACTTCGTCGACGGCGACGCCAACCCCGGTGACTGCCAGGGTCACGGCACCCACGTCGCCGGCACCGCCGCGGGCACCCGCTACGGCGTGGCCAAGAAGGCGACGGTCCACGCGGTGCGCGTGCTGGACTGCCAGGGCTCGGGCGCCAACGACGACATCATCGCCGGCATCAACTGGGTCCGCAACAACGCGGTCAAGCCCGCCGTGGTCAACTACAGCATCGGCTGCCGCCAGCGCTGCTCGGACCCGTCGCTGGACAACGCGGTGAAGGCGCTGATCTCCGGCGGCGTGCAGTTCGTCATGGCCGCGGGCAACTCCACCGACGACGCCTGCGGCTACAGCCCGCAGTACGTGACCGCGGGCGTCACGGTCGGCAACAGCACCAGCTCCGACGCCCGTTCCAGCTCCAGCAACTACGGCTCCTGCCTGGACATCTGGGCCCCCGGCACGAACATCGTCTCGGCGTCGCACACCAGCACCACCGGCACCGCGACCATGACCGGCACCTCGATGGCCTCCCCCCACGTGGCCGGGGCGATCGCGGTCTACCTGTCGCAGAACCCCAACGCCACCCCGGCGCAGGCCCGTGACGCGCTGGTCACCAACGCCACCCCCGACAAGTTGACCGGCATCGGCTCGGGGTCCCCGAACCGCCTGCTCTACACCGGGTTCATGACCGGCGACCCCGGTCCCGGCCCGGACCCGACGGACTGCACGAACACCAACGCCGCGAACGTCACGATCAACGACCTCACCACCGTCGAGAGCCCGATCAGCCTGTCCTGCTCCGGCGCCGGGTCGGCCTCCAGCACCGTCCAGCTCGACATCAAGCACACCTTCCGCGGCGACCTGGTGGTCGACCTGGTCGCCCCGGACGGCAGCGCGTACCGGCTGAAGAACTCCAGCAGCACCGACAGCGCCGACAACGTCATCGGCACCACGACGCTCAACCTGTCCGGCGAATCCCGCAGCGGCACCTGGAAGCTGCGGGTGCGCGACGTCGTCGCCAACGACGTCGGCTACATCGACTCGTGGACCCTGACCCTCTGATCCCCTGAGCCCCGCGCCGGCGCCCCGGAACCAGTCCGGGGCGCCGGTCCTCGACAACACGGCCGCACTGGCCTGGATGGACACCCAACACCAGCACCCGCTGGCCACCCAACACCAGCACCTGCTGGCCACCCACCACGCCGCCGCCCGGCACCACCACCACACCGCGTGGAACTTCGCCTGGGCCATGACCACGTTCCACCAGCTGCACGGCTACCACCACGACGAACTGGCCGCGTGGCAGTCCGACGGCACCTCGCCGACGTCGAACCGGAGCCCCTGCCCGTCGGTCTGCCACAGCAGACGGGACCGGCATGATCGCGATGGCAGGTCTCGACGGTCCGCGCTCGTCGCGCGCGCCCGGGGAACGGCATGAGCAGGCAGGGCGGTCGGGCGGGTCAGGTGTTGTCGCGGTAGTCGCCGGGCGGGATGCCGGTGCGCGGATCGATTGTGTGCGCAGTGCTTGCGGGGCCACGAGCTAGAATCACGCCATGTCAGCGCCCTCCTTTCGCCTGCGCGCACTGGAACGAGACGACCTGCCTTTCGTCCACCAGCTCTTCAACGACGATCAGATCATGTCGTACTGGTTCGACGAGCCGTTCGAGGCGCTGGTGGAACTGCGCGACATCTACGACCGCCACATCCACGACGAACGCGAACGCCGTTTCATCGTGGACGTCGACGGCGAACCGGCCGGGCTGGTCGAACTGGTGGGCATCGTCGACGTGCACCGCACCGCCGAGTTCCAGATCATCATCGCACCGCGGCACCAAGGGCGCGGGTTGGCCGCCACCGCCACGAGAAAAGCACTGGACTACGCCTTCGCGGTCCTGAACCTGCACAAGATCTACCTGATCGTGGACGTGGCGAACGAAAAAGCGATCCACGTGTACCGGAAGGTCGGTTTCCAGGACGAGGGAATCCTGCGCGAGGAGTTCTTCGCCGCGGGGCGCTACCGCAACGCGCTGCGCATGGGAGTCCTGCAACACGAGCACCTGGAGAGGATGGAGCGTGAAAAGCGCATCCCGGGATCGCCGTGAAAACGCGGGACGACCGGGTGGATGTCCGTCGGCTCCGGGTTGGTGACGCCCAGGCCAACGGCGGTCAGGCCGGCGCGCGACGCGGACGAGGCCCCCTCGCCGGGTGCCACAATGGTCTGATCACGTACTCGGCGCTGGAAGGGAACCCGTGGGCGGGAAGATGCAGATCGGCGAGGTGGCCGAGCGGACCGGCCTGTCGCTGCGCACGATCCGCTACTACGAGGAGGTCGGCCTGGTCGTGCCCGGCGCCCGCAGCCAGGGCGGGTTCCGCCTCTACACCGACCCCGACGTCGACCGCCTCCAGGTCATCAAGCGCATGAAGCCGCTGGGCTTCCAACTGGAGGAGATGGGCGAGCTGCTCACCGTCCTCGACGCGCTGTCCGCCACCGAGGACGAGGACCGCGCCGAGCACCTCGACCGGCTCGCGCACTTCCACACGACCGCCGAGCGGCGCTGCGACGAATTGCGCGCCCAACTGCGCATCGCCGAGGACTTCGCCGCCACCCTGCGCGCCCACCTGCCCCGCGCCTGATCACCCGAACCGGGGTCGGCTTTGTGCCCCGTCACACCCTCCCGTAACGTGAGGGTGTGACTTCGGCTCGAACCTCCGCCCCTCCACCGGCCCTCGCCCCCGACGCCCTGCGGGTCATCGCACTGGGCGGGCTCGGTGAGATCGGCCGGAACATGACCGTGTTCGAGCACGAGGGCAAGCTGCTCGTCGTCGACTGCGGGGTGCTGTTCCCCGAGGAGCACCAGCCCGGTGTGGACGTGATCCTGCCGGACTGGAGCTGCATCCGCGACCGGCTGTCCGATGTGGTCGCGGTCGTGCTGACCCACGGCCACGAGGACCACATCGGCGGTGTGCCCTACCTGCTGCGCGAGCGCCCCGACATCCCGATCGTCGGTTCCCGGCTGACCCTGGCCCTGCTGGCGGCCAAGCTCGTCGAGCACCGCATCACTCCGGTGACCGTGGAGGTCGAAGAGGGGCGGCGGCTGTCGCGGGGCCCGTTCGACCTGGAGTTCCTGGCGGTCAACCACTCCATCCCGGACAGCCTGGCCGTCGCGATCCGCACCTCCGCCGGTCTCGTGCTGCACACCGGCGACTTCAAGATGGACCAGTTCCCCCTCGACGGCCGCATCACCGACCTGCGCGGCTTCGCCCGCCTCGGCGAGGAGGGCGTGGACCTGTTCCTGGTCGACTCCACCAACGCCGACGTGCCCGGCTTCACCATCTCCGAGCGCGACCTCGCCCCGGCCATCGACGAGGTGTTCCGCACCACGCCGCGCCGCGTGATCGTGTCCAGCTTCGCCAGCCACGTGCACCGCATCCAGCAGGTCCTCGACGCGGCCCACACCCACGGCCGCAAGGTCGCCTTCGTCGGCCGCTCCATGGTCCGCAACATGGGCGTGGCCATCGAGCTGGGCTACCTCAAGGTGCCCGACGGCCTCGTCGTGGACATCAAGCGCATGGACCGCGTGCCACCCCGTCAGGTGACACTGGTGTGCACCGGGTCCCAGGGCGAGCCCATGGCGGCGCTGTCGCGGATGGCCTCCGGCGACCACTCGATCCAGGTCGAGGAGGGCGACACCGTCCTGCTGGCCAGCTCGCTCATCCCGGGCAACGAGAACGCCATCTACCGGGTCATCAACGGCCTGACCGAGCGCGGCGCGAACGTCGTGCACAAGGGCAACGCCAAGGTCCACGTCTCGGGCCACGCCAGCGCCGGCGAACTCGTCTACTGCTACAACATCATCCAGCCCGCCAACGTGCTGCCCGTGCACGGCGAGGCGCGGCACCTGCGCGCCAACGCCGAACTCGCCATCAAGACCGGCGTGCACCGCGAGAACGTGCCCATCGCCTCCAACGGCCACGTCCTCGACCTGCAAGACGGGCACGTCCGGGTGACCGGCAAGGTCGAGATCCACAACGTCTACGTCGACGGCCAGACCGTCGGCGGCGTCACCGAGGCGTCACTGGCCCAGCGCCGCACCCTCGGCGAGGAGGGCGTCATCGCCGTCGTCGCGCTCGTCGACCTCGACACCCGGCGCCTGATCGAGCCACCGGACTTCATCGCCCACGGCTTCGAGCACGACGCCTCCACCTTCGCCCCCGCCATCCCCGCCGTCGAGAAGGCCCTGGCCGGTGCGAACGAACGCGGCGTCACCGACTTCGAGGAGCTGGAACGGCTGATCGGCCGCGAAGTGCAGAACTGGGCGTTCCGCATCAACCGCCGACGCCCGGTCGTCATCCCCGTCGTCATCGAGGGGTGAGCTCCGCCGGGGGGCCGTAGCACCCAACCACCTCGCCGCCGTCGACCAGCCTCCCGCCACATTGCCGAGCGGCCCCACCCGGACCGTCCGCCTTCCACAAGAGGCGGCCGGTCCAACCCCCCCCTGTTTGCCGGGGTCCGGCAAACAGCCCGTCGTCCGCCCGGCCCGGTCCGCTCCTTCCATGCTCACCAGGCGTGAGCATGGAAGGAGCGGTCAGCACCCCGCGATGACGACGAACCGCCACCCGGCCACGACCGCTGAGCACCGGCCGGGCCGCGCGTCACGGCGCTACGGGTGCTGCCGGGGTCCGACCGCGTCGTCCTCCAGACCGCGGACCGCGACCACGGCGGTGAGCCCCGAGAAGGTCATGACCGGCGCCAGGAGGGGTGTGGCGAGGAGTTCGACGCGGTCGGCGTGGGCGAACAGGACGTTGATGCCGGCGCTGTCGAGGTAGTCGCACTCGGTGAGGTCGACCACGAGCCGTCCCGGGAGGTCGTCGAGGGCGGCGGAGAGCGCGGCGGAGAAGGCGTCGGTGTTGCTCATGTCGATCTCGCCCACGGCCTTGAGGACCGCGGCGCCGTCGGGGCCTCGGCCGGGCGTGAGGGTGAGCGGTGTGGTCATCGGGGAATCCTCAGGTGCATGTCGACGGTGGTGCCGACCGGGCCGGGGGTGATGGTGACCTGCTGCATCAGGGCGCGCATCAGGGCGACACCGCGCCCGCGGTGCGCGTTGAGCTCGGGCTGGGGCGTCTTCCAGCGGCCGGTGTCCGTCACCGACAGGTAGAGGTCGCCGACCAGTGCCCGAGCCCGCAGCCGGACCACGTCGGGGGTGGTGCCGCGGTACCCGTGCTCGATGGCGTTGGCGCAGGCTTCGCCGGCGGCGACCAGGATGCCCTGCATGGCCTGCGGGGGCAGTCCGCACTGCTCCAACCAGCCGCGCAGGGTCCTGCGGACCGGTGCGAGCTGGGCGGATTCGGCGGGGAAGGTCAGCTCCAGCGGTGCGGGGTGGCGGTAGAGCAGCAGGGCGACGTCGTCGTCGTAGCCGCCGGCCGGGGCCAACCGGTCCATCACCTGGGTGGCGAGGTCGTCGAGGGCGGCGTCGCGGCCGTCCTGGACGGCTTCGCCGGCCTGGCCGATGCCCTCGGTCAGCGGGCGGCGGCGGCGCTCGACGAGCCCGTCGGTGTACATCAGCAGCGTGGCGCGGGGAGGCAGGGCGCACTCCGCCTCGGGGCGCTGTGCGCCGGGCCGCACGGCGAGGGGGATCGAGCCGGCCTGGTCGAGCAGGAGGGTGCTGCCGTCCGGGTGCGCCAGGATGGCGGGCGGGTGCCCGGCGCTGGAGTAGGTCAGGTGACCGGTTTCCGGGTGCAGGACGCCGCAGAACACGGTGGTGCACAGCGCGCCGGGAAGGCTCGCGGCGAAGTGGTCCAGGGCCATGAGGGCGCGGGCCGGACTCGTCTGCTGGAGGAGCAGGGCGCGGCACGCGCTGCGCAGCTGGCCCATGACGGCGGCGGCCTTCAGGCCGCGGCCGACGCAGTCGCCGACGACGATGCCGATGCGGCCGTCGGGCAGGGTGACGGTGTCGTACCAGTCGCCGCCGATCTCCAAGGGCCGTGCCGCGGGTTCGTAGCGGACGGCGAAGCCGTCGGGCAGCCGGGAGGGACCGAGGACGGCGCGTTGCAGCGCCAGCGCGGTTTCACGTTGCTGGTCGATCTGGTGCGCGCGGGTCAGGCCCTGGGCGAGGTGCCCGGCCAGCAGGGACAGCAGGAGCTCGTCCTGGTCGGTGAAGGGGCGGCGCTCGTCGAGGTCCAGCCAGAGCGCCATGGGACCGTCGGGGTGTTCCAGGGTGACGCCGGTGCCCGTGGTGCGGTGGGCGGTCGGGCTCAGCGCGGGGCGTTCGCGCAGCGCGGTGAGGTCCGCGCGCTCCTGTTCGGACAGGTCGTGCCAGGACAGGGCGGGGTCGGTGGTGGTCAACGCCGGTTCGCCCGGGTCGGCGAGGACGGCGGCCATGACGCGTCGGGCGCGCCACAGGTCCTTGAGCTCTTCCAGGGCTCCGGACAGGGCCTCCGGCAGGCTGGACGCCGCGGACAGGCGCATGCTCAGCGCCGCCAGGGCGGTGTCGCGCTGGATGGCGTAGTGCTCCGCGGTGACGTCGCGGAAGGTGCCCACGACCACGGTGCGACCGGTGTCGGGGTCCTGCGCCGAGTTGAACATGACGTTGACCCACAGCAGGTGGCCGTCGCGGTGGGTGACGGGGATGGTGTAGCCGCCCTGAGCGCGGCTGAGCAGGCCGGAGAAGGCGTCAACGACCTGCCGGTGGCCCTCGGGATCGCGGTCGGCGTCGGGCCACCAGGGGTGGACGGGCCGGTAGGGCAGGCCCTCGGGGCCGTAGCCGAGGATGCCGGTGAACGCGGAGTTGATCTCCACGACGGCGCCGTCCTCGTCGCAGACGAAGAACGCCTCCTGGAGGGAGTCGATCAGCGCGGTGCGCCAGCGGGCGTGGTGGTTGCGCAGCCGGGACAGCTCCACGTTCGCCCGCACCCTGGCCAACAACTCGGCCGCCGCGAACGGCTTGACCAGGTAGTCGTCGGCGCCGGCCTGGAGGCCCTCGATGGACGCCTCCTGCCCGGCGCGGGCGGACAGCAGCAGCGCCGGGACCGCCGCGGTGCGCGGGTCGGTGCGCAGGGCGGCGACCAGTTCCAGGCCGTCCAGGCGGGGCATCATCACGTCGCTGACGATCAGGTCCGGTGTTCGGGCGCGGGCCGCTTCCAGGGCTTCCACGCCGTCGGTGACGGCGTGGACCTCGTAGCCGGCGCCCGTCAGCAGCCGGACCAGGTACTCGCGCATGTCGGCGTTGTCGTCGGCGACCAGCACCGTGGCGGGCGCCGCGGGACCGGTCGCGGTGTCCGGGTCCGAGGACTTGACGTCCGTGACCGCCGCGCCGCCCTGGTCGGCGGGCAGCCAGCGCAGGGCTTCCTGCACGTAGGGGTCGGCCGTGACCGACACCGCGGTGAGGCCCGCGGCGGGCGCGACGGCGTCGGCGGGCAGGTGGTCGGAGCCGAACGGCAGGCTGATGGTGAAGCGGGTGCCCTCGCCCTCGGTGCTGTCGGCGGTGATGGCGCCGCCGTGCAGGCCCACCAGTTCCCGCACCAGCGCGAGACCGATGCCGCTGCCCTCGTTGGAGCGGGAGCGGGCGTTGTCGATGCGGTGGAAGCGCTCGAACAGCCGCGGCATCTCCTCGGCCGGCACCCCGATGCCGGTGTCGGCGACGGTGACGACCGCCTCGTCGTCGCCGGCCAGCACGGAGACCCGGATCGAGCCCTCGAAGGTGAACTTCAGGGCGTTGCTGAGCAGGTTGAGCACGACCTTCTCCCACATGCCCCGGTCGAGGAACACCGGTTCGGGCAGCGGCGGGCAGTCGACCTCGTAGACCAGGCCCGCCTTGTCGATCGCCGAGCGGAACACGCTGGCCAGCTCGGCGGTGACGGCGGCCAGGTCGACGGGTTCGTAGGCGGCCCGCATCCGGCCGGCCTCGATGCGGGAGAAGTCCAGCAGGGTGTTGACCAGCTTGCCCAGCCGCAGCCCGTTGCGGTGCACGACCTCCAGTTCCCCGCTCGCCTGCGGGTCGGTCCGCGCCAGCCGGTCCCGCAGCTCCGCCACCGGTCCCATGATGAGGGTGAGCGGGGTGCGGAACTCGTGGCTGATGTTGGAGAAGAACGCGGTCTTGGCGCGGTCCAGCTCGGCCAGCTCCTCCGCCCGCCGCTGCTGGGCCTGGTAGCTGCGCGCGCTCGCGATGCCCGCCGCGACGTGCCCGGCGGCCAGGTCGACGAACCCGCGGTAGCCCTCGTCCAGCGGCCGGTAGCGGTTCAGCCCGACCACCACGAACCCGTAGGGCGCGCCGCCCTGCTGCTGCAACGGCACCACCAGCGCACGGGTGGGCGCGGCCGGCCAGTCCCCGGCCGGCAGCGCCGCGAACGCGGGTCCGTCCAGCTCGACCAGCACGGACTCACCGCAGGCCAAGGCCGCCACGGGCCACACCGCGCCGAAGTCGTCGGTGGACAGCGTCGCGGGGGCGGCCGGGGACGCCTCGTCGATCCCCGTCGCGCTCGCCAGCTCGGCGGAGCCGTCGTCGGCGAACAGGTAGGTCAGCGTGAAGGGCAGGTCGCGGCGGTTGCGGGCGAACTGGCGGCGGGCGAAGGCGAGCGTCTCCTGCTCGGTGCGCACCACGCTGGGGTCCGAGCCGAGGTCGCGCAGCGTCGCCATCCGGCGCTCGCCGATGACCCGCTCGGTGTCCTCGCTGACCACGCACAGCATCCCGACCACGGTGCCGGCGTCGTCGCGCAGCGGGCTGTAGGAGAACGTGTGGTAGCTCTCCTCCGGGTAGCCGGAGCGCTCCAGGAACAACAGCAGCGCCTCGTCCCAGGTCGCCCGCCCGGTGGCCAGCACCGTGTCGATGCGCGGGCCGATGTCGCCCCAGATCTCCGCCCACACCTCACCGGCCGGACGGCCCAGCGCCCACGGGTACTTGCGCCCCAGCGTGTCGCGCCGGTAGGCGTCGTTGCAGAAGAACGTCAGCTCCGGGCCCCACGCCATCCACATGGAGAACCGGGAGGACAGCAGGATGCTCACCGCCGTCCGCAGGCTCTGCGGCCAGCCCTCCGGCGGACCCAGCGGGGTCCTCCCCCAGTCCACCGCGGCGAGGTTCGGGCCGACCTCGGCGTCGACGGCGAACACGTCGGCCACCGCCGTCGGCTCGTGCCGGGCATCGTCGGAACGCGTCACCGCAAACCCCTTCGTCCACGCCGACCACACCGGAGCCGATGCCCTGGCCCCCGTGACCGCACAACTCCCACCGCCGCCCGGTGAGGTGGCCCGTAGGATAGGTCAGCCTTCCGGGGGCCGCGCACGTCAGTGCCGGACCTCGGGGTACGGACCACATGGCGAGACCGGGACAGCTGGGGGCGAGCGCCGCGCTGCTCGGTCACCGGGTCGAGCACGCCGCAGCCGGCGGGCGGCCGCGTGCTCGACCCGGTGGTGTCGTCGGCAGGACCCGCCGGTCCTGCCGACGACACCCGTCACCCGGTGACCCGGTAGGCCCGGATCACGGTCTGCCGGAACGAGTTGCCGTCGCGGTCGGCGCCCTCGACCCGCAGCGACGCGAAGCCCTCGGCTCCATTGCGGATCAGGGCGGCACGGCCGGCCACGGGGACCCGTGACCAGGTCGCGCCGTCGTCGAACGACACCTCCGCGGTCAACCGCCGCACCTCGGCGTCCCCGAGCCGCCGGACCTCCAGCGGGACCCGCAGCAGCCGGTGCGCCGGCGCGCCTCCCGACTCGTCCAGGTCCGGCCGGAACCGCACCACGGTCAGCGGCAGGGGCGTGGTGGCCTCGGCGGTGCCCGAGCGGAACGTCCAGGCGGCGGAGACCTCGGTGCTCAGCTCCGTCGCACCGGGCTCGGCGGTGACCTCGGCCGCCAACCGGAAGTCGGCCGGACCGGGCGGCACGGTGAACTGCCCGTTGCCCGGGTAGTCGCTCTCGCCGACCTGCACGCCGTTGCGGTGCAGGGTCAGGCGGGACGAGGCGAAGGAGTACACGCCCAGGTTGCCATCCCGGTCGCCCCACAGCGCCGTGGAGACGTCGACCCGGTCCCCGGTGCGGCTCGCCGGGGAGCCGACCGGGGAGAACGCGGGACCCAGCACCGGCCGGAAGTACCGGTGCCGGTAGTCGCGGCCGGCGTGGTAGGTGCGCCAGGGGTGGACCTGGTTGCCGACGTACCGGGTGCCGTTCACCTGGTCGACCATCCACCGCCACGCCACGTCCTGGGTGGTGACGTAGTCGATCGACTCGCCGTTCGGACCGAACTGCGTCCCGGAGCCGGCCCCGGAACCACCGCCGACCACCAGCGGGACGCCGATGTAGGGGTACCGGACGTCGGGACCGCCGGGCGCGGCGCGCTGCGTCACCTCGGCGAGCTGCCGCTTGCCCGGTGCCCTGGTGAAACCGGTCGGCACCTCGCCGCGCTCGACGTACACCAGCCGGTAGTTCACCGGGGTGTCGCGGACCGGGGCGCCCCTGGACTGCGCGCCGATGATGGTGGTCAGCTCGTCGCGGGGCGGGGTGGGGCCCAGTGGCGCCAGCGACACGGCGGCGCGGAAGCCACCCGGGAGCATGATGCCGAAGTCGGCCCAGCGGTCCCGGAGCCTGCGGTGCAGCACGATCTGGCCGAAGACCTCCTCGGCGCCTGGTTCCGGCGGCGTCACGGCGACCGGCTCGGCGCGCCGGGCGTCGACCTCGACGGTGGTGTCCCCGGTGACCCGCAGCAGCGGCTGCGGCAGGACGGCCAGCCTTTCCCCGTCCGTCACGACCACGTTCTCCAGGACGTAGTCACCCGGGGGCAGCCTGGTCTTCGCCACACCGCCGACGGGCGGCAGGAACGCGAAGAAGTCCTCGTCGATCCCGGAGAGCACGCTGGACGCCGCGTCGGTCGGCGCGCCGCGGTCGTCGGTGTACCGGGTCGTGACCTCGTAGCGCTCGGGCTCGTGCTCGATGGACAGCGGGGTGCGCAGGCCGTTCGACGCGACGACCGCGCCGGTGTAGGTGCCGTGGGTGGGAACGCCCCGGGTGTCGCCGGTGACGGTGGCCTGCGCGGTGCCGCCCGGCGGGACGGTGATCCGGGTGGGGTGCACCGAGAACAGCCCGGCCGGTGCGGTGCCGCCGTCTGGCCCGGTGGCCTCGACCGCCAGGTCGAGGGTGACCGGGTTCGGGCCGGTGTTGCGGTAGGTGTGGGTGCGCGCCACGGGGGTGTCGTCGTCGTGCGGCCAGAACTGGACGCCCAGCGCCAGGCTGACCGGGTCGGCGGTGACGTCGGTGGTGATCGCGCGGGCCGCGTCGACCCGGCCGGCGCCCTGCTCGAACGCGGTCGCCGCCGGGTTGTGCCGCGCGGAGGCCACGAGCGCGGCCTTGAGCTGCGCGCCCGTCCAGTCCGGGTGCTGCTCGGCGAGCAGCGCGGCGGCGCCGGCCGCGTGCGGCGTGGCCATCGACGTGCCGGAGAGGGCGACGTGCGCGTCGTCGACGGGGGTCCCGATCACGCCGTCGCGCGACCTGGCGGCGACGATCCCCACGCCGGGCGCGGTGAGGTCGGGTTTGACGCCGCGGTCACCGGGCCGCGGGCCGCGGCTGGAGAACTCGGCGATCGCGTCGGCCCGGTCGACCGCCCCGACGCTGAGCGCCGCGTCGGCGGTGCTCGGCGAGCTGACCGTGCCGGGTCCGCCGGAGTTGCCCGCCGCCACCACGAACAGCGCGCCGGTCTCGGCGGAGAGCCGGTCGACCGCCGCTTCGAGGGGGTCGACGTCGGGGGTGTCGGGGCCGCCGAGGCTCAGGTTGACGACGTCCGCGCCCTGGTCGACGGCCCACTGCGCGCCCCGCAGGACCGCGGACTCGGCGCAACCGCGCAGCGTGCACACCTTGCCGTCGAGGATCCGCGCGCCGGGCGCGACACCCCGGTACCGCGGGTGGGTGGACGCGATGGTCGCGGCGACGTGCGTGCCGTGGCCGACGGGATCGGCGGAACCGGCCTGCTCGGTGAAGTCCGCCCGGCCGGCGACCTGGCCCGCCAGGTCGGGGTGGGTGTCGTCGACGCCGGTGTCCAGCACCGCGACCACGACGCCCGCGCCGGTGTGGCCGGCCGCCCAGGCGGTGGGCGCGCCGATCCGGGCCGTGCTGTGGTCGAGGCCGGTGCGGCGCAGGCCGTCCAGCCACACCTTGGTGACGCCCGGGTCGTCCACCAGGGAGCGGAACGCGGTGGCGGCGCCGGACTTGGCCACCTGTGCGGTGAACGTCGCGGCGGGCAGGTCACCGGTGACCCAAAGAGCGGGTGCTGCCGGGCGGACGCCCGACACGATCAGCGGCACGGTGTCGCGGCGCGCGTCGTCGTAGCCCGCCTCGGCGAGCCCGGTGACGTCGAACAGGCGGAGGTCGAGCCGGCCCGCGGCGAGTGGCGCGGCGGCGTCGAGGGGGACCACGTGCAGTCGTCCGGCGCGGTGGAACGTTCGGAAGGGGGTGTTCTCCCGGCCGGGCGCCGGGGTGATCGAGACGACCTCTCGCCCGTCGAACCGGACGCGGTCGCCGGTGACGAGGGTGACGGAGGTGGAGGTGGCCGCGGTGGAGGTGGCCGCGGTGGAGGTGGCGGGCGGTTCGGGCGCGGCCCGGGCGGTGGTCGCCGTCGGGGCGGCCAATCCCCAGGCCAGCAAGACGAGCCACAATCGGTGTGTTCCGGGTCTTCGCACGGTTTCCTCCCGAGTGGCAGAGGTGGGCAGCGACGGGTGGCCGCCGTCCGGAGGACGTGGGGTGTGCCCGTGTCGGTGACGGTCGTGGCGAGGTGGGCGTCAGCCGGGCCCGTACCGCGCCCGGGTGGCCGCGGAGTACACGTCATCCACCCGGGTGATCGACTCCTGACCGGTCGAGCGCTGCGGACCGCCGGACCCGCCCGGCAGGAACTCGATCAGCGGCGCCTCGACGTCATCGAGCGGGCCGGTCAGCGAGCGCACCCCGGCGCCGCAGGTGAGGGTGATCCTGGCGCCCGCGGCAACAGGCGCGTGCGCGGTCCACGTCGCCACCGGGCGCCCCGCCGCCGTCGTGCGGCGGTCCGCCCCGTCGACCTTCCGGCCCGCGGGGTCGGAGGCGGCCGTGATCGCCACCGACCCGAACACCCTCCGGTCCAGCGTGACCCGGATGCCCGCGCCCGCCGGGATCGCACCCGGCCCGACCGAGTGAACGGTGATGATCGCGGGGTGCCACGCGTGGTACCGATCGCTCCACCGGGTCTGCTGCCAGCCGGCGCCCAGCTGGGCGCCCCACGGCAGTTCCGCCTTGGCCGCCGGCGCGCTGAGCGTCCTCACCACGGCTGCTCGACCGGGCTCGGACACCCGCACGACGGTCGGCAGCGGATCGGCGACCAGGTCGGCCGGGAAGCGGGCAGGCACGAGTCCGCCCGCGTGGACGCCGTAGCTGCCCGGACCGAGTTCGGGCAGGAGCAGGTCGAGCTGCCTGCCGTGAGCGGCGGTGGTGGCCGCCGGTCGGCTCTCGACCGGGATCAGGCGCCCGCCACCGGTCAGGAAGGCCCGGGGCGCGGCGGAGTACAAGCGCTCGTCGTAGGTGAAGGTGACAGCGGTTCCAGCCGGCGCCCCGGCGGGACCGACGGTCACCAGCGCGCCGAGTTGTGCCGGGACCTGTGAGCACGAGCCGTCGGGGGCGTGGACCAGCCGGGTGGCCCGCTGCCCCTCCAGGGCGGTCAGCCCCGGTCCGGACGGGGTGGCGGCGGCAGCCCGGGCGGGCTGGAGCACGGGTACCGCGAACACCGCGGTACCGGCGAGGGCGGCAGCCAGGACGGTGCGGCGCTGCGGGCCGTCGGTGGAGGTCATCGGCTGCCTTCTTCCGGAAGGGCGAGGGGCGTCATCGCGGCGACCCCTCGAAGATGGGCAACAGGTAGGAGGTCCAGACGGCGTACTGGACCAGCAGGGCGGCCACCCACACCACGACCGGGGTCAGCGCCCTGATCCACCACGGCAACCGGTTGACCAGCAACGCCATGGTGATCATCACCAGCCCGGTCAGCACCCCGGGCACCACGAAGGCGACGGTTTGCTCGTCCGACGGCCAGCAGGACGGGTACGCGCAGCGGTCGTCGGGACCGAAGTAGGGCACGCCCATGACCTGGCCGACCACGACGACCCAGCCGGCCACCGCCGCGCCGCCGATCCCCTGGAGGACGGCGGTCCCCGCCGACCCGCGACCGGACCGCACCCCGCCGACCGGCAGACCGGCGGTGGCGGCGATCGTCGAGGAGGTCAGGACCACGCACCAGAACCACTGCCAGTCGAGCCCGCCGGGGTAGGTGGTGTCCCCCGGGCGCGGGTCGACGTGGGGCAGCGCGGAGTGCAGGCCGAGTGACGCGAAGCCGAACACCGCCAGCCCCGCCACCGCGACGACCCCTACCGCCACCCCCGCCGCTGTGCGGATCTTGGTCATCACGTGATCGTCCCCGGTCGCACGGACAGCCACCACGTCACCCCTGGTCGGCCATCAGTCGTGCGAACACCTCGCCGCAGATGCGCGCTTCGGCCGCGTTGGGCAGTGCTTCCGCGTTGGCGGCCCGGAGCAGCAGGCCGTTGGTGATCGGGAAGTTGATCCCCCCGACGTCGATGCCGTCGGCCAGTTTGCCGAACGCGTCGACCACGTTGCCCTCCGACTGCCCGAACCGGTCGTCGTAGAACTTGGCCACCCGCTGCCTGTCGGTGAGCTTGAGCAGGCCGCGGAGCGCGCCGGACATCGACAGGCGGTTGTTCTCCTTCACCGAACGGGCGACGAGGTACGCGTCGCAGTCCGCCACCACGTCGCTCCAGTCGAAACCGCCGCCGCCACCCGCCACGCCGATCCGCTCCGTCAGGTACTGCCGCTGGTCGAGCCCGGGGTTCGCCTTCCGCGCCCGGGCGTACGAGCCCCAGACCTGGAGCAGGTCCAGCGGCCAGCCGCCGAGGTCGCCGAAGCCGTAGTCGTTCCCCGCCGACGGGATTCCCCAGGTCAGGTAGCCGCGCATCGTCGCCGCGTAGTGCGCGACGTCCCGGTTGGAGACGGGCTTGTCCGGGCTGAGCCGCCCGAGTTCCTCCTCGGCGGCCATCCTGGCGAGCACCGCGGTGCTGCCCTGGTCGGCGGTCGGCGTGTACGTCGGCCAGAGGGCGCCGTCGCCTTCCCCCCAGTACGCGGGTCGCTGCAACCAGTGCGCGACGTAGTCGGGGATCAACACGGCGAACGGCTTGAGGTTGTTGAACAGGGTGCTCGACTGGACCAGCCCTCGTTCGCAGGCCACCTCGGCGCGGACCAGCCACTCGAAGAACGCGTCGAAGCCGGTGGCGGTCGGCGAGTCGTCCCGCTCGACCGGCGGCGAGACCACCGAGCCGAGGTCGACCGGCCTCGCCTTGACCGACACGACGTCCTTGTCGATCCCGATGGTCCGGTCGCTGCCGGGGAACTGGGTCTGGATCTCGACGATCTGGTTGTAGTGCCACTGGGCCGGCATCGGGAAGCCCATGTTGCCGGAGAAGCCGGTGGACATGCCCGCGACGAAGGCGGCCTCGGCGAGCTCCTCCTCGTCGATGATGATCGAGCAGACGTTCCGGGTGCCGTAGATGCCGACCTTCAGGTCGGCGGTCAGCGAGGTCTCGAACGCGTCGGCGACGCCCTTGAAGTAGTCGGCGACCGGACCGCGGATGGCCTCGCCGAGCGCGTCGAAGTCGACCGCGAAGAAGACCAGGCTGTCGGTCGGCAGGCCGAGGGTCAGGCACCGCTCGATCGCCTCGATGCCGTGGGTGCGGCCGTTCGCCCGGGTCATCACGTCGGGTGAGTCGTTGAAGCGCTGGTGGATCGGCAGCAGCCTGAGGCCCGCCGCGCGCAGTCCGTCCAGCTCGCCGGCGGTGATGAACTTGTTCGCGCCGACGGTGTAGCGCCCCACCGTCGTGTAGCCGGCCTGCACGGCTCCACGCGCCTCGGCGGCGGTGAGCTGCTTGTTGGTGTCGAAACCCCTGGTCGGGATGCCGGTGTCACCCGACGAGACCAGCAGCGCGCACCAGGTGCTGTAGTTCCCGCCGCCGGTGACCGGGAGCTCCATGAACGACTGGAAGAGGCGGGTGTGGTCGGCCGTCGCACCGTCGAAGGTGCCGTTGAACGGGGCGTCGTAGCGGTTGAAGCGCAGTACGGCCTGGTAGAGCCGGACGAACCGCTTCGCGCCGTCCACGGAGCCCTGCGCGACGCCGGCGTGGTTGCGGATGCCGTCGCGGGTGCCGGGACCGAAGTTGCCGTTCGCGACGCCGTCGGCCATGCCGATCTCGTACTGGAGGCCGTACAGCACGGCGGTCTGCACCTGGCGGCCGTAGATGCCGTCGCACGGCACGATCGCGAAGTCGGCGCGGTTGAGGTACGTCGCGTTCAGCCAGCGCTGGACGTCGCGGATCGCGCTGGTGCCCGAGCCGAGCTGGACGTAGGCGTCCATCGTCAGCAGCGAGGCCATCAGCTTCACGTCGACGTGCGGGTTGGCCGAGCCGAGCCCGAGGTCGTCGCGGACCCAGCCGACCGACGTGCTGAGGGTCGTCCAGTTGATCGGGGCGCCGTCGTAGAAGCCGGGGTAGCCCTTGCACCACAGGGCCGCGCCGAGCAGCCGCAGCAGGCTCTCCCTGGTGGTGCCGCCGTTGATCTGGCCGACCTGCGCCTTGTACGCCGCCGTGGTGGTCGGGCCGAAGCCCGACGTCACCGGCGAGATGCCGAGTTCGTGCTGCAACCCGCGGCGCAGGCCGTACATCACGGGCCAGCCGGTCTGCCCGTTCTCGTCGAGGGGAACCCAGCCGTTGACGCCGCCGTAGGTCTGGTTGAGCCAGTGCTGCGCAGCTAGTACCTGGGGATCCACTGATGCACCTTCCGGCCAAGGGACAACCGGAGAGTAGCCGTTCGAACACGCCGGGTGCGACCGGATTTCCCGGGCCGGAGGTCGTCGGAGCGCCGCCCGGGGCGGATCGTCGACCTGTTCCCGGACTTCCGAGGCTCCGGCCCGGCCGGGGTCGCGGTGCGCGGGTGCCCCGACGCCCTCGGCGTCGGCCCCGGCCTCATCCCCTCAGGCCGGCAGCGACCAATCGGGCTCGCCGGGGGCTTCCTCCTGCTCGGCGGCGGGCTTCGCCTCGTCCCTGCGGCTGATACCGGCGCTCGCACCGGTGCCGTCGTCCGCGGGCTCGCCACCCTCCGACCCTCGGGCCCTCTCGTCCCCGCTCCGCTCGGTCATGTCGGCGACCTCGATTCCTCTCCCGAGGGCCTCCGGCCCTTCCCCGACTCGCGCCGATCCACCTCCGCGGCCGCAGTCCTCGGCATACCCCCCGGCACGGGTTCTCACCCCCATGATCCGCGTCGCGCCGCACGGTGCGAGGCGTCTTGGCGGCTTGGGCGCGGTCCAGTGATCGCCGGGCGGTTCAGGCGTACAGCGGCGCGAGGTCGAAGTAGACGCGGTAGTCCCGGAACAGGCCATCCGCGTCGCGCGTCCAGATCACCGCGGCGGGCACGACGACCTCGCCGCCGTCGAGCCGTCGGTAGGTGACCACGAGGTCGATGACCGTGTCGTCGCCGACCTGCCACTCGCGCTCGACCCGATGGGCCAGGCCGGCGATCGTGCCGAAGAACGCCCGGACACCCACCTCGACCTCGTCCGGCCCGGTCATCGGCGCCCCGTTGCCGAAGACGATGCGGCCGTCCGGTGCGAACAGCGCGGCGAACCCGGCGGCGTCGCGCGCGTCGACGATCTCGAACACCCGCTGGACGAAGTCCCGGCTCATCGGCGAAGTCCCCTCGGCGCAGGCGCACCTGTCGGGTGCGGCGGTCGGCCCGGTCAGCCTAGGGCGCATCGGCGCGGGTCAGCCATCCCTTGATCGCGACGACCCGAGGCCCTGCTCATCGACGACATCCCCGGAACACGTCACCGCCGCCTGCTCATAGCCCTCGACCAGCCCGGACTCGAGCGCCGCGACCACGCTCGACGCCGGCACCTCCCGCTCCGCGGGCGACAGCCGATGCGCACCCCCGACCCTGCATGCCGGCCCACGGACAATCGACCTGTCGACCCCCTGGCCAGGTGACATTCCATGACCGAGTTGCGAGTGCTGTGCGCACCCGGGACCAATGAGATCAAAGTGAGCGGTGACCGCGACGCGCCGGCCGAACTCGGCCACGCCATCGACGCGGGAACCGGGTGGTTCGCGCTCGACCGGTCGGGCGACCCCGCGCCCTACGACCTCGCACGGGGAGCCGTCGACATCGTCACCGCGCCCAGCGGCAAGGTGGTGGTCACCTCCGACGTCGACCGATCCACGTTGACGATCAGCGGAGAGCGGTCGGCGTTCAGCGTGCTCGCGCGCAATGTCCTCGGCTTGGCCGAGGACGGGACGGTCGGCGAGCACGCGCACATCGACTACTTCCCCGATCACTTCTACCTCTCGCCGGACTCCGCTCCGGTGGTGGTGTTGGAACCCACGACAGCCGAGCAGGGCTGATGGTGGGTCGACGGTGTTCGCTTGCCCCTGTGGAGGCTTAGCGGACGTCCGGGGCCGGAAGGCGTGTGCGCTGGACTGGCCCGGCGACGGGGCATGAGGCCCGGGACGCGGGCTCGCCGATGTGGTCTGCATCGCTGCCGCTCGACTGGTTTCGGCACCTCGGCGGCAGGGAACTCGCGAGTATGAGCACCGACGACAAGTTCGACGCCAAGGCCGACGAACTCAAGGGCAAGGTCAAGGAGACGGTCGGCGACGCCACCGACGACCGCGACCTGGAAGCCGAAGGCAAGGGTGACCAGGCCAAGGGCAACCTCAAGCAGGCAGCCGAAAAGGTCAAGGACGCGTTCAAGAGCTGACCTCCACGCGGGTAAAGGCCGGGCGAGTGGATCGCCCGGCCCTACCGCTGTCCGCAGTGCGGACACGCGCATCGCCGATACCGCGACGAAAACCTCCCCCGCACCGCCTGACCGAGACGACCCCCGACTCGCCTTCATAGAGATCATCGGGGCTGTGCGCGGCATCCGCCGAGGCGGCCGGTGAGCGAACTGCCGATGGGTCGACCTTCTCAAGTCCCGTGTCCTCTTGGAGGGCGGCGAGGGCATTGACACCTCCCTGATCAGTGCGATGGTCACGCAGGGAATCGCCGCAGGCTCTTCCATGGCCTGCGGTTCTTTCGGTTCAGAAGAGGAATCGAAGAAGACGGATGGCGACTCCGTGCCGAGTCGCTTGAGTTCGACGGCGGCTGGTCCGCCCAGGACACGCACACGGTGATCCGGTGTCCCGGCACCGGATCACCGCACGGCGCCCACCGAGGTTGATCCCCCGGTTGCCGCCTGCCGAGTTCATCCTGCGGCCCGGATCGACATCCGCTCGCCGGCAGGCAAGTGACCAGGCCCGGCCGCACGCGCGATTCCCGGTGGCGGAGCCGGACCCGAGTGGTGCTGATCGACCCGGACGGCAACCTCCTACGCGCGACCCGCCTTTAGGCGGTGTCCATCGGCACGGACATCGACGTGGCGAACGCGCTCGTGGCGGTGGTGGTGTCCACGGCCAAGGCGGTGGCCGGTAGGCCATGGGCCAGAGGGGATGAGTGACTACCAGTCGCCGACCTCGGGTTCGCCGGGGTCAGGGCTGCCGATGCGTGATTCGGTGGACCGTCCGTGGACTTCTTCCGCGATGTGACCACTGTCCGGCTTCTCCATGCCGGGCGAACGACTCCACCGTGTCACTACATCGAGTGACTTCATGTGCACTCAGTGCGAGAGATCCGATTACATTCACTCCGTTCAGGTCCCCATCGCGATGAGGTGTGCATGTCGATGTTCGACGCTGTCCGGGATTCGTCCGCGGTGGCGATCGTGGGGGTGGGGTGTCGGCTGCCCGGTGGCGTGCGGTCGCTGGACGGGTTGTGGGAGGTGCTGGACGGCGGCCGGGACCTGGTGGGGACGGTGCCCGAGGACCGGTTCGACAGCGCGGGGTTCGTGTCCGGGGGTGGTGCGCGGCCGGGGAAGTCGTACACGGCGGCGGGTGGCTTCCTGGACGACGTCGCCGGGTTCGACGCGCGGTTCTTCGGGATCTCGCCGAAGGAGGCCTCGCGGATCGACCCCCAGCAACGCCTGGTGTTGGAGTGCGCGGTGGAGGCGTTGGACGACGCCGGGATCGCCGCGGCGGACCTGGCGGGCGGCGACACCGCCGTGCTGATCGGGGTGTCTTCGCACGATTACGGCGACCTGCAGATGCAGCGGTCGCGTTCGATCAACCCGTACTCGTTGAGCGGGATGGCGTCCTGCAACGCGGCCAACCGCGTGTCGTACGCGTTGGACCTGCACGGCGAGTCGGCGGCGGTGGACACGGCCTGTTCGTCGGCGTTGGTGGCGGTGCACCGGGCGTGCGAGGTGCTGCGGTCGGGGCGCGGCGGTCTGGCGTTGGCCGGCGGGGTGAACGTGCTGCTGAGCCCGTCGGGGTTCATCGGGTTCTCGCAGGCGTCGATGCTGTCGCCGACCGGGCGGTGCCGGCCGTTCTCCGCCCGCGCGGACGGCTTCGTGCGCGCCGAGGGCGCCGGGGTGCTGGTGCTCAAGCCGTTGGCGGCGGCGCTGGCCGACGGCGACCGGGTGCACGCGGTGATCAGGGCGAGCGGCACCAACACCGACGGCCGCACCGGCGGGTTGGCGCTGCCCAACCCACGGGCACAGGCCGACCTGCTGGAACGGGTGTACGCGGAGGCGGGCGTCGCGCCCGAGGAGGTGGCCTACGTCGAGGCGCACGGCACCGGCACCCAGGCCGGCGACCCGGCCGAGTGCACGGCCCTGGGCCAGGCGCTGGGACGGCGGCGCAACGGCGCCGGTCCGCTGCCGATCGGGTCGGTGAAGTCCAACCTGGGCCACCTGGAGGCCGCCGCGGGGATACCGGGCCTGCTCAAGGCGGTGCTGGTGCTGCGCGAGCGACGGATCCCCGCGACACTGCACCTCGACGAACCTCGCGCGGAGATCGACTTCACCGGTCTGGGGCTGTGCCCGGTCAGCTGCTCGTCGCCGTTGTCCTCGGGTGACGGACCGGCGGTGGTCGGGGTCAGCGGGTTCGGGTTCGGCGGGGTCAACGCCCACCTGGTGCTCACGGACGCGCCCCCGGTGCCCGCTTCGGACATCGTGGCCCACGGCGCCTTGCCGGTCCTCGTCACGGCCCACACCGCCGAAGCGCTGACCGAGGCGGCTCGGCGGTGGGCGGACCTGCTGGAGCGGACCGAGCCGGCCCGCTTCTACGACGTCGCGTACACCTCGTGCCGGCGGCGGGGCAGGCACGGGCAGCGCATCGCGGCGCTGGCGACCGACCCCGGGCAGGCCGCTTCGGCGCTGCGGGCGCTGGCCGACGGGGACGCGGTCCTCGACGGGGCCGCCGCGGAGGCGGTCGCCCGGGGGCGCATCGGTTTCGTCTTCGACGGCAACGGCTCGCAGTGGGCCGGGATGGGCCGCGAGCTGCTCGCGGAGGACGCCGCGTTCCGCGCCGAGGTCGTCCTCTTGGACGAGGTGCTGACCCCGTTGCTGGGGTGGTCGGTGTCCGCCGAACTCGCCACGCCCGACCCCGGGCGGTGGGAGCTCACCGAGGTCGCGCAGCCGCTGCTGTTCGTGGTGCAGGCGGGGTTGGTCGCGGCCCTGGCGGCGCGGGGTGTCACGCCGGCGGCGGTGACCGGGCACAGCGTGGGCGAGGTGGCCGCCGCCTACTGCGCCGGGGCGCTGGACCGGGCCGCCGCGTGCCGGGTGGTCGCCGAGCGCAGCCGCGCCCAGGCCGCCGCCGCCGGCACCGGGCGGATGGCCGCGATCGGCCTGGACGCCCCGGGCGTCGAACTCCTGCTGGCGGAGACGGGGTGCGCCGGGAAGGTGTGGGTCGCCGCGGTGAACAGCCCGCGTGACGTCACCGTGTCCGGTGCGGCCGACGCCTTGGGGGCCTTGGCCGAGGCCGCGCGGGAACGCGGGGTGTTCTTCCGCGACCTGGAGTTGGACTACCCGTTCCACAGCCCCGTGATGGACGCGCTGCGCGACGACCTGGTGACCGCCCTGTCCGGGGCGGAACCCCGGGATTGCCGGATCGCCCTGGTGTCCGCGGTCACCGGCGAGGTGGTCGACGGTGCGGGGCTGGACGCCGAGTACTGGTGGCGCAACGTCCGCCGGCCGGTGCTGTTCGCCGACGCGGTCACCGCGCTGGTTCGGCGGCAGGGGTGCGACGTGCTGGTGGAGATCGGCCCACACCCGGTCCTGGGCGCTTACCTGCGCCGCGTCACGGCCGAGTGCGCCGAGCCGGTGGCGATCGTGCCCACCACGACCCGCGCGGTGGCCGGGACCGCGGCGCTGGACGCCGCGCGGGCCAGGCTGGTGGCCGTCGGCGCGGACGTGGACTGGACCGCGTCCTTCCCCCGCCCCGGTCGGGTGGTGGACCTGCCCGCCCTGCCCTGGCAGCGCGAGCGGCACTGGAACGGCCACCCGGACTGGTGGTTGGAGGGACCGGTGCGGGACGTCCGGCACCGGTCCAACCCGCTGCTGGGCGACCGGCACCCCGGCCCGGACCCGGTGTGGTCCCACGCCCTCGACCCGGACCGGCTGGGCTGGCTGGCCGACCACCGGGTAGGCGACGCCGTGGTGATGCCCGCCGCGGGGCACCTGGACCTGGCGCTGGCCGCCGGTCGGGAGCTGTTCGACGGACCGGTGGAGCTGGTCCGCGTGGCGATCGAGCGGGCGCTGTCCCTGCCGTGGGGCGACCGGGACGATCCGGGCGACCCGGTCCACCTGCACACCGCGGTCGGCCGGGACGCGGGCCTGACGGTGTCCTCCCGCACCGGGGACCACGGGGACTGGACCGACCACGTCCGCGGCCGGGTCCGCCGGTCGTTCGCCGGACGGCCGCCCGCGCTGGACGTGCCGGCGGTCACCGCGCGCCTGTCACGGACCATCACCGCCGAGGAGCACTACGCGAACTGCGCCCGAGCCGGGTTGCCCTACGGACCGGCGTTCCGGACCGTGACGCGGTTGCGCGCCGGGGACGACGAGGTACTGGCCGAGTACACCACCGCAGTCGAGCCCGACGCCCGGCACCAGGCGCACCCCACCCTGCTGGACGGCGCGTTGCAGGCGGCGCTGCTCCTGGCCTGCCGCACCGCCGATCCCGTGGCATACCTGCCCGTGGGGTTCGACGCGGTCCGCTGCTGGCAGGCGATGCCCGCCACCGGGCTCGCCCACGTGCGGCTCCTCACCGCCGACCACCGAGAGGTCCGGTGGGACCTCGTGATCACCGATCCCGACGGCACCGTGGCGTTGGAACTGTCGGGGTGCCGGGCCCGCCTCTTCGCCGGCACCCGCCCGACTGCCCGGACGTGGCTGGTGGAAACCCTCCGGGCGGCTCCACTGCCCGGCACACCCGCCGCCCCCAGCCCGCTGCCCGCGCCGCCCGCCGTGATGGCCGCCGCCAAGCCGGCCCTCGCCGCGCTGAGCGAGCGGTGGCAACCCGATACCTTCGCCGAACTGCGCCTGCGCACGCGGGAGATGGTGTCGCACTTCACCGCAGCAGCCCTGCGGGACCTGCTGCCCGACCGCACCGACGTCACGATCCCCGCCCTGGCCGAAGCCGGTGTGCTGCCCGAGCACCACCGGGTGCTGGCAGTCCTGATCGACCTGGCCGCGCGGCACGGCCTGCTCACCGCCATCGGTGAGCAGCGCTGGACGTGGGGCGCGGGACCGAGGGCGCACGAGGTGTTCCGGGCCGTGCTGGCCGACCACCCGCAGGAGGCCACCGCACACCTGGCCCACGGTGTGTGCGGGCGGCACCTGGCGGCCGTGCTCCGCGGGGAGCGCGATCCGCTGGACCTGCTGTTCGCCGAGCCCGACACCCTGGCCGCCCGCATGTACGACAGCTCCGGCCTGCTGCGCCACCACAACCGGGTGGCCGCCGAGCTGGTGCGGGCCCTGGTCGCCCAGTGGCCCGCCGACCGGCCGCTGCGGGTCCTGGAGGTCGGTGCCGGCACCGGCGGTGTGACCGCCTCGCTGCTGCCGCTGCTGCCGGCCGACCGCACCCGCTACACCTACACCGACGTCTCCCCCGCGTTCTTCCCCGCGGCCGCGGAGCGCTTCGCCGCCTTCGACTTCCTCGACCACCGGGTGCTGGACCTCGACACCGACCCCGTCGAGCAGGGCTTCACCCCCGGCTCGTTCGACCTGGTGGTCGCCGCCAACGTGCTGCACGCCACCCGCGACCTGACCCGCACCCTGCACCGGGTGAGGGAACTGCTCGCCGAGGGCGGGCAGCTGCTGGCACTGGAGTTCCACGACCTCGACGGGCTGGCGGCGACCTTCGGCCTGCTGCGCTCCTTCTGGGAGATCGAGGACCCCGACCTGCGCCCCCTCGGTCCGATGCCCGCGAGGCAGAGCTGGCCGGGGTTGTTGGCGCGCTGCGGCTTCCGCGACGTCGTGCAGACCGAGGACGACACCTGCGGCGACCACTCCGTGCTCCTCGCCGCGCGGGGCGACCGACCCGCGCCCGTCGCGGTGACCGCGCCCGATCCCGCAGCCACGGGCACCCGGCGGTGGCTGATCGGCCGGCTGCCCGGCGCGGCAAGGCCCCCGGTGTCCGAGCAGGAGGTGCTGAGCGCGCTCGGCGCTACCCGGGCGCACCACGTCGTCGTCGACGAGGACGCCCTCCGGTGGACCGCGCTGCTGTCGCGGGGTCGCGGCCCCGTCGACGTCGTGCTGCTGGCCGGCACGTCCGAAGGTTTCGCGTCGGCCGAGGTGACCGAGCAGGCGGTGCGGCACTGCGCGGTGTTGCGCGCGCTGGCCGCCGCGGAGGTGCCCGAGCACGTCGAGGTCACGGTGTGGGTGGTGGTTCCCGCCCGCCAGGGCACCGCTCCCGTGCTGTCCGCGGGCGCGGCGGCCCTGTGGGGTGCGGCGCGGACGCTGGCCAACGAGCACCCCCGGTTGACCACGCGGCGGGTGGCCCTGACCGGGACCGGTGACGCCCTGGCCGGCCACCTCGCGCGGGAGTTCTCGGCGCGGTCCGACGATGACGAGGTCCTGCTCACCGCGGGCGGGCGGTTCGTCCCCCGCCTCCACGCGCCGGTCGACCCGCTCGTGCCGTCGCGCGGCTCCTACACCCTCACCCTGTCCGACCACGGCCCCCGCTACCGCCTGGGTTGGCAGACCACAGCCCCGCCGACGCCGGGGCGGGGTGAGGTGGTGGTCGCGGTCGAGGCCGCCGCGCTGAACTACCGCGACGTCATGATCGCCACCGGCCTGGTGCCGGCTCCCCCGCGCCGCCGGGCGGACACCGCCGAGATCGGGTTCGAGTGCGCCGGCGAGGTCGTCGCCGTCGGCGCGGACGTCACCGGTCGGGCCCTCGGCGACCGGGTGGTCTGCGTGACGACGGGGTGCTTCGGCTCCCACGTCGCGGCGCCCGTCGAGCAGACCCTGCCGGTGCCGGCGGGCACGACGTGCGCCGAGGCCGTGACCCTGCCGCTGGTGGCGTTGACCGTGCACCACGCCCTGCACCGCCTCGCACGCCTGTCCGCGGGGGAGACGGTGCTGGTGCACGGCGCGGCCGGCGGCGTCGGCCTGGCCGCCCTCCAGTACGCCCGGCACGTCGGCGCCCACGTCATCGCCACCGCCGGCACCCCCGCCAAACGCGACCTGCTGCACCTGCTCGGCGTGGAACACGTCCTCGACTCCCGCAGCCTGCACTTCGCCGACCAGGTCCGTGACCTCACCCACGGCCGGGGCGTCGACGTGGTGCTCAACTCCCTCGCCGGCGAAGCCCTGGTCCGCGGCTTGGAGGTGGTCAAGCCGCACGGCCGGTTCCTGGAACTGGGCAAGCGCGACTTCCTCGCCGACACCTCGCTGCCGCTGGCGCCGTTCACCGAGAACCTGTCGCTGTTCGGCGTGGACCTCTCCGCCGCCTTCACCGAGCCCGAGCACATGGCGACGGCCCTGGCGGAGGCGGACGGGGCGATCCGGTCCGGGACCTACCGGACGCTGCCCCACCGCGTCTACCCGGCCGGGCGCATCCGCGAGGCGTTCACCTGCCTGCAACACTCCCGGCACACCGGCAAGGTCGTGATCACCTTCGACGAACCCGTCCCCGTCACGGCGCAGCGCGTCCGGGGGGACCTCGACGCCGACGCGGCGTACCTGGTCACCGGGGGCCTGGGCGGGTTCGGCGCCGCCACCGCCCGGCACCTGGCCACCCGCGGCGCCCGCCACCTGGTCCTGATCAGCCGACGCGGCCTCGACGCGCCCGGGGCCGGCGAACTCCTGGCCGACCTGCGGGCGCTCGGCGCGCACGTCGAGGCGCACGCCGCCGACGCCGCCGACCCCACCGCGATCAACCGCGTCCTGGCCGGTCTGGACGCCTCCGGTCGACGGCTCGCCGGCGTGGTCCACGCGGCCATGGTCCTGCACGACGCGCCGCTGACCGACCTCACCGACGACCACCTGCGCGCCGTCCTGACGCCCAAGCTGACCGCCGGACACCTGCTCGACCGGCTCACCCGCCACCGCGACCTCGACTTCTTCGTCGCCTACAGCTCGGTGGCCTCGTGCGTCGGCAACGTCCGCCAAGCGCCTTACGTCGCGGCCAACGCCGCACTGGAAGCACTGGTCCGCGACCGCCGCCGGGCCGGGCTGCCCGGCCTGGCCGTCCAGTGGGGCGGCATCGGCGACACCGGCTACATCCACCGCACCGGCCGCACCGAGGAACTCGGCAGGCTGTTCGACGTGATGCCCGTGGCCGAGGCCCTGCGAGAGCTGGACGACCTGCTCGACCGACCCGACGCCGAGGTCGTCGTGGTCGGCGACATCCACTGGGACCGGATGGCGCGGTTCCTGCCCGCCTTCGCCTCCCCGCGCACCGCCGCGGTGCTGTCCACCGAGCAGGACACCGCCGCGGACCGGCTGCGCGACGCGCTGGCCAAGGCCGACCACACCGAGGCCCACGCGCTCATCGAGGACGCCCTGACCGAGCTCCTCGCCCGGGTCCTCCAGACCACCCCCGATCGCGTCGACCGGGGCCGCCGGCTGGACCAGCTCGGCGTGGACTCCCTGATGGCCGCCGAGTTCACCACCGCGGTGAACCGGAGCCTGGGCTGCCACGTGGCCGTGGTGGAGATGGTCGGCGCGCCCAGCGTGACCGCGCTGGCGCAACGCCTGCACTCCCGGCTCGGGCGATCCGCACCCGGCACCGACGCCCCCGCCACCGGCGACGGCGACATCCCCGACCAACGTCCCGCCGCACAGGCCCCGCGATCCGCCGCGCAGGCCCGACCGCGGTGACGGCCGTCGTCGGCACGATCGCCGTGCTCACCCACCGCCCGCATGCCCGGTGGCGGGCGTACTGCCTGCCACCCGCCGGCCTGGGACCGGAGTTCTACCTGCCCTGGTGCTCGGTGCTCCCGCAGGACGTCGAGTTGTGCGCGGTGCAGCTGCCCGGTCGCGGCCCGCTGGTCGACCAGCCCTGCGCCACCGACACCCGTGCCCTCACCAAGGCCCTGGCCGACCTCGTCACCGCCCAGGCCGACCCCCGGCCGTTCGCCCTGTTCGGCCACAGCCTCGGCGCCCTGCTGGCCTTCACCACCGCCTGCCGGCTGCAACGCGCCCACCGCCGCCCGCCGGCGCTGCTGGCCGTGTCCGGGTTCCCCCCACCCCAACTGGGCGCCTACCACGCGATGGCAGGCGAACTGCTCGCCGCCGGGCACCTCGGCGCCGCAGAACTCCTCGGGTTCCGCGCGAACGCCCTCGACGACCCGGCGCGGCTGGCGACCGCGTACCTGCCCGTGGTGGGCGACCTGCTGCTGCTCCTGCAACACCGCCACCACGACGAACCACCGCTGGACTGCGACCTCGCGGTCTACGGCGGCCACGACGACCCGGCCGCCACCCTCGCCCAACTCGCCGCCTGGAACGACCTGGCCACCACCCCGACAACCCCCCGACTGTTCCCCGGCGGGCACACCTTCCCCGTCGCGCACGCCGAGGCCGTGACCACCCGGCTGCACCAGGACCTGCGCACGGCAGTCGGGGAGCACGCCTCGTGACCGGCACGTCCACCACCGGCGCCGGACGGCGCTGGGCCGCCGCCGTCGTGGTCTGTTCGGGGGTGTTCCTGCTGGGCATGGACTTCACGGTGCTCAACGTCGCCATCCCCGACCTGCAACGCGACCTGGCGCCGTCCTTGTCCCAGGTGCAGTGGGTCGTCGACGGCTACGCCCTGGTCCTGGGCGGCACGGTGCTGGCCACCGGCGCGGTCACCGACCGGATCGGCCGCAGACGGGCCTTCATCACCGGACTGGCGCTGTGCGGCGCCACCGCGGCCTGCGGTGCGCTCGCCGCGCAGCCCTGGCAGGTGATCGCGGCCCGCGGCGGCATGGGAGCCGGCGCGGCGCTGCTGATGCCCGCCACCCTGTCCATCATCACCACCCTGTTCCCAGAGCCCGCGCTGCGCCGCCGGGCCATCGCCGGGTGGGCGGCCGCCGCCGGCGTCGGCGGGATGACCGGACCGATCGTCGGCGGGTGGCTGGTGGAGCTGTTCTCCTGGCGGGCCGGGTTCTGGGCCACCGTGCCGGCGGCGGCGGCGGGGATCGTCACCGCGCTGCTGGTGGTACCCGAATCGCACGCGCCGCGTGCGACGCGCGTGGACGCGCTGGGTGTGGTGCTGTCCGCGGCGGGCCTGGTGGCGCTGGTCTGGGCCATCATCGAGAGCCCCGGTCGTGGCTGGACCGACACCTCCGTGCTCGCCGGCTACGTCGTGGCCGTGGTGCTGCTGACGGCGTTCGCCGCCTGGCAGGTCCGCGCCCGCCACCCGATGCTGCCACCGGCACTGCTGCGCAGGCCACGCCTCGGCATGGCCGCCCTCGCCCTGGCGATGACGTCCTTCGGCTTGTACGGCGCGCTGTTCGTCGTCACCCTGCACCTGCAAGGGGTCCTGGAGTACAGCCCGTGGGAGGCCGGGCTGCGCACCCTGCCGCTGGCCATCGCGCTCACCGCGGGCGCGGGCGCCGCGCTGCCCCTGCTCTCCCGGCACGGCGAGAGGCCGCCGATCCTGGTCGGGCTGGGAATCGTCAGCGCCGCGTTCATCGCACTGTCCACGACAGACGCGGACTCCGGCTACCCGCACGTGCTGCTGTTCCAACTCGTCGCGGGATTCGGCGCGGGCCTCGTCGCGACCGCCGGCACCGAGACTGTCATGGCCGCGACGCCGGCGGACCGGGCCGCGCTGGGCTCGGCGATCAACGACACCACCCGGCAGATCGGCGCCTGCCTCGGCGTCGCGGTCCAAGGCTCGATCCTCGCCGCCGCCTCCACCGCGCACCTGCCGGTCGACACCTCGCTCCTGGACACCTGGACGCGGGCCGAGCACCTGCCCGAGCCGCTGCGGACCCGTTCCCTGGGCGACGCCCGGGAAGCCTTCATCGACGGCATGACCTCCGCCGTCACCGTCGCCGCAGCCGTCACCATCGCGGCCGCCGCGCTCGTCTGGCGCTTCCTGCCCCCCACCGCTCGACCACGGCCGAGAACCCCCGCGCACCAGGACGACACCGCTCGTTGAGGTCGGAGTGGCCACTTCTTCCCCCGCCGACGGGGCGAAGCTCCACTACGACGACCCTGGCGACGACTCGGCGATGGGAAGACCCTCGTCGTCCTCCAGGCCGGCACGGACACCGCCGCGCGAACGGGATGTGGAAACTCGGAGGTCAGAACCCCGCCACGGCTGATCGTCGTCGATCGTCGGGCTTGGAGATCCGCGCCGCCGACGTGCCCGATCCCGTCGGGCCATCGAGGACAAACCGCAGGCTGCCGTGCGACGCCACTCCACCACCGGCTCCCGGCGAAGGCGAGTCAACACCACCACCACCGACCAACAGGGACACGCATCTCGGAAGCAGACCTGCCGGCGGGAACGACCTGCCGGGTCGCTGTGGCACCTGGTGCGGTGCCACAGCGACCCGGCGTCGGCGCAGGACTCGCTCAGGACCCGGAGGTGGGTCGTCGTCCGTCAGGGTGTGCCGGGGGTCAGGTCCAGCGAGAGCGCGGCCACGTTGGGGGTGTCGAGGGACCAGCCACCACCCGCGGGACCGCACTTCGCCACCGTGTCACTCGTCGACGAGATGTTCGTCCCGGTGTTGAACGGCGTGTTCGGCGTGGTGGACAGCAGGTTGGTGTAGAGGAACCGGCCGTTGGAGTAGACGCACTGGTGCAGGTTCAGGTACCGGTCGGAGGCCAGGTCCAGGGAGAGCACGGCCACGTTGGCGGTGTTGAGCGACCAGCCACCGACCGCCGGGCCGCACCTCGCCGTGGTGTCGCTGGCGTAGGAGAGGTTCGTGCCGGTGTTGAAGGGCGCGTTGGGGGTGTTGGACAGCAGGTTGGTGTAGAGGTAGCTGCCGTTGGAGTACACGCACTGGTGCAGGTTCAGGTAGCGGCCCCGGACGCGGTCCAGCGACAGCACCGACACGTTGGCGGTGTTGAGCGACCACCCGGCGACGGCGGGGCCGCACCTGGCGACGGTGTCGCGCGTGTCGGAGATGTTCGTCCCGGTGTTGAACGGCGTGTTGGGCGTGTTGGGCAGCAGGTTGGTGTAGAGGAAGGTTCCGTTGGAATAGACGCACTGGTGCAGGTTCACGTACCGGTCCCCCGCGGCCAGGGCGGGTGTCGCCGTGAGGACGAGCGCGCCCACTCCCACCAGTGCCGCGACGACGGATTTCCACGATCGCAGACTTCGCGCAAAGCGCATGCCGAATACCCTCCTGCATTCTGTTCATCGCACGGTGGCGCCGCACGACGTCATGGAACCACCACGAAATGCGGTTCATTCACAAGTGACGCGGTTTCCGACGTGACCGAAGCCGTTCCGGTCACAACCACGTTGTCCGGTATCCGTCCCGCAGCAGGGTGGTGGCGCGGCAGGCGTGCTGCCCCGTGCTCACTCATGCGGTCATCGGCCGTACGGTCCCCACCGTAGGACCGAATGCCGGTCGACCGCGATAGGCCAACCGCATGAGAGCACCGTGTCCGCACGAGGCTTTCTCACGTGGAATTTCCGTCGATCACTCCACGTTCGAGAACGTCTTGTGAATTGATCCATCCGTGTCGACCCCATGATGGGTGTTCAGCATCCTGGACGCTTGCGGACTCGTCTGTGCCTCATGCCGGTAGAGCATGGTCGCCCGGCTTGCCCGTGAGCCTGCGGATTCATCCGTCTTCCCAAGATGCCGCATCGGTCGTCGACTTGCGCACCGCGGCCTCGTCATACCCGATCGGCGGGTGCCGCGAAGTCGACCGGCCATGATAATCGAGGTCGTGGACGCTTCAACGGCCGCCCGATATCCCCCTGTCGCCGTGTTCAGGGAACCGCGACCCGGAGGGACCGTTCCGGACCTCGACCTCCCTGTCCGCCTTCGCGCGCGGCGGACCGCCGCGGCGTTGGCCTCGGTGCCGACACACGCCGGCCCTGTGGAGCGCACCGCCGCCCTGCGCCGGGCATCGGCGGTCGCGGGTGAGCTGGTGGCGGTGCTGACCGCTCAGGGCGCGGCCGTGGTCGGTGAGGACCTGCCGGCCGAGTCGGCCAGCCAGTCGTTCTTCCGCGTGCGCGAGGTGGACCTGACCGACCGGCAGGCGGCCCTGCACGGCGCTTCGGTCGTGCAGCGCGGTCTGGAGGACCTGTGCGAGGCGCCGCTGTCCGGTACCGATCTGGCGGTCGAGACGGCGGGCATGGCGCGCGCCGTGCTGGACCTGACCGACGCCACCGCCCCGGACGCCCCCCTCGACGAGCCGCTCCCCGCTGCGCGGGCCACCGACGAGACCTCGGTGGAAGAGCGGTGGACGGCGCGGTGGATCGTCGGGCACCAGGTGCACGTGCTGTTCAACGTCTGCGCGGCGGTCGCGGTGACCGACGCCGCGCACCACCTGCGCCACGGCTCGGCCCGGGACGCGCTGCGGCGGCTCGACCACGCGACCACCTTCGTGCGCGGCTTCCCCGCGGCCATGACCCACGCGAGCACGATGCCGGTCGAGTACTACACCGCCGCCGTGCGCCCCACCATGCAACCGCCCGAAGTGGTGCGCCCGTTGAGCGGTCGGCAGCACCGCGGCTACAAGGTCTTCCGCGCCGCGATGAAGGACCTGCTCGCCGTGATGCCCGAGCCCTACGAGCAACTCGCCGCCCGCGACCCGGAACTCGCCGCCGCACGCGACGCGCTGCTCGAAGCCGACCTGATCGACGGCGAACGGCACGTCACGCTCGCCTACTCGATGGTGCGCCTGCAACGCTCCATCGCCCAACTGCCCGACGGCCCGGACAACGCCGTGGGCGAGCTGCGCCTGATGCGCCACCGGAGAGCGGCGCAGTACGCGCCGCTGCTCCGCTTCGGCGACCACTACGTCGCCGACGCCGTGGCCGCCCTGCGGCACTGACCCGACGACCGCACCGGAACCAGGAGCGAACAGCCGATGTCCGAGCCCGCCACCACCGAGACCGTCACCGCGGAACTGGAACTGGTGCCGTCCGACACCGCTCAGGTCGAGCGCCTGGCGCGTGATCTGCGCTCCGACCACCGGTGCCGAGTGGACGCGCCGGAGTGGGTCGCCCGCGCTCGGGACGCCTGGGAGGAGGCTCCTCTGCCGTTGCGGCGCGAGGTGCGCCGGTTCCGACGCCACTCGGGTCCCCAGGGGGTGTTGGTGATCCACGGGCTCCCGATCGACGACGCGGCACTACCCGCCACACCGTCCGCGCCGGACTCGGTGCAGCGCGAGCCCACCGTCGCCGCGGCGGTGCTCGCCATGGTGGCCTGCGGGCTCGGCGACCCGATCGCCTACCTGGCCGAGAAGTCCGGCGCCCTCGTCCAGGACGTCGTGCCCGTACCGGGCAGGGAGAACTTCTCCGGCAACGCCGGATCGGCGCTGCTGACCTTCCACAACGAGAACGCCTTCCACCCCCACGAACCCGACCACGTGCTGCTGCTGTGCCTGCGCGCCGACCACGACCGCACCGCCGGCTTGCGCACCGCCTGCCTGCGCGAAGCGCTGCCCCTGCTGCCCGACGCCACCCGAGAGGTGCTGTCCGCGCCCGAGTTCGTCCTCCGACCGCCGCCCTCCTTCGGCACCGACAACACCACCCGCGCACCACAACCGGTCCTCTCGGGGGCGGTCGACGACCTCGACATCCGGATCGCCCAGATCGCCATCACCCCGACGACCCCGCGAGCCGAAGCCGCCTTGGCCGAACTCGCCCACGCCTTCGACACCGCCGCCCGCACCACCCGACTCGCCCCCGGCGACATGGCCGTCATCGACAACCGCGTCACCGTGCACGGCCGCACACCCTTCCGCCCCCGCTACGACGGAGCCGACCGCTGGGTCCAACGCACCTTCGCCGTCACCGACCTCCGCCGCTCCCGCGACCACCGCCCCGACGACGGCTACGTCCTTACCCGGTGAACCGCGGTCCCTTCCGTTGCGTGCCCGGTTCCTGTTGGCACGCAACGGGGTCTCGCGTGCGACGACGATGAGCGGTGATCGGAAGCGTCACCCGATCGATACATGGCTCGCCCGAGTCAGGCGTGATTCGCTCAAGGCATGAATCCGATCGAGGAAGTCAGCCGCGGATCGGGACTCGACGGCTACCCCTACGCGTTCCACATCGCCCTGGACGGCAACGGGCTCAACGGCCTGGAGGGGCGGGCCGGAGTGTGCGTGTTCCACTACGACCCGGTCAGCGGGCGGCACACCTCACGGATCGAGTACTACGACGGGCTCTCCGGCGGGCACGCCATCAGCCTCAGCCCCGACCGTCGCACCGGGTTCCTCGGCAACACCGGACAGCACCTCGCCTTCTACGACACCGCCCGCCCCGAGGAGACCGAGCGGGTGTCCACGCTGCGCTTCGAGCCGACCGACTCCTCGATCAAGGGCAGCACCCACGCGGTCTGGCTGGACGGGACCACCGGCATCACCGCCGTCGGCGAGTCCTTCTGGCAGTTCGACGTCAACCGGCTGACCGCCGCCGAGAACATCGGCGCGCACGGCCTGAAGCTCCCCCACGCCATCAAGCGCACCGCGTCGGGCCGCCACCTCGTCTACGGCGGCATGGACCACCCCCGCCGCGGCGAGGCGTGCGAGGTCGGCATCTTCGACCTGGAACGCCGCGCGCACCGCGTGGTCGAGCTGCCCGCCACCTGCTGGCACGTCGCCACCCACCCCACCGAGGACCGCTTCTACGCCCTGTCCTTCCGCGTGGTCCCGCAGGAAGGCCGCGACTGGCACGAGTGGGCCATGGCCTACTTCAAGGAGTACGTCTTCGAGATCGACGCCGACTCCGGCCGCGTCCTGCGGCACTGGACGGCCGCGGGCGACATCCCCGCCCACATCAACTCCGACGTCTGCCTCTCCGACCGGGAGCTCATCTACTGCACCGGCGGCAGCAACACCGTCGTCCTCATCGACCTGGCCGACTTCTCCTCCTTCCGGATCATCGACGAACGACCCGACCTGCGCCACCAGGTCAAAGCCGGGCGCCAGGCCGCGCGCCAGGTGCTCGACGTCCTCACCCGCGGCTCGGCCCTGGCGAGCACCAAGCACTTCCTCGCCGCGCTCCGCGTCACCCGCGGCACCCTCGTCGACGGCGTCTACGCCTGCCAGGTCTCCGCCGACCAGACCCTGCTGTTCACCGCCAACCGCGGCCTCAACACCATCACCGTCTACGACTACCCCGCCTGCACCGTGCGCCTCCGCGTCAAGATGCCCGACCTGCACCACCACGTCGACGGCCTGCGCCCCTGGTCCGACCCGCGCCTCGGCTTCCACCACGGCGCACTCATCAGCCCGCAAGAGCGCCGCCAGCCGTCGACCGCCACCGAGTACTCGTGATTTCGGTGATGTGGCGCTCGCCTCGCCCGGCACCCTGGTGCCGGCGTCAGTTCTCCCGATCACGGCCGGTGGCGCGTCCGAATCACGGGTGCGAGGCCGCCGTGGACCGGTGAACCACCGACGACGAAGTGCTCGGCCCCAGGTGGTTCTGGTACCCGGGGCGGCGGCCGTGCCCGCCTCGGTGTCCGGTTCTACCTGCCGGTCGGCGAGGTGCTGCCGGATCGCCGCCGGCGCGGGCGGACGCCCTGGGGCGTCGGTGTAGTGGCGTCCGGCCAGCAGGGTTCGGCGCACTCTCCACTTCGTCGTGGTTGACGAGCACACCCCGCATCGCCGCGACGTTGTCCCGCCACGACCGGTCCGCGCCGGCCGCCGAGCACCACTGTGGTGCTCGGGAGGGTGCTTGGGTTCAACTGGTCGTCGCAACACCCCTGATCGAGAGGTGGAGCGATGGCTGGGACGATGGGGGTCGAACCGCCGTCCGGGGATCAGCCGGCTCACGGCGATCGCGTCGCCCCGGGCTCCGAGCCCGTGTTCCGGGTACGGCTCGCGCGCGGTGGCGAGGGCATCCCGGTCGGGTTCGACACCGGGACCCGGTGTGGTCGCGACGGTGACGCCGCCGTCGCGCAGGAGGCGGTGCGGCGCTTCCCGGCTGGTCGCGGCGGCGGTGCCGCGGTCGCGCAGGTGCTCGCGCAGCATCGTGAGCGACCACGTGGAGAACGCGGTGATGCCCGAAAGGTTCACCGCCGCAGGGCGGGATTTCCACCCCTGCTCGAATTCACAGTTCCTCGCGGCACAAACCAAACCCCAGCCGTGGTCCACGTGTTTGCTGCGCGTGTTGAGCGGAGCTGGTTTACTGACCGGCAGTCGACAAGTCGCTCCTGCTGCCATGGTGTTCCCGCTTCGGCCCGGACGAGGAGACGAACGTGCTTGGACAACATTCCAAATCGCGTGTGCTGATCGGCAGACTGACCGTGAGCGCGGTGGTCGCGAGCGCGCTGGTGTTCACGGGCGTGGGCACCGGAACAGCCGCCACGGCGTCGCTGACCCTGAACTACAGCTGCCCGTTCCCGCTGATCGGCTCGCAGAACGTGGTCTTGCGGACCAATCAGACGAACCTGCCCGACTCCGCGGTGGTCGGTCAGGAGACGCCCCCGTCCGAGGTGACCTCGACACTGACCTTGCCGGCAGCGCTCACGTCGGCCTTGGCGTTGATGGGTGCGGCCCTCGTCGAGGGCGCGTCCACGCAGCAGACGAGCATCAACAACGCCGGCCACATCATCAACACGGCGCCCAGGTTGCCGGTGACGACGAGGAACGTGCCCGCATCCGGCGCGTTCGACATCACCGCGACCGGCCGCACGTCCGCGGCTTCCTTTCCCAACGCGGGGTTCACGACCATCGACATCGGGAACTCCGCCATCACGCTGACGCCTCGCAAGGCCGACGGCACCACGACCGGCCTGGGCACGTTCACCTCTTCCTGCACCCTCAAGGCGGGGCAGGTGACCAGGCTGCACCAGTTCACGGTCTCGCAAACCAGCAACGGCTGACACGACGGCGTTCCTGCGGGATGAGCCGCTGCGGACCACCTGTGGCGCGAGGGGCGGGAGCACCGATGAGGAGCTGGGCTCGCGCTTGCACGGGAAACCCGAGGCCGACCTGACGACCGCCGGCGGGCCGTCACGTGCGGCGTCACCCGTTCTGCGTGTCCCCGGCTGCGTTCGGTGGTGACCCGAGCGGCTCCCGGGCCGCGTCGAGGTGGTCGAGTTGGCGTTGAACGCGCTCGGCGTCGGTGTCGCGCCCTTGTTCCCGGTACAACTCCAGCGCTTCCCTCCACACCTCGCGGGCTTGGTCCTGGTGACCGAGGGCGACGTGGGGGTGGCCGACGTGGTTCAGGGTGTTCGCGATCAGGTAGGTGTTGTCGTGGGAGCGGTACAGGGCGAGGGCCTGCCCGTAGTGGTCGAGGGCCTTCTGGTGGTCACCGGTGCGGTGGGCGATGAGCCCGAGGCTGTCCAGGGTGTCCGCCTCGCCGGTGGAGTTGCGGTGGCACCGGTGCAGGACCAGGGCGGCGTGGCAGTGGTCGCGGGCGGTGTCGTAGTCGCCCAGGCGGGCGGCGAGCCAGCCCACCGCGTTGAGGGAGTCGGCTTCTCCCATCGGCATGTCGAGGGTGCGGTAGAGCTCGAGGGCGTGTCGGGCGTGGTCCAGGGCCCGCCGGTCGTCCCCCCGTCGTTCCCAGGCGACTTCGAGCGTCCGGTGGATGTGCGCCTGTTCGGCGCTGTCGTGGTGGCGCACGGCCAGGGCGAGTGCCTGTTCCAGGTGCCCGATGGCCTCCTCGTGCAGGCCCAGCAGGGAGCAGGCGCGGCCGAGGAACCGGTGGGCGAGGGTGCGGGTGGCGGGCTCGGGCAGGTGGGCGGCGGCGTCCAGCGCCGCTCTCCACGCGGCGAGCCCGTCGTGCCGGTGCCCCCGCCGGACGTGAAAGGTGCTCAGGACCCACGCGAGGTGCCAGACGAGGTGGTGACGGCCAAGGGTGGCGGCGGCGCGTTGGACGGCGAGGAGGGTGGCGTGCTCGGCCTCCAGCCAGGCCAGCGCCGATGCGGCGTCGGACAGCGGGTGCGGGTGGACGCCGGGTGTGGGCGCGCCGGGGTGGACGAGTTGGCGGTGGGGGTCCAGGAGTCGGTCGGCGGAGGAAGCGGTGTGCAGGTGGAAGTCCATCACCCGGGCCAAGGCCGCATCCCGGGTGTCGCCGGGCAGGGTGCGGGCGGTGGTGGTGGCGTAGGCGCGGACCAGGTCGTGCATCACGTACCGACCGTGCGCCCGCCGTTCCAGCAGGGATGTTTCGACCAAGGCCGACAGCACCCTGCGCGCGCGGGCCGGGGGTAGGTCGGCGAGGGCGGACACGGCGGGCAGGGTCGTGTCCGAGCCGGGGGTGATGCCGAGCAGCGCGAACACGGTGCGTTGTTCGTCGGTGAGCCGGCGCAGGGACCAGGACAGGACGGTGGGCAGGCTGGCGGTGGGGTCGGTGTCGTGGTCGAGCATTTCCAGGCCCAGTTCGCGCAGCTCGGCGGCGACCTCGGCCAGGGGCACGTCGGGGTGGGTGGCGACGTGGCGGGCAGTGATCGACAGGGCCAACGGGTGACCCCCGCACAACCCGACCAGCTCCTCCACCGCTGCCGCCTCGGCGGCGGTGCGGTCGGGGTCCAGGCGTCCGGCGAGCACGGCACGCGCCTCGGCGGGGGTCAGGACGTCCAGTTTCAGGTGGCGAGCGCCGTGCCGGTCGATCAACGCGGCCAGCCTGGTGCGGCCGGTCACCAGCACGGTGCAGGTCGGGCTGCCCGGCAGCAGGGGGACGACCTGGTCGCTGGTGGCGGCGTTGTCCAGCACGATGAGCATCCGCTTGTCGGCGATCAGGCTCCGGTACAGCGCGGCCTGCGAGGCCGGCTCCGACGGGATGCGATTTGGGTCGACGCCGAGGGCGTCGAGGAATCCTCGCACCGCGTCACCCGGTTCGACCGGGCTCCCGGTAGGGCTGAAGCCGTGCAGGTCGACGAACAGCTGCCCGTCGGGAAACCGGTGCAGGTTGCGGTGGGCCCAGGCCAGTGCCAGCCAGGTCTTGCCGAGGCCGCCCGCCCCGCCGATGGCCGAGATCATCACCGCCGCGCCTCCCACCGGGTCGACGTGCCTCGGTGGCGACGCGGCCGGGTCCTGGTCGTCCGGGGCGGCGGTGAGGGTGTGGTCGAGTGCGGCCAGCTCCGCGAGGCGGCCGGTGAACAGCCCCGGTGGGGCCGGCAGTTGACGGGGCACGACCGCCGGCCGATCCGCCTCGGCCACCGAGGTGGTCAGGGCGGGTTCGGCGGCGAGGATGCGCTGGTGCAGTTCCCGTAACGCCGGCCCGGGATCGGCGCCCAGTTCGTCGGCCAGCCGGGTGCGCAGGTGGTGGTAGTGGTCGAGTGCGTCGGCTTGGCGGCCGGACCGGTACAGGGCGAGCAGGTACTGAGCGGCCAGCCGCTCGTCCAACGGGTGCGTGGCGACCAGGGCGGTCAGGCGGGCCAACGCCTCGGCGTGCCGTCCCAGGCGCAACCGCAGATCAGCGTGGTCCAGTTCGGCGGCCAGACGCCGCCGATCCAACTCGGCGCGCATCTCCTCGACCCACGGGCTGTCCAGGTCCGCCAACGGCTCACCCCGCCACAACGACAGGGCGTGCTCGAACAGGACCACAGCGCGTTCGCCGTCTGTGGCGACGCGGGCATCGGCGACCAGGTGGTGGAACCGGTGCACGTCCACCGCGGTCTCGTCGACCACCAACTCGTACCCGCCTGCCCGACGCACGATGTCGACCTCGCCGGTGGCCCGCACCACCCGGCGCAACCGGGACAGGTAGCTGTACAACGGGGTCCGGCCGCTGAACGGGACCCGTTCCCCCCAGACGCGGTCGAGCAGCAGGTCGGCTGACACCCACCGGTTGGCCTCGACCAGCAGCACCGCCAACACACACCGCTGCCGGGCGGGGCCCAGATCGACGATCCGACCGCCGACCAGGGCCTGCACCGGACCCAACACGCGGAACTCCACCACCGACGCCCCCTCACCAACCGGTGTTCCCCCTGGCGATGCCGGTCTAGCAAGGACTTCCGGCGCTGTACGGGATATCGGAGGATTTCGCCCGACCAGCCGAGCACTCGAGGGAAATCCGCAGGGATCGGATGAGGCGCGCATCAGCGCCTCGACGTGATCGATCGCACCTGGTCGATCGCACCTGGTCGATCGTCCACACCGGCCTGATCGACGCACACCGCCGGACGGCGCCCGCGGTGTCGGTCGGCGGAAACGTGCCGCGTTTTGCGCGACAAGGAGCGCAAACGCGGAAACCTCGACGTCGTGGGAGCAGGCCGAACGCGGTGCGGGAGCGAAGCCACCCCGCGCTTTCAGGCAACATCCGGACAATCCGGAAGTGGGCATGAAGTCCTTTCGTGGTGACGACCGGGAGATGCCGTTGTCACCACCCGGACCCGGTCGGCAGCCGGCACGTTCGACGGTGCCGGGGGAGATCGGGACCGCGGGCGACGACGAGGCGGCCGAGCAGGCGAACGGGATTCGTCAGCGGCGCGACGAAGCCGACTCGAGCCAGCCGGGTCCGGGCAGCCTGATCGGATATACCCCACCGTGGCAGAAACCCAGGGAAAAACCCGCCGGAGAAGTACTCGATGAATTTTCGATACCGTCGGAGATCACTCGGGTGGCACATCTTCTTCACCACGCTTTAGAGCGAGACAAGAATATTGATTGCGCACGCGAAGCGCTCCAAGGGTGGTGTGGCCGTGGCAGCACCGGCAGGCCGGGCGGTGGTGACTCCAGTGCGAGTCCATCCGACGGCCACACCCCGCACCGCGGCAGCCCCGACAAGCGGTAGGTGCGCGCTTCCGTCACCCGGGTCGCAGGCGGGCCGACGACCGGCCGCCTCGGAGGGCGTCCTGTACGCGGTGCGCACCAGCACGGGTTCGACCTCCACCCCCTGTCCGTCCGGCAGCGCCACCCCACCCCGGTCCCGGAGCGGGAAGATCGACCGGACCAGGTGCCTGCGGTGCTGTCCAACGCCCTGACCATTCGGTCAAGCAGGGTTGAAACGCTTGACAGGCAATCCGGAAAGCGCATTCCATGGGATGGTGACCGGACCTCCGCTCGAAGACCGCCCGTTCGACGGCAACCACTTCGACTACTCCCCCTGGTCCTTCTGGGACGAGGCCGACGAGCGGGCGAAGCGGCGCCAGCTCGACGTCCGGCGACACCTCGCCGAGCACCGCGGCTACCGGATCGGGGAACGCTGCTTCCTCTCCGAACTCGCGTCCGTGCAGAACGAGGAGTTCCACCTCGGCCACGGCTGCTACGTCGCCGCGGGCGCCTACCTGTCCGGGTCGCTGCACGCCGGGCGCGACTGCACGATCAACCCGTACGCGGTGGTGCGGGGCCACGTCCGCCTGGGCGACGCCGTGCGCATCGGCGCGCACACCTCGGTCCTCGGGTTCAACCACACGACCGACGACCCGGACACCGAGGTGTTCCGGCAGCCCCTGCGCTCCACCGGCATCACCATCGGCGACGACGTCTGGATCGGGTCGCACGTCGTCGTGCTGGACGGGGTGACCGTCGGCGACCGGTCCGTGGTGGCCGCCGGCGCCGTGGTCACCAGGGACGTCCCGGCCGGCGCGGTCGTCGGGGGCAACCCGGCCCGGGTCCTGCGGTGGCGCGTGCCGGCGCTCGCACCGCGGTCGGACGACCTCGTGGCCGGGCTCACCGCGTTCGCCGAGACCGCGCACGCCCAGGCGCGGCGGGTGCTGGAGCGCTGTTGGGACCCCGACCTCGGCCTGTTCACCGACCGACCGGGGTCGCCGCCGACCGTCCGCGCCCAGTGCGACGCGGTCGAGGTCGCCGACCTGCTGCTCGGCCGCGCCCCCGAGCAGCTGCCCGCCCGGGTCCAGGTCGACCGGCTGCGCGGTTGGCAGGACCCGGGGACCGGGCTGGTCGGCGCGCTGCGACCCGACGGCACGGTCGAGCCCGCCCGCGACGGGCTGTCCGACCCGGGCGCCGCCTACCACGTGCTGTCCGTCGGCTACGCGCTGGACCTGCTGGGCAGCGGCTTCGCCGAGCCGGTCCACGTCGTCTCCCGCACGGACGCCGCGGAGGTGGTCGCCGGGCTGGAGCGGCAGCCGTGGACCACGAACGCCTGGGCGGCCGGCGCGTGGGTGGACGCCCTGGGCACCGCCCTGCACTGGAACCGGCGGCGTGGCGACCTCGGCGCGACCGGTGCGACCGAGGCCCTGTTCGGGTGGCTGCTCACCCGCGCCGACCCCCGCACCGGCGCCTGGGGCCGCCCCGCGCCCGAGGACGGCCTGCTCCAGGTCGTCAACGGCTTCTACCGGGCCTCGCGCGGCACGTTCGCCCAGTTCGGCCTGCCCGTCCCCCACCCGGAGCGGGTGGTCGACACGGTCCTGGAGCACGTCCGCGACGCCCGCTTCTTCCGGCCCGAGACGCAGAACGCCTGCAACGTCCTCGACGTCGCCCACCCGCTCTGGCTGACCCGCGGGACCGCGTACCGCGCCGACGAGGTCCTGGGGGTCGCACGCCGGTTGCTCGCCGACGCGCTGGGCCACTGGACCGACCACGCGGGCTTCGGCTTCCGGGCGCCGCACCCCACCACCACCGGTCTTCCCGCGACGGCGCCGGGTTTGCAGGGCACCGAGATGTGGCTGGCCGTCATCTGGCTGCTCGCCGACCTGCTCGGCCTCGCCGAGGTCCTGCGCTACCGCCCGCGCGGCGTCCACCGACCCGAACCCGGGCCGGTATGAGGGCAAGCGCTTCCTCCCGCGGGCGCCGGAACCCCGCCGCTTTCACCGCCCCCGGTGACCGCGACCGACCCGCTGGGCCGCCCGGTCCGGGCGCGCTGGGCCGTCCGCGGCGGGCTGGGCGGCAGCGCCACCACCGACGGCGGCACGGGCCTGCCGACCGGCCTCGGCGCACGCCTGCTCGACGCGCACGGGGCGCCCTCGACGCCGGGACCTCGCCGCTGCGGGCCGTCCGCGCGGTCGACCTGTCCGGCCGCACCCCCGGCTGGTCGTCACCGGCGAGGGCCGGTTGGACCACCAGGCGCCGCGCGGCAAGGCTCCCGCCGGGGTTGCCGCGGCGGCACGGCGGGCGGGTGCGACCGTGGTCGCCGACGCCGGGAGCTGCGAGCTGGACCGCGCCGAACTCGCCGCCGCGTCCCTCGGCCGCGCGATCACGGGTGAGGCCCGGCGCCCGCCCCGCCGGCTCGTCCCGCGCGGGTCACCGCCGCTGCCCCGGCTGCCACCGGGTGAACCAGTCGGCGGCGGCGCGCAGCGGGACCGGCAGCGGGGCGAGGTCCGGGTACCAGGCCCGTTCCCACTCCAGCGACACCCAGCCCGACCAGTCCGCCAGCAGCCGCCCGCACTCCTCCAGCGGCACCGCACCCGCACCCGGTGGCACCGGCGTGGGGTCGTCCGCCGCCACGTCCTTGACCTGGAAGTACCCCAGGTGCTCCCCCAGCGCCTCGCGGGTGCGCCGCGGCGGTTCGCCCGCGCGCCACGGGTGCACCGCGTCCCACAGCACGGCCACCCGCTCGGGCTCGCCGAACGAGGTGACCAGCCGCCGGGCGGCCTCGCCGGTCGGGTGGGAGTCGTGGGTCTCGACCAGCAGCCGAACCCCGGAGGCGCGCAGGTCGGGCAGCACGGCGGTGATGCGCTCCAGCGCCCTCCCATCGCCGGCGCCGGTGCGGTCGCCGCCGGGGAACACCCGGATCGAAGGCGCACCGAGCAGCGAGGCCAGTTCCACCAGGGCCCGCAGCTCGTCGACCACCGGCACGTCCGGTCCCGGCCGGCACACCTTCGCGTACCCCGCCAGGCAGGCGACCTCCAGACCGGCGTCCGCGACCTCGGCGCGCACCTCCGCCGCGCGCGCGGGCGACATCCCCACGCGGACCTCCTCGTCCGCGTGGGCGCGGATCTCCAACCCGTGGCACCCGTGCCCGGCCGCCACGCGCGCGCTGTCCCGCACCGGCACGCCGGGCGCGCCGAGCGTGCTCACCGCGAACCGCCACCCGCTCACCGGTGCACCACCTCCAGCGGCGCGAAGGACACCCTGGTCACCGGCCCGTCGGACCAGCGCACCTCGACGACGTCCGGTCCGAACCCCACCCCGGCCACCGCGTCGGCGAGGTCCGGCGCCCGTTCCGCGGTGAGCACCGCCAGGGCGGCGTGGACCGACGTGCCGGTGGCGGCGCCGCGCAGCCTCGGCACGCGCGCCGACGGCGTGAACGCGGTGCCGCCCGGCGCGATCACCTCGTCGACGGAGTCCCAGCCGTGCAGGGGGTGCAGCGCCGAGCGCAGGTCCTCGTCCGGGCCCACCGCCCACCCGGTCTGCTCGACCCCGGCCCCGGGCGGCGCGCCCACCACGCGGTGCACCCGCAGTTCGAGCGGCCCGCGGGTGACGACGGCGCTCTCCACGCGCAGCGCGGGCAGCAGGGGTGAGCCGCCGGGGAAGATCGGCCGGTGCCACGAGGCGGCCCAGCCCCAGCCGTCGCCGTGGCCGGCGCCGAGCGGGTGGACGCGGCGGCGGGCGCCGCGCAGGCCGCGGAACACCACCGCGAAGTGGTTGTCGGCCGGGTTGCCCGCCGACGTGGGGCCGGTGCGGGTGGAGTAGGCGAACCGGCTGTAGTGCGGGTCGTCGCCTTCGGCGGTCTCCGCGTGGTTCGGGCGCAGGTGGTCGCTGCCGTGGTTGTGCAACCGCGCGATCCCGTCGGCCGCCGTGGTCTGCACCAGGAAGCCCGGCGCGGGCAGGCCCAGCACCCGGTCGCGCTCCTCGACGGGCGCGTCCCGTTCGACGTCGGTCCACAGCGGGTCGTCGGGACCGGCGAGCAGGCACAGGAACGCCTTGGACGCCCAGTACGGCGAGGCCGGGCCGGAGTAGTGCTGCACGACCGGGGCGTGCGGACCGTGCCAGCCGAGGGTCAGCAGGTCGCGGTCGTCCACCGCGCCCCGGTCGAGGAAGTAGCGCAGGCAGCCGCTGAGCAGCCGCCGCGACACCCCGGGCGCCAGCGGCGTGTGGCCGGTGACCGCGCCCAGGGCGACGGCCGCGCCGGCGGCGAACCGGTAGGTCAGCGACCGCCCGTGGTGGATCGGCGCGCCGTCGCCGCCGAACAGCAGCGAGAACCCGGAGAGGTGCTCGCGCAGCCGGTCGCCGTGCGGGCCGGGGGCGCCGGCCAGGTGGGCGTCGAGCACCGGGTACAGGTGCAGGGCCCAGCCGTTGTAGTGGTCGAAGGCGCGGCCGTCGCCGTCGGAGTACCAGCCCTGCCCCCGGTACCACGCCTCCAGCAGGTCCAGGGCGCGCTGTCGGGCGCGGGCGGTGTCGGCGTCCGCCCGGCCGACCGACTCCAGGAATCCGGCCACCGTGAACGGGAACAGGTACCAGTTGTTCGGGGCGGGCAGCGCGTGCAGGGCGGCGCGCAGCCACGCCTCCACCCGGTCCCGCACGGCCTCGTCCAGCCGGTCCCACAACCACGGCCTGCTCACCCGCAGGGCGAGCGCGACGGACGCCGCCTCGACCATCGGCTGGCCCCGCACGTGGTGGTCGCCGATCACCGGCCACGATTCGGCGTCGTCCGCGCCGGGCGTGCGGGTGCCGGCGTCGAGCCCGTCGGCGTAGCGCGCCAACCAGCCGTGCGGGTCGTCGCCGCCCGCGCCCGCGACCCGGCAGGCGGCGGCGAGCGCGGTGCGGGCGAACCCCTCCAGGCCGTCGCTGCGCACGCCGCTGCCCGAGGCCCGACCGGGCAGGTCCAGCCGCGCGCCGCGCGGGCTCGCCCACCGCCACGCGCCGGTCAGCAGCGCGTCCGCGGTGCTCTCCCAGTGGGCCCGGGTGTACCCGGTGCGCGGGCTGAGCCCTCGGTCCTCCGCCAGGTCGGCCACGCGGTTCGCTCCTCTCGTTCGTGGGACGCGGGACCGCCCGGCGGGCGGGCGGCGGCGGTGCGGGCACGTCCGCGGTGTCACGCCGTGTAGGGAAGGCGCTCCGGCTCCACCCGCCCGGCCAGCGGCGCGCCCTTGAGGAGCCGGTCCACCTCGGCGACGGCGAACTCGCCGATGCGCCGCAGTTCGCGCCCCTGCGCGCCGGCCAGGTGGGGGGTGATGAGGACGTTGGGCAGGGCGAAGAGCGGGTGCCCGGCCGGCAGCGGCTCGGGTTCGGTCACGTCCAGGACCGCCGAGATCCGGCCGCTGGCGCACACCCGGACCAGCGCCTCGGTGTCGATCAGCGAGCCCCGGGCGGTGTTGACCACGAGCGCGCCCTCCGGCAGCAGTCCCAGGCGGCGCCCGTCGAGCATGTGGCGGGTCTCGGGCAGGGCCGGGGCGTGCACGGTGACGACGTCGCTGCGGCGGCACAGGTCGTCCACCCCCACCGGCTCGACGCCCAGGGACGCGGCTTCGGCGGCGGTCACGTGCGGGTCGTGGAGCAGGACCTCGACGTCGAACGACCGGAGCCGCCGCAGCACGAGGCGACCGACCCGGGAGGCGCCGATGACCCCGACGGTGCGGCCGTGGAGCCCGGTCCCGGCGCCGGACAGCCAGTCGGGGGGCGCGCCCTCGACGGCGGTCGCGTACTTCCTGGCGCGGCTGAACACCCGCTTGGCGCCCAGGACGAGCACGGCCAGGGTGTAGTCGGCCACCGGGACGGCGTTGGCCTCGGCGGCGGAGGACACCACGAGGCCGCGTTCGAACACCACGGGGTCCACGCAGGTCTTGACGGTGCCGGCCGCGTGCACGACGGCGCGCAGCCGGGGCGCGGCGGCCAGCACGTCGGCGTCGACGCGCGGGCACCCCCACCCGGTGATCAGCACGTCCGCTTCGGCCAGGGCCGCGGCGGCGACCGGTCCTTCGAACGAGGTGAAGGTCGTCGGGTCGACGTCCACCACCTGCCGCAACCGGGCGATGAGGTCGGGTGGGAAGACGTCGGCGAAGGCCCAGGGGGCGAGGGCGAAGACCGCGACGGGGCGCCGTGGCACGGGGTGGGCTCCTATCGGAGGGCCGGACAGCGGCCGGATCGTGTAAACGTTTGCATTGAAGGTTACTGTACGCATCAGGCCTACGGCTCACAACGATCTCACGCCGGCCATGCGCAACACATCGACGTGCCACTACACCCTGCGTTGACCGGCACGCAAGGCGTTGACGGAGTTGTGTAACCGTTTTATCTTCGTGAACATTCTGTCTCGGTCTGGCACCGCAAGAGAGGCGTTCGACGTGAGCATGACGCGGGTCCGCGGTGGCACAGGTGGAACCAGTCCTCCGACCGGCGAACCACGAGACCGCCCCGGGGCGGGCCGGCCGCGTCCCGGCCACCTGCGCCGCATCCTGGCGAACCGGGTGCTGCTGGCCGTCGCGTTACCGGGGCTGGCCTACTTCCTGGTGTTCCACTACGGCGCGCTGTTCGGGAACGTGCTGGCTTTCCAGGACTACGTGCCGTTCCTGGGCGTCGGGGGCAGCCGGTGGGTGGGCCTGGCGCACTTCGAGCGGATGTTCGGCGACCCGGCGTTCTGGAACGCCGTGCGGAACACCCTGTTCATCGCCGTGTTGCAGCTGGTGTTCTTCTTCCCCGCGCCGCTGGCGCTGGCGCTGCTGCTCAACAGCGTCGTGGGCGACACCCTGCGGCGGTTCGTGCAGAGCGTGGTCTACCTGCCGCACTTCCTGTCGTGGGTCATCGTGGTCGCGCTGTTCCAGCAGATGCTCGGCGGCGCGGGCGTGGTCAACGGCTGGCTGTCGACGCTCGGCTTCAGCGGCGTCTCGATCATCGGCAACCCCGACGCCTACGGGCCGCTGGTGGTCGCGCAGCTGGTCTGGAAGGAGTGCGGCTGGGCCACGATCATCTTCCTGGCGGCGCTGTCGCAGGTCGACGAGCGGCAGTACGAGGCCGCGGCGCTGGACGGCGCGGGCTGGTGGCGGCGGCTGTGGCACGTCACGCTGCCCGCGATCCGGCCGGTCGTCGTGCTGCTGCTGGTGCTGCGGCTGGGTGAGTTCCTGTCGATCGGGTTCGAGCAGTTCTTCCTCCAGCGCCAGTCGGTGGGCCCCGAGACCGGCGAGGTGCTGGAGACGTTCGTCTACTTCACCGGCTTCGCGAACGGCGACTTCGGCTACGCCGCGGCGGTCGGGCTGTTCAAGGGCGTGATCGGCGTGGTGCTGATCTACACCGCCAACAAGGTGGCGCACCGACTGGGCGAACAGGGGGTCTACAAGGCATGAGCAGGACGAACTCACCGGCCTGGATGGGCCGCCCCACCCCCGCGGTGCGCGTCGCCAAGGCCGTCGCGCTGACCGTGGTGGTCGCGCTGGTGGTCTTCCCCCTGTGGACGGTCCTGGCGACCAGCCTGGCCGCACCCCAGGACGTCATCGCCAACGGCGGCTGGGTGGTCTGGCCGGAGCACTTCTCGTCCGACGCGTACGCCGAGATCCTCCGGGGCGGGATCATCACCCGCGCGCTGCTGGTCAGCACGGGCGTCACCGTCGTCGGCACGGCGCTGAGCCTGCTGTGCACCATCGGCCTGGCGTACACGCTGAGCAGGCCGGAGGTCTACGGCGGCAAGCCCATGCTGCTGCTGGTGCTGTTCACCTTCCTGTTCCCGCCCGGCATGGTGCCGCTGTTCCTGGTCGTGCAGGGCACCGGCCTGTTCGACTCCTACGCCGCGCTGGTCCTGCCGTTCCTGGTCAACGTGTTCAACCTGGTCGTGATGCGCGGCTTCTTCCAGTCCATCCCGCCGGAGCTGATCGACGCCGCGCGCATCGACGGGGCCGGCGAGCTGGGCATCCTCCGCCAGGTCGTGCTGCCGCTGTCCAAGGCGGTCGTCGCGGTGATCGGCCTGTTCTACGCGGTCGCCTACTGGAACCGCTTCTTCGAGGCGATCATCTACTTCAACGACCAGACCAGGTGGCCGATCGGCACCGTCCTGCGCCAGTACGTCACCGGCGGCGCCTCGCTGGCCGAGACCTCGGGCGAACTGGCCACCGCCTCGCCCCAGTCGGTGCAGATGGCCGTCGTCGTGCTCGCGACGCTGCCCATCGTGTGCGTGTACCCGTTCGTGCAGCGCTACTTCGTCAAGGGCGTCGTCACCGGAGCCGTGAAGGCGTGACCCACCACCCCCACCCGACCCACTCCTTCCGGCACCGCCTCGGGAGAGGAAACCCGTTATGGACCACCGCATCGACCGCCGCTCCCTGCTCCGGCTGACCGGCCTCGGCGCGCTCGGCCTGGCCGCCCCGTCCCTGCTCTCGGCGTGCGGCGGGAGCGCACCCGGCGGCGGGGTCTCCAACGCCGGCAAGGACCTCACCCCGTGGCCGACCCACGTGCCGTTCCCGGGCCCGACCCCCGACGCCCCCGGTGACGGCTCGGGCGTGCAGCCGCTCTACCTGACCTACCCCGACCGGACCGTGCGGTCGGTGCACGACCCGGTCGGGGACGGCTCGGACGTCACGGTGCTGGTCGTGTCCTACGGCGCGCCGCCCAAGCCGGTCGGCGACAACCGGTACTGGCAGGCGATCAACGCCGCGCTGGGCGTCAACCTGGAGGTCACCGTCGTGCCCGACCCGGAGTACGGGCAGAAGATGGCCACCCTCATGGCGTCGGGCGACGACCTGCCGGACATGATCATGTTCACCAACCTGGCGCTGCCCCACGCCGCCGAGTTCGTCCAGGCCCGCTGCGCCGACCTGTCGGAGTTCGTCGGCGGCGACGCGGTCAAGGAGTTCCCCAACCTGGCCAACATCCCCACCCACGCCTGGCAGGGCATGGGCCGCATCGGCGGCAGGCTCCACGGCATCCCGCTGGAACGGCCGACGCCCGCCAACAGCCTGTTCGTCAACCGCACCGCCATGGACGCCGCGGGCATCCCGAAGGACTGGACGACCGAGCAGTACCTCGACGCCATGAAGGAGCTGACCGGCGACCGCAGGTGGGGCGTGGGCTGGTTCAAGACGCTGTTCGGCGGGTTGGGCGCGGTGACCTACCACGCGGGCTCGACGGGCGCGCCGAACTCGTGGTCGGTGGAGGACGGCGCGTTCACCCACACCACCACCACACCGCAGTTCCAGCAGGCCCTGGAGGTCATGCGCGAGCTCGTCGAGGCCGGCACCCACTACCCCGACAGCCTCACCACCAGCTCCACCGACATGCAGAGCCACTTCCACAACGGCACGGTCGCCTCGATCAACGACGGCTTCGGTTCGGTGAACCCGTCCTTCCTGAACAAGATCAACGGCCGGTTCGCCCCCGACCTCGGCAGGCCGTACGGGCCGCAGGCCACCCCCTGGCAGAGCAACGGGACCTTCGGCTACGTCACCGTGAAGAAGGCCGACCCCGCCCGGGTCAAGCTGCTGCTGCGCGTCGTCGACTACCTCAGCGCCCCCTTCGGCACCGAGGAGTACGAGCTGGCCAACTACGGCGTGGAGGGCGAGCACTTCACCAAGGAGGCCGGCGGCATCCAGCTCACCGACCTGTACGGCCAGGAGAACAACTCGCTGCTGCCGACCAAGTACATCGGCGTGGCGCCCTCCGTCCTCTACCTGCCCGGCCACCCCGACGTGGCCAAGGCCGTCCACGACTGGCAGAAGGCGACGCTGCCCCGCAGCGTGCGCAACCCCGGCACCGGGCTCCGCTCGGCCACCGAGGCGAGCAGGAGCGCCCAGCTCAACCAGGTCCTGGGCGACGGCATCACGGCGGTCGTGTTCGGCCGCAAACCGCTGTCGGCGTGGCCGGACGTCGTCGCGCAGTGGCGCCAGGCCGGCGGCGACCGGGTCGCCGAGGAACTGGCCGCGGAGCACGCCGCCAACCGGTGAGCCGGTCCTCTTCGCCGCCGATCGCCGACCCGCGGGAGCGCCCGGGTCGGCGATCGGCTCCGGGTCACCGGGCCGGGTCGTCGGGGGGCACGACGGGGCGGACCGAGTCGCGGACGACGATGTGGGTGCCGAGCACGACGCGCTCCGGCAGGCCGGATTTGTCCCGTGCGCGTTGGAGGGCCATGCGCACGGCGGTGCGGCCGAGTTCCTCGTGGGGCACGTGGACGGTGGTCAGGTCGATGTCGGCCGCCGGGGGCAGGTCGTCGAAGCCGACCAGGGAGACGTCGTCGGGGATGCGCAGCCCGTGTTCGCGCAGCGCTTGGCGGGCGCCGGCGGCGATGAGGTCGTTGCCGGCGAAGACGGCGGTGAAGTCGCGCGGTCCGGCGGCGAGCCGCTCGCGGATCATCCGGTGGCCCTCGCCGCGCTCCATGGTGCCCTCGACCTCCAGGTCGGGGTCGTGGGGGACGCGGTGGTCGGCCAGGGCCTCGCGGTAGCCGGCGACGCGGCTCTCGGGGGTGGTGTAGTTGTCGCGGCGGCCGAGGAACAGGATGCGCCGGTGACCGGCCGAGAGCAGGTGGCTGGTGATGGCGTGGGCGCCGGCGGTGTTGTCGTACTCCACGACGAGGGCGGGCACGTCGGGCCCCAGCGCCGGGCGTCCGCACAGGACCAGCTGCGAGCCGGCGAGCGCCAGGGCGCGGGCGTAGTCCGCCATGCGCTCGCGGTAGGCCTCGTCGGCCACGACGTTGCCGACGAGGATCACGCACTCGGCGTGCTCCTCGCGCATGAGCTGCACCGTGGCCAGTTCGCGTTCGGGGTCGCCGCCGGTGGTGCCGACGATGCACAGCTTGCCCTCGACGGCGGCCTGGTCCTGCACGCCCTGGGCGACGTGGGCGTAGTGGGGCGAGACGACCGAGTTGACGATGATGGCGACGCTGCGGCTGCTCGCGCCGGCCAGGCCGCGGGCGTTGGCGTTGGCCACGTAGTCCAGCTCCCGCACCGCCCTCAGCACCCTGGTGCGCGTGGCGGGCGCGCTGGCGTAGGTGCCGGACAGGATCCGGGAGACCGTGGCGACGGAGACGCCCGCGTGCGCGGCCACGTCGCGGATCGTCGGCCGTCGCTCCCCGTTGTCGGGCGCCGCGCGCCGAACCATGTCGCCTCCACCTGGTGCCGCTCTTCACTGGTAAAACGCTTACACACGATGTTTCCCACCCGGTGACCCGATGTCAAATCCCCTCCCCACGGGGAACCGGGCGAACCTCGATCCGGTACGGCATCCGGAGCACGATCCTCAGGTAACCGTATAAGGCGATCAGCGGTAACCATTGACAGGTAATACTGCTTATGCTGGCATTATGCCGTTGTAAACGTTTCCACGACTACCTTCTTCTCACCGTTGCCCCGCTCACCGTGGAGCCCTCATGGCGATGATCTCCCGACGTAACCTCATCCTCACCGCGGCGGCGGTCGGCACCGCCGCGCAGGTGGGCCGCGCCGCCGGACCGGCGCATGCCTCCCCCGCCGCGACCCCGTGGCCGGCGACGGCGAGCGGCGCGCTGGAGGACGGCGTCCAGCTCCGCTGGCTCGAAGGGGGCGCGCCCCGGCAGCTGGCCGCCGGCTCCACGTGGGGCGTGCCGTGGCCGAAGGGCACCGTGCCCGAGGGGCAGTCGTTCGCGTTGCGCACCGCCGCGGGGCGGCAGGTGCCGGTGCAGTCGTGGGCGACCGCGTACTGGCCGGACGGGTCGTTGAAGTGGACCGCGCACGCCGTGGGCGCGGAGGTGCCGCCGGCCGAGCAGTACGTGCTCGCCGCGGGGACCCCCGCCGCGCCGGTGGCGGCCGTGGCGGTCAGGGACGGTCGCGACGAGGTGGAGGTGAGCACGGGCGTCATCCGCTGTGCGATCCCGAAGAAGGGCGACCGGCTGGTCCGCACCCTCGTCCGGGGTGACCGCGAGATCGCGCGCAACGGCCGGTTGGTGTGCCTGCGGCAGGGGGAGCCCGGCGACGACGAGGGCGGCTCGGTGAAGTCGGAGCGGTTCACCGGTCGGGTGGAGGCGGTGGTGGTCGAGCAGTCGGGCCCGGTCCGCGCCGTGGTGAAGGTCGAGGGCAGGCACCGGCACGGCGGGCGGTCCTGGCTGCCGTTCACCGTGCGGCTGTACTTCTACGCCGGCAGCGACGGCATCCGCGCCGTGCACACCTTCGTGTTCGACGGCGACGAGGAGAAGGACTTCGTCCGCGGCCTGGGCATCCGGTTCGAGGTGCCGATGCGCGACGAGCCGCACAACCGGCACGTGCGCTTCGCCGGGCCGGGCGACGGCGTGCTGTCGGAGGCGGTGCGCGGCATCACCGGCCTGCGCCGCGACCCCGGCGCGGCGGTCCGCCAGGCCCAGGTCGCCGGGCAGGCCACCCCGCCCACCGCGACCTGGGACACCCGCGTCAGCTCCCGGCTGCACCTCGTCCCCGCCTTCGGCGACTACTCGCTGCGCCAGCTGACCGCCGACGGCTTCCAGATCCGCAAGCGGACCAAGGCCGGGCACGCGTGGATCCCGGTCGACGCCGGCGGCCGGGCGGGCGGGCTCGGGTACGTCGGCGGCCCCGGCGGCGGGTTCGCCTTCGGCATGCGCGACTTCTGGCAGCTGCACCCCACCCAGCTCGACGTCCGCGGCGCGGCGGGCGCGGCGGCCGAGGTCACGGTGTGGTTGTGGTCGCCCGAGGCCGGGCCGATGGACCTGCGCTTCTACCACGACGGCCTGGGCCAGGACACCTACCCCGAGCAGCTCGAAGGCCTGGAGATCACCTACGAGGACCACGAGCCGGGTTTCGGCACGCCGCACGGGATCGCGCGGACCACCGAGCTGGTGTTCTGGGCACTGGGCGCCACACCGGCCGCGGCCCGGGTCGGGGAGATGGCCCGAGCGGTGCGCACTCCCCCGTTGATCGTCACGTCGCCCGCGCACCTGCACGCCGCCGGCGTGTTCGGCGACTGGTCCCCGGTCGACCGCTCCACCCCGGCCAAGGCCCGCATCGAGGACCGGCTGGACTTCCTGTTCGAGCACCACCGCGGTCAGGTGGAGCAGCGGTCCTGGTACGGGTTCTGGGACTACGGCGACATCATGCACACCTACGACCCCGACCGGCACGTGTGGCGCTACGACGTCGGCGGCTACGCCTGGGCCAACTCCGAGCTCTCCCCCGACCTGTGGCTGTGGTACCACTACCTGCGCACCGGCAAGGCCGAGGCGTTCCGCTTCGCCGAGGCCATGACGCGGCACACCGGCGAGGTCGACGTCTACCACCTCGGCAAGTGGCAGGACCTCGGCACGCGCCACGGCGTGCAGCACTGGGCCGACAGCGCCAAGCAGCTGCGCATCAGCACCGCCGGCTACCGCCGCTTCCACTACTTCCTCACCGCCGACGAGCGCACCGGCGACCTCATGCGCGACCTCGTCGACGCCGACAGGACGTTCCTGGTCCTGGATCCCCTCCGCAAGATCCGCACCGGGCCCTACGAGCCGGACCCGCACGCCCTGGCCGTCAGCACCGGCACCGACTGGAGCGGCCTCGCACTGGCCTGGCTGACCGAGTGGGAGCGCGGCGGCGACCCGGGAGCCCGCGAGAAGCTGCTCAACGGCATGCGCACCATCGCCGCGATGCCCAACGGGTTCGCGCAGGGCAGCGGCCTGTACGACCTCGACACCGGCGCGTTCGCCCCCGCCCGGCCCGCGGTGAACGTCGGCTCGCTCGGGGCGGTGTTCGGCCTGGTCGAGGTGTGCAGCGAGCTGATCGACCTCACCGGGGACGAGGCGTTCACCAGGGCGTGGCTCCAGTACTGCCGCCTCTACAACGGCACCGCCGCCGAGCAGCAGGCCGAGACCGGCCAGTCCTGGGGCAGCCTCAACCTGCGCCAGGCCCACTCCCGGCTCACCGCCTACGCCGCCGCCAAGCTCGGCGACGCGGGTCTGGCCGCGCGGGCGTGGGAGGAGTTCGACACCGGTCACGCCGGCTACCCGGCCACCCGGGAGTTCACGTCCGCGCGGGTGGAGGGCCCGAACGTGCTCAAACCGGTCGACGAAGCGAGCTTCGTCTCCACCAACGCCAGCTCCCAGTACGGCCTGGCCGCGATCCAGTGCCTGGCGCTGGTCGGCGACCGCCTGACCTGACCCCGCGCACCGCCGAACCCGGTCACCGCCGCCGCTGTTCGACCACATCGAGCCGTCGAGGTGGGCCAACACCCCGACACGTCGAAGGACAACAATGAAACGACTGACAAAGGCGTCCGTAGTCGTTGCCGTGGCAACCGTCCTGTCCGGTGCGGTGACGGCGGTGGTGTTCGCCCCCGCCGTGCACGCCGCGACGACCCGGTACGAGGTGGAGACCGCCCCGGCCACCTGTGACGGCGCCATCACCTCGAACCACTCCGGCTACTCCGGGAGCGGGTTCTGCGACTCCACCGGCGCCACCGGCGCCACCGCGCGGTTCACCGTCGACGCCGCCGCGGCGGGCGTCGCGACCCTGTCCATCCGGTACGCCAACGGCAACGCCGTCGGCAGGCCCGCGACCATCGGCGTCAACGGCGCGGCGGTGCAGACCGGGGCCGCGTTCGACAACACCGGCGCCTGGAACACCTGGGCCACCAAGACCCTCACCGCCCCGCTCACCGCGGGCAACAACACCGTCCAGCTCTCCGCGACCACCGCGGCCGGGCTGGCCAACATCGACTACCTGGAGGTGAGCACGAGCGGCGGCGCCGCGGTCAGGCGGATGGAGAGCCTGGGTCGCGGCGTGGTGGCCGTGCGCTCGGGCGGCAGCCAGGTGCTGGTGTCCTGGCGGCTGCTGGGCCTGGACCCGGCCGGGATCGGGTTCAACGTCTACCGCTCCACCGGCGGCGGCGCGGAGGTCAAGCTCAACTCCTCCGCCCTGACCGGCGGCACCAACCACACCGACTCGACCGCGAACCTGTCGCAGGCCAACAGCTACCGCGTCCGGCCGGTCGTGGGCGGTGTGGAGCAGGCGCCCAGCGGCGCGTTCACGCTGCGCGCCAACGCCGCCACCGAGCCCGTGGTCCGGGTGCCGCTGCGCGCCGGCGGCGCGGTGAAGTTCCTCTGGGCCGGCGACCTCGACGGCGACGGCGAGTACGACTACGTGCTCGACCGGCAGACCTCACCGCAGAAGATCGAGGCCTACCGCCGCGACGGCCGGTTCCTCTGGCAGGTCGACATGGGCCCCAACAGCACCAACCAGGACAACATCGAGGGCGGCTCCGCCACGATCAACGTCGGGCACAACGACGGCGTCACCGTCCAGGACCTCGACGGCGACGGCCGCGCCGAGGTCGCCGTCCGCATCGCCAACGGCGTCACCTTCGGCAACGGCGTCCGCTTCACCGACAGCGACAACACCCGGCAACACATCGCCGTCCTCGACGGCCTGACCGGCGCGCCCCGCGCCACCGCGCCCGTGCCCACCGACTACCTCGCCGACGGCCCGATGTACGCCCGCTTCGGCGTCGGCCACCTCGACGGCGTCAACCCCAGCCTCGTGGCGTTCATGAAGAACCGCATCGGCGACGGCGGCTTCAACCTCATGTTCACCGCCTGGCGCTTCACCGGCAGCGCCCTGACCCTGCAATGGAAGTTCCTGCGCGGCAACCAGGACCTCCCCGACGGCCACAACACCCGCATCGTCGACGTCGACGGCGACGGCCGCGATGAGATCGCCGAGATCGGCTTCGTCCTCAACGGCGACGGCACCCTGCGCTACACCCTCGGCCCGGCAGGTGTCGTGCACGGCGACCGCTTCCACATCACCGACATCGACCCCAACCGCCCCGGCCTGGAGGGCTACGGCGTCCAGCAGAACAACCCCAGCGGCCTGCGCGACTACTACTACGACGCCGCCACCGGCAACATCATCTGGCGGCACAGCGCGTCCGGCACCGCCGACGTGGGCCGCGGCATGGCCGGCGACATCGACCCCCGCCACCCCGGCATGGAAGTCTGGGCGTTCTCCGGCGTCTACAACGCCGCCACCAACCGGCTGACCCACTCCGACACCTCGCTCCAGCCCTGGCCGCAACTGGGCCTGCACTGGGACGGCGACACCGGCATGGAACTGCTCAACGACGGCAAGTTCGAGAAGTGGGACCCGAACAACCCCACCCCCACCAACCGCACCCCGCGCCTGCTCACCACCTCGCAGTACGGCGCGGTCGACGCCGCCCAGGGCAACTCACCCGTCCTCCAGGGCGACATCCTCGGCGACTGGCGCGAGGAAGTCCTCTACACCAACGCCGCATTCAACGAACTCATCATCTTCACCACCGACCGACCCAGCAGCACCAGGCTCTACACCCTCGCCCACAACCCCGCCTACCGCAACGCCATGACCCTCAAGGGCTACATCCAGTCCCACCACGTCGACTACTTCATCGGCGCCGGCATGGCCACACCGCCCCGGCCGAACATCACCTACCAGGAGCGGTAGGCGCGCGCGGTCCGGCGGACGACCGCCCGACGTGACGCGAGGCGCCGGTCGGCCGCGGCCGAGCACGATCCCCGCGGCCGGCCGGCGCCACCGGTTCGGCCCCGGCGGAGCACCGAGGACAGCGGTCGGCTTGACAGCGCCCACGCCGCTCCGAAAAATGACGGAAAGCGCTTTCCAATCCGGAGGCGAGTCCAGCAACGAACGGAGCACCTCCGGTGACCTCGTCCGACACCCCGCTGGGGCACCACGACCCCGACCGGCGCCCCTTGCGCGCCCTCGGCCACCTGTTCCGCCCGCACCGCGGGCGCCTGGGCGGGGCGCTGGCCGTCTTCGTCGTCAAGCACAGCCCGGTCTGGCTGCTCCCGGTGGTCACCGCCGTCATCGTCGACACCGTGGTGCTGCACCTGCCGCTCGGCGGGATGGGGGTCGCGGTCGGTGTGATCATGCTGATCCTGGTCGTGAACTACCCGCTGCACCTGCTCTACGTCCGCCTCCTGCACGGCAGCGTGCGCCGTGCGGGCACCGCGTTGCGGTCGGCCCTGTGCACCCGGTTGCAGGAGCTGTCCATCGGTTACCACGACCGGACCAGCGCGGGCGTGCTCCAGGCGAAGGTCGTCCGCGACGTGGAGACCGTCGAGCAGATGGCGCAGCAGACGACCGACACCGGGATGAGCGCGCTCACCGTCCTGGTCGGCGGCTTGACCATCGTCGGCTTCCGGGCGCCGCACTTCCTGCCGGTGCTGCTGCTGATCGTGCCGCTCGCCGCCCTGGTGGTGCTGCGCCTGCGGTCGAGCCTGCGCGACCACAACGAGGTGTTCCGCCAGGACGTGGAGCACCTGGCCGCCCGGGTGAACGAGATGACCCGGCTGATCCCCGTCACCCGCGCGCACGGCCTGGAGCGCCACGTCCTGCGGCGGATGGACCACACCCTGGGCCGGGTCCTGGCGTCGGGGTTGCGGCTGGACCTGCTCAACGGCCGGGTCGCCTCGCTGTCCTGGGTGTTCCTCAACGTGCTCGGGGTGTTGTTCCTGACCGCCTCCGCGCTGGTCGCCTATCAGGGGGCCTGGGGCATCACGGCGGGCGACGTCGTGATGCTCAGCGCCTTCCTGACCACCTCCACCACGTCCCTGGCCACGCTGATGGCCCTGGCGCCGGTGATCTCCAAGGGGCTGGAGTCCGTCCGCTCCGCGGGCGAGGTGCTGCGCGCGCCCGCCCTGGAGGACAACGAGGGCAAGGCCGGGGTCACGGGGGTCCGCGGGGCGGTGGAGTTCCAGGCCGTCGACCACGCCTACGCCGAGATCGGCCGGCCGGCGGTGCGGGACTTCACCCTCTCCGTGACCCCGGGCGAGACGATCGCGCTGGTCGGGCCCTCGGGAGCGGGCAAGTCCACGGTGCTCAACCTGCTCATCGGCTTCATCCGCCCCACCTCGGGCCGGATCCTGCTCGACGGCGTCGACATGGCCGGGCTCGACCTGCGCACCTACCGGCGCTTCATCTCCGTGGTGCCGCAGGAGCCGATCCTGTTCGACGGCACCGTCCGCGAGAACGTCGCCTTCGGCATGCCCGACGCCGACGAAGCGGCGATCAGGGCGGCGCTGCGCGACGCCAACGCCCTGGACTTCGTCGACGACCTGCCCCACGGGCTCGACACCCCGGTCGCCGACCGCGGCGCCCACCTGTCCGGGGGCCAGCGCCAACGCCTGGTCATCGCCCGCGCCCTGCTGCGCGACCCCCGCCTGCTGATCCTCGACGAGGCCACCTCCGCCCTGGACACCCGGTCCGAGGCCCTGGTCCACCAGGCGTTGGCCAGGCTGGTCCACGGCCGGACCACCTTCGTGGTCGCCCACCGCCTGTCCACCACCCGCGACGCCGACCGCATCGTCGTCATGCAGGACGGGGAGATCCGGGAGATCGGATCCCACCACGAACTGCTGCGCGGCGGGGGCGCCTACGCCCGGCTGCACGCGGGCCACCCCGCCTGACGACCGGTCGGCGCGCCCCGCGGGCCACCGGCGTCAGCGGCGGGTGAACCGGCGGTGCTGCTGGGCCACCAGGTCGGCGGGCGCGGCGACGTCGAGGAACATCAGCGAGTCCACCCGGCACGCGCAGGGGTTGCGCTCCGCCGTGTCCTGCGGGAAGCTCCCGCCGATCTTGATGCCCCTGGGGTCGGTGCGCGAGGCCCCGGTCCCGTCGACCTGCCACGGGTTCCCCGGCACGGTGTAGGACCCCGGCAGGGCCCGACCGTCGCGGTAGAGCGCCATCGCGCCCGTGGTGAAGTCGAAGGTGGCGGCCAGGTGCACCCAGCGGTTCGGCGGCAGCACCTCCCGCCAGGCCAGGTCGGCGGCGTAGGTCTGCGACGCGCCGCCGTCGACCCGGCGCCCGAGGGCGACCAGCCGCAGTTCCCCGTCCACCTCGAACGCCTCGATCAGCGCCCGGACGGCGTGCCCGTCGGAGTCGCCGCTCAGCAGGCCCGCCAACCCGACCGCGCCGTGGCCCGGGACGGGGTTCGCGCCGGTCGCCTTGAACCAGCCCATGATGGTGATCCCGTCGACGCCGTTGAACGCCCTCAGCGACTCGGCGCCGCCCGGGTCCCACACCCCGGCCTTCCAGTCGTCGTTCGCACCGGGTCGCGGACCCAGTTCCAGCGCTTTGCCGCCACCGCGGAAGGCGCTGTCGTCCACGCGCATCCGCTCGCCGCCGTTGACGAGGCCGAGCAGGGTGCGCGATCGGCCCAGGTCGAGCTCGCGGGCGTCGTCGACGGGGAACGGGTGCTCGAAGTCGTAGTGCGCGACCAGGTGGGGGGCGACGCCGGGAGCCACCTCGGACCGCGGGGCCTCCCGCGTGCCGACGACCTTCCAGAGCCGGCCGTCGGCCTTGGTCACCAGGTACAGCTCACCGGCCGCGTCCGTGCCGAACCGCAGGTCCACCCGCCCGTCGCCGACGAAGTCGGACATCCGCCGCTCGTTGCCCCGGGTGTCGAACAACGCCAACTCGCGCAGCGGCGCGGCGGCCCCGCCCCGCCGCATCTCGGACACCTCGGTGTAGAAGACGCGGCCGTCCACCAGGTCGCCGAAGACGTACTTGCCGCGCAGCGACGGCACGGCGCGGCCGCGGTAGACCTGGCCACCGGAGATGGCGTGACCGCTGTCCTGCGTGCACGGCCACCCCGCCGGCGGGTCGTGGTCGTAGGCCGCCACCGGGTAGGTGTAGCCGTACCGGTCGTCGTCCGCCGGGAGCGGGTACAGGTGGCACTCGTCGCCGCGGCGGTAGGTGAACGCGCCCTCCCGCTCGCTCCAGCCGAGGTTGTCACCCGCGCGGACCTCGTAGACCGCCTCGATCGCGTGCTGGCCGATGTGCCCGAGGTAGAGCGCGTGGTCGCCGCCTCGGTCCCAGGTGAAGCGGTGCGGGTCGCGCATCCCGTAGGCGTAGATCTCGCCCAGGGCCCCGGGCCGGCCGACGAACGGGTTGTCCGGCGGGATGCCGTACCGCCCGCCGGGGCCGTTCGAGCCCGCCGGGTCGATGCGCAGGATCTTGCCCGCCGGGGTGCCGAGGTCCTGGGGGACGTCGGAGCTGACGCCGATGCCGCCGTCGCCGACGGCCAGGTACAGCAGGCCGTGGTCGGGGTCGCCGGGGCGGGCGGTCGGGTTGAAGTCGATCTGCTGCACGGCGTGGATGGTGGTGGTGAAGCCGTAGCGGAACAGCTCGCGCCGGGAGCCGGCGAAGACGTCGGCGGACGGGTCGTCGGCGGTCCACTCGGACACCACGCTCTGCACGACGGCGTTGGGCTGGTTGGGGTAGGTCGGCGTCTCGGTGTCGATCGCGCCCCGGCCCTCGGTGTGCACGGTGTAGAGCCGGCCGTTGCGGGCGAACTCGGGGTGGAAGGCGACGAAGCCGAAGCCGCTGCCCATGCCCCGCCCGGAGTAGAAGTGCGGGAAGCGGGCGGCGAAGTCGAGGTAGACGTGCGGTGTGCCACCCTCCAGCAGGTACAGGGGGCCGTTGAGGTCCGGGACGTAGCGCCGGCCGGAACCGTCGGGGACCTCGCCGAGGAAGTTGATCCGGTTGTGCCGGTTGAGCCGGTGGTCACCGGTTGGCGGGGTCGGGGCCGAGGCGGGCAAGCGCGCGACTTCCGCCAGGACGAGGCCGAGGCGGGAGCGGACGGGGTCTTGCGGGATCGGGTCGGCTATCGGGCCGGCCACGGGCTCGTCGGGCGCGCCCCAGGTCGGGGTCGCGACCACCGTGGCGGCCGTCAAGGCGGCGGTGACCAAGGCGGTGACGACCGAGGTGGCTCGCCGGCTGCGCTTGCCCATCGTTGTCTCCTCCCCGGGAGGGCCGGGATCGCCGGTCCGCTCGGTAGAATCGGGTTCAGGGTCCTCCGGGCCGCCCGCGGGGCGCGCTGCCCAGGTACAGCTCCCCCAACCGCGGATCGGCCAGCAGGTCACCCGCCGGGCCGCTGATGTGCACCCGGCCCAGGTCCAGCACGCACCCCAGGTCGGCCACCTCCAGCGCGCGCCGGGCGTTCTGCTCGACCAGCAGCACCGCCGTGCCCGCGTCGCGCATCCGCACGACCTGCTCGAACACCGTCGCGGTGGCCCTCGGGTCCAACCCCATCGACGGCTCGTCCAGCAGCACCACGCGAGGACTGACCATCAGCGACCGGGCGAACTCGACCTGCTTCTGCTGCCCGCCCGACAACGCGCCCGCCAGCGCGTCCCACCGCTCGCCCACCACCGGGAACAGCGTCCGGACGAAGTCGACCCGCTCGGCCACCCGCACCTCGTCCCGCACGGTGTGCGCGCCGAGCAGGACGTTCTCCCGCACCGTCATCTCGCGGAAGACGCTGTGCCCCTGCAGCACGTGCGACAGGCCGGCCGCCAGCAGGTCCTGCGGGCCGTGCCCGGTGACGTCGCGCCCGTCCAGGAGGATGCGGCCGGCTCGCGGCGCGAGCAGCCCGCTGGCCACCTTGAGCACGGTGGACTTGCCCGCGCCGTTGGGTCCGACGAGGCAGACGACCGACGCGGGCGGCACGCGCACGGTCAGCCCGCGCAGCACCAGCGCCGCGCGCCCGTAGCCGGCCTCGACGTCGACGAGTTCGAGCAGGTCAGTTGCCAAGGTAGGCCGCCAGCACGAGGGGGTCGGCGCGGATCTCGTCCGGTGGGCCCTCGGCGATCGGGCGGCCCCGGTCGAACACGACCACGTGATCCGACAGGCTCATCACCACGTCCATGTTGTGCTCCACGATCAGGAAGGTCCGGCCCTCGGCGTTGAGCTCGCGCACCAGCGCGCCGATCCGGTCGATCAGCGCCGGGTTGACGCCGCCGGCGGGTTCGTCCAGCAGGATCGTCTCCGGGTCGGCCATCAGCACACCCGCCAGTTCCAGCAGCTTCTGCTGGCCGTAGGACAGGTCGCGAGCCTCGACGTCGGCGAGGTGCTCGATGCCGACGCGGGTCAGCAGACCCAGCGCCCGGTCCACGTCGGCCTTGCGGCGGGCCGGGGACAACGCGCGCAGCACCGACCCGGGCCGCACCGCCACCAGCAGGTTCTCCACGGCGGTGAGGCGCGGGAAGACGCGGCACAGCTGGAAGCTGCGGCCGATGCCCGCGTACGCGACCCGGTGGGCGGGCCACCCGGTGAGGTCGCGGCCGTGGTAGGTGACCGTGCCCCCGTCCGGTTCGACCATTCCGGTGACGCAGTTGAAGAACGTCGTCTTGCCCGAGCCGTTCGGGCCGATCAGGGCGTTGATCCGGCCGTGCCGGAAGGTGACGGACGCGTCGTCCACCGCCCGCACGCCGCCGTAGGACTTGGTGAGCCCTTCGACGCGCAGTCCCCGCTCCGCGGTCACCGCCGCACCTCCTCGGCCAGTTCCTCCTGGGTGACCTCGCGGATCGACGCCCGTGCCGGTCGCAGCCGGTCCACCAGCCCGCGCAGGGCGGGGATGATCCCGTCGGGCAGGAACAGCACCACCACCGCGAGCAGCACACCCGTGGCGACCAGGTGCAGTTGCGTGTCGCCGTACCGGGCCTTGAAGAACTCGGTGGCGTAGCCGACGACCACCGCGCCGACCAGCGGCCCGAACAGGCTGCGCACGCCGCCGAGCAGGCTCATCAGCACCATGTTGGCGCCGACCAGGATGGAGAACTGGAAGATGGGGTCGAGGAAGCCGAACCACAGGGCGTAGAGGCCCCCGGCCAGCGCGGTGAAGAACGCGGAGACCACGAACGCCGCCAGCTTGTAGCGCACCGTCGGCACGCCGAGCGACCGCGCCTTGTCCTCGTCCTCGCGGATCGCCTTGAGCCCCATGCCGAACCGCGAGCGGTCGACCAGCCACCAGCACAGCAGCACCACCGCGAGCAGCACGGCGTGCAGGTGGAAGAACCGCTGGTGCTGCTCGGGTCGCAGCACGTCCGGGCCGAACGGGCGTGGCACGCGCAGCCCGTCGGAGCCGCCGGTCACCGATCCCCAGCTCTGGAACACCAGCAGCAGGACCAGCACCACCGCGATGGACACGATCACGAACGACGCGCCGCGCACCCGCAGCGCGGCGATGCCGACGGGCACCGCGAGCACCGCCACCACCACCCCGCCGAGCAGCAGCGCGACCCACGGGTTCAGGTCCGCGCGCAGGACCAGCAGCCCGGTCGCGTACCCGCCGAGGCCGGAGTAGGCGGCGTGGCCCAGGGAGATGTAGCCGGTGAACCCGCCGACGAAGTTCCACGCCGTGGCCAGCACCGCGTAGCTGATGATCACCACGCCGACCGACAGCACGAACGGGTCCGCGGCCAGACCGGGGAACGCCACCAGGAAGGCGGCCAGGGCAACCAGGCCGACCGCTTTCAGCGCCTTCTCAGAACCGCTGCGCAAGGCGGCCTCCGAAGAACCCGTGTGGGCGCACGATCAGCGTCGCGAACAGGGCGGCGTAGAAGAACGTCTGCGCCCACGTGGTGCCGAGCGGGATCTGGAGCAGGTTCTGCCCGACACCCAGCAGCAGCGCCGCGATGGCCGCGCCCGCGACGCTGCCCAGCCCGCCGACCACGATGATCGCCATGAGCGGCCCGACCCAGTGCCAGTGCAGCGACGGGTAGATGGTGGAGTCCAGCGCCAGGGCGGTGCCGCCGACCGCGGCGGTGGCCAGGCCGAGCCCGAAGCCGTACCCGGCGACCCGGTCGGTGTCCACGCCGAGCAGCCGGGCCGCCTCGCGGTGCTGCATGGTGGCCCTCAGCGCCTGGCCGAACCTGGTCACTTTGAGCAGCACGTGCAGCCCGATCAGCGTCACCGCGGCCAGGCCGAAGGCGATCAGCTTGACCAGTGCGACGCCGGCGCCGAACAGCTCCAGCCGCGCGCCCGAGTAGGGCAGCGGCACGCGGCGGTGGGTGCCGGTGAAGACGAACCCCAGCGCGCCCTCGACGACGAGCGCCACCGCGAAGGTCAGCAGCACCGACATCGTGGTGAGCGTGGCCGGCCGCAGGCGTGCGACCAGCAGTCGCTGCACGGCCACGCCCAGGAAGAAGAACAGCGGCACGGTCACCGGCAGCGACAGCATCGGATCCAACCCGGTCCGGGTGGTGAACGCCCACGCCAGGTACGCGGCCAGCACCAGGAACGCGGAGTGCGCGATCATCACCACGCGCATCACGCCGAAGTAGAGGGTGAGACCGGCGGCCAGCAGGGCGTAGAGGCCGCCCATCAGGACGCCGAGGACGAGGCTCTGGAAGACGAGGGGCACCCGGGCTCACCACGCGGGCTTGGGGTGGACCAACTCGGCTTCCGCCGCGTCGGCGGGCAGCACGATGCGGATCTTCCCGCCGACGTACTGCTGGATCAGGTGCGCGCCCTGCGGGCGACCCGCCGAGTCCCACCGCAGGGGGCCGACGACGGTCTGCACCTCGTTGGCGTGCAACCAGTCGATCAGCTCGCGCTGGCACTCCCGCGAGGGGTCCGCGCAGCCGGCCGCGGTGACCGCGGCGGCGACGACCTGGCCGGTGGTCCAGGCGTTGGCCTCGTCCTCGGTGGGCGGGGCGCCGGTCTCGCGCGTGTAGAAGTCCACGAACTCCCTGTTGGACGGGTAGTCCGCCTCGGGCGTGTAGCCGGTCGGGGACAGGATGCCCTCGGTGTGCGCGCCGATGGCCTCGGCGAACTCGGGGTTGGTCGGCGCGGTGGAGAACGCGGCCAGCTTCGGCTGGTAGTCCAGCTGGCGCAGGGCCACGATGAGGTTCACCGCGTCCTGGTACTGCGTGCCGCCGACCACGACGTCCGCGCGGGAGTCGGCGATCTTGGCCGCGATGGAGCCGAAGTCGGTGGTGTTGGGCGGGTACACCTCGTCGACCACGGTCCGGATGCCGGCGGCCGCCAGCTCGTCCTTGAGGCCGTTGGCGGTGCCCTGGGCGAACGGGTCGTCCATCACCGCGTAGGCGGCGGTCTTCGGGCGGGTGGCCTCGGGCATGGCGGTGATCGCCTCGGCCAGGTGGTCGTAGTGGTCCTGGGCGACGGCCGGCGCGGCGTAGAACAGGTTGTCGAAGCCCTGCTCGAACACCTCGCGCGCGGCGCCCGCCGGTTCCACGAACAGCATGCCGTAGTCGCGCGCCACCTGGGCGGCCGGGATGACCAGGCGGGTGGAGAACGGCCCGAAGACGAGGTCGACGCCGTCGGAGTTGATGAGCTTCTCGTAGTCGGCGGCGACCCGGTCGGCGCTGGACTGGTCGTCCAGGACGATCAGCTCGACCTCGCGGCCCAGCAGCCCGCCGTTGGCGTTGACGTGCTCGGCCCACGCCTCGTAGCCGCGCTGCACGCCCTTGCCCGGTTCGGAGAAGTCGCCGGTCAGCGGTAACGAGACGCCGATGCGGATGGGTCCGTCACCGCCGGCTCCTCCCTCCGCCGGCCGGCCGCCGAGGCAGCCGGAGAGCAGCAGCGTCGCAGCAGCGCCGAGGGCGCCGATGCGGAGCCCGTGAGCGATATCCATCGTCCACCCGTCGTCGAGGGATGAGGTAAGCGCTTTCCGAGCATAGGAACCCGCGCGGGGTGTGACAAGGGCCACGGGGGTGGCGTGCTCGACCGGCGGCGGGCACAGCCCGGAGCGCGGTCACCGGCCCGTGGGCTTGAGCCTCAGGATGATCTCGGAAGCGTCCGGGCGCGCCCACAGGGCCGGGAAGGCGTACAGGTCGTCCCGGGTGGGCCAGCCGGTGAACTTCTTGGCGTTGTACTCGCTGGTGGTGCCGCCGGTGAGGATCGGGATGTAGGGGATCGACTTCTCGATCTCGGTCTGGA
>NZ_BAAAKE010000031.1:0-105143 GCF_039527585.1 Saccharothrix xinjiangensis | reverse complement strand
CGAGCGGGGCGCCCGCCGCCAGGAGGCCGCGGCGCGCGGCGCGGGCCGCTCGGGCGTCGAGCGCCGGGCGGTCGTCCGCGGCGGGGCTCGGCGGCGGTCCGCCCAGCGCGGCCCGCGCCGCGGCGGCCGGCGCCAGGCCCTGGGCGGTGAGGGCGACCATGCGGCGCAGCCGCTCGACGTCCCGCGGTCCGTAGCGGCGGTGGTTGCCGCTGGTGCGGGCGGTGGGCCCGAGGCCGTACCGGCGGTGCCACGTGCGCAGCGTCGTGGGCGAGATGCCGAGCATCCCGGCCAGCGCCCCGGGCGTCAGCCCGCTGCCCTGCTCGACCATCACCCTCCGACCGCGGCGCCACCGGGCGCCGTCTGGACGCGAATACCCGGGACCGTCCTCAGTGGACCACCGGCCGGCCGGTCACGCCCGCTTGTGCTGCCGCGCGATGAGCGTGCGCAGCTCGCTCTCGCCGAGGCCGCCCCAGATGCCGTAGGTCTCCTCCACGGTCAGCGCGTGGTCGCGGCACTGCCGCATCACCGGGCAGCGGTGGCAGACCTCCTTGGCGCGGGCCTCCCGGCTCCGCCGCGCCGACCCGCGCTCGTTGGGCGTGTGGAAGAACAGAGTGCTGTCCATGCCGCGGCACAGACCTCTGAGCTGCCAGTCCCAGGACTCGGCGACCGGTTCGGGCAGTCGTGACAGTTCGGGCATGCGACCACGTCCTCATCCAGGCGACTACGCGACCAGCCCACTCTAAATTCGATTCAAAAGCGTTGCAACTCTATGTCCTGTGACGTGGACTCGACCGGCGGGGTCCGGGGAGGGCGCCCGCCGGCCGAGGGGAACCGGTCACGCCACCGGCGGGTTGGACCGGGAGTACCCGGGCGCGCTCCAGCGCAAGGGGCTCGGCCCCGCGATCTCCACCACGTCGGTGACGGTGAACAGGACCACGCGCTCGGCTCCCGGGTGCTCCGCGACCCGCTCGGGGGACGTCTCGACCCGGGCCCGGCCCGAGACGTGCAGCGCCGTGCCCGTCCCCCAGTCGGGGAACAGCAGGCCCGCGACGGGGCGCAGGGCGAGGTTGCCGAGGGTCAGGAACATCGCGTTGCCCGCGTAGTCGGGCCACTCCAGTTCCGTCGGCGACGTCACCCGCGCGAAACCGGGGTTGCCGCCGCGGTGGGAGGTCTCGACGCCGCCCTCGTCCGAGGCGGTGGTGACGAAGAACGTGTCCGCCGCGCGGACCCGCTCCCGCTGCCCGGGGGTGAGCGCCGCGCCGCGGTCGGCGACCCGGGGCGCGCCGGCGGGCCCCGGTTCGGGCAGGCGCCGCTGGATGTGCCTGGGGCAGTTGGCGAAGACCCGGTCGACGTGGACCACCAGGCCGCCGCCCTCGGGGCGCGCGACGCCGTTGACCCGCACCCGGCGGCGCGTGACCGGGTCGACGGCGATCATGCCGACCGGGGTCGGACCCGCCAGCGCCGCCGCGAGCGGGTCGACGGCGGCGGGCCCCGCCCCGACCACGACGGTGCGGGGGTCGACGACCCGGAGGAACCCCGGCTCGCCCGTGAGGGAGGTCGCCCACAGCCGCCCGCCGCCGTCGTCCGCGCCGAGGAACAGGACCGGCCGCTCGGCGAGGAAGCGCGCCGCCACGTCGGGGATCGACGTGCGGATCGCCCGGCCCGCGTGGTCGGCGCGGTCCAGCACGCCCGCCTCGCGCTGCACCGCGCGGTGCCCGCGGTGGTACACGGCGCCCACCCCCTAGAAGAAGCCGCAGGTGGGCGCGCCCGCGATCGGCGCGACGCCACCCGCACCGGTCGGCGCGAAGATCTCCAGCCGGATGCCGTCCGGGTCGGTGAAGAAGATGCCGCCGGAGTCGGCGCCCTCGCCGTGCGGCACCACGCCGTCGTGGGCGAAGTCGACCGCCAGCCCGCGCAGGACCGCCTCGGCCTCGCGGACCTCGTCGATCGAGTCGACCTGGAACGACAGGTGGTGCAGGCCGGGTCGCCCGGTGTCGAACGCGCCCTCGCTCTGCTGCCACAGGGTCAGCCGCAGCTCGCCCCGACTGCCGAGGAAGACGAAGCGGCGGTCGTCCCCTTGACCCTCGCCGAGCACCTCGAAACCGAAGACCTGCTGGTAGAAGCCGCGTGAGCGGTCGATGTCCGTGACGTTCAGGCCGATGTGCCCGGTGCGCGGGTCGGCGATCGCCATGCCACTCCTCCGTCGAGTTGATCTAACTACTCAACGAACGTTAGAAGGTTAGAAGAGCGGCGTCAACCCGGCTAAGCTTTTTTGACCGGTTAGAAGTAGGTTGATCAGGGCCATCGCTGCGCAGGAGGTGCGGGTGCCCGCCGAGCAAGACCGACCCACGTCCGCCGACCCCAGGCCCCTGACCGGCGAGCCGCTCTCGCTGGACCTGCTGAACACCCGCTGGGTCGTCGACGGGCCCCACGACCTGCTCGACGGGCTCGACGGCCTGACCACCTGGCTGCGCGGCGCGGGCCTGGCCGACCGCTGCCCCGCCGACGAGGCGACCCTCGCGGCCGTCCTGCGCGCCCGCGAGGCGCTGGCCGCCGCGGTCACCCCGCCCGCCGACGCCACGGCGCTCAACGACGTGCTCGACCGCGGCCGGGTCCACCTCGCGCTGGTCGACGGCGCGCCGGTCGAGCGGGTCGAGGTGGACGAGCCAGCCTGGCTGCCCGCCTGGCTCGCCGCCCGCGACTACCTCGACCTGCTGCGACGCGCCCCCGACCGCGTCCGGCCGTGCGCCAACCCGGCGTGCGTCCTGCACTTCTTCGACGTGTCCAAGAACGGCAGCCGCCGGTGGTGCTCGATGGCGGGGTGCGGCAACCGGTCCAAGGCCGGCCGCCACTACGCGCGCGTCCGGGAGAACCGGGCGGGCTGATCCCGGTCGCCACCACCCGGGTCGACCCCCAGGACGTCGGCCCGACTGGCGGCCCGGTCACCCCCTCCGCCGGTGCTCCGGCCCCACGTCCGGTGACACGTCCAGCCTGGCGGGATCCCGGCGGTCCGCGCCTCGTGCCGGTGCGAGAACGCGGCGGCGCGGTTCACCCCTCCTCACGAGTCCCTCACCCGGCCGGCGGGGCGGTCGGCCAGGAACCGGGACACCGCCGTGCCGAGGACGCGGATGCCCGCGGTCGAGTGCGGGTCGACGCCCACCAGCTCGTGGACCCGCCGCAGCCGGTAGTCCAGCGTGCGCGGGTGGACGTTGAGCGAGGCGGCCGTGCGCGAGCGGCTCATGTCGTTGCGGTAGTAGCACTCCAGCGTCTCGACCAGCTCCGGCCCGCCGGCCAGGCGCGCCGCGATCCCGCGCAGCCAGTGGTCCAATTCGGGCAGTTCGGCCACCCCGACCTCGATCGCCACGTCGGCCAGCGTGGGCACGTGGTCGGGCGCGGCCAGGGGGCGCGCCACCCGGCTGATCCGGCGCGCCAGCCCCACCGCCTCGCCGATCCCGCTCGCCGGGCCGACCGCGGCGCCCGCCGCGCACGCCCGCCCGGTGATCTCCGCGACCGCCCGGGACAGCGCGGTGGCCTGCTCGTCGCGGCCCGCGGCCGGGAAGGCGACCAGCTCGGTCTCCCCCGACCAGGTCGCGGGCACGCGGTGGTGCCGCCACAGGGCGTCGAGGACCTCGTCGCGCCGCTCGGCGGCCCGCCGGCCGTCCGGGTCGGGCAGCACCCGCACGACGACCACCAGGTACCGCTCGGGCACCGCGAGGTCGATCGCCCGCGCGTGGTCGAGGGCGACCGGGTCGCCGGCCACCAGCAGGTCGGCGAACCGCCGCACCCGGCCGACCGCCGAGATCCGGTCCTGCTGCCCGGCGAGCAGCCCCGAGGTGTACGCGCGCTGGGCGGCCGGGGAGTGCGCGGCGAGCCACGACAGCATGCGCATGGCGTCGTCGAGGTCGCGCGGGCCGCACGCCTCGTGGATCTCCCGCAACGTCGCCGTGGCGTGCATCGCCAGCACCTTGTCGTGGACGGCGCGGGACAGGCCGCGGCGACCGCGTTCCTCGCCCATGTCGGTCACGACCGCGAGGTCGCCCGCGGTCAGCGGCTCGTCGGCGGTGACGCAGTCGAGCGTGCGGCGCCGGAGGTGGACGGCGAACTCCACCATGCGGTCGCGGTCGGCCGGCGTGGTCGAGGTGGCCCGGTACTCGGGCAGCGCGTCGGCGCACAGGGCGACGACGAGCTCGCCGTTCTCGCCGGCGCGCCTGCGCAGGGCGTCGAACAGGTCTCCCATGGCGCTCCGTCAGCTGTAGGCGCCGGAGAGGGCGCGGGTCACTGTCGTGCTGAGGACCAGGACGCCGCGCGCCGAGGCGGGGTCGAGGCCGGTGAGGTGGCGCACCCGGTCGAGGCGGTAGTCCAGGGTCCGCGGGTGCACGGACAGCGCCGCCGCGGACCGGGTGCGGTGCATGTCGTTGCGGTAGAACGCGTCGAGGGTGGCGATCAGGTCGGGACCCTCCGCCAGCCGGCGCGCCGTCTCGCCCAGCCACGCGTCGACCGACGGCACCGCCACCGCGCCCAGTTCGGCGAACAGGTCGTCGCGGTAGCGCACCTCGCCGGCGCGCCTGCCGAGCGGCGCGACCCGGCACACCTGCCGCGCCTCGTCCAGCGCACCGCCCAACGCGCCGGCAGACCCACCCGCCAACGCCCCTGCCGACCCCCGCGCCGCGCCGGTCGACCCACCCGCCGACCCACCCGCGGGCCCCCGCGCCGCACCGACCGCGCACGGCACGTCGACCCGGTCGACGAAGTCCCGCACCACCTCCCGGGTCCGCTCCTCGGCCGCCGCCGGGTCGTCCGCGCCGACCAGGGCGACGAACTCGCCCGGCTCCTCCCAGCGCACCGGGAGCCAGTGGTGCGCCAGCAGGTCGGTCAGCAGGTCGGCGCGCTCGGCGGGCCCCGGCGCCGGTCCGGGCATCCGCACCACCGCCACCACGGCGTGCTCGTGCCGGGTCATCGCCAGCCCGGCGGCCACGTCGTCGGCGAAGGCGTCGCCGGCCAGCAGCAGCGACACCAGCGACCGCACGCGGTCCACCACGGGCCGCAGGGCCTCCTGGCCGCGCAGGTACCCCTGCGTGTACGCGGCCTGCGCCACCGCGCCCTGGTCGGGCAACCAGCGCAGGGCGTGCATCACGTCGGTCACGTCCACCGGCGTGGCCGCCTCGTGGACCTCCCGGAGGGTGAGCGAGGTGTGCAGCGCCAGGACGCGGCGCTGCGCGACCGGCGACACCCCCGCCGCGCCGCGCTCCCGGCCGACCGCGACCATGACGGCGAGGTCGTCCTCGCCGAACGGCCTGCCCTCGGCGGCGAGCGCGACCGTCCGCTCGCGGAGGAAGAACGCGAAATCCAACATTCCGGTCCGCGACCGGGCGTCAGTCGACATCAGGTGGAAATCGGGCAGTTCCCGGACGTAGGCGTCCACGGCGCGTCTGCTGTGCCGGGCCACCATGCCCTGCCACCGGGCGAACAAATCCCCCATGCTCCCCCAACCCCTTCGTCTTCCCCAGCCGAAGCAGGGTCGCGCCGGAGCGCTCCGAGCGGGTACCGCCTAACGGCTCAAAACCCGGTCGGCACAAAGGAAGGAAAACCCGAATAAATCTTCGGACCGCAGAGCGCGAACGGCTGACGGCAGACCGCCCGGCGACCGGCGGCCGGCCGCAGCCCTCGACCCCTGACCACCGACCGACTGCCGCCCTTGGCCACCGCCCCCTGTCCACCGCCCCTGCCTACTGGCCGCCGCCCTCTGTCCACCGCCGCCGCCCTCTGGCCGCCCCCTGACCGCCGAACGCGGGCACGGGTGCCCGCCGGCCGGCGGAGCCCCGGCGTGCACGTCCCGCAACTCCCGCTTCCACCGGGGCGGATCGCGGCGCCCGGCCGGTACTTTGGCCGCATGGCAACCGTTCACGCGCTGATGTCGTACCCGATCAAGGGGTGCGCCGGGGTCGTCGTGGACCGGGCCGAGGCCACCCCGACCGGGTTGGCCCACGACCGGTTGTTCGCGGTGGTCGGGCCGGCCGGGGAGGTCGTCTGGCAGGGCGAGGCCCCGCTGCTGGCCACGATCCGGTGCCGGGTGCTGCGCGGGGGCGCGGCGCTGGAGCTGGGCGCGCCCGGCGCGGGCGGGCTGGTGCTGGACGTGGTGGCGGACGGCGCGGCCCGGCCGGTGGAGGTCGAGAAGTGGCCGGGGTCCGGGATCGACCAGGGCGACGAGGCGGCCGAGTGGCTGTCCGGGGTGCTCGGCAGGCCGGTCCGCCTGGTGCGCGAGCCCGCCTGGTCGAGCCGGGGTCGCGGCGAGGTCGACCCGACCGCGCTGCTGGTCCTCTCCCTGTCCACACTGGACGGTTTGAACGCGCGGATCGCGGCGCGGGGCGCGGACCCGGTCCCGATGGACCGGTTCCGGCCGAACGTCGTGATCAGCGGCTGGCCCGAGCCGCACACCGAGGACCGGGTGAGCCGGATGGCGGTCGGCGGCGCCGAGGTCGGCTTCGGCGAACTCGCCATCCGCTGCGCGGTCACCCTCGTCGACCAGTCGGCCGGGTTCCGCGCCGGCCCCGAGCCGCTGCGCACCCTGGCCGACTACCGCCGCGAACCCGACGGCGTCAGCTTCGGCATGAAGGCGGCCGTGCTCACCCCCGGTGACATCGCCGTCGGCGACGCCGTGACCGTCACCGAATGGCGCTGACCCGCGTCCCGGCCGTGCGCCGTTGCGCCTGATCCCCCGGCTCCCGAGGACGCGGACCGGCTGACGACGTCAGCGGGGTCCCTCCGCGCACGCGGGTCCTCGCGCGGGCCCGACCCCCGCGACCAACCCGGGAAGGTCCGCCGCCGAACGCGGCGGGCGGATAATTTCACTCCCGTGATAAAAACGAACAATCATTTTGTAGGCCGGTTGAAGAAATCTGCCTCAACCACGATCCATCCTTGCCCGATCGGTTCGCGGAAACGTACATTACTGACGGGTACACCAGCGATGCCGCCGCCGTGGCCACCATTTTTCCGCACAATCTCGACGAGGAGATTCGCATGCTGAAACTCAATGCTGCTTCGCGCAGGGTCCTCGGGGGTTTCGCGACGGCCGCGGCGGTCGCCGGCACCATCCTGACCGCCGGAGCGGGCGTGGGCCAGGCGGCGACCGCGTCGCTGACGCTCGTCTACAACTGCCCCTTCCCGCTGATCGGGGCGCAGGACATGAGCGTCAAGATCGACGTGGCCAACCTGCCCGCCTCCGCGACGGTCGGCACGCCGATCCCGGGCACCACCGTGATCGCCACGGCGACCGTGCCCGCGGCCGCGACCCTGGGCCTGGCGCTGGTCGGCGCCAAGACCGTGGAGGGCACGGCGAAGGCGCAGACCACCGTGAACAACGCGGGCACCGCCGTGCCGGTCACCGCGAACCTGAACGTGGCCAAGACGAACGTGCCCGGTTCCGGGGCGTTCAACACGATCGCGTCCGGCGGCACCGCGCCCCTCACCCTCACCAAGGCCGGCCGGACGACCATCACGGTCGGCAACTTCAGCACCACCCTGACCCCGCGCAAGGCCGACGGCTCGACCACCGGCCTGGGCACCTTCACCTCCAACTGCACCCTCAAGGCCAACCAGGTGACCAAGCTCTACGAGTTCACCGTCTCGTAGTTCCCGCTCCCCCGGTGGGCCGCCCCTGGCACGGGGCGGCCCACCGCCGTTCCCGGGGCCCACCTACCTTGGGCGGGTGACCAGCATCCAGGAACGCCTCTACCCCGAACTGCCGTGCTTCGGCTGCGGCCACGCCAACCCCGACGGGTTGCGGCTGCGCAGCTACCCCGGCGAGGACGGGGTGGTGACCGCCGCCTTCACGCCGCGGCCCGAGCACGACAACGGGCTCGGCTTCCTCAACGGCGGCATCATCTGCACCGTGCTCGACTGCCACAGCGCGGCGGCGGTGATGCTGGAGGCCGAGGCGAAGGGGTGGGAGGCCCTCGGTGACGCCGCCCTGTCCTACGTGACCGCCGGGCTGGACGTGCGCTACCTGCGGCCGTCGCCGCTGCGCGAGCCGGTGGAGCTGCGGGCCGTGGTGCGGGAGGCGTCGGAGGCGGAGATCACCGTGGACGTCTCGCTGGTGTGGGACGGCAAGACCCGCGCCGAGGCGGGCGCGCTGTGGAAGCGCTGGCGCCCGCGACCCGCGAAGTGACCGTCCGAAGAGGACTGGGCGCGGCGTGGAGACCCACCCGGGGGTCGAGCCCGGGACCTCGACGTTCGTGGCGTCGCGCCCTGCTCCGACTGAGCCACGGGGGTTGGATCGCCGACCCCGGGCCGGGGTCGGCGTGGAGCGGTCGGCGGGCATCGAACCCGCTGCTCCGGTGTGTCCGCCGAGTCGCGGTGCGCGACGGTGTGTTCGTCACCGCCGCGGCGGCACAACTCCTTTCCCCCGCACCGGTTCCGGGCGCCGGACCAGTCCTCGCAGGACTTCGCCGAGCACGGCGACGCCCTCCTCGATCCCGCTCGCCGAGCCGGCCGCGTAGCCGAGCACGAGCCCCGGCTCGCCGTCGCGGTGGCGGTGCCAGGACAGCGGGTGCGCCTTCACGCCCCGGGCCAGCGCCGCGGCGGCCACCTCCACGTCGCCGACCCCGGCGTCGAAGGTGACCATCAGGTGCAGGCCGGCGGCCGCGCCGTGCACGCGGGCGCCCGGCAGGTGGCGGCGGAGCGCGGTGATCATGGCGTCGCGCCGGGCGCGGTGGCGGCGGCGCAGCAGGCGCAGCCGGCGCTCCAGGTCGCCCGACTCCATCAGCCGGGCCAGCACGAGCTGCGGCAGCACGGCGTTGCCCAGGTCGGTGTCGCGCTTGGCCGCGACGACGGCCTCGTGGTGGCGGCGGGGCACCAGGAGCCACCCGGTGCGCAGGGCGGGCGCCAGCAACTTGGACACGCTGCCCGCGTAGCAGACCCGGTCGGCGCGCAGCGACCGCAGCGCGGGCACCGGCGGCCGGTCGTAGCGGTGCTCGGCGTCGTAGTCGTCCTCGATCACCAGCCCGCCCTCGTCGGCCCACCGGACCAGCTCGCGCCGCCGCGGACCGTCCAGGACGACGCCGGTCGGGAACTGGTGCGCCGGCGTGAGCAGCACTGCGGCCGCGCCGGACGACCGCAGCTCGTCGACCCGGATGCCGTGCGCGTCCACGGGCACCGGGTCGACGTCCACGTACCAGTTGCGCAGCTGCTGCCTGGCGCCCAGCGAGCCGGGGTCCTCCACCGCGACCCGGTCGACGCCGTCGCCGCGCAGCACCCTGGCGAGCAGGGCCAGCGCCTGCGCCACGCCCGCGACGACCACCACCTCGTCCGGGTCGGCGCGGACACCCCGGTTGCGGGCCAGCCAGTTGGCCACCGCCAGCCGGAACGCGGGCGCGCCGCGCGGGTCGCCGTAACCGAAGTCGCTTGCCGACAGGGTGCCCAGCACCGCGCGTTCGGCGCGCAGCCACGCGGCGCGCGGGAACGCGGCCAGGTCCGGCACGCCCGGCGACAGGTCGATCCGCGCCGGGGCCGACCGCAGCGCCTCGAACACCTCGGTCCCCGGTGGCGCGGTGAACACGTCGCCGGCCGGCGGGGCCGGCGCGGTCGGCGGCGGGGCGGGCCTCGCGGGCGGCGGCGCGACCGGGGCCGCGAGGACGACCGTCCCGGCACGGCCGCGCCCGGCGACCTGGCCGTCCTCGGTGAGCCGCTGGTAGGCCTCGGTGACCACGCCCCGGGACACGCGCAGCTCGGCGGCCAGCGCGCGGGTGGCCGGGAGCCTGCTGCCCACCGGCAGCCTGCCGTCGGAGATGGCCTGCCGGAGGCGGCCGGTCAGCCATTCCGACAGGCCACCGACCGGGGCGTCCGCCGGGTTGAGCTGGAGGAAGTCGGCGCCCGTTGTGGACCTGTCGACCGGAGGGGTTTTGGACCTGCTCACCGGACCATTGTGGCGACAGGGTGGGGCCATGGACACAGCCACCACACCTGCCGGCGCCTCGCCTGCCTGCACCGCGCCTGCCTGCACCGCCCCGGCGGACACCGCCGCGCCCGGCGCCCTCCCGTCCCGGCCGCCCCTGCGCAACCTCGCGGCGGGCATCACCGGCATGGCCCTCGTCGGCGGCAGCATCGGCGTGTCGCACACCCTGGTCTCCGCGCCGCTGTTCACCGCCCAGGCGGTCCGCTACCTCGCCGCGATCGTCGTCCTGGCCCTGCTGGCGAGGGTGCTGCGGGTGACCGTGGTGCGCCCGAGGGGCCGCGAGTGGCTGTGGTTGACGGGCATCGCGGCCACCGGGCTGGTGCTGTTCAACGTCGCCGTCGTGCGCGGGGTGGCCCACGCCGAACCCGCCGTGATCGCGGTCGCCCTGGCGTGCGTGCCGGTCCTGATCGGGGTGGTCGGACCGCTGCTGGAGCGCCGGGCGCCGCAGGCCCGGGTCCTGTCGGCGGCGGCCGTGGTCACCGCCGGGAGCGTGCTGGTGGAGGGTGCGGGCCGGGCGGACGCGGAGGGCGTGGCCTGGGCCGCGGTGGCGATGGGGTGCGAGGCGGCGTTCACGCTGCTGGCCGTCCCGGTGCTCGCCAGGCACGGCGCGTGGGGCGTGTCGCTGCACTCGGTGTGGCTGGGCGCGGTGATGTGCGCCGGGCTCGCGGCGGCGACCGAGGGCGTGGGCGCGGTGACCGCGCTGACCGCCGACGACTGGGCCGCGATCGCCTACCTGGCGGTCATGGTGACCGCGGTGGCGTTCGTGCTGTGGTACTCCACCGTGGCGGCGCTCGGGTCCGGCCAGGTGGGTCTGCTGACCGGGGTGGCCCCGGTGTCGGCGGCCGTGGTGGGTGTCGCGCTGGGCGCGCGGGTGCCGGGTCCGCTGGTGTGGGTCGGGATGTCCGTGGTGGTGGCCGGCCTGGCGTTCGGCCTGTGGCGCCGGCGGGGCGGGGAGGGTGCGTGACGTGGTCCCGGCACTCGGCCGCGACCTGGCGGGACTTCCCCGAGCCGGCCGCGGGCGTGGTCTTCGCCGACGGGATCACCCCGGACCACGCCGTGCCGGCCGCGACCGCGCCCCGGTTCGACTTCAGTACACGAACGGGTGAAGGAGCGGGGCTCGGCGGGGCCTGATCACCCCGCCGACGGCGAGGCGATCGGGTCGACCAGCCAGCGCCCGTCGTCCTCCTCGGCCCGCCAGCGGGCTCGCAGACCGGTCGCGTCGGCGATCACCAGCACCGCCCCGTTCGCGCCCGGGTCCGGCTCGACGGTCCACCGCCCCCGCGGCGAGCCGGCCCTGGCCACCACCGATTCCGCCACCGCGGCGCCGTCCTCGGACAGCGGCCGCCCGAACAGGCGCGCCAGCGACTCGGCGTCGCCGTCGTTGAGCGCGACCTCGCACGCCCGCGCCAGCTCGGCCGGCGACGCCGCGCCGCGCTCCGGCTCCCGCGCGATCACCACGGCGACCAGGGCGCTCCAGGCCAGCACCACACCCACCACGACGAACCGCAGCACGTGCGTCGTCGCGGATCCCGGTGGGCGGCCCTGCGCCGGGGGAGAACTCACCGCTCCATCCTCCCACCCCCGCCCCGGGGCGGCAGGGGAGCCATCAGCCCCCGGCGCCCAGGGCGTCGAGCTCCCGCCGCACCCGGTCGGCTTCGTCGGCGCGCTCCTGCGCCCGGAACAGGTCCAGGGCCTCCTCCCACGCCGCGCGGGCCTCCTCGTGCTGCCCGAGGGCCGCGTGCGGGTGACCCAGGTGCTCCAGGGTGTCCCCGACCTGCACGGTGTTGCCGATGTCGCGGAACAGCGCCAGCGCCTGCCGGTAGTGCCCCACGGCCTGCTCGTGCCGCCCGGTCCGGTGGTCGATGTAGGCGAGGCTGTCGAGGGTGTCCGCCTCGCCCTCGGGGTTGCCGTGGCGGCGGTGCAGCTCCAGGGCGGCCCGGCAGTGCTCGCGGGCCCGGTCGTGCTCGCCGTTCTGCGCGGCGTACCAGCCGACCATGTTCAGGGCGTTGGCCTCCCACGCCGGGTTGCCGAGGGTGCGGTAGAACTCCAGGGACCTGGTGGCGTGCTCCAGCGCCCGCGCGTCGTCCCCCTGCCGCGCCCACGTCCAGGCCAGCACCTGGTGGATGTGCGCCCGGGTGCCCGGCTCGTGCCGCTCCGCCAGCGCGAGCGCCCGGTCCAGGTGCCCGACCGCCTCGTCGTGCTGCCTCAGCGCGGCGTGGGTGCGGCCCAGGAGGCGGTGCACGCGGAGGCGCGCGGAGGGGTCGCCGAGCCGCTCGGCGGCGGCCAGCCCGGCCCGGCAGACCACGAGCTGCTCGGCCAGGTGCCCCCTCCGGTTGTGGAAGGTGGTGAGCACCCAGGCCAGGTGCCACGCGGCCCGGTCCCACCCGTGCGCGGCGGCGGTCTGCTGGGCGGCGAGCAGGCAGGGCTGTTCGAGGTCGAACCAGGCCAGGGCCTCGGCGGTGCCCGCCGGCGAGTGCGGGGTGACGTCCGCCGAGTCGAGCGGGACGACCTCGCGGTGCGGGTCCAGGCACAGGTCTGCGGCGTGGGCGGTGCGCAGGTAGAAGTCGACCACCCGCCGCAGCGCCGCGATCCGCTCGTCCTCCGGCCGTTCCCGGGCGGTGTCGGCGGCGTAGGCGCGGATGAGGTCGTGCGCCGAGTACCGGCCGCGGGCGTCCCGGGTGAGCAGCGAGGCCTGCTCCAGGCCCCGCAGCGCCCTCCCGACCCGGACCGCCGACAACCCGGTGAGGGCGGCCGCGGCGGGCAGGCCGATGTCGGGGCCGGGCGCGGTGGCGAGCAGGCCGAGCACCACCTGCTGCTCGGCGGTCAGCGCCCGGTGCGACCAGGACAGCACGGCGGGCAGGCTCGCGGCCGGGTCGCTGTCGGCCAGCGCGTCCAGGCCGAGGTCGCGCAGCTCGGCGGCGAAGGTGGCCAGCGGCAGGTCGGCGTGGGTGTGCGCGCGGGCGGCGATGACGCCCAGCGCCAGCGGGAACCCCTTGCAGAAGCCGACCAGCTCGTCCACGGCGCTCGCCTCGGCCGCCACCCGCGCGGCGCCCAGCCGGCGGGCCAGCAGCACGCGCGCCTCCTCGTCGGTGAGCACGTCGAGGTTGAGGTGGCGGGCCCCGTGCGCGGTCATCAGGCCCGGCAGCCTGCTGCGGCTGGTGACCAGCACGGTGCAGGAGTCCCCGCCGGGCAGCAGCGGCACGACCTGGTTGGTGTCGGCGGCGTTGTCCAGCACCATGAGGATCCGCTTGTCCACGACCGTGCCGCGCAGCAGGGCGGACTGGGCGTCCGGGTCGGTCGGGACGCGGCCGGGGTCGACCCCGAGCGCGTCGAGGAACCCGCGCACCGCGACGGACGCCGGCATCGGCTCGCCGTCCGGGCTGAACCCGCGCAGGTCGACGAACAACTGGCCGTCGGGGAACCGGTCCGCGTGCCGGTGCGCCCAGTGCAACGCCAACCACGTCTTGCCGATCCCGCCCGAGCCGCCGATCGCGGAGATCACCACCGCGCCGGCGGGCACGTCGTCGAGGGCGGCGGTCAGCGCGTCCAGCTCGTCGGCGCGGCCGATGAACGACCGGGGTGGGGCGGGCAGTTGCCGCGGCGCGCCGGAGGTGCCGGTGGTGGTGCCTGCGGTGGTGCCTGCTGTGCCTGCGGCGGGCTTGGCGGGCTTGGCGGGCTTGGCGGACCTCCCCGCCGGCACGGCCGGGTCGGCGGCGAGGAGCCGCTGGTGCAGGTCCCGCAGCGGCAGACCGGGATCGGCGCCCAACTCGTCCGCCAACCGCGCCCGGACCTGCTGGTAGTGGCTCAACGCGGCGGCCTGGCGACCGCTGCGGGCCAGGGCGAGCACGTACTGGGCGGCCAGGCGCTCGTCCAGCGGGTGTTGGCGGGTGCGGGCGGCCAGCTCGGGCAGCAGGGCGTCGTGGCGGTCGAGCGCCAGCGCCAGGTCGGTGCGCTCCAACTCGGCGGTCCACCGCTCGGCCGCCAGGGTTTCCCGCGCCGCCTCGGCCCAGGGGGTGGACAGCCCGGTGAACGCCTCACCCCGCCACAGCGCCAACGCCCCCTCGACGGCGGCCAGCCCGTCGCCCGGGTCGGGGTTCGAGCGGGCCAGGGCGAGCAGCCCGCGGAACCGGTGCAGGTCGACGCGGTCCGGGTCGACCTCCACCACCCAACCACCCGAGCGGTGCACGATCACCACGTCGCGCAGCCCGGCCAGCGCGGTGCGCAGCCGCGACATGTACGAGTGAAGATTCCCCTTACCGCGCGACGGGACGTCCTGCCCCCACACGCGGTCCAGCAACTGGTCGACCGACACCACCCGGTTGACGTCCACCAGCAACGCGGCCAGCACGCACTGCTGCCGGGCGTGCCCCACGTCCACCCGGCGGTCCCCGTCCCACGCCTCGACGGGTCCCAGCACCCTCAACTCCACGACGCCCTCAACTCCACGACACCGACCTCATCCTCGACAACCACCCGCGCGTCCCGCGCGTCAGGAATACCAGCAGGAGCAAGCGGGCCGTGCTCGGTGGCTGTTGCCCTGAGGGTTGCCCTGGGCGCATGCGGAGGGCCTTGGCAGTTGTGGTGATGGCGGGGAAGGCGGAGGTAGCAGCGGTGTGGCTGTGGTGACTGTGGTGGCGGACCTCGTTGGTAGGTGGTAATTCTTGGGTTGCAGGAACCCGGATCACGACCGTGACCTGGTTACATGAACCGGAAAATGCCGGAAAGACGACACGTACGTGTTAGGCATGCCAAGTTCGGGATCAATGTCAACGGCTCGAACGTTGCCGGAAATATGGAGGCGGCGCGGCGGAGGTGTCATGCGGTGAGATCACGGTGTAAGGGGCCCCTGATGGTGCGGCGGGCCTCTGGTGCGGCGGGCCTCTGGTGCAGCGAGGTCCTGGTGCAGTGAGGTCCTGGTGCAGTGAGATCCTGGTGCAGTGAGATCCCGATGCAGTGAGATCCCCATGCGGTAGCGGCACAACGGCGGTGGTACAGGTGGCGGTGGTACAGGTCTTGAAAGGCTGGGATTGATGATGCGTAGCGCAGCGTGTCCTCCTCGCTCGCACCGGGCTCGACCTGGAGCCTCCGCAACGCCGGTTCTCAACCTCCCCAGCTGATCTTGACGCTCCTAGCTGATCTTGACGCTGTGGTGGCGGAACTGACGCGAGGTCGTCCCGCCGTCTCAACTGCGGGACACCACCAGCGCATGTGAGGATGCTCCGATGTCATCTCGCGCGCGTGCCGTCGATCCAGGCCTCCTTGCCCGGTGGTGCACGGAGCACTTGGGCAGCCCGCCGGCGGATGAGTTGTTCAGGTCCGGGTTCCTGTCCGCCGTCATCGGGCTGCGGCTGACTGACGGCCGTGAGGTCGTGGTCAAGGTTCGTCCGGACTCGCCGCGGATGGCGGCGTGTGTGGAGGTCCAGCGCCGCATGTTCCAGGCCGGTTATCCGTGTCCACGGCCGCTCACCGGCGCCGCGCCGTTGGGTGTCGATGTCGCCACCGCGGAGGTCTACGTGCCCGGCGGTGCGGTGCTCCCGAGCGCGGAGCGCGCGGCCGTGGCTTTCGCTGAGGCGTTCGCGTGGCTGATCCGGTTGGCTCCGCGGCCGGGCGAGGTGTCCGCGCTCGACCCGGCGCCGTCGTGGGCGGACTGGAACCACGGCGGGGGCGGGTTGTGGCCGTGTCCGGAGGGCTCTGATGTCAACCTCGACGAGGTGTCCGGCGCGGAGTGGATCGACGCGGCCGGGCGCCGTGCTCGTGACCTGCTGCGCGCCGGCGGGTCCGACGCCGTGATCGGCCACTGCGACTGGCTTGCCGGCAACCTGCGCTGGAGCGGCGACGCGCTGCTGGTGGTGCACGACTGGGACAGCGTGATCGCGGAGAGCGAATCCGTCCTGGTCGGTTTCGCCGCTGCGCTGCATTCGACCGTCAGCGCGGACGAGCTGGCCACCGTCGAGGACACGCAGCGGTTCCTCGACGCGTACGGCCGTGCGCGTGGCAGGGAGCTCAGCGCCGACGAACTCCGACTGTCGTGGGCGGCAGGCGTCTGGACCAGGGCCTATGACGCCAAGTACCAGCACGCGGTCGGGCAGCCCATCACCTCGCTGTCGGAGGATGAGGCCCGCGAGCGCCTCCGTCGTGCCGGCGCCGGCTCGCGGGGAGCAGGCACCGGCTCGCAGAGGCCGTAGACGGCCCGCGGAGGCCTTGAGACGAGCCGGGGAACGACCTGCCCACCGCCACGGGGATGTCGGGGCGACGGGCTTTCCTCACCGGGCTGACGACGAACCTGGTGAACCCGAAGATGGTCACCTTCGCCATCGCGTTCCTGCCCCGGTTCGTGGACCCGGGTCTGGGCCGGGTGTGGCTCCGGTTCGTCGTCCTGGGCGCGGTCCCGGTCGTGCTGGAGATCGTCGTCGACGGGACCGTGGAGTTGCCGGCCGGGCGGATCGACACCGCCACCGGGGGCGTCTTCCTCGGTCTGGGCGTCCGCTCGGCCCTCGACCGCTGACGGCCGCCCCTACCATCGGGATCAGGGGGTCGACAGGTCCGGAGGTGACCGTGGAGTTCCAGGACGTGGTGCGGCGCAGGCGGATGGTGCGCCGGTTCACCGGCGAGCCCGTGGCCGACGAGAGCGTGCTGCGGATCATGCGCAACGCGGTGCGCGGGCCGTCCGCCGGGTTCTCGCAGGGCCAGGCTTTCCTGGTGCTGCGGGACGCCGAGTTGGCCCGGTTCCACGAGGTCGTCGACGTCATGGCGACGGACTCGGTGAGGACCGCTCCAATGGTCGTGGTCCCCTTCTCGGTGAAGGACGTCTACCTCGACCGGTACGCCCTGCCCGACAAGGGGTGGACCGACCGCGACGAGGACCGCTGGCCGGTGCCGTTCTGGCACATCGACACCGGCATGGCGGTGCTGCTGATCCTCCAGACCGCGGTTGACGAGGGGTTGGGCGCGGTGTACTTCGGCATCCGCGCCGACGGCTCCGACCGGTTGCGCGCCGAGTTCGGCGTGCCCGACGACCACGTGCCGATCGGGGCGGTCGCCATCGGGCACCCGGCCGAGGGGAGCACGTCCGAGGGCGCCTCACCGCTGACCCGCGCGCGCAGGCCGTTCGACGAGGTGGTGCGCTTCGGGCGCTGGTAGCCGCCCAGCGCCCCGGTCAACCCCCAGCGGTCAACCCCCAGCGGTCAACTCCAGCGATCAGCCCCCGTCACCCGCCGATCACCCGCCTGCTCGCCCGAGCAAGTCCTCGACCAGCGCCGCCACCAGCGCCGTGCGCGGCACCAGGTGCTCGATCAGCACGTGCTCGTCGTCGGCGTGCGCGCCACCGCCGACGGCACCCAACCCGTCAAGGGTCGGCGTCCCCACCCCGGCCGTGAAGTTGCCGTCCGAGCCACCGCCCACGGCCACGCCCTCCAGCGGCGGCAGGCCCAGCGACGCGGCCACCTCCCGGGCGCGGGCGAACAGCTCGGTCGACGCCGAGGCGGGCATCGGCGGGCGGTTGGGGCGGCCGACGACCTCCAGCTCCGCCCCGTCGAGCACCGGGCTCAGCGCGCGCATCGCCGCGTCCACCCGCTGCTGCTCGCCCGTGTCCCGGGCGCGCACGTCGACCGCGAACGCGCCCGCGGCGGGCACCGTGTTCGCGGACGCGCCGGCGGACGCCAGGGTCGGGGTGACGGTGGTGCCGCGCCCGGCGTCGCCCAGCCCGGCCACGGCGAGCACCTGGTGCGCCAGTTCGACGGCCGCGTTGACGCCGCGTTCGGGTTCCAGGCCGGCGTGCGCGGCCAGGCCCCGGACCCGCACCTCGTACCGCGACACGCCCTTGCGCTCCAGCTTGAGCGCGCCACCGGGCGCGGAGGCCTCCAGCACCAGGGCGGCCGCGCAGCCCGCGGCCTCGGCCTGGACCAGTTCGCGCGAGGACGGCGACCCGATCTCCTCGTCGCCGGTGACCAGCAGCGTCACCCCGGTGCGGTCGGGCAGCGCGGCGAGGGCGTGCAGGGCGATGACCAACCCGGCTTTCATGTCGAAGCAGCCGGGACCGCGCAGCACTCCCCCGGCGGTGGTGAACGGGTGCGTCGTGAGCGAGCCGAGCGGCCACACCGTGTCGTGGTGGCCCAGCAGCAGCACGCGCGCGGGTCCGTCGCCGAACCGCCAGCGCAGGTGCGTCCGGCCGTCCACCACGAGCCGGTCGGGCGTCGTGCCGAGGCGTCGCGCGCCAACCCTCGCGACGACGTCCGCGCTCGCGGCGACGGCCGCCAGGTCGGTGGACGGCGACTCGCACGTCACCAGCTCCTCGACGTCCGCCAGCATCTCGGGCAACGCGGCCCTCAGGTGTTCCACGTCAGCTCACCTCCGGGGTCGCGCGCACGGGGAAGCGGGCGAACCGCGGCCCGTCCGGCAGCGCGGAGGACGTCACCAGGGGGTCGAACTGCGACTGCGGCTCCCACACCACGAACACGTCCTCCTCCAGCGGCACCAGCTCGTACTCCCGCACCAGGCGGGCCGGTCGCGATCGCGCGCAGCCCGGGACCGGACACCTCCAGGCGGGCGCCCGCGTGATCGTAGACGCCCACGTGCTCGCGCACGTCCACGATCACCGGTTCGGCCGGGGCCGCCCGGCGTGACGTCGTGGTCAGGGTCCGCGGGAGGGCTGCCGTCCGGCGGCAGGCACGCGGTGGCGGTGGCCGACGCGCACACCGACTCGACCCACTCGCGGTGGCCGTCGACGTCGCCGAAGACGCCGGTGGACGCGCCTGCCGCGACGGCCGCGTCGACCGGGGTCCGGAACTCGGCTTCGTAGCCGGCCCAGGTGGCGCTGCCGAAGCGGATGGGCAGGCCGATGGCGTCGGCCTGCTCCTCCAGCAGCGCGCGCCGCAGCCCGTGTGAGCGCGACCGGGCGCCTGCCTCGGTCATCATCGTGACCAGCAGGCGCGGCGCGGCTCCGGCCCGGGCTGATTCGTGCAGCGCCGGCGCGGAGTCCTTGCCCCCGCTCCACGAGCAGAACACGGGCACACCGGCCAGGTCTTCGGTCTCGTGCACGGTGTCGTGGGCCTGCTGCGCCCTACGGGGCGGCGGTGCTGTACTGGTAGAGGTCGTAGGCGACCATCGCCAGCCGTCCCGGCCCGTCCTTGTAGGCCAGGGTGGAGCCCAACGGGCTGGTGACCTCCTGGTAGCCGAGCGTGCTCAGGCCGGGGCCGGCCGTGCCCATCCACAGCGCGCCTTCCTCGGTCGAGGCGAACCAGCACTGGTTGCCGCCGTAGGAGCCCCAGACCGTCTCGAAGTTGAACGCCTGCGGCCGCTGGGTGTCGATCAGCAGGTTCGCCTGGTCCCGCAGCGTGACCGCCCAGGTCTGGCGGTCGATGGAGAAGTACCACAGGTTGTGGTCGGCGCTGCCGACCGAGCAGTTGGCCACCAGCAGCGACTCGCCGGCGACCGAGACGCTGTTGATGCCCCGCTGCGCGCTCGGGTTGAAGACGGTTTGCGAGAGGATCGCGCCCGAGGGCACGTCCAGGATCGAGACGTACCCGTCCTCGGAACCGGTCACGGCCCTGGGGACGCCGTCCGTGCCGACCACCACGTCGACGCCGCGGATGTCGTGCAGCCCCCACGGGTTGACCGGGACGGGGTTGCGCAGGTCGACCGCGCGCCGGAACACCAGGTTCCGGGTGGCGGGGTGGTAGCGCCACAGGGAGGCGAAGCCGCTCGTGTGGCCGACCACCAGGAAGCTGCGGTCCCCCACGACGAGCCCCCGGCCCGAGGTCGCGACGCCCAGGGCGGCGTCGAACGGCAGCGTCCCGACCAGCGCCAGGTCCTTCCACGTGCCGCTCGGCGACCGCCACAACGCGATCGACGCGTCGTCGTTGGTGGTGGCGATCGCGTTGCCCGGCAGGGCCGCGACCATCTGCACCCCGGCGAACGACGGGCTGTTGACCGCCTCCCTGATCAGCGGCCCGCCGAAGGGCGCGGCGCCGTACTCGAAGATGCTCATCGACCCGTCCCAGCGGCCGACGGCGAAGTGCTCCGCGTCGAGCCACGCCATGTCCTGCGCCATCTCGTAGGTGACGCCGTCGAGCGTGATGGGGAGTGCCGACGCCCCGGCCTGGAGGAGCGGGACGCGCGCGCCCTTGGCGATCAGGTCGTCGCGCGAGCGGATGACCGGGGGAACGGGCAGCGCCCGGTCGCCGCGCACGGGTGCGGCGCGGCCTGCCGGTGCGGCTCGCGCCGTTTCGCCGAACACCGCCGACGGCGCCGCGACGGCCGCCGCGGCGGCCACCAGGCCGCCCTTGAGGATCGGTCGACGTCCGAACCGGCGCTGCGCGGGCTCGTTCGGTCCCTGCGAATCCACCACAAGACTCCTGTTCCTCGCGAGAAGCGCATGAGAATGAGATTCGAATGCCGTTGCGCCATCACGGGGAATATCCACGGCGACGCGATTGTCGGGTATTGCCGCGGACCGCGGGACCAACGGCGTGAATGCAATGACTCGAAGTATCCTGATCCGACCGGAAGTCGGTGTCAATACGCCGTGCGGTTCACCGCGCGAACGCGCGACCATCGTGGAAGATGAGCTTTTCTCGGCAACTCCCCGTCCACGGGAGCGGGTGGCGGATCCGGGCGGAGTTCCCGCCGGTTCGGGGCCGGTCCGTGGAGGAGGTGGGTCGAAGCGGCGGGAAGAGGGGTCCCGTTCACCCGTGCGGGTGCCGATGGCGGCGGGACGGGGTGCCGGGGGTCGATCACCTCGTGGCGCGGCGCCGGCGGCTCGGAGGCAGGTGGGAGGGCGCCGATCATGACCGGTGACGACCAGGGCGCTCACGTCGGCGGTGGCGGACGCCGGTGCCGGGGCGGCGAACCGCTGAGATCCCGGGGGGTGGTCCCCGCACCCGCACCACCTCCGGGGAAAGCCCGCCACACAGGGTGTGCCACCAATCACACCGAGCACGCGTGGGCATCCTTTCGCGACGGCGGTCGTCTCCCGAATCGTAAGGAACACAACGTCTTCCGGGAGATCACCATGAAGATGTCACGCAGTGGGCGGGCACTCGCGGCAGTGGCGTTGGCCGGTGCCGCGGCACTGACCTCCGCCGGGACGGCCGGCGCCGACGAACCGCCGACGCCACCGCGCACCGGTCGGACCGGGCGTCCGCTGGCGGCATTCTTCGATTCGCCGGCGGGTTCCGGCGGCACAGGCCGGGTCCAGCGCTCGTCGAGCGACGGGGCCCGCAATCGGCGATGCGGAGATCGGAGAGGCTGCCAGGCATTTCCTCGACAATGACCCGGAATGGCGGCGCGTGGATGGCATCCGGGCGGACGCGTGGTGGGCCGGAGAACACCGGCCCACCACCCGCGTCACCAGGTCACGGGCAGCTCGTAAACCCCGTAGACGAACCCGTCGTGCTTGAAGGGGACCTCGGCGAACTCCGCGGCCAACCGGAGACCGGGCACGCGCCGGTACAGGGTGTGGTAGACGATCTCCAGTTCCAGCCTCGCCAGCGGCTGCCCCAGGCACTGGTGGACGCCGAACCCGAAGGCCACGTGGTGGCGCGCCTCGCGGGTCAGGTCGAGGCGGTCGGGGTCGGGGAACGCCGCCGGGTCGCGGTTGGCGATCTCGTTGGGCAGCACGAAGCCCTCGCCGGCTCGGACCGGGCAGCCCGCGACCTCCATGTCCTCCAGCGCGAAGCGCCTCCGGCCGCCGTGGGTGATGTTGAGGTAGCGCAGCAGTTCCTCGACCGCGCGCCGGGCCACCGAGGGGTCGTCGGAGTCGCGCAACAACGCCAGCTGGTCGGGGTGCCGGAGCAGCACCAGGGTGCTCAGGGCGATCATGTTGGCGGTCGTCTCGTGACCGGCGATGAGCAGCAGCACGCCCATCTGGGTGGCCTGCTGGACGGTCAGCTCGCCGGCCTTGATCTTCTCGCCCAGCCTGGACAGCAGGTCGTCGCCCGGGTTCTCCAGCTTCGCCGCGACCAGTCGGCCCAGGTACTCGCCGAGGTTGCCCATGGCCTCGCCGCGCTGCGCCGGGGTGGAGTCGCGGTTGATGAGGGTGCTGCTGTTGCGCTGGAAGAACTCGTGGTCCTCGTAGGGCACGTCGAGCAGCTCGCAGATCACCAGGGACGGCACCGGCAGCGCGAACGCCTCCACCAGGTCGACCGGCTTGGGGCCGGCCAGCAGGGCGTCGACCGCCTCGTCGACGATGCGCCGCACCATGGGCCGCAGGGCCTCGACCTTCTTCACCGCGAACGCCGCGCCGACCATGCGCCGCAGCCGGGCGTGCTCGGGGTCGTCCATGCCGATGAAGCTCAGCGTCCCGCCGTTGCGCTCCGCCTGGCTCGGGTAGTCCGGGTGCGTCATGTCCGCGCTGACCCGGCGGTCGGTGAGCACGGCGCGCTGGTCGGCGTACCGGGTGACCAGCCACGGGGTGCTGCCGTCCCAGATCCGGACCCTGGTCAGGGGCGCGCCGGCCTGGAGTTCGCGCAGCTCCGGTGGCGGGTCGAACGGGCAGCCCTCCGCGCGGGCCATGGGGTACTCGGGGATCTCGGCGGTCTCGGGGATCTCGGCGGTGCCGGTCATCGCGCTCCTCCCATCAGGAGCCGTGGCCCCAGGAGTTCTTGACGGTGTTGGCGGGCCTGCTTGGGCATGTTCCAGCCGAGGACGCCGACGGTCTCGCCGGCGCGCCGGTGGGTGACGACGAAGCGGCGCGCGGCCGGCTCGCCGGCCACCACGTCGGCCTCGTCGGTCGGCGTGCCGTGGACCTGGAGCCTGGCGTCGAACTGGTCGGTCCAGAAGTAGGGCACGGGCGCGTACGCGCGGTTCGCGCCCAGCACGTTGTCGGCCACGGCGGCGGCCTGCTCGGTGGCGTTGGTGCGGTTCTCCAGCCGCACCGACGCGCCCAGCGGCTCGTGGCGCCACCGCGCGACGTCGCCCGCGGCGTAGACCCCGTCGGCGGCGCGGCACCGGGCGTCGCACACCACGCCGTTGTCCAGGGTCAGCCCGCTGCCCTCCAACCACTCGGTGTTCGGCGTCGCGCCGAGGGCCACCAGGACCACGTCCGCGGGCAGCTCCTCGCCGCCCTCCAGCCGCACGCCGGTCACCCGGCCGGCCGCGGAGGTCAGGCCGAGCACGGCCGCGCCGAGCCGCAGCCGCACGCCGCGCTCGGCGTGCAGGTCGGCGAGCAGGCCCGCGACGAGCGGGCCGAGCTGGGCCGCCAGGGGCGCGGCCTGGGGACCCGCCAGGGTGACGTCGAGCCCGAGGGTGCGCGCGGTCGCGGCCACCTCGGCGCCGAGGACGCCGTCGCCGACCACCACGAACCGCGTCCCGCCGGCCGGGCGGGGCCGCAGCAGGTCGGCGCGCAGGGCGAGGGCGTCGTCGAGGGTGCGCAGCACGTGCACGCCCGCGAGCCCGTGCTGGTCCGGCAGGGTCCTGGGTCGCACGCCGGTCGCGAGCACGACCGCGTCCGCCCGCAGGGTGAGCCCGCTCGCGGTGGTCACCGCGCGGTCGCCGAGGTCCAGGGCCACCGCCCGGTCGCCCAGGACGAACCGCGCGCCCAGGGCCTCCAGCACCTCGTCGCCGCGCAGCCGGGCCCGCTCGGGCCCCCACGCGCCGGCCAGGACCTGCTTGGACAGCGGCGGCCGGTCGTACGGCGGGTGCGGCTCGTCGCCGAGCAGGGTCAACCCGCCGGTGTAGCCCTTGCGGCGCAACGCCTCCGCGGTGGCCAGGCCGGCGGCCGAGGCCCCGACGACCAGCACCTCCCCCGGTGACGTCACGCCCGCTCGCCGAGCGTGATCGCCGCCGCCGGGCACACGTCGGCGGCCTCGCGCACGGCGGCGCGCAGGTGCTCGGCGGGCTCCGGGTCGAGCAGCACCACGACGCCGTCCTCGTCGCGCTGGTCGAACACGTCCGGTGCGGCCAGCACGCAGGAGCCCGCGCCGCAGCACTTGTCCTCGTCCACGAAAACCTTCATCACCCGTAACTCCTCCTCCTCACGCGCCGGTCGTGGTGACCGGCGCCAACCACAGGCCGACCACCGCGGCGACCAGGCCGGTCGCGGCGTCGTCCCAGGACGGCCTCGCCGTCGGGAGCCCCGCGGCCAGCGCCCGCTCCCGCTCGGCGCAGGTGTGCATCACCAGGTGGCGGGTCATGGCGCTGCGCTCCAGGTACACCGGCAGCGGCAGGGCGGGCAGGCGCCGGTTGAGGCCGTCGAGGATCCGCCGCACCGAGGCCGCGCCCAGCGCGTCGTCGACCACGACCCGCCGCAGCGCCGGGTCGGTCATCACCTGCGCGCCGAACCGCGCGTACCAGGACGGGCTGCCGAGCGCGGCCAGGTGCTCGGTGAACGGGCGCACCAGGCACGCCACCCAGTCCCGCACCTGGCCGCCGCCCGCGATCCCGGCGAGCATCCGCACCCGCGCCCGCTCCACCGGCTCGGCGTGGCGGCGGATGATCGCGCGCACCAGCTCGGCCCTGGAGCCGAAGTGGTAGCCCACCGCGAAGTTGTTGCCCTGGCCCGCCGCCTCGCCGACCTGCCGGTTGGACACGGCGTGGACGCCGCGCTCGGCGAACAGCCTCTCGGCCGTCGCCAGGATCAGCTCCCGCGTGTCCGAGGACCGCTCGGCCCCCGCTGCCCTGCCGCTCATCACCACCCAGCCAAGCAAGTCGGCTTAATTCAGTCAAGCGACTGACTTAAAACTGCTGGTGACCGGCCTGTGACGGTGCGTCGCGAGCGGGCGACGCGACCCGGCACTTCACCCGAACCGGTCACATCAGGCGCGATGCGAGATCGGCGCCAGCAACAGCCCCGTGATGGCGTCGACCAGACCCGTCGCCGCCTCGTCCCACGTGGACCGCACGGTGACGGTGCCCTCCGCGACCGCGCGCTCCCGCTCGGCGCACACGTGCACCACGAGGTCGCGGATCATGTCGCCGCGCTCCGCCCGCACCACCGCGGGCAGGTCGGGCAGGGACCGGTCCAGCCCGTCGAGCACGTCCCGCAGCGAGGGCGTGGCCAGGGCCTCGTCGACCATGATCGCCCGGAACGCCGGGTCGGTCATGGCCTGCGCGCCGAACCTGGCGAACCACGTGGGGTCGCCCAGCGAGGCGAGGTGCGCGGTGAACGGCCGCACCAGGCAGTCGACCCAGTCCCGCACGTCCGCCGACCCCCCGGCGGCGGTCACCATCTCCAGGCGCAGCGGCTCGATCCGCTCCACGTGCCTGCGCACGATCGCCCGCACGAGGTCGGCCTTGGTGCCGAAGTGGTAACCGACGGCGGCGTTGTTCCCCTGCCCGGCGGCCGCGCTGATCTGGCGGTTCGAGACCGCGTAGAGCCCCTCTTCCGCGAACAGCCGCTCCGCCGTGGCGAGGATGTGCAGGCGGGTGGCGCCGACCTGCTCGGCCCTGGGGGTCCTGCCGACGTCGGTCACCACGGTCACCACCGTACCGGCACGTCTCGCAAACCCCCGACCACCAGCCCCTCGACCCGGTTCAGCTCCTCGGGCGCCACCGCCAGCTCCAGGCCGGGCAGCCGGCGCACCAGCACCTCCAGCACCACCTGGAGCTCGGTGCGCGCCAGCGCCTGCCCGAGGCACGAGTGCGCGCCCGCGCCGAACGCCAGGTGCGGGTTGGGGCTGCGCGACAGGTCCATCTCGGACGCCCGGTCGAAGGCGGTCTCGTCGCGGTTGGCCGCGCCCATGCTGCACATGACGGTGCTGCCGGCAGGCAGGCGCTCGCCGCCGACCTCGGCGTCCTCGGTGATGTAGCGCGGCATGCCCAGGCCCGGGTTGGCGTCGAAGCGCAGCACCTCCTCCACCGCGGTGCGCACCAGCGACGGGTCGGCGACCAGCCGCTCCCACCGGCCGCGGTCGGCCAGCAGCATCCCGACCATCTTGCCGATCATGTTCGCGGTGGTCTCGTGCCCGGCGACGAGCAGCCCCTGACCGGTGGCGACCAGTTGCGCGTCCGACAGCTCGCCGCCCGCGATCAGCGTGCCGAGCAGGTCGTCCTTGGGCTCCGCGCGCTTGGCCGCGACGTGCTCGCGCATGTAGGCGACGAACTCCGCCTGGGCCGCGCCGATCTCGGCCTCGGTGTAGCGGGTCAGGTTGAGCAGGGTGTCCGACCAGTGGGCGAACCGGTCCCGGTCGGCGTCCGGCACGCCGAGCAGGTCGCAGATCACCCACACCGGCAGCGGGAAGCCCAGCGCCGCCTTGAGGTCCGCGGGCTGGCCGCCCGCCACCAGCTCGTCGACCAGCCGTTCGGCCATGGCCTCGATCGCGGGGCGCAGGGCGTTGAGGCGCTTGACCGTGAACCACCGGCCGACCTGCTGCCGCCACCGCTGGTGCTCGGGCCCGGAGTCGGGCAGCACCGCCGCCATCTCGGTGTTGAACACGCCGCCGGACTCGCTGTCGGTGATCCGGGCCGCGTCGGGCGCGTCGAGCCGGCGGGTGAACCGCGGGTCGGACAGCACCTGCTTCACGTCGGCGTAGCGGGTGAGCACCACGGCCCGGTCGCCGCTGGGCAGGCGCACCGGCGCGACCGGGCAGCCCCGCCGCAGCTCGGCCCACTCGGCGGGCGGCTCCAGCGCCGTCGGGTTGGGGATCGGGTAGTTCGGCAACGCCTCGTGCGCCACGTGACGCCCTCCTCGTTGATCGGCGTTCGGTGCCCCACAGTGAAGCGAGGCCGATATGGTAAGTCAAGCGACTGCTTTAAATGAGTTCCCCGGCGAACCCGGCCGACCGGACCCGTCCCCGAGGTGGAGGCACCCCGCCATGTCGATCGCGCGCGCACGCACCACCGGCACGCCGCCGGCCGCACCGCCGGAGCCGAAGGCGTTCGTGGCGGTGCTGGCGTTCGGCGGCATCGTCGTCTCGCTGGTGCACACCGCGGTGATCCCGCTGGTGCCGCTGCTGCCGGGCCTGCTGGGCGCGTCGCCGGCGGACACCGCGTGGGCGCTCACCGCCACGCTGCTCGCCGCCGCCGTGGCCACGCCGACGGTCGGCCGCCTCGGCGACATGTACGGCAAGCGCCGGATGCTGCTGGTCAGCCTCGCGCTGCTGGTCGCCGGGTCGGTGGTCGGCGCGCTCAGCGACGCCCTGGTGCCGCTGATCGCCGCCCGGGTCCTCCAGGGCCTGGCCGCGGGCGTCATCCCGCTGGGCATCAGCATCATGCGCGACGAGCTGCCCGCCGAGCGGCTGGGTTCGGCGACCGCGCTGATGAGCGCGTCGCTGGGGGTCGGCGGCGCGCTGGGGCTGCCCGCCGCCGCCCTGCTGGCCGAGCGGCTGCACTGGCACGTGCTGTTCTGGGCCGCCGCCGGCCTCGGCGCGATCGCCGCCGCGCTGGTCGCGGCACTGGTGCCGGAGTCCGAGGTGCGCACCGGCGGCCGCTTCGACCTGCTCGGCGCGATCGGCCTGTCGATCGCGCTGTCCTGCCTGCTGCTGGGCATCTCCAAGGGCGCGGACTGGGGCTGGACCAGCGGCGTGACCTCGGGCCTGTTCGGCACGGCGGCGGTGGTCCTGGCGGTGTGGGGCTGGTGGGAGCTGCGCACCACCGGGCCGCTGGTGGACCTGCGCACCGCGGCGCGGCGGCAGGTGCTGCTGACCAACCTGGCCTCGGCCGTGTTCGGCTTCGCGATGTTCGCGATGTCGATCGTGCTGCCCCAGCTGCTGCAACTGCCCGCCGCGACCGGCTACGGCCTGGGCCGGTCGCTGCTCGTCGTCGGCCTGGTGCTCGCCCCGTCCGGGCTGGTGATGATGGCGATGGCCCCGGTGTCCGCCCGCCTCTCCCGGGCCAGGGGCCCCAAGGCGACGCTGGTCACCGGCGCGCTCGTGGTCGCCGCCGGGTACGCGCTGGACATCGCGCTGATGACCGAGCTCTGGCACCTCGTGCTGGCGTCCAGCGTCATCGGGGCGGGCATCGGCCTGGCGTACGGCGCGATGCCCGGCCTGATCATGGCCGCCGTGCCGGTGTCCGAGACCGCCGCCGCCAACAGCCTCAACACCCTGATGCGCTCCATCGGCACGTCGGTGTCCAGCGCGGTGGCGGGCGCGGTCCTGGCCCGATCGACCACCCCGTTCGGCGGCGTCGACCTGCCCTCGCAGCAGGCGTTCCGGGTGATCCTGGCGATCGGCGCGGGCGCGGCCCTGACCGCCGCCGCGGTGGCCGCCTTCCTGCCGGGGCGCGACCGGGCCTAGGCGGTGGCAGAGGTCTGGGCGGCGGCCTGGTCTGGGCGGCGGCCTGGTCTGGGCGGCGGCCCGACCTAGACGGCCGACCAGCCGTTGTCCACGGGGACGACGACGCCGTTGACGTTGCTCGCCGCGTCCGAGGCCAGGAACACGATCACGGCGGCCTGCTCCTCGGCCTCCGCGACCCGGCCGAAGTTGCCCGCGTAGGCCCCGAGGGCGGCGGGGCCGCGGGCGCCGGGGTCGACGTCGAGCGCGATGGCCGTCCTGGTCGCGCCGGGCGCGATGGCGTTGGCGCGGATGCCCGCGTCCCGGTAGGTGATCGCGAGCGACCTGGTGAGCCCGACGACGCCGTGCTTGGCCGCGGTGTACGCGGCGCCCGCCGCGCTGCCCCGGAAGGCGGCCTCGGACGCGGTGTTGACGATCGCGCCCCGGCCCTTCGCCAGCATGTGCGGCAGGACCGCGCGGGTGAGCTTGAACGGCGCGGTGAGGTTGACCTGGAGCACCCGGTCCCACTCGGCGTCGGCCACGTCCGCGGCGGCGTTCATCCGGTCCATGATCCCGGCGTTGTTGACCAGCACGTCGACCCCGCCGAAGGCGTCGACGGCGGTGGCCACGACGCGGTCGACCACCTCCTGGTCGGCGAGGTCGCCGGTCACCGCCACCGCGACGCCGCCCCGCGCGCCGACCTCCGCGACGACGGCCTCGGCCGCCTCGGCGTCCAGGTCGGCGACCACCACCCGCGCGCCCGCCTCGGCGAACTCCAGGGCCACCGCCCGCCCGATGCCCGCGCCCGCCCCGGTGACGACCGCGCTGCGACCGGCCAGTCCGAAATCCCTCATCCCGCTCTCCCTTTTTATGGCACGTCGTGCCACTTAGTCTTACCACGCCGGGCGGTAAGATCGCCGCGAGTCGTTCGCGGGAGGTCGAGGTGCCGGGTGACCGTGCCGATGGGTCCCGGGGCCGGACCGGGCGCCCGCCGCTGACCGAGCGGCGCAAGGCGGAGACCAGGCTGGAGATCGCCCGCGAGGCCGTGCGGCTGTTCGCCGCCCGCGGCGTCGCCGCGACCTCGGCCGAGGACGTCGCCGAGGCCGCGGGCATCTCCGTGCGCACGCTGTGGCGCTACTTCCCCGCCAAGGAGGACTGCGTCCGGCCGCTGTTCACCGCGGGCATCGAGGCGGTGGCGGGCCTGCTGCGGGGGTGGCGGGCCGGCGACGAGGTCGCCGACCTGCTCGACGAGGCGGCCCGGGACACCGGCGCGGGCCGGGCGGACGTGCCCGCGCTGCTGGCCCTGATCCGGCTGGTCCCCGCCGAACCCGCCCTGCGCGCGGTGTGGCTCCGGGCGCACGACAACGCCGAACCGGTGTTCGCCGCGGCCCTCGCGGAGTCCTCCGGCGACGGCCTGCGCGCCAGGGTGCGGGCCGCGATGCTCAACGCCGCGCTGCGGGCGGCGGTGGAGCACTACGCCTGGCACACCGCGCCCGCGGGTCGACCGGAGGACGACGAGGACGGCCTGCTCGACGCGGTGCGCGAGGCGTTCCGGATCGCGGCGGACGGCGTGTCACCCCACCCGGGCTGCCCCCCGGCGCGATGACGCCCGACCCGGACCCAGGCCCGGCCCGGCCCGGAGCCGAGCTCGGGCTCAATCCCGAACCCGGGTCCCGGTCCCCGCTCCACCCTCGGTCCCGAGTCCGGTCCCAGCCCCGAGTCCGACCCCGGCCTCAGCTCCATCTCCGACCCCGGCCCCAGGCCCGGCCCCGGCGCGGAACAGCCCGTCGAGCAGCACCGGTATCACCCGCCGGGCAGCCTCCGGGGTGGGCGTGGCCTCGACCGCGCCCTGGAGCATGGCCAGCACGACCGCCACGTCGTCGAGCACGACGTTCCGCCTGAGGTGACCCGCCGCCCGGGAGCGGGCGAACGGCACGCGCAGCGCGTCGAGCAGCCGGCGGGCGCACCCGCGCTGGTCCGCCGCCGGGAACCCGCGCAGCTCCTCGACCAGCGGCCGCATCAGCACCTGGTGCACCATCACCTCGCGCAGCAGCCCGTGGAACGCGGCGGGGTCGTCGGCGTCGCGCCTGGCCGCCTGCCGCAGCAGGCCGAGCTGCTCGTGGGTCACCGCGAGCAGGAGGCTGCGGCGGTCCGGGAAGTGCCGGTAGACCGTCGCCTGGCCCAGGCCGGTGAGGTGCGCGATCCGCGTGGCGGACGGCATCCGCAGGCCGTGGCGCACCGAGTCGCCCACCACCGCCATGATGGCCGCCCGGTTGCGCCGGGCGTCGCTGCGTCGCGGACCTGTCATGCCGCCACCCCGGCAAAAGACCGATGTTACCCGTAGGTAATGAGAGTAGCACCGGGTGTGATCCCTCGGTACCCGACCGTAACCTGCCGGACCTGACGCCTTCACACGGGCGACGACCAGGAAGGAGCGGGCGTGCGCAAACGTCTTCTCGGGGCTCTGTGCGCGGTGCTGGCGGCCGTGGTCACGGCCCCGGCCGCACGGGCCGAGGCACCCGTCGACTACGTCGCCCTCGGCGACTCGTACTCCTCCGGCACCGGGGCGCCGCCCTACACCGGCGGCACCTGCTTCCGCAGCCCGCGCGGGTACGCCCAGCTGTGGGCCGACAGCCACGACGTGTCCTCGTTCCGGTACGCGGCCTGCGGCGGCGCGACCACCGCGAGCATGACCGACCAGTTCGCCTCGCTCGACGCGGGCACCGACCTGGTCTCCATCACCATCGGCGGCAACGACGTCGGTTTCGCGAGCACCATGATCACCTGCGTCACCGGGAGCGACACCACCTGCGTGAACGCGGTGAACACGGGCATCGAGAACGCGCGCACCGCGCTGCCGCCCAAGCTCGACGCCACCTACGCGACCATCCGGGGCCGAGCCCCGAACGCGACCGTGGTCGTGCTGGGCTACCCGCGCCTGGTCGAGCCGAACGGCTCCTGCCTCAGCGCGACCAAGCGCGCCGCGCTCAACCGGGGCGCCGACGCCCTGCACGAGGCCATCGCCGCCCGCGCCGCGTCCGCCGGCTTCCGCTACGTCGACGCCCGGGCCCACTTCGCGGGCCACGGCGCGTGCGGCCCGTCGCCGTGGATCAACCAGTTCTCCCTGCTGCGGCTCGTGGAGTCGTTCCACCCCAACGCGAACGGGTACCGGCTGGGCTACCTGGCGCTGCTCACCAGCGCGACCGGCTGACCGGGCGAGCCCCGCGTCCCCGGACGGGACGCGGGGCGGGCCGGTCAGCCGATGATCTGCCGGTGGGGTTCGATGAGCGCGACGACCCGCCGCTCGTCGCGCCCGCAGGGGCGGCCGGTGCACTTGGTCGAGATCCGGTCGACGATCTCCCACGAGGCGTCGCCCTCGACCCACTCGACGACGCGGCCCCGGACGGCGATCGGCTGGAACGGGTTGTCGACCGGCGTCAGGGAGAGCGCGACCCGCGGGTCGCGGCGCGGGTTGCGGGCCTTGCGGGACCCCGGGCCGGTGAAGATCACGACGTGGTCGCCGTGCGTGCCGATCCACACGGGGACCGCGTGGGGCGCGCCGTCGGGCAGGACGCCGGCGAGGTGGGCGATCGGGGTGCCGTCGAGCACGCGGCGCACAGCGGGGTCGAGCATCGTGGTGGGCTCCAGTCGCGGGTGGCCGGGGGGCACTGTCACGCCCTCCGGGGTTCCCTCAAGAGACCCCGAGACCGTAGCAGTTGACGTTCCTCCAGGGAACCCCGATTGCTAGGCTGGTCCCATGCAGCGCACGGACTTCGGCAGGATGGCGTGCTCGATCGCGCGCACGCTGGACGTCATCGGAGAGCCCTGGTCGCCGCTGATCCTGCGGGACGTGTGGGCCGGCATCACCCGGTTCGAGCAGCTCCAGGCCGACCTGGGGATCTCGCGCAAGGTCCTGACCGAGCGGCTCAACCACCTCGTCGACCACGGCGTGCTCGACCGCCGCCCCTACGACCGGCGACCGCGCCACGAGTACGTCCTCACCGAGAAGGGCGCCGAACTGGTCGACCTGCTCGTGGTCATGGCCGGCTGGGGCGACCGGTGGCTCGCCGGCGAAGCCGGTCCGCCGGTGCTCTACCGGCACCACGCCTGCGGCGAGATCAGCGGCGTCGACCTGCGCTGCGCGCACTGCGGCGAACCGGTGCACGCCGGGAACGTCGACCTGCTGCCCGGCCCCGGCGCGGCCGTGGCACCGGAGCCGGGCGCGTGACGAGTCCCGGGCGTTGGCCAGAACCCGGTGGGAGTTGGCGTTCCAGCCACTGGTGAGGGGTGCGCGCCGCCGCCAGGATCGACATCGTGATCACCACTCCCCCGCTGCTCGCGGAACCTTTCGCCCGCACCACCCTGGACTTCCTGCGCGCCTCGGTGTCCCCGGCCGTGGCCAACCACAGCATCCGCGCCTACTTCTACGCGGAGCACCTGGCCGACCGGTGGAACGCCCGGCAGCACGAGGAGTACGACCCGCGGGCCCTGTTCTTCGCCGCGATCCTGCACGACCTCGGCCTCGGCGACGCCGGCGCCCGACGACCGGACCGGTTCGAGGTCGCCGGCGCCGACCTCGCCACCGAGCACCTGCGCGACCACGGCGTCGACGCCGCCACGGCGGACCGCGTGTGGGAGGCCATCGCCCTGCACACCTCCACCGGCATCGCGGAGCGCCGCGGCCTGCTGTGCCGCCTGGTCGCCGCCGGGACCGCGCTGGACTTCGGCGTGGACCCCGACCCGGGCGCCGAGCACGTCACCGACGAGGTGGCGGCCGACCTCCACGCCCGCCACCCCCGCCTGAACACCTCCTCGGCGCTGCACGCCGCGATCGTCGGTCAGGCGCGGGCCGTGCCCACCAAGGCCCCGGTCGGCTCCGTGGCCCGGTACCTGGTCAAGACCGACGACCTGGGCGCGCCCTCGGACATCCCGATGCGGTGGGGCGACTGAGCAAGGCCGCAGCGCGCCTCACGCGTATGCCATCAGGCCGTCGATGCCCGAACTCACTTCACGGGTCACGTCACGTGCGGCTCGCGGGATCGTTGCACCGCGACGTGAACGGCTGCCCATTGCGCTGCCCGACGCCGCTCAACAGGCCGACCGGCCGGCCAGGACCGGCCCGCGCCCCTGTCGGGACGCGGGCCGGTCGGATCAGATCAAGCGATCCTCGGCCTCCCGGTACAACACGAGCGCAGTTCTCGACAGGGAGCGCAGCCCGTCTTCGTCCAACTCGTCGAGCACGCGCCGCAGCGCCGCCGTGTCGGCGACGATCCCGGCCAACAGGCCGATCAGGTCATCTCCACCGCGCGGGCGCGCTTGGGTGGACTCCATGCCGCGGTGTTCCCCCTTCTCCTCCGTCATGCGTCACGACCAGACGGTGATCTCGCCCGATGCCGTCAGGCCCATGAAGAACGACATGGTGACCCGGCGGTCGTCGGACGTGTTGGGACGGACGATGTGGTAGTTGCGGGAGTCGAAGAACGTCGCGTCACCGACCTCGGCCCGCACGACCGCGCGGGCATCGCCAAGGACGATCTTCTCGTCGTACCCGTAGGTGTCGCGGTTCTCCGGCAGCTCGTCGGTGACGCGCCAGCGGCGCTGGTAGACGTTGGCCTCGCCGCCCGACCGCGGGGCGGCGAGATGGACGTTGAACGCCAGCTGACACATCGGCATCTCGTCGAGCAGCCCGGGAACCTCGCGGATGACGTCGTCGAAGTGCAGCTTCATGCCGAGGTTGATCTCGCGGATCATCCCGGCGAACAGCGTGCGTCCCGCCACCGCGGCGCGGCGGACGGGGTTGCCCCAGATCCGCTCGATGCGGCTCAGCGCGATGGGCAGGGGGTCCTCGCCCCCGAGGAGCCCGGATCTGGTTTCCTCCGACTGGGTCGCGTGCTCCCAGTACGACACCGGCAGCTCGCCGGACGCCGACTCACCGTAGTAGTCGTAGATGGCGGGTCCCAGCTTCGGCACCCGGGGCTGCACCCGTTGCTCGTCGTAGCTGCCCATCGGGCAGGTGGCGAGCGTGGTCATGATCCGCTCGCACTCCTCGTGCGTGAAGAGCTCCGGGACTCGAATCGCGGCCAAGGCCCCGGACGCGACCTGGGCGAGGTGATCCCGGCCGGGCTCCGCCACGTCGGCCACTCCGAACAGCTGATAAACCGGAGACGCCTGCGAGGCGAGGTTCTGCTCGTGTGAAATCGATGTCGTGGACATGGTCCTGATTCCCCCTGGTTTCAGTGCAAAGTGTTGTGTCGGACCCGGTCGCGGCCCAGGTCGCCTTTAGCGGGCCTGCGGAGCGGATGGTCAGGCGATCACCCTTCCGCGGCCCGGAGGAGGTCCCCGACGCGGTCGGTGCGCTCCCAGGTGAAGTCCGGCAGCTCACGGCCGAAGTGGCCGTAGACGGCGGTCTGCCCGTAGATGGGGCGGAGCAGGTCGAGGTCGCGGATGATCGCGGCCGGGCGGAGGTCGAAGACCTCGGCGACCGCCTTCTCGACCAGGTGCGGGGAGGTCGTCGCGGTGCCGAAGGTCTCGACGAACAAGCCGACGGGTTCGGCTTTCCCGATGGCATAGGCCACCTGGACCTCGCAGCGACTGGCGAGGCCTGCTGCCACGACGTTCTTCGCGACCCACCTCAGGGCGTAAGCAGCCGATCTGTCCACCTTGGACGGATCTTTGCCGGACAGCGATCCACCCCCGTGCCGGGCCATCCCGCCGTACGTGTCCGCGATGATCTTCCGACCCGTCAGCCCGGCGTCGGTGATCGGCCCGCCTACCTCGAACGAGCCGGCGGGGTTGACCAGCAGGCGGTAACCCCCCACGTCGAGCTCCACGCCGCTGTTCGCCAGCGCCGCCAGGACCGGTTCCACCACCGACTCCCGCAACTCGCCCGCCAGGACACCTGCGTCGACGCCCCGTTCGTGGTGAGCGGACACCAGCACGGTGTCCAGGCTCACCGGGCGGTCGCCGTCGTACCCGATCGTGACCTGTGTCTTGCCGTCCGGCCGCAGGCCGCCGACCGTCCCGTCCCGGCGCACCTCGGCCAGTTTCCGGGACAGCCGGTGCGCCAGGTGGATCGGAAGGGGCATCAGTTCCCGGGTGTCGTCGCAGGCGTAGCCGAACATCAGCCCCTGATCCCCCGCACCCTGACCGGACAGCTCGTCCCGGTCGCCGTCGACCCGCGCCTCGTAGGCGACGTCGACGCCCCGGGCTATCTCGTCGGACTGCTGGCCGAAGGACAGCAGGACCTCGCACGTCTCGCCGTCGAAGCCGGTGTCCGCCGAGTCGTACCCGATGGCGAGCAACTTGTCGCGCACGAGCTGCTCGTAGGACGGTGACGCGGTTGTGGTGATCTCGCCGGCGACGTGCACCAGCTTGCCGGTGACCAGGGTTTCGACGCATGCCCTAGACCTCGGGTCGGCGGTCAGGAGCACGTCCAGGACGGTGTCGCTGATCTGGTCGGCGATCTTGTCCGGATGGCCCTCGGTGACAGATTCAGAGGTGAAGAGGCGTATCGACATGGTTTTCCTCGCGAAGTTCGCTGGGTCAGGTGGGAACCGCTTCGATGAGGGACGACCGCGGACCGGTTCGGATCTCGTCGATGGTGAAACCGTTGGCTCCGAGGAGCGCCGCCCAGTCGGACCGGGTGCGTTCCCGCCCCCCGAGCAGCACCAGCATGTGGAGGTCGAGCAGTGCGGTCGGCCCGGCGTCGCAACCGTCACCGAGGACCTGTTCGACCACGAGGAGCCGGCCGTGCCCCGGCACCGCCGTCCGGCAGCGGCGAAGAATTCGGCCGGCGTCCTCGTCGTCCCAGTCGTGCAGGACCTGCGACAGCACGTAAACGTCGGCGCCGCGGGGCACGTCGGTGAAGAAGTCGCCGGGCACGACGTCGGCGCGTCCGTCGAGGCCGGCCGCGGCCAAGACCTTCCGAGCCTCCTCGACCACGTCCGGGAGGTCGAAGACCGCCGCCCGCAGGGTCGTGTGGCGGGCGAGCAGCGCCGCGACCAGCGCGCCGTTCCCGCCACCGACGTCGACCACGGTGCGCGTGCCGGCCCAGTCACGTTCCAGCAACGGCACCGACCGGAGCCGGACCAGCTCGGACTGGGCGCGGTTGAACCGGTGCGCGGCGTCCGGGTCAGTCGCCAGCCAGTCGAAGTAGCGGGCGCCGTGGAGGTGGTCGAACGCGGGCTCGCCCGTGCGCAGTGAGTGGGCAGCGGCCGCCCATGAGGCATAGGCCTCCCCACCCATCAGCTCGGCGAAGTTCCCCGGGGAGGCCGGGGTGCGGGTGCACAGCAGCGCGCCCATGTCGGTGAGGCCGAACGTGTCCGGGTCGGCGAAGGTGAAGAGCCCTTCCCCGACCAGGACGCGGAGAAAGCGCCTTAGGGCGTCGCGGTCGCAGCCCGCCTCGGAGGCGAGCCGGTCCACCTGCACGGGCCCGTCGTCGAGGCGGTCGGGGATCCGCAGTTCATTGACCGCCATGATGGCCTGGGAGACGATGTAGCCCATGATCTTCCGGCGCAGTTCGGCGTTCAGGTCCGCCACGGTTCACCGCCCCTGTTGACGAGCCAGGGGAACAGCGGCTGATCCAGCGCCTGCCGCAGGTAGTCCGCCCCCGACGTGCCTCCGGTTCCCGGCACCCTGCCGATGATCTTCAACGTGAGTCCCCAGTGCGTACGCTTCATCCTGTTCCAGGCGTCGTCCAGGCACGCCATCGAGTGGGCCACTCCCGATGGCCGGTCGAGCGCGAGGTAAGCCTCCTGCAACGACGGCTCGTCCCCGTCGGAAGCGGGCGCACCCGCGGCCCCGACCCGGGCACTGGACGCGGCCAAGCGCTCGACCGCGCGGTAAGCGGTCGATTGGACGGCGCTGCGCCCTGCGGTGTAGCCGCGGATGACGGCGAAGACGTCGACCGGCATCGTGGTGAGGACCCGGAACACCGCCGGGGTCGTCCTCACCCGCGCCGTCGCCGAGTCGAGTTCGTCCCGGGCGCTCTCGGCATCACCGGACACGAGCGCGACCCGTGCCCGGCGCAGCGACGTGACCACCTGCTCGTAGACGCCCTCGAAAATCTGGATGCACCGAATGAACATCTGTTCGTCGTGCAGGCGGGTCATCGGCAGGAGGGTGACCTCGACCGCCTCGCGAAGCGGGCCGGGGACCCGGTCGAGCACCGTGCCCGCCAGGCTGCGGGCCGTGCGCTGGATCGAGCCGGACCGCTCGTCGACGGCTTTCGCGGACGCGGACGCGGCCATCTGTTCCGACATCAGGGCGGGCATCATCACACCGCACGCGGCGAGCACGCGAACAGCGGCGCGGGTCCGAACCTCGTGCGCCCGATCAGGTGTCGCCGCCAGGGCCTCGGCTTCGATCCGCAGAAGGTCGGCCGCTGTCGCCACCACCAACTCGTCGAGCACCCGGCGGCGCCCGTCGGGCGCGGCGCGCCCGACCACCCAGGCCAAAACGCCCGTGCAGACGTAGGAGTGGTAGTCGCCGTCGTCCTGGTCGAAGGTCGAAGGCAGCCACGCCCGCAGCAGCGAGGGCTTCACGGGAAGGCTGTCGTAACTCGCGCGCAGCAGGGCGACCAGCGCGCCGTCGGCCGCCGCCCGGCCGGTGACGCGAAAGTGCGCGACGGTCTCGGCGTAGGGGAACGCTTCAGCGGTGGCGCCCCGCTCGTGCCAGCGGCTCATCGCCCGGCGGGCGGTTTCGCCGGAGCGCCCACTGTCCTGGGTCCGGCACGCCCGGAGGCCCGCGCCGCCCGGACCGGTGCGTCCCACCTCGACGAGCGCCCGCTCGGCCCGGAGCGCCTCGGGTGTGATCACGTCGACCTCCTGGCGGGCGTCCCGGAGGTGACCGGGTCACCGCGGCCCACCACGCTGACCCGGTACTCGCACGGGCCGAGGGCCCGCAGCAGCGCGTCCAGGATGCGTTCCGGGACGCAGTGGTCGCCGCAGGTGAACACGTCGAAGAACAGCGCCCCGAGCTCCGGGTACGTATGCACGGAGACGTGCGACTCGGACAAGATGTAGACAGCCGCGAGACCTATCGGCTCGAACTCCTTGAGCTGGACGCCGCACAGCGTCGCGCCCGAGTCCGTGATGCCGAGGGCTATCGAATCGAGGATTCGGGTGTTGTCGAGGACGACGTCTTCCGCCACGCCCGTGATGTCGCACATGATGTGCTTGCCCGAGAAGTCGTACTGGCTCATGATTCCCTCCATCTCATCGCCCGGGTGGCCCACTCGAGGCAGGAGGACAGGTTCGCCCGCAGCAGCCGGCTGTTCGCACCGCGCACCACGAACGACATGACCGCGTCGGTGCTCACGGTGGCCTCGCCGAAGGCCCGCGGCAGGTCCGCGCTGACGTGGAATCGCTCGACGAAACCCGGTAGCGGTGGACCGTCCACGGCCTCCAGCACGCCCGGTCGGGGCGGCACCAGCAGCCAGCCGAACCGGTCGGCGGACGGGGTGAAGCCCACGGGCTCGTCCAGTCCGGCCTGCCGCCGGTACCAGGTCCGGACGGGATTGATCCCCGCTGCCGCACCGAGCGTCTCGAACACGTGCGCCCCGCCCAGTCGGGCGGCCACCTCGCAGAAGTGGATCTCGTCGGTGCCGGCCCGGCGGAACACCTCCAAGTGGAACGGCGTGAACCCGGTGGCGGGGAACAACCCGACCACTCGGACGGCGAACGCCGAGAGCCGCTCTGCGAACGAGTCGCCGGGGTCGAGCTGCCAGCTGCCCAGAGGTCGGCCGTCCGCGAAGGCGAGGCAGTCGTTGAAGTAAGCCGACGGACAGCTGAAGAGCACCTCGCCGTGTTGCATGAAGCCGTCGACGTGGTACACCGAACCCTCGATGAACTCTTCGACCAGCACGTCGTCATCGGGACGCGAGGCGATGTCGCGCAGCAGGGCGTCGGGCGAGCGGACCACCGCCACGCCTCGAGACCCGTAGCCGAACCGGGGCTTGACCACCAGGGGCCACCCGACGCGGTCGGCGAAGGCGACCGCGTCGGCGGGACCAGCCGGCCGGTGGAACCGCGGGGTCGGCAGCAGGTCCGCGACTCGTTCCTTCATCGACAGCTTGTCCCGGTAGGGCAGCGCGTCCGCACCGCTCAACCCGGGGATGCCGTACCGGTCGCGGACCCGCGCCAGCCGTAGCACGTCCTCCTCCGTGCCGTAGACGATCCGCGACACGTCGTGGTCTCGGCACAGCCGGTGGAGCTGCTCCACAACGGCGTCGCCGGTCGAGTAGGAGGCCACGGCGACAACCCGGTCGAACGCGTCGGCATAACCCGGGGCGGCCTCGTCGCTGGTGACGAGCACGACGCGGTGGGCGATGTCCCGCAACCACTCGCCCAGCGGGGTGATCGCGGCAGGGATGCGGTGCGCGATGAGGATCAAGCCGTCGTCAGTCCGCACCGGTCGTCCCCCTCTCGGGAACGGCACCGCTCGGCGCGGTGAACCTGCCGAGCAGCAGCGGGACGCAGGCGAAGATCACCAAGGCCATCGCGGTGAAGTAGAGCGGGGCAGCGCTGTCGAGGAGCAGTCCGCCGGTGAGCGGACCGAGGAAGAACCCGAGGTAGCGGAGTTCGGCTATGCCGAAGTACACGCCCTTGCGGTCGCCCTCGGCTATCTCGTGGACCGCGATGTCCGGCATCGGCAACAGCACTCCCTCGCCCAGGGTCCACAGCGCGATCCCGGCGAAGTACCACACGAGACCGTGCTGCCCCGCCCAGAAGCAGGCGAACGACAGGGCAAACGCGGCACACCCGGCGATGACGAACGGCCCGCGCGGCACTTTCCGCGAGGCCCGGTAGATCAGCGGCTGGAGCGCCAGAGCGAGCACGGCGTTGGCGATGAAGAGCGCCGCGAAGTAGGAGCCGGCGGCGTCCCCGTACTTGTCGCGCACGATCAACGGCAGCATCGACTCCAACTGCGAGAACACGAAGAAGATGGTCAGCCCGGCCCCGACCGCGGCCAGAAGGCGCCGGTCACGGGCCGCGTCGCGCAACGCGTAGGAGGAGGACGGCCGGTCCGCGTCCCGGTCCAGGGCGGACAGCTCACGGCCGCAGGTGACGAGGAGGACGAGGTACCCCGCGTAGAAGGCCGCCGGAACGAGGAAGAACGCCACCACGTTCGTGGTGTAGAGCACGCCACCGACAGCCGGTCCGACGATGCCGCCCATGCAGAACGCCATGTACCGCAGGCGGAACAAGCGGCCGTCGTCGTCCACCTGCGACAGCAGTTTCTTGCCGCCCGGTTCGAGGAGGAGGCGGAACACGCCCAGGCTGAGCAGGAGCACGATGGCGAACGTGCCTCGGACCGATGTCAACGAGGTGTAGACGACGACGTAACCGGCGAGACCGGCCGTCATCAGGCGCACCGCGCCGAACCGGTCGACCAGCGCTCCGCCCAGCACCCCGCCGACCGACGCGGTGAACGCGATGCCGCCCACGACGAGCCCGATCGCGGAGGCGCTCAGCGAGGTGCGGTCCGCGAGGTACAGCGGGGCGAACGGCAGCACCGCGAAGAACGCCACCGCGTTGAGCAGCGCGCCCAGTACGAGGATGGCCTGGGTGCGACCCAACCGCCACAACGATCCCGACACCGTCCCTTGTCGTTCCTCGTTCACCCGACGCGTCCTGTGAGCAGGGGCAACATCCTGGTGTCACCGTCGGTGAGGCCCTTGACGCGTCGCTTCAGGGCGACGAACTCGTCGAGCACCCTCTGGTCCGAGGTGGGCGACAGGTAATACATCATGTTGACGTACCAGATCCACCCGAGCTTGGTGACGCGGAACTCCTCGTCATCCTCGACGAGCATCCCCTCCTGGGTCAGCAGGCCGAGCTTGTCCACGATCTCGGGCGGCACGTGGTCCCACGGCACCCGCTTCTTGTCGAGGTGACCGAAGTAGGGCAGCGCCAGGACGATCCCCCGTTCGTAGGGGATGTCGTCACCGACGGTAATGTTGATCTTGACGTCGCCGTCGTCGAGCAGGCGCTTGGCATAGCTCGCCCGGTTCTCGTCGTTCATCACGGTGTACTTGCCGACCTGGCTGATCGCGCTGTTGCCGAGGCCGATGAGTTCATCGTCGTAGTGGGACCACGTGTGGGTGTTGTAGAGGTTGAGGTAGTCACGGGAGATGAAGTGGGGTCCCGGCTCCGCGTTCTCCGGCAGCCTGAGGAAACCGTGGCCATTGTGCTGCTGGAACCCGGACGCCCTCAAGTACTGGTCCAGGTAGATGGTCATCGCCATCTTGTGCATGAAGCTCAACGGGGCCAGGCCCCGGTCGGCGTACCCGCGGTGAAGGGAGACCTGGGTGACGACGTTGCTGATCGGGTAGAGCTCCACGGTGCGGGTGCCCATCCCGGTGGCGTACTCGATGTCCCGCGAGAACTGCTCGAACGTCTGCCCGTGCATCCCGTAGATCATGTCGAAGCTCACGTGCTCGAAGTACCTGCTGAACAGCTCGACCGCGGCGTACTCCTGGTCGATGGTGGCGGTCACGTTGAACAGCTCGCGGTACAGGGGGTCGAAGCTCTGCAGACCGAAGCGGATCTTGTTGACGCCGATGTCGCGCATCGCCGCGCACTTCTCGTCGTCGACGCTCTTCACCTCCGCCTCGAAGGTGAACTCCTCCAGCGCCGTGAGGTCGAAGCTCTCGTGCAGCGCCCGACCAATACGGCGGATCTGGTCGGCGCTCAAGGTCGTGGGCGTGCCGCCGCCGAAGAAGATGGCCCGGATCGGGATGCCCGTCACCGCCGCGTACCGACCCTTGAGCCGGATCTCCAGCAGTAGCGCCCGGACGTACAGCTCGATCTGCTCGTCACCCGTGCTGCCGAGGCCGCGGTTGAGCGTGCAAAAGGTGCAGATCGTGTCGCAGAAGGGGATGTGCACGTAGAGCGCCCGGCTGCGCACCCCCTCGGTGCGGACGCCCACGTGGAAGTCGTGGTGCGTGACGGTGTCGAGTTCCTGGCCCTTCATCGGGTAGAGCCAGTTGTAGAACGGAAGTTGGCGGTCGAACTTCATCAGTGTACGACCGGGCATGAAATTGATCATTTCAACTCCAGCGCTGCAGCGGATCGGACCTCGACCAGCACCCGGTCAAGGAGGTTGTGGTCAGGAGCGGACACCAGGGCGAACGCGACGACGCTCCCGAGGTCGGCGGTGACCGGGACGTGGTCACCGGGTCGCAGGTCCGTGAAGACCGCGTCGACCCCGTCAACGGACCGGACGTCCTCCAACCAGGTCGTCGACACCAGCTCACCCGGTCGGTCGTCGTTGCGGAGGCAGCAGATCCCCAGCGCGGCGTCGAAACCGAGGTCCCGGGTGAGCAGTCCCGTTGACGCGCCGAGGTACACCGAGAGGGTGTCGTCGTAGGGCCTGATGCTGCTGTGCGCGGTCCACTGGTCGACGATGTGCGCCCCCGGAAGGCGGGTGCCCAATTCGATCAGGCACGGACCCCGGTCGTCCACTTTGATCTCGGTGTGGCTCGGACCGAGCCGGACGTCGTAGGCGTCCAACACGGCGTGGACGAACTCGACGGCCCGCTCCCGGTCAGGGTCGTCCTCCGGCAGCTGCACGACGTCCCAGTAAGGCTGGTCGTAGTCGTCACCGTTCGGTTGGCGGTACTCCCAGATGTCCAGGACGCGGTGCCGCCCGTGCTCCGTGAACGCGTTGACGGCCAGTTCCCGACCGCGCACGTACTCCTCGACGATCCACTCGCGCATCGGGTGGCCGAACAGGTCGTCCGTCACGAGATCTGGCACCTCGCCGGCGCCGCGCAGCACTGTGACGCCATGCGCGCCGGCACCCTTGGCGGGCTTGGCGATCGCAGGGTATCCGAGGGCGTCGGCCGCAGCTGGGATGTCCACGCGGGACACGACCGCGAACGCGGGCACTCGCACGCCCCGCGTTACGGCGTGGCGCCGCATCACCGTCTTGTCCCGTCGGGCGAGGGCGGTGGACACCGGGTTGGAGGGCAGTCCGAGCGCCGTGCCCAAGCCGTCCGCCAGGACGATCGACGGTTCGGTGGTGGGAACTACCGCCAGCACCGGACCGCGCAACGCGGCTCGCGCCGAGGACACATCGGCGACGTGGAACCAGGACGTGTCACCCAACGCGTAGTCCTGGTCGTACGAGGTGAGCAAGTCGACGGGAAGGGTGTACAGCGAGGTGTAGGGGAGACCGCGGCGACGGCAGGCGTCCTTGTACCCCCGGCCCGTCATAGCCGGGTCGACGAGGACAACAGCACCGCGCGGGTTCCCCGTCCGGAGAACCACGGCCCCTAGCTCTGCGTCGCCAGCACCAGCGTGCGGCGGATGCGCTCGCGCCGGACGAGCAGTTCCGCGCGCTCTTGCGCCTTGTACACGACCATCCCCAGCCGGTCCATCGATGACCGGAGTGGCGTGACCACCGAACCGGGGGTGACGTCGATCTCGGCTCGGACCACCCCGTCGAGGTCGTGCAGGCTCTCGTGCCCGTTGAGCGTCACGACCACACCAGGGGGCGCCGTCGGGAACCACACCGCCGCCACGTCGGACGCGACGGGGTCGACGGCGCACGGCAGCCCGCACGCCACGGCGATGACCGCGTCGAAGAGGTCCACGCCGGTCGCTGCTTCGATGACCTCCATGAGGTAATCGCCAGGGGTCCGGACTGCGATCTCCACGACGTGTGGAACACGGTTGCGGAGGATCACCTCGAGGTGCGCTATTCCGCTGCCCATGTCCAGCGCGCCGAGCACCTCGTCGAGACATTGTCGAATCGCGGAGCGCTCGTCTTCGTCGATGTCGGCCGGTGCCTGGTGTTCAAGTTCCACGCAGAACGGTGGAGCGGAAATGGTTTTTGCGGTGATGTTCCAGAACAGGACGTCACCGCGGTCGACAACGGCCTCGACGCTCAACTCGACACCAGTGAGGTGTTGTTCCACCAGAAACGGGTCGTCCGAGTCCAACGCAACGAGCCAGTCGTGGAGTTCAGTGGCGTCGGCGCAGATCCGAACCCCTTCGCTGCCCATCTTCGACAACGGCTTCGCCACGACCGGGTACCGATTCGCGGACCACACCCCGGCGCTCCCCGACGCGCGCACAGCCGCGTGAAAATCGGGCTGGGCGATGCCGCGCCGGGCGAAGAGTTCTCGCTGCGCGAGCTTGTTCCGAGAGGTCAACGCGGCTCGCATACCTGGACCCGGCAAGCCCAGCTCGTCGGCGAGCAGGGCGGCCGGACGCACGTGCGCCTCGGAGAACGCGACGATCCCGTCCACCGGCCCGTCCCGCAGAGCCGCCGCCGCGGCGGCGAGCCACCCCTCTTCACCGGGGAACGGCACCGCGTAACCCTTGTCGCCCGGACCGAACGCCGCCCTGGTCTCGTCCCACGACAGGGCCGCCTCGGAATCGAGCACCGCGACGTGAATTCCCCGTCTGTGGGCACGGCTCAGGTAAGGCCGTCCCATCCATCCGCAGCCGACCATCATGATTCTCACCGCACAGCCCCCCAGCTCATCGACGACCACGGCACCTGCACCCCCGTGAGCACCGGTCGTCATCCCGAGTGTGACACGACCCCTCGGATGCCGTCAACGATCCCGACTGGCCGACCAAATATTGATCATGCCATATTCCACATTGATCCACTCAGCTCGGAAATTTATTCACGTCGTGCACCAAGAATGATCGACCGGCCCGGCCAGGACGATTCCACGCGATATTGGACGAGGGAGCGGCCACGCGGGAGCGGCCACGCGGGTGCGCGGCGACGGCCTCGCCCGACTCGCCGAAGGTGCGCCGGTGCTCCGGCAGGCCAATGCCCACCGGACGCGGCACCGCCTCCATCACGTCGTCGCGCGCCCACGTCGGCGAAGATCACGTGACGCGCGTCGAGCCGGCTTGTCCGCCGACGACACCTAGAACTACTATGCCTCGCAGTTCTAGGTACGGAGGTCGACGTGAAAGTCGCCAAGGATCTCGTGGCCGCCTCGGCGACCCCGATGGTGCTGGGCATCCTCGCCGAGGCGGACAGCTATGGCTACGCCATCCTCAAGCGGATCAACGAGTTGTCCGGCGGTGAGCTGGACTGGACCGAGGGCCTGCTCTACCCGCTGCTGCACCGGCTCGAACGGCTCGGGCACGTGGAGTCCAGCTGGCAGTCGGTCGCCGGGGAGCGGCGGCGCAAGTACTACCGCATCACCGACGGCGGCCGGGCCGAGCTCGCGGAGCAGCGCCGCCAGTGGGACGCGGTCGTCGGCACGCTCAAGGAGGTCTGGCGCGACACCAGGCCGTTCACCACCATCCCGCTGGAGGGCCTCGCATGACGGACGGTCGGGACGAGCTGGAGGCCCAGTTCGCCCAGTGGCGCCACTACGTGCGGCGGCGGCGGGAGCTGCGGTCGACCGACGTCGAGGAGCTGGAGGACCACCTCCGGGGTTCCGTGGACGAGCTGGTCGCCGCGGGGCTGCACGCCGACGAGGCGTTCCTGGTCGCGGTCAAGCGCATGGGCAGCCTGGACGACCTGTCCCGCGAGTTCGCCCGGGAGCACTCGGAGCGGCTGTGGAAGCAGCTGGTGCTGACCGGCGGCGGCGACGGCCCGGCGACGGGCGGGCGGTCCCGGCGGGACCTGCTCACGATGGTGCTCTGCGCGGCGGGCGCGGCGGCGTCGATCAAGGCGCCGGGGCTGTTCGGGCTGCACCTCGACCAGGACGAGGCGTTCTACGTGCCCAACGCCGCCCTGTTCGCGCTGCCCTGGCTCGCGGCGTTCCTGGCCCTGCGCCGCCGCGCCTCGAAGCCGGTGGTCGGCGTGCTGGTCGCGATGTTCGCGCTCGGCGCCGTGGCGGCCAACGCCTACCCGCTGTCGACCGAGTCCCAGTCGCTCGTCTTGACCAGCATCCACCTGCCCATCGCCCTGTGGTTCGCGGTCGGCCTGGCCTACGTGTCCGACGACCCGCGCTCGGCGCGGCGCCGCATGGACTTCATCCGCTTCACCGGCGAGTGGTTCGTCTACTACGTCCTCATCGCCCTCGGCGGCGGCGTGCTCATCGCCTTCACGTTCGGGACGTTCGAGGCCATCGGGGTGTCGCCGGAGGGCTTCGTCTCCGAGTGGCTGCTCCCCTGCGGCGCGGTGGCCGCGGTGGTGGTCGCCGGGTGGCTCGTCGAGGCCAAGCAGAGCGTCGTCGAGAACATCGCACCGGTGTTGACCAGGCTGTTCACCCCGCTGTTCACCGCGGCGCTGCTGGCGTTCCTGGTCACCCTGGTCCTGACCGGCGACGGCATCGACGTGGAGCGGGAGGTGCTGATCCTGTTCGACCTCCTGCTGGTCGTCGTGCTGGGCCTGCTGCTCTACTCGACCTCGGCCCGCGACCCGCTGGCGCCGCCCGGGCTGTTCGACCGGCTGCAACTCGCGCTCGTGGCCGCCGCGCTGGCCATCGACGTGGTGGTGCTGGTGGAGATCACCGGCCGCATCACCGAGTACGGCACCACGCCGAACAAGGCGGCGGCGCTCGGGGAGAACGTCGTGCTGCTGGTCAACCTCGCCTGGTCGGCGTGGCTGGTGCTGGGCCTGGTCCGGCGGCGCGCGCCGTTCGCGGCGCTCGAACGCTGGCAGACCAGCTACCTGCCGGTGTTCGCGGTGTGGGCGTGGGTCGTGGTGCTGGTCTTCCCACCGGTGTTCGGCCACCTCTGAGCGGGGCCGCGCCCCGGGGCGGGCTCAGTGGCGGCCGGCGCAGTGCACGACCGGGTCTCGGGGCGCGAGTTCGGGCGCGTAGGTGAGGCAGATCCGGAAGGAGACGTCGACGCCGTCGACGTCGCGGGGCAGGGCGGCGGTGGCGGTGTCCCGGTGCTCGCCGGCGAAGGTCCGGGTGCAGCTGTGCCAGCCCGCCCCGCCGGGATCGGTGGTCCACTGGAGGGCCATCGTGAACCGATCGGGGCTGAACGCCACCCGTCCCCTGGCCCAGTAGTAGGTCCGCCCGGCGACCGTGTCGGCGCGCACCAGCTCGACCTCGCCGAACTTCCCCGGGCCGAGGGACACCCGGCCGCGGTTCGCCGCGCCGGGTTCCCCGTGGACCGGCCACGGATCGCCGCTCCAGGCCGTGGCGTCGGGGTCGAGCCCGTCGCCGAGCCCCGGGCAGGGCCGGTCCTCGCCGCCGCCGGGGCGCTCGGCCGGGTCCTGGTCCGGAACGCCCTCGGGCCCCGGGGTCGTGCTCGACGGGAGGGCCGCCGGTTCATTCAGGACGGTCGCCGGTTCGCCCGGGGCGGCCTGTTCCTCCAAGGCGGACGTCCGCCACCGCTGCGCCTCCGCGCGGGCGGGATCGCACGGCCGCTGCACCATCGTCGCCCCGGCCCGGGGTCGCGTGTCGACGGTGAGGCACTGGTCGCTGTGGAGGTTGACCCACCACGAGGCGCCGTCGGGTTGGGGTCGCGGTTCCCAGTACTGGTGCCGTTCCCCGTTGCAGCCGTACTGCTGGACCAGGGCCCCGTCGTCGACGCTGCCGCCCAGCACCTCCAGGCACGCCAGCAGGCGGCCGGCGGGCCGCAGCTGCCAGTACCCGGGGTTGGTGGGGTTCCGGGCGACCACCTCCCAGGGCGTGGCGTCGGCGTCGGCGGACAGCACCGCGTAGGCCACGGACTGGTCGGGGGTCCGGTCGACGGTCAGGCGCAGGTCCCCGTCCGCGGCGAGGACGACCGCCAGCCGGGTCGGGCCGGTCACGGGCGCGGCCGGCGGGTCGCCCGGCCCCGCGGTGGACCACGCCACCACGCCCGCGGCCACGAGCAGCACCGCCACCGCGGCGACCAGCGCCCGCCGCCTTCCGCGCCCGCCACCCGGCGCGGTGACCGGCGGGGCCTCGCGGTCGGGTTCCCGCACGGGGCGCAGCAGGCGGTCCAGCGCCTCCAGCCACGGCGCCGGGTCGGCGCCCAGGGCGCCGACGAACTCCCGGACGAACAGCTCCGGGTCCCGCACCCTGGTCAGGTCCTGCCGGCACTCCAGCACCCGGTGCATGGTCGACCCGCTGAGCCGGGGCACGCCGTGCCCGTCCCGCGTCGCCCGCTCCAGGGTCTTCTTGTAGCCGGGGTTGCCCGCCTGCCGCCGCAGCCGCCGCAGCAGCTCGACGAACTCGGCGACGTCGGCCGCGGCGCGCGGGTCGGGCGGATCGGCGATCGGGGGCGGGGCGTCACCGGACATCGGCGCTCCTCGGGCACGCGGTCGGCCGGTCATCCTGTCCCATGTGCGCCGGCTGAGCTGTGTCCCACGATGTCCCATTGTCCCTACCAGCCGCAACACCTGATGGTGGGACACACCAACGACTTAGAACAGGGTCGTCCACCACGCCGGAGCCCGGTCGGAACCCCGATCGGGACACGGAACTCCGGCGGACGAACCCGAAAGGTGAACGCCATGAACCCGATCGCCCCCGCGACGAAGTCGTTGGTCGCCGCCGCCCTCCTGGCCGCCGCCGCGGCCGTGACCGCCCCGACCGCCGCCGCGTCGCCCGACACCGCGCCCCGCGCCTACAACTGTCCGAACGGGAGCTTCTGCATCTACAGCGGCTGGGACGGCGGCGGCACCCGCTGCCAGTGGTCGGACTCGTCGGTGAGCAACACCAACGACCACTGCTCGTTCATCCGGTCGGGGCACAACGTCCGTTCGGTGTGGAACAACACCAACCACCGCGTGCAGTACTTCACCGGGACGAACCACAACGACCGGGTGGGTTCGACGAACTCCCTGGCGGGCGGCAACCTCACGGGTAACTACAAGATCATGTCCTTCAAGCCCCAGTGACGCGCGCCCGCGCCTGACCGCAGGTGCCGGGCAGCGCCGCCCGGCACCCGCCGGCGCGCCGTCAACGCCGCCGCAGCGCCGCCCTGGCCAGGGTTTCCAGCAGCGGGGCGGTGCGGTCCCAGCCCAGGCACGAGTCGGTCACGCTCAGGTCCGGGCGCAGCGGTCCCGCCGTCAGGTCCTGCCTGCCGTCGGACAGGTAGGACTCGACCATCACGCCCACCAGGGCGCGGTTGCCACCCGCCACCTGCGCCGCCAGGTCCGCCACCACCGCGGGCTGGCGGTCGTGGTCCTTGCCGCTGTTGCCGTGCGAGGCGTCGACCACCACGCGCGGCGGCAGGCCGGCCGCGGACAGCGCCGCCAGGGCCGCGGCCACGTTGGCGGCGTCGTAGTTGGGCGTCGGGCCGCCGCGCAGGACCAGGTGCGCGTCGGGGTTGCCGGTGCTGCGCAGGGTGGTCAGGCGGCCGTCCGCCGAGACGCCGGGGAACGCGTGGGACAGGCCGGCCGCGCGGACCGCGTCCACCGCGGTGCCGACGTGGCCGGACACGTCGTTCTTCATGCCCACCGGCATCGGCAGCCACGACGCCAGGTGCCGGTGCGGCTGGGACGCCACCGTGCGCGCGCCGATCGCGCCCCACGAGACCAGGTCCGCCACGTAGTGGGCCACCACCGGGTCGACGAACTCGTAGGCCAGGGGCAGCCCGGTGGCCGCCGCCTCGGCCAGGAACGCGCGGCCGCGGCGGATGCCCGTCGCGATGTCGCCCTTGCCGTCCAGGGTGGGGTCCGGCAGCAGGCCGGTCCAGCCCGACACCGTGCGCGGCTTCTCCAGGTAGGCGCGCAGCACCACGACCAGGTCGTCGGAGAACCGCTCGGCCGCGCCCGCGAGGAGGCCGGCGTAGTCGAGCGCGGCCTCCGGGTCGTGGACCGAGCAGGGTCCGACGACCACGAGCAGCCGGGGGTCCCGGCGGGACAGGACTTCGGCCACCGCGTCGCGGTGCCCGGCCACGGCGTCGGCCACGCCGTGCGCGGCGATGGCACCGGCCACGCCGTGCGCGGCGGCTTCGGCCGGCGTGGGCAGGGTGTCCTCAGGCATCTGCGGGGTCCTTCTCGCTCGGTTTCCGGGACGCGCTCGCGGTGGTGGGCTCGTTCGGGAGTGCCGGGGGGCGGGGCAGCCTGGTCGCGCCCAGGACGGCGACCACGGCCAGCGCCAGCACCCACCAGAAGGTGTCGGCGAACGCCGCGGGGGCGTCGGGGCCGTGGGCCGCCAGGCGGGCCTGGAGGACGACGGCGAGGGCCGCGGTGCCCAGGGACCCGCCCAGGGTGTTGAGGAGGTTCAACGCGCTCGCGGCCCGCGGCAGGTCGGCCCGGTCGATGCGGCTGTAGACGATGTTCATCACCGGCGCGCCGATCATGGCCGCTCCCGCGCCGCGCAGGAGCAGGGACAGCGCGATGACGGCGTCCGGCAGGTCGTGGTGCAGCCGGGTGAACGGCGCGGTGCCGAGGGCGACCAGCGCGATGCCGGTCAGCACGAGGGTGCGGGGCGCCGCGGTGACGACGGCCCGGTTGATCGCGATCGCCGCGACCGCCGCGCCCACGCCCTGCGGCGCCAGCAGCAGGCCGGTCTCCCAGGCGGTCAGACCCGCCGCGCTCTGGAGGTACAGCGGCAGCAGGAACATGGTGCCGAACACCGACGCGCCCAGCAGGACCAGGGCCAGGGCCGCCACGCCGAACGGCGGGCGGGCGAACAGGCGCGGGTCGACCAGCGGGGTGCGGGTGGTGCGCAGGCCGTGGACGACGAAGCCCGCCAGCATGGCCGCGCCGACCGCGATCGCGGCGACCGGCGCCGCGACCGGTCCGCCGCCCTCCAGGCCGGTGAGGCCGTAGACCAGCACGGCCAGGCCCGGTGACAGCAGCAGCGCGCCGCGCGCGTCGAACGGGGCGCGCGCCTCGGCGGGCGGCGCGGCGGGCACCGCGCGGCGGGCCAGCAGCACCGCCACCAGGCCGATCGGCACGTTCACCGCGAACAGCCACGGCCAGTCCGCCACGCCCAGGATCGAGCCGCCGACCAGCGGCCCCAGCACGGGCGACAGCAGCGGCACCACCGAGACCACGGCCAGCACGCGGCCGATCCGCTCGCGGCCCGCCGCCCGCGCCAGCAGCGCCTGGCCGGTCGCCGGCAGCAGCCCGCCGGCCAGGCCCTGGAGCACGCGGAACGCGACCAGGCTCGGCAGCGACCAGGCCAGCGCGCACAGCACCGACGCCAGCACGAACACCACCACGGCGGTGAGCCAGGTCCGGCGACCGCCGAACCGGTCCGCCAGCCAGCCCGAGGCGGGCACGGCGGCGACCACCGCGAGCAGGTAGGCCGTGCTGACCCACTGGATGTCGGTGACCGGCGCGTCGAACCGGTCGGCCAGCACCTCGACGCCGACGGAGACGATCGTGCTGTCCAGCGTCGCCATGAAGGTGCCGAGCACCAGGACGAACGCGGTCCGCCACAGCGCCGCGTCCACGCGCGGCGCGGCGCTCACAGCCCACCGACCAGGGAAGCGGCGTCCTCGTCGAAGCGGCCCGGCAGCGCGCGCAGCACGCGGAGCAGGTCGTCGGCCAGCGCCCGCGCCTCGCCGGGCCGGAACAGCCCGGCCTGGTGGCCCAGGACGCCGGTCCAGCGGCCGTCGACCTCGGGCACGACGGTGAGCGTCACGGGGTGGTGCGTCCGCTCCCGGAAGCGCGTGCCGGTGACGGTCAGGCCGGGCGCGGGCTCGCGCAGCCGCGCCGGGTCGACCGGGTAGTTCTCGAACACCACGAGGCTGTCGAACAGCCGCCGGCGGCCGGTCAGCGCCTCCAGCTCGGCCAGGCCGACGTGGTGGTGCTCCACCATCGCCTGCTGCCGCGCCTGGAGGTCGGCCAGCGCCTGCGCCACCGTGCCGGTGAAGCGGGCGCGGACCGGCACCGCGTTGGCCAGCAGCCCGATGATCTCCTCGACGCCGTCCACCTCGGCGGTGCGGCCGGAGACCATGACGCCGAAGCAGGCGTCACGCCGGCCGGACCGCGCCGCGAGCACCGCCGCCCACGCGCCCTGCACCAGCGTGTTCGGCGTCAGCCCGCGCGTCGCGGCGGCCCTGGTCAGCTCGGCGACCACCGGCGCGGCGACCTCGAACAGCACGGGGTCGGTCGCGCCGACGGCCACCGCGCCCGCGGGGACGAGGTGGTCGCCCTCGGGCAGGTCCGCCAGCTCGGCGCGCCAGGCGCGCAGGTCGGCGGTGTGGTCGCGGGCGGCCAGCCAGCGCGGGTAGCGGGAGAACGGCACGGGCTCGGGCAGCGGCGCGTGCCCGCCGACCCGGTTGGCGTAGAGGGCGAACAGGCCGGTCAGGATGCGCGGCGCGGACCACCCGTCGGACAGCACGTGGTGGCTGGTCAGCACGAACTCGTGGCGGTCGGGGCCGCGCCGGAGCGCGGTCAGCCGCACCAGCGGCCCGGTCGCGAGGTCGAACGGCTCGGCCAGGTCCGCGGCCAGGGCGCGGTCCACGTCGGCGTCGTCGGGCGCGTCGAGCACCCGGAACGCGGGCTCCGGGTCGACGGGCACCACCTGCGCCTCGTGGGCCGGCGGGAACACCGCGCCCAGGTTCGGGTGCCGCCGCAGCAGGTCCGCGCCCGCCGCGCGCAGCGCCGCCACGTCCAGGGAGCCGGACAGCGAGAACGCGGCCTGCACGGTGTAGGGGTCCGCCGCGCCGTGCCGGCGCGACTGCGCGAGCACCAGCTCCTGCAACGGGGTCAGCGGCAGCACCTCGCCACCGGCGGGCACGTCGGCGGTGAGGTCGGTGAGCGCGCGCCGGAAGCACTCGCCCAGCTCGCGGACCTCGTCCTCGGTGAACAGCGCCGCGGGCCAGGTGAACCGGACGCCGAGCGCGTCGCCGTCGCCGGTGTCGCGGGCCAGGGCGTTGACCATCAGCGCGTGCGGCAGCGGCAGGTCGTCGCCGCCGCCCGAGCCCAGCGGGTCGGCGTCCGGCGGGGACTGCCACGCCGCCTCCTCCGCCGGCGCGGCGGGGAACCGGCCCAGGTAGTTCCAGCTGATCTCGGGCGTGCGCACCAGGTCTCCCCCGAGGAGGCCGTGGCCCAGCCCGTCGCCGGCGGCGCGCAGGTGGTCCCGGACGGATCGCAGCTGCGCGGCCGTGCCGCCGTCCGGCAGCGCGATCCGGGCGGGGTGGACCGCGGTGAACCAGCCGACGGTCTGGGACAGGTCGACCGGCCCGGAGTGGTCCGGTGCGTGCGGCGGGCGGCCGTGGCCCTCCAGTGCGACCAGGAGGTCCGGTGCGACGCCGCGCCACTCGGCCACCGCCCGCGCCAGGGCGGTGAGCAGCACGGTGTCCGGGGTGGTGCGGTAGGCGGCGGGCAGGGTGGTGAGCGCGGCCCGCGTGGTCGCCGGGTCCAGCGCGACCTGGTGGTGCGCCGCGGTGGCGGCGGTGTCCCGGGCGGGGTCGAGCGGGGTGCGCGCGAGCGGCGCGGCGGGCGCGTCGGCCACGCGCCGCCAGTGCGGCAGCTCGGCTTCCCGCCGGGGCGCGGCCGCGCGCAGCGACCGGGCCCAGCCCAGGAACGACTGCCCGTGCCGGGCGAGCGGCCCGCCGGTGGCGTGCGCGTGCGCGAGGTCGTCGAGCAGGATCCGCCAGGACACCGCGTCCACGACGAGGTGGTGCGCGACCAGGGCGAGCCTGCCGAGCCGGGTCGGGCCGGCGTCGACCCACACCGCGCGCAGCACCGGCCCGGTCCGCGGGTCCAGGCGGGCGCGGGCGTCGGCCACGTGGGCGTCGACCAGGGCCCGCAGGTCGTCGGACTCGGCCGCGCGCACGTGGGTCAGCACGTCCGCGCCGGTCACCGCGCCCGCCTCGGGGATGCGCAGCGCGTCCTCGACGAGGTGGGCGCGCAGCACGTCGTGCCGGGCGAGCACGGCGTCGAGCGCCCCGCGCCACGTGGCCGCGTCGCCGCCGGCGGGCACGCACACCTCGACCCACTGGCAGAACCCGTCCGCCGCGCCGCGCCGCAGCAGGTCCCGCATCACGGGGGTGAGCGGCGCGTCGCCGACCGCGGGCGCCTCCTCGGCCCGCTCCAGCCCGCCGCAGCGCGCGGCGATGCCGGCGACCGTGCCGCCCTCGAACACGTCGCGGGCGGTCAGGCCCAGGCCCTCGCGGCGGGCCCGGGAGACCACGCGCAGGGACACGATGCTGTCGCCGCCGACCTCCAGGAACGAGTCGTCCAGGTTGACGTCGTCGGTGCCCAGCACCTCGCGGAACACGCGCAGCAGCACGGCTTCGGCCGCCGTGGCCGGTTCCCGCGCGGGTGTGGCGGCGCGGGCCTCGGGCGCGGGCAGCGCGGCCCGGTCGAGCTTGCCGCTGGGTCCCAGCGGCAAGCGGTCGAGGGCCACCAGCGCGGTCGGCACCATGTGGTCGGGCAGCTCCGCCGCCAGGTGCTCGCGGAGCCGCGCCTGGTCGACCTCCGCGCCGTCGGTGGGGATGACGTAGCCGACGAGCCTGTTCTCGCGCACGACCACCGCGCACGCCCGCACGTCGGGGTGCCGGGTGAGCACGGTCTCGATCTCGGGCAGCTCGATGCGGAACCCGCGCAGCTTGACCTGGTGGTCGGCGCGGCCGAGGAACACCAGTTGGCCGTCCGGCCGCCACCGCACCAGGTCGCCGGTGCGGTACATGCGGTCGCCGGGGGCGCCGAACGGGTCGGCCACGAACCGGTCCGCGGTCAGGCCCGGCCGGTTGAGGTAGCCGCGGGCCAGCTTCGGCCCGGCCAGGTACAGCTCGCCGGTCACGCCGACGCCGACCGGCAGCAGGCCCGCGTCCAGCACGTAGGCCCGCACCTCCGGGTCCGGCCGGCCGATCGGCAGCGGCCCCTCGTCGTCGTGGTCGTAGTGCCAGGTGACCGAGTTGATGGTGACCTCGGTGGGGCCGTAGGCGTTGAACAGGGCCCGGCGGCCGGCGCCCCAGCGGCGGGCGAGCTCCGGGTCGAGGCGTTCCGCGCCGACGACGAAGAACACGTCCGGCGGCACGGTGCGGTCGTCGGGCATGGCGGCCAGGAACGACGGCAGCAGGTTCACGCCGGTCACCCGGTGCTCGGCGATGTAGTCCAGCAGCTCGTCGCCGGGCACCCGCACCTCCTCGGGCGCGATGACCGACGTGCCGCCGGACAGCAGGGGCAGCATGAACTGCCAGAACGCCACGTCGAAGCTGGTCGAGGCGAAGTGCAGGTAGCGCTCGCGCCCGCCGATGCCGACGACGTCCACCTGGAGGGAGATCAGGCTCGGCACGCCGCGGTGCGGCAGGGCGACGCCCTTGGGCTTGCCGGTGGTGCCGGAGGTGTAGATGACGTAGGCCAGCGAGTCCTCGGTGAGGTCGCGGCGCGCGTGGACCGGGTCGGCGTCCCACTCCGGCGGGCCGTCGGCGGTGGCCGGGTCGACCACGGGCAGGTCGACCGGGACGGCGCCGGTGGCGACCACGGCGGTCGGCGCGACGTCGTCGAGCATGAAGGCCAGCCGGTCCCGCGGGTAGGTCGGGTCCATCGGCACGTGCACCGCGCCCGCCTTGAGCACGCCGAACAGCGCCACCACCATCTCCACGTCGCGGCCCAGCAGCACCGCGACCGGGTCCTGGGGCCGCACGCCGCGGTCGAGCAGGGCGTTGGCCAGCCGGTTGGCCCGCCGGTCCAGCTCGGCGTAGCTCAGCGAGCGGTCGCGGCAGACCACGGCCTCGGCGTCCGGCGTGCGGCGCACCCACGTGCCGAACTCCTCCAGCGCGCCGCCGCGCGTCCTGGTCGGCTCGGGGCCCGTGCCCACGCGCAGGAGGTGGTCCTGCTCGTCGGCGTCGAGCGCCCGCAGCCGGGCCACCGGCCGGTCGGGGTGGTCGACGACCTCGCGCAGCAGGTTGCGCAGCCAGCGCCCGTAGGCGCGGGCGGTGTCCTCGTCGAGCACCCGCGGCTGGTAGCCCAGGCCGAGGGTGAACTCGTCGCCGGGCAGCACGATGACGGTCAGCGGGTAGTGCGTGGCGTCGGTGATGTCCACCCCGGCCAGCTCCAGGCCCGGTGCGACGGGGAAGCGCCGCCGGTCGGAGAGCGGGAAGTTCTCCATCACGAGCATGGTGTCGAACAGCTCGCCCGCGCCCGCCGCGCGCTGGATGTCGGGCAGGCCGACGTGGTGGTGCTCGCCCAGCGCCACGGCCTCGGCGTGCACGCGGTCGAGCAGGTCGGCGGCGGTGTCGGCGGCGGTGTGCCGGACCCGGACCGGGATGGTGCCGCCGAGCTGGCCGATCATGCCCTCGACGCCGTCGACCTCGGCGGGCCGGCCGGACACCGGGCAGCCGAAGACCACGTCGCGGCGGCCGGTCAGCCTGCCGAGCAGCACGCCCCAGGCGGTGGTGAACACGGCGGTCGGCGTGACGCCCCGGTCGCGGGCGAACGCGCGCAGCCGGTCGCTGAGGTCCGCGCCGAGCCCGATCACCACGCGTTCCGGCCGGTCCGCGGTCGACGCGGCGCCCGCCGGCGCGAGGTGGGTGCCCTCGACCCCGGCCAGGGCCTCGCGCCACGCGCCCAGCGCGGCGTCGTGGTCGCGGTCGGCGAGCCAGCGGTGGTACTCGGCGGGCGACGGCGCGACCGGCGCGGCCGGTCCGCCGCCCAGCTCGGCGTAGGTGGCCAGCAGGGTGCGGCCCACGACGGGCATGGACCAGCCGTCGAGCAGGGCGTGGTGGATGGTGATGGCCAGGCGGTGCTCGTCCGGGCCCGAGGCGCACAGCAGGAACCGGATCAGCGGCGGCCGGTCGGTGGGGAACGGGCGTGCCAGCTCGGCGCGGCACTCGGCGGCCACGTCCTCCTCGGACCCCGCCACCACGTGCCGCCAGTCCAGGCTCACGGCGGCGGGCACGACCTGGACCACGTCACCGGCCGGGGTGGTGTGCAGGTGGACGCGCAGCGCGGGGTGGCGGCGCAGCAGCTCCTCGGCGGCGGCGCGCATCCGGTCGGCGTCGAGCGCGCCGCGCAGCAGCGTCACCGCCTGCACCACGTAGACGTCGGCGTCGCCCTCGCCGCGCACGAGGGACTGGAACGACAGGCCGACCTGGAGCGGGGTCGCCGGGAGCACGTCCTCGACGCGGCCGGTGCGCTCCAGGGCGTCGATCGCGTCCTGGTCGAGGTCGACCAGGGGCAGGTCGGACGGGGTGAGGCCGCCGCCGTCCGGCCCGATGCGGTCGGCGTGCGCGGCGAGCGCGGCGAGCGCCTCGCCCCAGGCGCGCTGGAGGTCCGCCACGGTGTCGGGCGGCAGCACGGCTCGGGCGGCGGTCCACTCGACGGCCAGGCGCGGCGCGCCGTCCTCGCGCACGAAGCAGTTCAGCGCGAGCAGCTGCTCCAGGGCCTTGGCGGGCGGTTCCACGACCGCGAACGCCTCGTCCCCCGGCAGCCGCCACCCCTCGCCGGGCTCGGCGGTGAACCGGCCGAGGTAGTTGAGCAGCACGTCCGGCGGCGGGGTGGCCGACAGCTCCGCGCGGGTCACCGGGTCGAGGTGGCGCAGCACGCCGTAGCCGAGGCCCTGGTCGGGTGCTGCGCGCTTGGCCTCCTTGGCGGCGCGCAGCAGGCGGTCGACGTCGCCGCCGTCGAGCACGGGGGCGGGCACGCGCACCGGGTACTCGGCGGTGAACCAGCCGACCGTGCGGGACAGGTCGGCGCCGGGGTGCTCGCGGCCGTGGCCCTCCACCGTGACCGCGACGTCGCCGCGCACGCCGCGCAGCCGCAGGGCCAGCGCGAGGCCGGCCAGCAGCACCTCGTCGACGCTCGCGCGGTAGGCGGCGGGCAGGGTGGTCAGCAGCGCGGCGGTCACCTCGGGCGAGGCGACGGTGGTGGTGCGGTCGGCGGTGGCCGCCACGTCCACGGCCTGGTCGAGGGGGCGGTGGCCGAGGCGGGCGGTGGTCAGCGCGCGCCGCCAGTGGTCCAGCTCGCCGCGCCGGGCGCCGCTCTCGGCCTGCTCGGCGAGCAGCAGCGCGTGCCGCCGCCACGACGTGCCGACCGGGGCGAGCGCGTCGCCGGCGCAGGCGGCGTGCAGGTCGGGCAGCAGGACGCGCCACGACACGCCGTCGACCACCAGGTGGTGCAGCACGACGACCAGCCGGTCCGGCTCGCCGGCCGGGGTGCGCACCAGCGCCGCCCGCACCAGCTCGCCGGCCCGCGGGTCCAGCGACGCGGCCAACTGGTCGGCCACCGCGGTGACGTCGCCGGTCGCCTCGCGCACGTCCGGGGTGACCGAGCCGCGCGGGCGCACGACCAGCCCGCCGTCGGCGGTCACCAGCAGCCGCAGGGCGTCGTGGTGGTGGACGACCCGGCGCACGCCGCGCGCCAGGTCGTCGACGGGCAGGTGGTCCACGTGGAGCGCGGTCCACTGCGCGTAGCCGGCGATCGCGGCCGGGTCGGGGTGCGGGTCGAGCAGGGCGCGCGCGATCGGCGGCGCGGGCGCCGGCCCGGTCGGCTCGTCCACCGCGGTGTCGGCGGCGGCGGCCTCCCGGGCCGCGGCGGCCAGCGACGCGAGGCTGCGCCGGGCGAGCAGGTCGCGCGGGCGCAGCTCCAGGCCGTGGGCGCGCAGCCGGCTGCTGACGCTGATCGCGGTGATGCTGTCGCCGCCCAGGGCGAAGAAGTCGTCGTCCACGCCGACGTGCTCCGCGCCGGTCACCTCCGCGACGACCGCGCACAGCGCGCGTTCCCGCTCGGTGGCGGGCGCGCGTCCGCCACCGGCGGCGCGGGGTTCGGGCAGGGCGGCGCGGTCGAGCTTGCCGTTGACCGTGACCGGCAGCTCGTCCAGCACCACCACGACCGAGGGCACGAGGTGGTCGGGCACCCGGTCGGCCAGTGCCGCGCGCACCGCCTCGGGCGTGACCTCGTGGCCCGCGGCGGGCACCACGTAGCCGATGAGCCGGGCCGGGCCGGCGCCGGTGCGGACGTCGGCGGCGGCCGCGCTCACGCCGGGCAGCGCGCCCAGCGCGGCCTCGACCTCGCCGACCTCGACGCGGTGGCCGCGCACCTTGACCTGGCCGTCGTGCCGGCCCAGGTACGCCAGGCCGCGGGCGGTCCAGCGGGCCAGGTCGCCGGTGCGGTACATGCGGTCGCCGGGGGCGCCGAACGGGTCGGCCACGAACCGGTCGGCGGTCAGGCCGGGCCGGTCGAGGTAGCCGCGGGCCAGGCGCGGCCCGGCCAGGTACAGCTCGCCGCGCACGCCCGGCGGCACCGGGCGCAGCGCGTTGTCCAGCACGTAGGCCCTGGTGCCGGGCAGCGGGGAGCCGATGGTGGGCTCTCCGCCCTCGACGCGCGCGGTGGTGCCGTCCACGGCGGCCTCGGTGGGGCCGTACATGTTGCGGGCGGTCACCCCGGACGCGGCGACGCGCCGCCACAGGCCGGGCGGGGTGGCCTCGCCGCCGAGCACGAGCAGCACCGGCCGGTGCTCGCCGTGCAGCAGGCCCGCGTCGACCAGCGGCGCGGCCATCGAGGGCGTGGTGTCCACGACGTCGATGCGGTCGCGGGCGTAGGCGGCCAGCAGGGCGTCCGCGTCGCGGGTCAGGTCGGCGTCGTAGACGTGCAGCTCGTGGCCGCACAGCAGCCACAGCAGCTGGTCGAGCGCGGAGTCGAAGGCGAACGAGTAGGTGTGCGCGACGCGCAGCCGCCGTCCCGCGGCGGCCGCGGCCTCCGCGACGGTGGTGGAGCGGTGGTGGTGCACGAGGGCGGTCAGGCCGCCGACGCGGCCCAGCACGCCCTTGGGCCGGCCGGTCGACCCGGAGGTGTGGATGACGTACGCGAGGTGGTCGGGGTGCCGGTCCACATCGGACAGCGGTTCGCCGCTCAGCGAAGCCAGTTCGGCGCGCGTCCCGGGCGAGTCGAGCTGGAGCGTCCGTTGTGGACTGATGTCGGCGGTGTCTGCGACGGCCAGCACGAGCGCCGCGCCCGCGTCGGCCACGAGTTCCCGCAACCGCTCGGCGGGGTGCTCGACGTCCAGCGGCTGGAACGCGGCGCCGGCGTCCAGCACGGCCAGCAGCGCCACCACGAGGTCGGCGGAGCGGGGCAGCGCGAGCGCCACCACGTCGTCGGCGCCGATGCCGCGCGCCCGCAGCAGCCGGGCCAGCCGGTGCACCCGGTCGACCAGTTCGGCCGAGGTCAGCCGGTCCGGGCCGGACACCAGCGCGGTCGCGGCGGGGTCCAGGTCGGCCAGCAGGGCGGGCACGTCGCGCGGCGCGCCGGGCAGCGCGGCGGGCGACCAGTCCGCCAGCAGCCGGGCCCGGTCGTCGTCCGGCACCAGGTCGATCACGCCCACCGCGGGCGACGCGGGGTCGGTCAGCCCGGCGAGCAGGCGGCGCAGCGCGGTCAGCTTGCCCTCGACGCCCGCCTGGTCGTGGGTGCGCGCGTCGACCTCGAAGCCCAGCAGCAGGCCGTCGTGCGTCGGCAGGACGCTCAGCCCCATGTCCTCGGGCGGGCCGCCCGCGACGTTGCGCATGGTGCCGGTCGCGCCCGCGAAGTCGATCGCCAGGTCGAACGCCTTGAGGTTGACGCCCCGGCCGTGCAGCAGCGCGCCCGCGCCGGGCACGGCCAGGTCGCGCGGCAGGTCCTCGCCCCGGTAGCGCTGGTGGGCGCGCATCTCGCGCATCACCGCCGCCACCCGCCGGCTCAGCTCGCCCAACCGGTCGTCGCCGCGGACCTCGACCCGCAGCGGCAGCACGTTGACGGCCATCGCGGGGGTGCGCAGGGCGACACCCGTGCGGCACATCAGCGGCAGCGCGAACACCACGTCGGCGCGGCCCAGCACGCGGTGCAGGAACGCGGCGTAGCAGGCGATCAGCGCCTCGCCCCAGGTGACGCCCTCCCGTTCGGCGGCGGCGCGCAGCCGCTCGAACTCCTCGGCCCCGACGACGGCGCGGGCGGTCAGCGTGCCTGCCGCCGCTTCCCCCTCCGCAGCTCCCCCGGCGGGCGCGGGCGCGGCGGTGTCGTCCAGGTCGGGCAGCGGGGTGAACCGGTCGACCCAGTAGCGCCGGTCGCGCCCGGCCCGCTCGCCGCCCCGGTAGTCGAGGTCGGCGGCGACGAGGTCGGTGAACCGGCCGAAGGTCGACGGCGGCGGCGCCTCGCCCGCGACCAGGGCGGTGTAGCGGGCGGCGGTGCGGCGGGCGAGCATGGCCGCGGTGTAGCCGTCGAAGACCAGGTGGTGGCCCAGCTGCGTGTACCAGACCTCGCGGTCGGACAGGCGGATCACGGTGTGCGAGAACAGGTCCCGGTCCACCATGCCCCGGCACGCCTCGGCCACGCGCTCCCGCTCGGCCGCCACGAACGCGTGCGCGGCGGCCTCCGGGTCGGCCTCCCCGCCCAGGTCGACGACGGGCGGCAGCGGCACGGGGTCGTCGGACACGACCTGGCGCGGGCCGTCCGGCGTGTCGAACACCCGCAGCCGCAGGCTGTCGGCCTCCTCGGTGGTGGCGCGGATCGCCTCCGCGAGCAGCCCGGTGTCGACCGGTGCGGCGCCGGCGGGGCCGCGCACCTCGACGACGTCGCCGACCACGTAGTAGCGCGAGTCCGGTTCCAGCCGCTGGGCGTGCCAGATGCCCAGTTGCGCGCCGGTCAGGTCGAGGACCGGGTTCTCCGTGGCCGGGGCGGGGTGGACGGGTGCGGTGGTCAACTGGGCTCCTGGGGTCTTCTACAGCGCGGGCACGACCATGGGCGTGCCGGTGACGGGGTCGGGGACGACGACGCTGGGCAGGTCGAAGACCTCTTTCAGCAGCGCGGCGTCCACCACGTCGGCCGGAGCGCCCTCGGCGACGACCCGGCCCTCTTTCATGGCGACCAGGTGGTCGGCGTAGCGGCACGCCTGGTTGATGTCGTGCAGCACGGCGATGACGGTGCGGCCCTCGTCGCGCAGCCGGGCCAGCAGGGTCAGCAGCTGGTACTGGTGGGTGATGTCGAGGAACGAGGTCGGCTCGTCCAGCAGCAGGTGCGGCGTCTCCTGGGCGAGCACCATCGCCACCCAGACGCGTTGCCGCTGCCCGCCGGACAGCTCCTGCACGGGCCGGTCGGCCAGGTCCTCGACGCCCGCGAGGACCATGGCCTCGGCGACCGCGGCCTGGTCGTGCTCCGACCAGGTGGACAGCAGCGACTGGTGCGGGAAGCGGCCGCGGGCGACGAGTTGCCGCACCCGGATGTCCTCGGGCGCGACCGGGTCCTGCGGCAGGAAGCCCAGGACCCTGGCCAGCGCCTTGGTCGGGTACGCGCCGACCTCGCGGTCGTCCAGGAGCACCGCGCCCTCGGCGGGGCGCAGGAGCCGGACGAGCGACTTGAGCAGCGTGGACTTGCCGCAGGCGTTGGGACCGACGATGGCGGTGAAGGCGCCGTCGGGGATGTCGAGGGTCAGCCGCGTCGACACCACCCGGTCGCCGTAGCGCAGGGTCAGGTCCCTCGCGGTCAGGCGAGCGGTCACGTGCGCCGCACCTCCTTCGTGAGCAGCCAGATGAGGTAGCAGCCGCCGATGGCGGTGCTGACCACGCCGACGGGCAGCGGGACGGGGGCGAGCAGCGCCTGCGCGAGCAGGTCGGCGCCCTGGAGCAGCACCGCGCCGGTCAGCGCGGCGGGCAGCAGCGGGATGCCGGGCGAGCGGGCCAGCCGGCGGCCGATCTGCGGCGCGGCCAGCGCGATGAACGCGATCGGGCCCGCCACGGCGGTCACGGTGGCCGTGCAGCCGACGCCGATCAGCACCATCTGGAGGCGCAGGCGCTCCAGGCCGACGCCGGTGGTCACGGCGACCGCGTCGCCGAGCGACGCCTGGTGCACCGACTGGGCGCGGAGCACCAGCAGCGCCAGCAGCACGGCGATGATCGAGAACGGGATGCGCAGGTCGGCCCAGTCGACGCCGTTGAGGGAGCCCGCGCTCCAACCCACGGCGGCGATGGCGACCTCCAGCTCGGCGCGCAGCACGATCCACGAGTTGACGGCGGTGAGCGTGGCGTTGACCGCGATGCCGATCACCACCAGCCGCAGGCCGGACAGCCCGCCGCCGAGCGACAGCAGGTACACCGCGGCCGCGGCGACCACGCCGCCCACCACGGAGCCCGTGGTCAGCTGCGCGGACGTGCCGGACAGCACGGTGATCGCGATGAGCGCGCCGGTGTAGGCGCCCGCGTCGAGGCCGATCACGTCCGGGCTGCCCATGGGGTTGCGGGTCAGGTTCTGGAAGATCGCGCCCGCCACGCCGAGCGCCGCGCCGAACACCAGGCCCGCCAGGACGCGGGGCAGCCGCCACTCGCGGATCACCACGTTCGACCCGCCGCGCGCGCCGCCGAGCGCGTCGAACACCTTGGCGGGGCTCGCCCAGGTCGCGCCGTAGCACAGCCCGAGCAGGCCGAGGCCCGCCATCAGCAGCACCAGGACGGCCGCCAGCAGCACCGTCCGGCGCTCCACGTTCACCGAGAGCTTCCCCCGGCGCAGGACCAGGGCGCTCACAGCGGCGCCGCCCCGTACCGCCGGACCGCCCAGACCAGCACCGGTCCGCCGAGGAACGCGGTCACGATCGCGACCGGCACCTCGCCGGTGGGCAGCAGGACGCGGGACCCGATGTCGGAGACCAGCAGCAGCACCGGGCCGAGCACCGCCGCGTACGCGGTCAGCCAGGGCACCGACGCGCCGGCCATGCGCCGCGCCAGGTGCGGCACCATCAGCCCGACGAACAGGATCGGCCCGGCCACCGCGGTGGCCGCGCCGGCGAGCACGGTGATCAGCACGAGCGTCGTCAGCCGCACCCTGGTCACGTTCGCGCCCAGGGCGTGCGCCGTGGTCTCGCCGAGCGCGACGGCGTCGAGCTGCCTGCTCAGCAGCAGCGCGCCGACCAGCGCGAGGGCGATCAGCAGCAGCGGCCACCCGGTCGGCGCCTGCTCCCGGCCCGCCAGCGAGCCGACTGACCAGAAGCGGTACTCGTCGAACACGTCCGGCAGCAGCAGGCGCATCCCGAGGGACACGCCCGCCAGCACCGAGCTGAGCGCCACGCCGGTGAGCACCAGGCGCAGCGGCGAGCTGCGGCCCACCGAGTAGACCAGCAGCGTCGCCAGCACCGCGCCGAGCACCGCCACCGACAGCTCGCCCACCGCCGTGGCGGTCACGCCGAGCGCGGAGCCGACGGTGATGGCGAAGGCCGCGCCCGCGGTCACGCCGAGCACGCCCGGCTCGGCCAGCGGGTTGCGGGACAGCACCTGCACCAGCACGCCGGACACGGCGAGCGCGGCGCCCGCGCCGACGGCCAGGACGGCGCGGGGCACCCTGATGTCGCGGACCACGAGGTGGTCGCTGGACCCGTTGGGCTCCAGCAATGCCCGGACGACCTCGGTCGGTGCGATGCCGTGCGCGCCGACGCCGACGCTGACCACCGCCACCACGACCAGCAGGACGAGGGCGGCGACCAGCAGCACGACCCGCGCGCCCGACCGCCGGCGCGTGCCCCTCACTTCTTCAGGAGCGGCGCGAACGCCTCGTCCGCGGCTTCGAGCGTCTTGACGGCCGACTTGTAGGTGGCGGCCTCGGTGTAGCGCAGCGGGAACGCCTTGCCGGCCTTCACCGCGGGCAGCTCCTTCCACAGCGGCGAGTCCATGACGTACTTGACCGGCGCGGGGATCGAGCCGTCGGCGGCCACGGAGTAGGTGATCGCGTCGGCCTCGGCGAACGCGGCGGGCAGCTCCTCGATCGAGGGGTACTCGCTCACGTCCTTGGAACCGCCGCCCTTGACCTTCACCTGGCCGTAGTAGTTGGCGCCCATGTCCTGGGCGACGTTGGTGCCCCAGGAGCCGTTGAACTCGCGCTGGAAGTTGCCCTTGGCGACCTCGCCGTACGCGCCGACGTGGGCCAGCTTCAGCTGCGGCAGCACGGAGGCGTACTTGTCGGCCAGCTCCTTCGCCTTGGCGTCGTACTCGCCGCGGAGGCCGTCGAACCCGGCCAGCGCGCCCGCCGCGTCGGACTGCTTCTTCGACAGGTCGCGCCACATCGACGGCACCGACGGGCCGATGGCGACGACGGGGGCGATGGCCTCCAGCCGGCCCAGGTCGATGTCGGCCAGCACGGGCTTGGGCACGCCGATGACGATCAGGTCGGGGTCGGCCTGGGCGATGGCCTCGTAGTTGGTCTCCGCCGCCGACTCGCCCGCGACCTTGGGCAGCTCCTCGTACTTCTTGAGGTCCTCCGCGCTCATCAGCGGGACGCCCCGGTTCCAGCTGGAGATCCCGACGAGCGGCGCCTCCGCCTCCAGCAGGGCGGGCACCGCGTAACCGGTGGCCACCACCCGCTTCGGCGAGACCGGGATGGTGATGTCGCCGTTGTCGGCGGTGAACACCCGGGTCTCGGACCCCGTCTGGGCCGCGGGCGCGTCACCCCCGTCTTCGGAGCCGCAGCCGGTGGCCACGGCGAGGGCGACCGCCAGGGCGGCGGCGAGGCGGGGTGATCTGGCGATGGACATGCTCGTTCCTCGGGATTCGGTGTTCTCGTGGGTGGTCAGTGGTCGTGGTCGTCGTCGAAGTCGGCGACGCCGCGCTTCCAGTAGCCGGTGATGTCGTGGTCGGCCTTGGCCAGGCCCAGCTCGTCGCGCACCCAGCGGCGCAGCGGCTTGATCGCGCCCGCCTCGCCCGCGACCCACGCGTAGACGCGCTCGCCCTCGGGCACCCGCACCGCGCGCACGGCGTCGGCCAGCCCGGTGGTGGAGCCGGCCGGCGCGTCGCCGCGGTGCAGCCAGCGCACCTCGAAGCCTTCCGGCGCGGACAGCTCGATCTCCTCGCTCGCGTCGGCGACCTCGATGAACGCCCAGCCCGCCGCGGTGCGCGGCAGCTCCTCCAGCCACCGGGCGAGGGCGGGCAGGGCGGTGATGTCGCCGGCGAGCAGGTAGCGGTCGTAGTCGTGGGGGACGATCAGGCCGCCGGGCGGGCCGGCGACGTGGACCACGGCGCCCGGCTCGACCGCGCGGGCCCAGTCGGAGCCCAGCCCGCCGTCGTGCAGGGCGACGTCGACGTCCAGCTCGCCGGTCGCCGGGTCGTAGCGGCGCACGGTGTACTCGCGCGAGGTCGGCGACGGCTTCGGCCAGCGCAGCATCAGCCCGTCCGGCTCGGGCAGCCGCAGCGTGCCGTCCGGCTCGGGGAACAGCAGCTTCACGTGCTCGTCGGGCGAGTGCGCCTCGAAGCCCGCGGCGCCGGGTCCGCCCAGGGTCACCCGCAGCAGGGCCGACCCGACCATGGCGGTGCGCACCACCCGGACCTCGCGGACCCGGATCGGGTAGCCCACCTTCTCCGGGACCCGGCCGGCGCGGACCTCGGCGATCCGCTCCAGGTGCCGGTCGCGGTGGTCCGGGCGCGCGGCCCTGGCCTGGCTCACGCGTCCGCCCCGGCGACCAGTTCGGTCCAGCGCGCCAGGCGCGGGTCCTCGGCGAGGTCGGCGAACTCCAGGCCGGTCGCGCCCGCCGCGCGCCAGCGCTCGACCAGGCTCATGATCCGCATGGAGTCGAGGCCGAGGTCGAGCAGGTCGGCGTCGGAGTCCAGCTCGGCGGGTTCGACCCCGAGCAGGTCGGCGACGTCGGCGCGGACCCGCTCGGCGGACGGGGTGGTGGTGCTCATCGTGCTGCTCCAGCGGGGACGGGGGCGGAGGCCGACAGCGCGGCCAGCGCGTCGGCGGTGGTGGTGACGACGCCGCAGCGCTGGGCGACGTACTCGCAGGCCTGGTCGTGCCGGTCGCGGGAGAAGTCGGCGACGGCGTCGCAGACCAGGAACGGCCGGATGTCGCGCATGAACGCCTCCACGGCCGTCGCCTGGCAGCCGATGTGCGCGTAGACGCCGGTGATCAGCAGCTGGTCGCGCCCGAGCGCGGCCAGCTCCTCGGCGAACTCGCTGCGCTGGAAGGCGCTGTAGCGCCACTTGGTCAGCACGGTGTCGCCCGGCGCCGGGGCCAGGTCGTCGACGATGTCGGCGGCGCGCGGGTCGGCGTCGATGACCCCGCCGATGCCCGGACCCCAGAACTCGGTGAGCAGGCCCCGGTCGGCGCTCTCCTGCCGGCCCGGTTGCGCGGTGTAGAACACCGGCACGCCGCGCGCGCGGGCCGCGGCGATCAGCGCGGCGGTGTTCGCCGTCATCTCGGGGATCGGCGCACCCTGGTAGGGCGCCAGGAAGTAGCGCTGCGCGTCGTGCACCAGCAGCGCGGCGCGGGCCGCGTCGGGGCGCCAGTCCACCCGGCCGGGCGGCAACTCCGCCGCGGTGGGCATCGGGTAGGGCCGGATCTCCGGCAGGGACATGCTCACCCCTCCTTCGCCAGGGCGGCCAGCGCCACCCTCAGCTCGCGCTTGCTGGTCTTGCCGACACCGGTCACCGGGAACGCCTCGACCACCTGGACCAGGTCGGGCACCTTGAACGCGGCGATCCCGCGCTCCCGGACGAAGCGGCGCAGCTCGGGACCCGTCGGCGCGGCGCCCGCCACCGGCACCACGTAGGCGCAGGTGCGCTCGCCCAGGTACTGGTCGGGCACCGCGACCACGGCGGCGTCGAGCACGTCCGGGTGGGCCATCAGGTGGTTCTCCACCTCTTCGGCGGCCACCTTCTCCCCGCCCCGGTTGATCTGCTCCTTGGCGCGGCCCACGACCTCCAGGTGCCCGGACGGCGTGCGCCGCACCAGGTCGCCGGTCCGGTAGAAGCCGTCCTCGGTGAACGCCGTGGCGTTGTGCGCGGCGGCCCGGTAGTAGCCGCGGATCGTGTACGGGCCGCGGGTCAGCAGCGCGCCGACCTCGCCCGCGGGCACCTCGTCGGTCGAGGCCGCCGCGGGGTCGTCCGGGTCGACCACGCGGATCTCGTCGTCCAGGGAGATCGGCCGGCCCTGGGTGGTCAGCACGAGGTCGTCGGGGTCGTCGAGCCGGGTGTAGCAGACCAGGCCCTCGGCCATGCCGAACACCTGCTGCAACCGGCAGCCCAGCGCGGGCCCGATCCGCTCGGCCAGCTCGCGGCCGCACTTGGCGCCGCCGACCAGCAGGACCTCCAGGCTGGACAGGTCGCGGGAGGTGCGCGCGGCGGCCTGCACCCAGGCGGCGGCCAGCGGCGGCACGACACCGGTGATCGTCACGCCCTCGGACTCGATGAGCCGGAAGGCGGTGTCGGCGTCCGGGCGCGGCGCGAGCACCGTGGCCGCGCCCGCGTGCAGCGCGCCGAGCACGCCCGGCGAGCTGAGCGGGTAGTTGTGCGCGACCGGCAACGCGGCCAGGTACACGCTGTCCGGGCGCAGCGCGCAGATCCGGGCGCTCTCCCGGACGCTGTAGAGGTAGTCGTCGTGGGTGCGCGGGATCAGCTTCGGCAGGCCGGTGCTGCCGCCGGAGAGCTGGAGGAACGCCACGCCCGCGGGGTCGGGGTCGGGCAGCTCGCGCGGCGCGGTGGCGGCCAGGTCGTCGAACTCGCCGGAGCCGACGACCAGCACGTGCCGCACCGAGCGCACGTCGGCGGCGACGGCGCGCGCGGTGGCCGCGTGGTCGTGCCGCTCGTGCTCGCCGACGGTGAGGATCGCGACGGCCCCGCTCTGCTCGGCGAAGTGCCGCAGCTCGCTGTCGCGGTGCGCGGGCAGCGCGAACACCGGCCAGGCGCCGACCCGCCACAGGCCGAACACCACCGGCAGGAACTCGGGCACGTTGGGCAGCTGCACCACGACCCGGTCGCCGGCGCGGACGCCCAGCCCCACCAGGCCGGCGGCGACCCGGTGCGCCCGGTCGTCCAGTTCGGCGAACGTCCAGCGCGCCGTCTCGCCGCCCCGCTCGCCGACCACGGCGGTGCGGTCGGCGTGGGCCTCGGCCAGCGAGGTGAGCAGCGCGCCGAAGGTCTGCCCGCGCCAGTGCCCCGAGGCGCGGTAGCGGGCCGCGACCTCCGGCGGCCACGGCACGTGGTCGGGTCCCGCGGTCGAACCGGCGCTCACGCCGTGCTCTCCAGCCCGAGCGCGCGCAGCAGCGTGCGGAACTTCGCGCTGGTCTCGGCCAGCTCCGCGGCCGGGTCCGAGCCGGCGACGATGCCGGCGCCCGCGAACAGCCGCACGGTCCGGTCGCACACCTCGGCGCTGCGGATGGTGACGACCCACTCGCCGTCGCCGTTCAGGTCGGACCAGCCGACCAGGCCGGAGTAGTAGCCGCGGTCCTCGGGCTCCAGCTCGGCGATCGCGGCGCGGGCCCGGCCGACGGGCACGCCGCACACGGCGGGCGTCGGGTGCAGGGCCTCGGCCAGCGCGAGCGCCGAGGAGCCCGGGTCGGTCGGGTCGGCGAGCCGACCGGTGATCCGGGTGGACAGGTGCCACATGGTCGGCGTCCCGATCACCACCGGCTCGGCGGGCGCGTCCAGGTCGGCGCAGAACCGGCCCAGCACCTCGGCCACCTGCGCCGAGACGTGCGCGTGCTCGACCCGGTCCTTGGCGGAGGCGAGCAGGGCGGCGACGCGCCTGCGGTTCTCGGCCTCGTCCGCGACGCGCGGCAGCGACCCGGCCAGCGGGTTGGCCACCACCTCGGTGCCGCGGCGGGACACCAGCAGCTCCGGGCTCGCCCCGACCAGGGTGCGCGGCGCGGGGTCGCCCGGCGCGCTGACGTCGACGGCGAAGGCGTGCGCGGCCGGGTTGAGCCGCACCAGCCGGGACAGCAGCGCGGGCACCGGGACGGGGTGGTCCGCGGTGACCTCCAGGCACCGGGCCAGGACGACCTTGTCCAGCTCGCCCGCGTCGATCAGCTCCAGCGCGCGGCGGACGCCGGCGGCGTAGCCCTCGGGCTCGGGCCTCGGCGTGATCGACCACTTGGCGGAGCCGAGGGCGCCCGCCGGACCGCCGCCGTCCGGCGCGCCCGCCCGGCGCACCACCGCGGGCACCACCAGGCTGGCCTCGGCGTCGGGCCGGAACCCGATCGCGCCGACCACCACCGGGTCGTCCACGCCGACCACCGCCGCCGAGTCGAGGGCCTCGGCCACCGCGGCGGCCCGGGTCCCGTGCCCGGCCTTGACGGTGGCGTGGACGCCGTCGGCGAGCAGCGACCCGGTCGTCGAGGAGTAGAAGAACGACCCCGGCAGGTAGGCGGCCAGCAGGTCGGCCGCGCGGTGCACGGGCCTGGGTCGGACCACAGCAGGTGTGGACACGGCGGGGTTCCCTTTCGGAGGTCGGTGGTGTCGCGACGTTCAGGCAGCCTCGTAAAACTTAGGAGAGCCTAGCCTAATGAGTCGGTGCGCAGAACCCTGAACAGCGATCAAGGAAGGTGATCGCGCGGGGTGATCGGGTACGTGATCGGGGTCGGTGATCGCACGTGGCGACCGGTGCGGTGATCGCGTGCGGCGACTCGGGGTCGGCGATCGCGTGCGGCGCCCGGTCAGGCGACGAGGGTCGCACCGCCGTCCACGTACAGGTTCTGCATCGTGATGTGCCGCGCGCGGTCGGAGGCCAGGAACAGCACCGCCTCCGCGATGTCGGCCGGGTCCGCGATGCGGCCCAGGGGGATGCCGACCCGGTACTGCCCCAGGTCGCCCTCCAGCACGCCGCGGGGCCCCTCCTCGTCCGTCCACAGCAGACGCTGCATGTGGGTGTCGGTCGAGCCGGGCGACACGACGTTGCACCGGATGCCGCTGCCCGCCAGTTCCAGGCCCAGGCACCGGGTCAGCATGGTGATCGCCGCCTTGGACGCCGCGTAGGCAGCCATCCCCACCCGGGGCACGCCGACCGAGTTCGAGCCCACGGTCACCAGCGAGCCGCTCCCCCGCGGCGCCATCCGCCGCGCGAGCTCCCGCAGCACGGTGAACGCGCCCGTGGCGTTGACCGCGAACGTGGCGGCCCAGTCCTCGTCGGTGGTCTCGCGCACCGGCTTGTGCCGCAGGACGCCCGCGACCGACACCCCGACGCCGATCGGACCGACCTCCTCCTCGACGGCCGCCACCGCCCGCACCACCGCGGCCGGGTCGCCCACGTCCACGACGTACGGCACGACCCGCCCCCGGTTCCGCTCGGCGACCAGCGCGAGGCCCCCGGCCTCGACGTCGAGCGCGGCGACCGTCGCGCCGGCCCCGACCAGCGCCTCGACCACGGCCTCGCCGATGCCCCGGGCGGCTCCGGTCACCAGCGCCACCTTCCCCTCGACGCCCGCTTCCCCGTTCCCCGACGCGGTCACCGGCACCCCTTTCCCCGACGATGCAATTCATTAGGTTGGGCTAACCTAACTTCTCGACCGGGGTCTTGGGTTGGTCGATGTGAGTGATCTAGCTCATGGACCGCTTCGGTGCGCCGAAGCCACCCGACCGGCGCAATCCGCCCGGGTCGCGCGACGCCGCGTGACCGGCCCCGGAGGGGGTCGACCGGCGACGGGCGACCTGGTTCGGCGATCGACGGAACAGGCCGAACCACCCGCACCGTCCTCTTAGGACCCGAGGAAATCCGGTCGAGCACCCGCGCCGGGCTGTCTATGGTCCTCCCGTCGTCCGCCACCGGGAGGGACCATGCGCACCCCGTACCCGCGCACACCGCACCTCCCGTGGTCCCCGGGCGCCTCGGCGGACGACGTGCGGGTCGTCGACCTGACCGGCCTGCGCGGCCGCGAGGTGGTGGTCACCGAGAAGCCCGACGGCGAGAACACCACCCTGTACCGGGACGGGCTGCACGCCCGGTCCGTCGACTCCGCGCACCACCCGTCCCGCTCGTGGGTCAAGGCGCTGCACGGGCGGGTCGCGGCACGGCTGCCCGCCGGGTGGCGCGTCTGCGGCGAGAACGTCCACGCCCGCCACTCCCTCGCCTACACCGGCCTGGAGAGCTGGTTCTACGGCTTCTCGGTGTGGGACGGCGACCGCTGCCTCGACTGGGACGACGCCGCCCGGTTCCTGCGGGACCTGGGCGTGCCCACTCCCCCGGTGCTGTGGCGCGGGGTGTTCGACGAACGGGCGCTGCGCGCGCTGCGGGTGGACACCGCGCGGCAGGAGGGTTTCGTCGTGCGGACCGCCGAGGGGTTCGGGCGCGCCGAGTTCGGGCGTCGGGTGGCCAAGTGGGTGCGCCCCCACCACGTCCGGACGGACGCGCACTGGACGGCCGCGCCGGTGGTGCCCAACGGGCTGGGTCCGGCGTCCGCCCTGTGGGACGCGCGGTCCGGGGCGCCGGTCGACGTCGCGGCGCTGGTGGCGGCGGTCGGCGTGGAGGGCGAGGTCGCGCCCGCCCAACGGGTCGCCGCCGAGCTGGGTCGGACCGGGGACGCGCGGTTGGCGGGCGTGCTCGCGGCGGCCCTGCACCGGGTGCCGCGCGGGCGGGTGGCGACGCTGCTGGCGGGCCCGGTCGGCGTGGGCCTGGCGCGGCGGGTCGCCGACCTGGTCGGGCTGCACCGCCTGCCGCAGCGGCCGTTCCCCGACGAGCACCGCCGGGCCGGGCTGCTGCGGCTGTCGACCGCCGTGGACCTGGAGGTGCTGCACGCGGTGTCCGCCGCCGTCGCGGACGGGCCCGGCCCGCGCGACCTGGTGGCGTGGTCCGCCCTGCACGCCGAGGACGTGGGTCCGTGGGCCCCGCTGCGCGCGGGCCTGCGCGAGCGGCTGGGACGGGGCCCGGCCGCCGACCGGTGCTGGGCCGAGGCGCGGGACGCGGGCCTGCGCGCCGGGCGGGTCCTGGACCCGGACGAGGCGGTCGCCGCCACGTGGCGGTGGCGGTCCGGCGACTTCCCCGCCTTGGTGCACCTGGTGGGGTGCGCGGGCAGCGGCAAGACGACGTTCGCCGCCGGGCTGCCCGACGTGGGCGCGCGGGTGTCGCTGGACGACCTGCGCGAGGAGGCGGGCGACCGGGCCCGCCAGGAGGACGACGGCCGGGTTCTGCGCGCCGGGCTCGACCGGCTCGACGCCGCGCTGCGGGACCACCGGACCGTCGTGTGGGACGCCACCTCGCTGTCCGACCACCAGCGGGCCGCCGTCCACGCGGTCGCCCGGCGGCGCGACGCCCTGGTGACGCACGCGGTGGTGCTGGTCGACGAGCGCGAAGCGGCCCGGCGCAACGGGTCCAGGGCGCGCCCGGTGCCGCCCGCCGCCCTCGCCGCCCAGGCGCGCCGGTTCAGCCCGCCGTACCCGTGGCAGGCCCACCGCACCTGGTACGTCGGCGCGGCCGGCACCGTGGGCGACACCGACGACGGGGAGCCGTGATGCGCACCAGCGAGCAGGTCTACCACCAGGTCCGCTGGGACCCGCGGCTCGACCCGGCCCGGTTCGTGCTCGGCGTCGGGCAGCGCGACGCGCGGCCGGAGCGGGTCCCGCTGCCCGCCTTCGCGCCCGGTGGCGAGGTGCCCTGGCACCGGGTGCTGTTCGTGGAGGCGGACGGCGAACTGGTGTGGGACCGGGCGACCGGGCTGGACCGCGTCGGCGAGTCGGCGGCCGGGCGGGTGCGCGCGCCGCGCCTGCTGCGCCCGCCGGTGTTCACCGCGAGCACCCCGCACGCGTGGGACCCGGTGCGGGGCTGGGTCCCGGCCCCGCCGCCGGACGCGGGGGTCGCCGGGCTCGCGACCGGGGTCCGCGTGCTGACCTGGAACGTGCTGTGGGACCGCTTCGACCCCGACCGCATCGACACGGCCGGCCGCCGGCCGCTGCTGCTCGCCGAGCTGGCGACCGCCGACGCGGACGTCATCGCGCTCCAGGAGGTCGAACCGGACCTGCTCGCCGCGCTGCTGGCCCGGCCTTGGGTGCGGGACGGCTACGCGGTGGACGTCGACCCGACCGGCCCCGACGTGGACCGCACCGGCCTGGTGGTGCTGAGCCGGCTGCCGGTGCGGGAGGCCGGCCGGGTGCCGCTGGGCTCGCACAAGGCCGTCGCCGCCGTCGTGGTCGAGACCGCCCGGGGCCCGCTCGTCGTCGCCGCGGTCCACTTGACGAGCGACCACACCGCGAACGGCGCGGCGAAGCGGCGCGCCCAGCTGACCCGGGTCTCCGAGGCGCTGGACGGCGTGCCGGGCGACGTGGTGCTGGCCGGCGACTTCAACGACGGCGGGCGGAAGCCGGCCGCCGCGCTCGGGATGCGCGACGCCTGGCTGGAGGCGCGCGACGACGAACCGCCGACGTTCGACCCCGGCGCCAACCCGCTGGCCGCGGTGTCCTCGCCGACCGGCCGGTCCGCCCGCCTGGACCGGGTGTTCCTGCGCGGCGACCTGCGGTGCGCCGCCGCCGAGCTGCGCGGCACGACGCCCACCGCGGCCGGGCTGTTCGCCTCCGACCACTACGGCGTGCTGGCGCGGCTGACCCCGCGCGGGTCGCCCGCCGGCGTGCTCGACTCCGCGCCGACCCCGCGCACCGCGGTGGTGTGGCTGCCGGCGGCGAGGGAGGACGTGGCGGCGGTGCGGCGGGAGCACGACCACCGCGCCGACCGGTGGCCGCCGCACGTCACGGTGCTGTTCGGGTTCGTGCCGGAGTCCGACTTCGACCGCGCCGTGCCGCTGCTGGCCGAGGCGGTCGCGGAGGTCCCGGCCTTCCCCGTGCGGGTGGCCGGGGTGCGCGGGTTCCGGCGGGACGTGGTGTGGCTCGACCCGGCCGAGGCGGGCGCCGAACCGTGGTCGGCGCTGCACGACGCGGTGCGGCGGCGCTTCCCGGCGTGCGCGACGCGCGAGGGCTTCACCCCGCACCTGACCGTCGGCCGGTCCCGCGAGGCGGCCGACGGGATCGGCGCGTGGTCGGACCGCGTGGACCGGCTCGTGGTGCTGTCGCGGCGCGGCGACGGGCCGATGCTGCCCCGCGCGGCGGTCGCCCTGGGCACCGGCGAGGTGACCTGGCTCCCCGAGCCGCCGTCGCCGTGGGGGCGTTCGCTGGACGCGGTGGCCGACCGGGTCGCGGCAGCGCTGTCGGCCGTCCTGGACGAGGTCCACGTGGTGGGCTCGCGGCGGATGGGGTGCGCGCTGCCCGACGCCGACCTGGATTTGGTGGCCGTCGCGCCCGACCTCGTTTCTTCGGTGACCGCCGCCCTGCCGGACGCCACGTCGGTGCGCCCGGTGGTCGGCGCGCGGGCGCCGGGGCTGCGCCTGGAGGTGGACGGGCTCGGCGTGGACGTGGCCGGCGGGGACCTGGCGCTGAGCGCGGTGACCGACGCCGAGGCGGTGCTCGCCGCCGTGGACGGCAGGGCCGACGCCTTCACCGGCCTGGCCCGCGAGGTGAAGGCGTGGGCGCGGGCGCGCGGGCTGGACTCGGCCCCGTTCGGCGGCGTGCCCGGCCTGGGCTGGACCGTGCTCGCCGCGCGGACGGTGCTCGACCACCCCGGACCGGACCTGCTCGCCGCGTTCTTCGCCACGTGGGCGGCGTGGGACTGGCGCGTCCCGATCGCCCTCGCCGGCACCCCGGAGCCGACCGGCGCGCCGGTGACGATCACGACGCCGACCGCGCCCGTGCGCTCGTGCACCGGGCAGGTCGGCCCCGCGTTCCGCGACCTGCTGACGGCCGAGCTGTACCGGGCGTGGGAGATCGCGGAGGCCGGCGGCGACGGGCTGACGGCGCCACCGGACGCGCACCGGACGCACGCCGCGTGGGCGCTGGTGACGGCGCCGCACGACCTCGTCGGACCGGTGCGGGGCCGCGTGCTCGCGCTGCTCGCCGCCCTGGAGGCGGCGGGGTCGCCGGACGTGCGCGCGTGGCCCCGGCCGGTCGCGCGCGACGCGGGCTCGGCGCGGTTCGCCATCGGCCTGGGCGCGCAGCCCGTGACCGCCGCGGTGCTGGCCGACGTCGCCGCCACGTGGGCGACGGGGTGGCGCGGCGTCGAGGTCACCAGGGTCGGCAACGGCGAGGTGCCGACCCTGCGCTGATCAGGGCCACGCCGACCGGGGTAGCCGGTCGTGGCGACGGTCCCCCGCCGCCGGTTGCTAGCGTGACGCCGTGTCTGAGCGAGAGCACACCGGACGGGTCGTCGACGGCAGGTTCGAACTGCTGGAGAGACTGGGCAGCGGTGGCATGGGTACGGTCTGGCGCGCCCTGGACCTGGGACTGCACCGCGAGGTGGCCATCAAGGAGGTCCGCCCGGCCGACGCCGACCAGGTCGAGAGCAACCCCGCGATGGCCGCCCAGCTGCGGGAACGCGTGCTGCGCGAGTCCCGCGCGCTCGCCCGGTTGCAGCACCCGAACGTCGTGTCGATCTACCAGATCATCGAGTCGCCCGACTCGCCGTACCCGTGGATCGTCATGGAGCTGGTCCGCGGCACGTCGCTGGACGCGCGGCTGGACGACGGCGTGCTCACCCCGGTCGAGGCGGCGCGGGTCGGCCGGGACGTGCTCGCCGCGCTGCGCTCGGCCCACTCCGCGGGCGTGATGCACCGCGACGTCAAGCCGGGCAACGTGCTGCTGCGGACCGACGGCAGCGCCGTGCTCACCGACTTCGGCATCGCCGCCCTCCAGGGCTCGACCCAGCTCACCGCGACCGGCGACGTCATCGGGTCACCCGAGTACATCGCCCCGGAGCGGCTGCGCGGCGACGAGACGCACCCCGCGTCGGACTTCTGGTCCCTGGCGATGCTGCTCTACGTGGCCGTCGAGGGCCACCACCCGATGCGCCGCGCGTCCACCATGGCGACCCTCGCCGCCGTGATGACCGAACCGGTCCCGCCGCCGCGGCGCGCGGGCGCCCTCGCGCCCGCGCTCAACGCGGCCCTGCGCAACGACCCGACCGAGCGGCCGACCGGCGAGGTGCTGGACCAGCTGTTCGCCGCGGCCGAGCGCGCCCAGGGCCCGTTCTTCGGCCCTCCCACCCCGGCGGGGTTCGCCGTCCAGGGACCGCCGAGCGGCCCCCAGCCCCGGCAGCAGCACCCCCACTGGCCGTCCGGACCGACACCGGCCCCGGTCAGCGGGCCGCAACCCCACGTCTACGCGCGGTCCTACCCCACCCCGCTCCCGGGGGCGCGCAAGCGGACGGGCGCCGTGGTGTTCTCACTGGTCGGCGTGGTGCTGGTCGTCGCGGCCACGCTCCTGGCGGTCCACCTGGCCGGCAAGGACGACGCGGCGAACACCGGCACGAACACGTCCACCACGCCGGTGACCACCGGGCAGGGCGTCGACCTGCCCACCCTCCCGACCACCTCGGCGGCCGACGTGGTGGAGGACGACCTGCTCACGCCCGCCGGCGCGCGCAAGGCGGTCGGCGCGCTCAGCGAGGCAATGGGCGGCACCAAGGTGTCCGACCTGACGCTGTGGCCGGAGCGGGCGTCGGCCGTCGCCCCGACCGCGGCCGTCGCGCACGGCTTCGACAACTTCGAGTACCGGGGCGGCAAGGCGACCAGGCAGGGCCCGGACGGGGTGGACGCCGACCGCGCCGTGCTCGACCTGAACGAGGTCGACTGGGACGCGCTGCCCGCGCTGCTGGACAAGGCCGGCAAGGAACTGGGCGTCGCGCAACCGACCATGCGGTACCTGATCGTGGACACCGACATCATCGACGGCAGCCCGTCGCTGAGGGTGTACCTGATGGACGACTACGGCGCCGCGTTCCTGGAGGCGAACCTCAAGGGCGAGGTGCAGAAGACCTACCCGCGCGACAAGTGACCCCTCGCCACTCGGCTCACCCGCGCCTGGAGGAGTGCGACTTCGGGCGGAGCGACCAGCGCCGGCACATCAACGAGCAGTGGGCACGGCGGGTCGACCCGGTCGCGGTCGGCAGGGCTCACTCGTCGGCGGATGCCCCCGGTCCGGTCGTGGCGTACCGGGCGGCGATGGTGCGGACGGCCTCGTCGACCACCTGCGCGACGCGTTCGGCGCTCACCTCCCAGCCCGGCACCAGGAGTGTCGGCCAGAAGACGTAGTTGGAGATCATGCCCAGGAACTGGGTGGCCGCGAGGTCCACGTCCTCGACCCGCACCGTTCCCGCCTCGTGCTCAGCCACGAGGTAGCTGCGCACGGACTCGAAGTAGGGCATCTTCCCGTGCGCGAACTGCGCGTGGGCCAGCTCGGGGAACCGCGGCAGCTCGGCGATGACGATCCTGAACAGGTCGGTCATCCGGGCACGGCCCAGCAGCTCGGCGTAACGGCGGCCGATGGCGCCCAGCCCGGCGACGACGTCGCCCGCCGGCGGGGGGTCCTCCTCGTCAGCGGTTGACCAGGACTCGGCCACGATGGCGTCGAACAGGGCGGCTTTGCTCGGGAACTGCTTGAACAAGGTGGCCCGCGAAACGCCCGAGCGCTCTGCGATCCGCGCCAGCGACGTCCGGTCGTAGCCCAACTCCAGGAACAGCGCGGTCGCGGCCGTCACGATCAGCGCGCGCTTCTCCTGGGCGACGCGCTGGTGATACGTCGTCACGATCCTGCTCATGGGCCGAGCATACGAGGTGAGTGGCTTGACTCGCCACTGCCGCCGACCTAGCATTCGGGGAATGGTGAGTTGTCCGACTCACCACCGGCCGCCGTTCATCACCGGCGGCCCCGCTCGTCCACCCACGTACCGAAGGAACACCTGATGCCCCGCTTCGACGACCAGACCGTGCTCGTGACCGGTGGGACCGGCGGCCAGGGCTCCAGCCACGTGCGCGCCTTCCACGCGGAGGGGGCGAACGTGGTGATCGGCGACATCGACGCGGAACGCGGCGCCGCTCTCGCCGACGAGCTCGGGACCCGCGCTCGCTTCGCCCGCCTCGACGTCACCGACGAGAGCTCGTGGTCCGCCGCCGTGCTGGCCGCCGAGAGCGCCTTCGGCGCCCTGAACGTGCTCGTCAACAACGCGGGCGTGCAGAACCCGCCCGCAACGATCGAAAACACGGAGCAGGCCACGTGGTCGCGCATCCTCGACGTCAACCTCACCGGGACCTTCCTCGGCATCAAGGCCGCGGCCCCCGCCCTGCGCCGCGCAGCAGGGGGAGCCATCGTCAACATCGCCTCGACCATGGGCCTGGGCGGCACGGCTCACTACGCGCCCTACGTCGCCGGCAAGTGGGCCGTGCGAGGCCTCACCCGAACGGCAGCACTCGAACTCGGCCGCGACCACATCCGGGTGAACACCATCCACCCCGGCGTGATCGCGACCTCCTTCATCCACGAACCAGCAGCCGGCGCCACCGCGGCAATCGCCGACTTCTACTCACCCGAGCCGTTCGCCATCCCCCGACTCGGGGAGCCGACCGACGTCACCCGACTGCTCCTGTTCCTCACGTCATCGGACGCGTCGTTCATCACGGGGTCGGAGTACGTCATCGACGGTGGACTCCTCCTCGGCCCCGCCCTTCAGGCCGAGACCGCATGAGCACTCCGGACACGACCGGGTCGAACGACTCCGCGAGGGGCGCGTCTTCGTCCCACCTGCCCAACCCCATCCGACGAGCCATCGAGATCACCCCCGCCGCGGGCACCGGGGAACGGATCATCGACATCACGACGCTGGGGCGCCGCACCGGCCGAGCACACCGCATCGAGATCTTCTCCTACCGAGCCGCGGGCGCGACGTACCTGTGCAGCGGCGCCGGCGGCGCCGCCACCGACTGGCACGCGAACCTCCTCGCCAATCCCCGCTTCACCTTCCACGCCGCGGGCACCGGCCGCGGCAGGGGCGTTGGGCTGCGGCGTCCTGCCGAGGACGGCGGAGTGGTCGCCCGGCTGCCTCGGAGCGGCGGGCCCGTGAACGGCAGGCACCCGATGACCGACGAGGTGGGTGCCTGCCCTTTTCTTTCGACGGCCGGGAGGGGTCCCCGGGCGATCCGGCGACACTGCGCGACAACACGAGGAGGCCGGCGTGAACACCGAAAGGCCTGGCGCGCGACGTGCCGCGCGCCGCGCCGGGAGCCGTCGTCGCCCTGGCGCTGAGCGGGAAGATCAGCGTCAGCCGGTGTCGCGCCAGCACGTCGACGAGCGCACCGCCGACCCCTGCGCGCTGGTGCACGAGGAGGAGTTGCGCCGATTCGGCCCGACGCGGCTGTTCACCACCTGCGGCAACTTCAACCGCTGTGACGTCGTGGTCGACGTCGGCGCGAAAGCGCCGGTGGACGTCGAGATCCAGCTCATCACCCGTGCGGCGCGCGCGGTCCAGGGCCGGCAGTTCGAGGTCGTCGAGGGCGCCTGGCAGAGCGGCGAGTGCGACCGCACCGTGGTGGTGGACGGCCAGTACGCCGTCCGGGTGGCGGCGAAGCCGCAGGAGCAGAATGCGGTGAATCGGGCCCAAGCCCGCATTCGCGCCCTCGGCGAACGGGCCGTGTCACTGATCAAGGGCTGGAAATCCTGATCAAGCTGCGCTGCTGCCCACGCCGGGCCACCGCGGTTCAGCAGGCGCCGCACGCCTTCCGGACCCGTGTCACCGGCAGCCTCCGCCGGCGTCCAGCCGTTCTTCCGCTCCACTTCGGAGAGCGAGCCCCGGACGTACCACCGCATCCGGCGCCGCGACTCCACCCGCGGGAACCGGCCCGCCATGGTGGACCTCGGCGCGCGAGACGTCCACGCGGGCCGGGAGGGGTGGTGGGGCGATCGGGATCGTCCCACCACCCCGTTCATCGGCCGGCGGGCGCCGAGGCCGTCAGACCGCCGTCTCCGGCTCCAGCGCCTGCTGCGCGAGCAGGCGCTTGACCATCTTGGCCGCCCGGCGCATGTCGTCGGTGACCGTCTCGACCTTGATCGCGCCCTTCGGGCCGATCGTGCCGCCGACCTCGAAGGTCTTCGCCTCACCCGGCAGCGGCAGGGCCTGGCACGCGGTGAACCGGTCGTCCGGCATGAGCCCGACGTGGAAGTAGGCGTGCACCGGGGCGTCCACGCAGGACGTCAGGTACGGGAAGACGCCGTGCGTGCCCTCGTTGTCCACGCTGATCATCTTCGCGCCCGGCAGGTGCTTGGCCGTGTCGAGCGCGCCTTCGTACGCGGTGGCCGCGTCCATCTCGCTCTGGACCACCAGGACCTGCGGGAACGTGCGGGGGTTCGGCTTCGGCATCCGGTTGTCGGTCCGGAAGAACGCGCACGCCGGGACGTTCTGCATGAACGGCCCGATCAGCGGCGCCTCCCGCAGCAGCTTCGCGGCGGACTTCTTCCAGTAGTCGTGGCTCTGGTTCCACTGGCCGTCCTGGCAGCGGATCAGCTCGAAGGTGTAGTCGACCTCGAAGGTGCTGACGTCGGCGGTCGCGGGCAGTCGGGCGGGGCCCTTCGCGATGGCGCCCAACGCGCCCTCACGGGCCTGGAGCAGCACGCCGCGCAGGTCTGCGGCCAGGGCGGGGCGGGCGAGCTGCTCGTCCACGAACCGTCGCACCACCTGCTCGGTCGCCGGCTCCTGCCCGCTCAGCACGACGGTGTTCACCGCCGCGCCGGCGATCTCGTAGGTCGACGTGTCGTACAGCGCGGGCAGGATGAACCAGGCGAACATGATCTGACCCGTGAACGTGCGGGTGCCGCCCGCCTCCTCCCACGCCCGGCGGATCGCCATCGGGTCGGCGCCCAGGCCGTAGAAGTCGTCGCGCCGCGCCACGTAGGGCAGGAGCTGCTCCTGGAACGCCCGGTCCCGCGTGTAGGGCTGGAGGTCCCAGGTGCGCTGCAACGACTTCTCGCTGACGTCGGTGGACGAGTCGAGCAGCATCCGGTGCACCTTGCCGGGGAAGGTGGCCGCGTACCAGGTGCCCAGCCAGGTGCCGTACGAGTAGCCGATGTAGCTCGTCTTCCGCTCGCCGAGCAGGACCCGGATGAAGTCCATGTCGTACGCGGTCTGCTCGGTGGTGATGAACTCCGTGCCGGGCGTCTCCTCGCAGCCCCGCACGTACGCCTCGGTCTCCTCGTCGTAGGAGTCGACGACCTCGCTGTCGATGGTGACGGTGCACGGCACCCGCGTGCTGTCGCCGACGCCGCGCGGGTCGAAGCCGACAAAGTCGTACTGGTGCGCCAGGGCGGGCGCCATGGTGGCCATGGCCGCGCCCCAGTGGAGCCCGGCGCCACCGGGACCGCCGGGGTTGACCAGGGCGATTCCCTGACGGGCGGCGCCGGCCGTGGCGGTCTTCGACACGCGCACCTGGAACGTGTGGCCGTCGGCGGGATCGTGCCAGTCCCGCGGGACGGTGATGGTCGCGCAGGCGAGCCCCGGCACGGCCTGGAACCGGTCGTCCTGCTCTGGGGTGAGACCGGTGAACGCGCACGGTCCCCACTCGACCTGCTGGTGTCGGAGCGCGCCCGCGAGGGTGGCGGTGTCCGGTTCCGCGAGCGGGCGGGGTGAGGCCGCCGCGGGGGTGGCGGCGGTGGCGGCCAGGGTCACGGCGGCGAGCAGCGACGCTCCCAGGACCGCTGCGGATCGCCGGTCGCGGCGCGATCCGAGCAGGGGTGCAGGCATGGTCGTGTCCTTTCGAAGGAACGGTCGGGAACGCTCCCGGTGGTTCCACCCTCGCCCGGCCGCGGCTCGCGCAGCAGGGGGCGGCGGTGTCGAAAACCGGACATGACCGGGACCCGTCAGAGCCAGCCGCGCCGGGTGGCCTGCACGCCGAGCTGGAAGCGGGTGCGGGCGCCGAGCAGCTCCTGGAGCCTGCTGACGCGGCGGTGCACCGTCCGCTCGCTCACGCCGAGGTCGCGGGCGATGGCCTCGTCGGTCATGCCCGCGGTCAGCAGCACGAGCAGCCGCTGGGCCTGCGGGTCCGGTCCCGCGGGGTCGGCGGCCGCGGTGGCGGGCAGCGGCGCGGCCAGCCGCCAGAACACCTCGAAGACCTCGGACAGCACCTCCAGCAACCGCGACGGGTACACGAGCAGGGCGTCGGCGTCGCGTTCGGCCGGGCGCGGCAGCATCACCAGGCCGCGGTTGTCGTCGGCCAGCAGCAGCTTCAGCGGCACGTCGGGGAAGACCCGCGTCTCCTCGCCGGCCGCTGCGGCCTTGCCGACCGCCTCCAGCAGCACGTCGTCGTGCAACAGGCTCGCGTCGTACACCGCCCGGTAGCGCAGACCCCGGCGCATCGCGTCGAGCTGCACCTCCTCCGGCGCGGCCGGCGAGTCGTGCAGGTACGGTCCCCGGTCCAGGCCGCGCACCCGCTCGCGGGCGCCCCGCTGGAGCGTGCGGAACAGCGCACGGGCGGCGCCCCTGCCCTCGACCACCTCCACGAAGCCCGACCCCGGACCCCGGCACGCGGCGTACAACCGGGCCAGCGCGTCACCCGTCTGCCTGGCCCGCGCGGCAGCCAGCTCCCGCCGGGTGGCCCAGGTCTCCAGCGCCGTCCGGGGCGGGCGGACGTGCAGCACGCCGTCCTCGTCCCGGTGCACGAGCCCGAGCCCGACGAACTGCTCGACCCAGTGCGCCGCCCGCGGCCCGACGTCGGAGAGGAAGCCCCGCCCGGACACCGGCGCGACCGCGAGCAGCTCGCTGTACACCGCCTCGGCCTCCGGTGGCAGGTCGAACGCATCTGACGGGAACACGTCGACAAGAGCTGTCATGCGGCCACGTTAACCACGCGGTGCTAACGACAAGTAATACATCCACTACGTTCGCCGCCCCCGAGGCGCGGACTCGGCGGCCGCGGGCGGAGGTGCGCACCCGGAGCCGAGTCGGAGCGCCGCCCCGCGGTGGACGCCGGGGCAAGGCTCCGCGTCACGCCCCGGCCTGCCGGACGCCCCGTCGCCACACCTCCCTGATCGACAGGGAGTCGCCGATGTTCGTCGTCGGGTCACCGTCGACCAGCAGCAGATCCGCACGAGCCCCCTGGACGATGCGGCCCCGGTCGGGCAGGCCGAACCGACGCGCCGGCACGGAGGTCGCCGCGCGCAGCGCCGCGACAGGGCTGAGGCCGGCTTTCACCAGCAGTTGCATCTCGTGGTGAACGCTCGCGCCGTGCGCCATCCCGCCCAGTTCCGGCCACGCCACGGACACGTCGGTGCCCACCAGGATGTCCACTCCGGCGGCGTGCAACGCCCCCGCCGTCGCGAGAACCGCGTCGAAGTCGCCCTGCGGGTACTTGTCGAGGCTGCCGTTGAGGGTGTCGCGCCACTCAGGACTCAGCTTGGGGCCCACCCGTTCGTCGGCCGCGAGTTCGGCACCGGTCCGCCCCGTGATCGAAGCGTTGAGGCACAGGCAGGGCGTGACGAACACCCCGGAACGCACGATGCTCTCGACGAGTTCGGGCGTGTGCGGGCGGTCGATGAACAGGTGCGCGAGACCGCTCATGCCCGCCGCGATGGCCTGCTCGGTCGCCGCCACGGTCAACGTGTGCGCGACGGCCAACTTGCCGAGCCGCCGCGTCTCCAGCACTGCGGCCCTGATCGTCTCGTCGCTCATCACCGGCAGGTTCGGCGCACCGAGGACGTGCCCGTCCTCGATCATGATCTTGATGAAGTCCGAACCGGCCCCGATCCGCAGGCGAACGGCGGCGACGGCTTGTTCGGGAGTCGTGACCTCCGACTCGGCGGGGCCGGACCCGGACGCGCCCCCGGGCGGCCCCTCCCCGTCGCCCTCGGCCCCGGGCGGCGGGCCGTCGGGCACCAGTTCGCCGGGGTGACCCCCCGGCGCGGTCAAGCCGAACCCCGCGGATCGGACGTCGGCCAGGTCGTCGCGGTCGGCGATGGGCTCGCGCCCTCTCGCGTCGAACCCGCCCTGCATCTCCAGCTCAGTGGTGACACCGAACAGCAGCGCGTTGCGCAAGCCGTCCTCGGAGGTGTGCACGTGCGCGTCGATCAGCCCCGGCAGCAACGTGGCGCCAAGGGCGTCGACGACGTGGGCGTTCGACGGCGCGTCCCCGGTGATCCCGACCACGGACCCACCCTCGACCAGGACGGTGTGCTGATCGAGCACCCGCTCGCCGTCGAAGACCCGTGCGTTGGTGATGGCGGTCAGACCGGAGGGCGGTCGCTCCGGACCGCCGGTGGAACACGCGGTGAGCAGGGCCGACGATCCGGCCACCACCGCGGTGGCGCCGACCGACCCCAGCAAGGCGCGACGAGTGACAGGGCACATCGGGGGCAGCTCCCTTCAGGATGAGCAACGGCGATACGTATGCATGTCGCCTACATGTGCAACTTACATACATTTGCTTGCACAGCGCTCTGTTCCTGAGAGGATCCTCAGCCAACGGCCCCGGCGCGCCGAGGCGCGCTCAGCCCTTGGTCGCCTCGGCCGCCGAGTCGACGTACTTGATGATCAGTCGCGCCAGCTCCCGGCGCTCGGCCTCGGGCCAGTCGCGGGTGATGTGCTCGAACGCCTGGCGTTGTTGCGAGCGGAAGCGGTCGCGAAGGCCGAGTCCCGCCTCGGTGAGTTCGAGCACCGCCCGGCGACCGTCCACCTGCGAGGGCAAGCGGAGGACGTAACCGCGGGAGATGCAGTCGGCGACCATCCTGCTGGCCACGGAAGGGTCGATGCCCAGGACGTCCGCCACCTCCCCGACGCTGATCTCCCCCTCGGCCTCGTCGATGACGTTCAGCACGAGGTTCCGGTTCAGGTCTTTGCGCTCGACCGGCGGATCGACGGGCACCTGCGCAGTACGCCTGCGCAGCCGTGCGAACGCAGGACCGACCAGGTCCAGCAGGTCGGCGCCCGGAGCGTCGCGGGACTGGTCCTCGTTCATCACGCGTCGACCCTAGGACATCGTGGACGAAGTGCACATGCTCGACTTCACGCATACAAGTGCGGGCACAGGGGTTGAACTCGTGTTGGCGGTGGAACTGGCCCCGTGACGGTCCTTGATCGTCGCGGCACGTCGGGCGGGTGTGCGGCAGGTGGAGAAGCGGCGCCGGAACCGCCAGACGCAGGACCATGTGGCACATGAGATTCCATCGGTGGTGTGATGCGTGCGCATCCGGAGGGATTTCTACGGGTGCATGCGGTGTGCCGGTGCCGTGCCATCCCCCATGAGGTACCCGTCCACGACTCCAATGGCGTAGCAAGATGGCGATGAGTGAGCGCCCGCAGACGATACGCAGCTTGCCCGGGTCTGACGGTGTGGCCGGTTGGTCGTTACGGTGCGGAACGTGCCGTTCATCGACATCGTCCCGGTGGGTCCGGCGGGCGCGGGCAAGAGTTGCCTGTTGGCCGCGATGAACCAGGGTTTGAAGGGGTGGGAGCAGTCCCCGGCGCCCGTGCTGAAGCCGGACCCGGTGACCGCCTTGGTGCTGGAGGAGGTGTGGCAGTCGAGGCAGGTGCGCGGCACCGAGTGCCAGGCGGGTGTCCGCCACCGTGGTGTGGTCGACCTGTGGTTCGAGGCCGGGGCGGACGGCGGGGGGCCGTTGTTCGAGACTCGGCTGGCCGACTACGACGGCGGAGCCGTCGCGGTTGATCGCCATGCGGTGGGCCGGGCGTTGGCAGCCCGGGTTCGTGGAGCCGACGCGGTGCTCTGCGTCCTGGACGGGGAACGGGTCGCGGGGCTGCTCGATGGCGACCGGGACGGTTTCGACCAGGGCATGGCCGCGGTGTGGAAGCTGGTGGTCGCGCCGAGGAAGGTGGTGCGCTTCGTGGTGACCAAGTGGGATGTGCTGGAGGGCCGCGCCTCGTTGGCTCAGGTGCGAGACGCCTTGTTGGGGCATCCGGGTTTCGCGATGGTGCTGCGGCGGTTGTCGGCGTGCCCCGGCGAGGCGGGGACGGTGGCCCTGATCCCGGTCAGCGTCGCCGGTGAGGACGCCGGGCAGCAGGCGGTGGTGCCGTTGATGTCGGTGCTGTCGCAGGCGTTGCGGGCGGCTGCCGGTCGTGCCGAGCGCTCCGCGGGACGGGGCGGGGCGCTGGTCGCGGGTGTGGGGATGAACTGGTTGTCCCAGGCGGTGACGGCGGTGGCGGTGCAGCAGGTGTTGCAGCGCGTGGTGGACGCCGTGCCGGAGCGCCGTGCGGCTCGGCGTTACGTCGGGCACGCGGCGACGGGAGCGTCGATGCTGGTCGAGGCGGCGGTCAGGACGTGGTGTGAGCGCGGGGCCCGGCCTGCCGATGATCAGGCGGCACGCGCCGGGGGCAAGCCGTTGACGCGTGCGGCCGAGGCGTACGAGTGGCAGTTGCGGGAATTCCACCGCAGGTTCCCGGACGCCGACCTGACCGGCGCGGTGTCACCGCCGCCGCGGCTGCTGCGGCGCCTGCTCGGCTGAGCGCCGCCAGGACCACAGGCCGCAGAACACGCCGGTGGCCGCGGCGGCGGCCAGCACCGTCTTGCGGCGTTGGGTGACCGGGGTCAGCGCGGGTCGTCGGCCGTGCCGACCGGTCCAGGTCGTCAGGCTGCGACCCAGCACCCATTCGCGGAACAGCCACCAGGCGTTCAGCGGTCCGGTGAGGTTTTGCAGGGCGATCCAGCTGGGCAGGCACTTCACCGTCGTGCGCCATCCCAACTGGCGCACCGCGACCGCGACCGAGGCCGCGGTGACGACCACCCACAGCGGGCTCCACCAGCTGCGCAGCCCGCGCACCACGCCGTGGCGGGCCACGTAGAAGGGCAGGGTGCAGATGGCGAGGCCGCCCACGAGGGAGTCGACCACCTGGGAGGCGACGATGATGAACGCCCCGCCGTCCATCACCGGGGCGCGGTGCTTCACCATGGTCTGGGCGAACCCGGCGGTCCAGCGGTGCATCTGGGACAGCAGCTCGCGCATCGACGTGGGTTCACCGGTGTAGACGATCGCCTCGGGGGTGAAGGCGACGCGGTGGCCGAGGCGATGCAGGGTCCAGGTGAGGTTGAAGTCCTCGGTGATGTTGTCGTCGGGGTAGCCGCCGACCTCGCGCAGCACGTCGGTGCGGTGGCAGTTGGCCATGCCGCTGAGGACCAACTGCCGGTCGAACACGTCTTGCAGCGGCCGGACCCAGCCGTTCGCGATCGCGTGGTACAGCGTCCGGTACCGGCTGTAGGGCGTGTCGGTGTCGCGGGGCATCGCCGAGGGACAGGTTCCGGCGTAGCCGCGGCGCAAGGTGTCCATCATCTGCTCCACCGCGCGAGGGGAGAGGGTGGCGTCGGCGTCGAGCGCGACGACGGCGTCGCTGGTGATCCTCGGCAGGGCCATGTTCTGCGCCGAGGCCTTCGACCCGCCTTCGCCCTCGATGACGACCGCGCCCAGACCGCGGGCGATGTCGGCGGTACGGTCGGAGCAGTTGTCCGCGACCACGATGATCTGGTCAATCGGATAGGTCTGCGCACGGCAGGACCGGATGGTGCCCGCGATCGACGCCTCCTCGTTGTGCGCCGGGATCACCAGGGACACGCTGCTCGGAAAGTCCGACCACCCTCTTTTCCGTGAATGACCCGGGGCCGCCTCCCGTTCGCCTTCGACCACCCTCGGGTGCGCGTCCCCCGACCTCATTCGAGGATGCCCCCAATCCAATTCGAACCAATGCCGACACTGTCAGCAGGACCGCGCCGATGCCGGTGCTGGCCAGCAAGGACATAAACCTCCCCTGTCGAGCATCACTACACCGCATCACCTCCCCGGCCGCCGACCGGGGATAACCCGATCAGGTACGACCGCGCTTCGAAGCCGTCGTCACCGACCGTCAGAACGGAGCCGGGACCCGGCATCCGATGCCTGCTTGACACGGCGTGGAATCACCCACATGGCCGGGAGGATCGCATCCCGGGCGTGCCCTGGAGACGCTTGAGTCGTCGCCGATGCCCTGCACGGGTGGACTCCGCGACGTGTAGTCGCGGATGGCGAAGGTGCACACCTTCGGGTCATCCGGCCGGATTGTCTATTCCTTTGCGGGATCGAGGTTGTGATCCTCGATCGGAGGTCCGCAATCACGAGGCGGTCCGAAGACCGGGTTGAGGAGTCGCTGCACCATGCCCATCACCACGCCGCTGTCCCCGTCCGGTGTCGAGCTCTCGACCAACCCCGACTCATCGGACGGCCACCGGGAACAGGTGCAGGTGCGGCTGCCCGGCTCCGGGGTGGTCCCGAAGATCGACGTGTACTTCCTGACCGACAGCACCGGCAGCATGGGCGGCATCATCGGGGCGGTCGGCGCACGGGTAGAGGAAATCCTGAACAAGCTGATCACCGCCGCGAGCGCGGTCGGCGCGGACGTGCACTTCGGCGTCGGGAACTACAAGGACATGGAAGACCCGCAACCCGACCGTTTCCGCGGTCAGGTCCCACTGGGCGCCGGCGCCGCGGCGGCCGCCAACGGCATCCGGGCTTGGACCGCCACCGGTGGCGGCAGCACTGCCGCGGAAGGCCAGTTCTACGCCCTGGACCAACTCGCGCAGCCCCCCGGCGGGTCGATCGGCTGGCGGGCCGACGCCAAGCGGATCGTCGTCTGGATCGGCGACATGCCCGGTCACGACCCGATCTGCCAGGGGTTGTCCGGCCTGGGCCACGACATCACCGAGACCTCGGTCACGGCGAAGTTGCAGGCGCAGGGCATCTTCGTGCTCGCGATCAGCACCGGGCCGAGCGGGCCGAGCTCGGGCTTGAACGCGAATCCGGTGCCGCTGTCCTCCGGTGGCGGCGTGTACGAGAACTTCTGCGGCGCCTTCGGCGGTCACGCGGGCCAGGGCTCCCGCATCGCCGCCGCGACCGGTGGCACGTACGCCGAGGGGATCACCCCCGACACCGTGGTGCAGACGATCATCAACCTCGGCGCCGCGGGGATTTCCACGCTCGGCAACGTCAGCCTCGTGCCGGACTCGACGATCGCACCGTTCGTGCTCGTCCACCCCGTCGGCGGGTACGGCCCCTTCACCGGTGCGCACCCCGACACGCTGGACTTCGAGTTGGAGTTCCCCGCGGCGACACCCGCCTCCGCGACGCCGGTGACCCGGGAGATCGCCGTGGAGGGCGACGTCGACGTGGTCGTGGACGGCGTGAGGACCGGCTCGACCCGGGTGAAGATCACCGTGCCCGACCTGGCCGGCCGGTACAAGGTCCGAAGCACCCTCAGCGGCCTGTACCTCCAACTCGACGACCCCGGCTGGACCGGCGACGGCGGCAACGTCGACCAGAACACCTACACCGGCCTGGCCGCGCAGCACTGGGAGCTGGTCCCGGTCGCCGGCGGCGGCTACCGGATCAAGAACCTCGACCCCGCCCGCGACCGCTACCTGGAAGTGGTCGGCATGTCCTCCGACGACGGCGCCGAGGTCCTCACCCGGTCCGACCCCAGCGGCCCGCACAAGGAATGGCTGCTCATCCCCGCAGGCGCCTCCGGCGCCAACGGCCCGGTGTTCCGCATCCAGAACCTGCACACCCACAAGGTCCTCGACATCCAGGGCGGCAGCACCCAGCAGGACGCGCCGGTGTTCCAGTACTTCTACTGGGGCGACTACCCCGCCTACCACGAGAACCACAACCAGCACTGGCGGCTGGAACGCCTCTGACGCAGCGCTTCCGCGCACCGAACCGGTCGAGCCGGGGATCGTGACGTCCCCCACCGGTTCCACTCGTCCCCCGGGACCGCCAAGCGACACTGAGCCTGGAGAAGGAGCAACCCGCCATGCCCATCACCACACCGCCCACCCCGCTCAACGTCGAACTCTCGACCAACCCCGATTCCCCGGACAGCCACCGCGAACAGGTCCAGGTGCAGCTGCCCGCCTCCGGCGCGATCCCCAAGATCGACGTCTACTTCCTCGTCGACAGCACCGGCAGCATGACCGGCATCATCGACGCGGTCCGCGCCAGGGTGGAGGACATCCTCAACAGGCTGGTCACCGCGGCGAACCAGGTCGGCGCGGACGTCCAGTTCGGTGTGGGCAACTACCGGGACCTGGACTTCCCGGCCGCCCAGCGCTTCCACCACCAGGTCTCGCTGACCCCGCACTCGACGGCGGCGGCCAACGGCATCCAAGCCTGGGCCGTGGCCGGCGGCACCACCACCGCCGAGGGACAGTTCTTCGCCCTGGACCACCTCGCCCAGCCCCCCGGCGGCGGCACGATCGGCTGGCGCGCCGACGCCAAGCGGATCATCCTCTGGATCGGCGACGCGCCCGGGCACGACCCGATCTGCCAGGCCGTGTCCGGCCTGACCTACAACATCACCGAACAGTCGGTGATCGCCAAGTTGCAGGCCGAGGGCATCGCCGTGCTGGTGATCAGCACCCCGTCGGGGACGAGCGGACCCGGGTTGGACGTCGACCCGGTACCGCTGTCCAACGGCACCCCCTTCTCGGGGAATTGCAGCATCGGCGGCGCCGGGGGGCAGGGCAGCCGAATCGCCGCCGCCACCGGCGGCACCTACACCGACGGCATCACCCCCGCCACGATCGTCGACACGATCATCACCCTGGGCACCACGGGCATCACCACGATCGGCAGCGTCACCCTCGTACCCGACGCCGTGATCGCGCCGTTCGCACGGATCTCCCCCGCCGGCTACGGCCCCTTCCCCGGCACCCAGCCGCAGACCCTGGACTTCACGCTGGAGTTCCCCGGCGCCACTCCCGCCACGACCGCTCCGGTGACCCGGGAGGTCGCGGTGCAGGGCGCGGTCGACGTGGTTGTGGACGGCGTGAGGACCGGAGCCACCCAGGTGAAGATCACCGTGCCGGACCTGACCGGCAGCTACAAGATCCGCTGCACGCTGAGCGACCTGTACCTGCAGCTGGACGACCCGAACTGGACCGGTGACGGCGCCAACGTCGACCAGAACGTCGACAGCGGCGTCGCGGCCGTGGGGTGGCAACTGGTGCCCGTCCCCGGCGGCGGCTACCACATCAAGAACTGCGACCCCGCCCGCGACCGCTACCTAGAGGTGGTGGGCATGTCGACGGAGAACGGCGCCGAGGTGCTCACCCGGTCCGACCCCGGCGGCGCGCACAAGCAGTGGCTGTTCGTTCCCGCCGGAGCCGCCCAGGGCGGCGGGCCGGTGTTCCGGATCGAGAACCTGCACTCCGGCAAGGTCCTCGACGTCCGCAACCAGAGCCTGGACCCCGACGCACGGGTGTCCCAACAGGGCTACTGGGGCAACTACCCGACCTACCACGAGCAGCACAACCAGCACTGGGTCCTGGAGCGCATCTGAGATGACCTTCCCGCACAACGCCCACCTGGCGCTGGTCAACAGCGCCAGCGGCAAGGCCCTGACCGCCGACGGCCCGCGCATCCGCCAGACCTGGCCCGACAAGAACACCCCGGCGCAGCGCTGGAAGCTGCGCCGCACAGCGGAAGGCCGCCACACCGTCGTGGTGGAGAACACCGCGGGCGGCCTGGTGCTGTCGGTGGCCGGCGCCGCCGGGCACAACGGCGCCGAGGTGGTGCTGGAGGCGCCGCAGGAGAACGGTCGGCACCAGATGTGGCGGCTGGTGCCGCTGCGCTCGGGCGGGCACGCGCTGGCCAACCTCGCCAGCGGCAAGTACCTGGACCTGTGGAACGCCGACACCGGGCACGAACCCCGACTGGCCCAGTACGACTTCTGGCACGGACCGCAACAACGCTGGTGCCTGCGACCGGTCACGCGCCGCCGCAACAGCCGGGCCGTGGTCACCCTCGTCCGCGACGAACCGGACTTCTTCCCGATCTGGCTGGACTACTACTCCCGGTTCTTCGCACCGCAGGACATCTACGTCCTGGAGCACCAGCCCGCACCCGACCTGCCGCCCGCCGACCGGTTCGTGCGCATCCCGATCCACCACGACGAGTTCAGCAGCGACTGGCACCGCGACGTCGTCCAACAGCACCAGCACGACCTGATCGACCGCTACGACGTCGTGCTCAGCGCGGACGTCGACGAGATCGTCGCCCCCGACCCGCGCTTCTGCGACCTGGGCCGCTACATCGACCAGTTCGACCAGGACTTCGTCAACTGCACCGGCTGGGAAGTCCTGCACCTGCACGACAGCGAAGCTCCCCTCGATCCCGAGCGCGGCGTGCTGGAGCAGCGCTCCACCTGGTTCGCCAACCCCCTGTACTCCAAACCCCTGCTCGCACGGGTGCCGATGACCTGGCTGGGCGGCTTCCACGAACGCATCGACCACGCCACCAACCACGACCCCAACCTGTACCTGATCCACCTGCACCGCATGGACTACCAGCTCTGCCACCGCCGCCACCTCCTGCGCACCACCCACAAGACGGCGCAGGACGACCTCGACCACCACCGCGGCTACCAGAACCGCATCGTCGAGCCCGACCAGTTCCACGACTGGTTCTACCGGGACAGGGTCTGCGGCGAGCCGATCCACCCCGAGCCCGTGCCCGGGCACTGGCGCAGCGTCGTGTGACCGACACCCCGCGGCGCCACCGTCGAACCGCCGACCACGAGAACCGCGGACCGGCATCGGACATCAAGCCGGCCGTGGGGCGGTGAACACGAGCGGTTCCGATCCGCGGTCGGCGGCGACACCGGGCAGCACGGGTCGGCGCCGCCTCCGTGCCGGGCGACGGCGCCCGGTCAGCGGCCTTGTTCCCCGGTCAGTTGTTCGAGCAGGGCGAAGCCGTGGCGGTCCACCGAGATCGCGGTCGCGGAGAGGAGGACCACCGCGGTGCCGGCCGCGCGGTCCAGGCCCAGCCAGGTGCGGAAGCCCCCGGTGCCGCCGTTGTGCCACGTGATGGCGCGGCCGTCGCGCTGGATCGTGATCCACGCCGCGCCGACGCGCACGACCCGGCCGGTGAAGTCCTCGACGGGGTCCAGGGCGGCGGCGCCGGGGGCGGAGCCGTCGAGGAGCGCGGCGGCGAGGCGGGCCATGTCGCCGATGCGGGCGCGGATGCCCCCGGCCGGGCCCAGCGCCTCACCCGTCCACGGCTCGCGCTTCCGCCCCCACCTGGTGGTGCCGGTGAGCGCGTCCGGTCGCAGGTCGGTCGGGGTGGCGGGCGCGTAGCACACGTCCAGGCCGAGAGGGGTGGCGATCCGGTCCCGGAGCAGGCCCTGGAACGTCGTGCCGGCGGCGCTCGCCAGGGCGTGCCCCAGGAGCTGGAAGCCCAGGTTGGAGTAGCGGGGGCGGGGTGGTCCGGGGCGCACGCCGCGTGCCTGGGTGAGCACCTGGTCCAGCGTTTCGCCGTACGGGTTCGTGCCGTGCAGCCACAGCGCCAGCGACCTGCGCAGTGGCGAGGCCGCGGCGGGCAGGCTCGGCAGGCCCGAGCGGTGGGTGGTGATGGAGGTCAGCGTCACGCCCGCCACCGGGGTGCCGCCCAGCGGCAGCAGCTCCCCCAGCGTGGTCGATTGCCCGACCTCGCCGCGTTCCCGCGCGTCGGCGTGGAGCAGGCCGGTGATCCCCTTGGAGATCGAGCCGATCTCGAAGTCGGCATCGGCGGGCGCGCCCACGCTCGCCACCGAGGTCCCGGCGGACGACACCGTGGCGACGGCGGCCACCCGGTGCCGAGGCCCCAGGCGCGCGACCAACTCCTCCGCGAGCGTTGCACCCGACAAGACCCACACCCCTTGGCACGCTCCGACACGGCGACGAGCGAACCGTAGCCGGCGCGCCCGCGATCGACATACCCCCTTCGGCTACCGGTGGTGCGACTTTCGTATGAGCGGGCCTCGTGCGGGGTGCCAGAACTCTGCACTGAGCCGCCGAGCCGCAGCGATCGCGCACCCGCCGGAGCGAAGAGCACTTCACCACCAGCCCGTGCGGGATCGGCGGCGTCGACTCACACGGCTACGCGCGTGAGGATCCTTCTGTGCAAAAAATTTGCACCCCAGGCGCAATGGCGGTGTTCTACCACTCCGGCCCATGATCGGCGAAAAAACAACTCGGAAGAGTGGCAGCGGCAGCCGCTTCGTTCCGCACGGTTGCCCTTCACACTGGAATAGAATTACCGTTCCCGAATGAGCGGACGTCAACGGGTGAACGAACTACTTTCCGTAGCGTCGTGCGGCATTCCGGCGGAACGCGGCGCGAGCGCGTTGGCGGCCGTGGTCGATGAAATCGCGTGGTACGACAGATCGGCGTTCATCGCCGCGGCGTGCGACTCGACGATCCCCGGGCTGGTGTCGCGCTCCCGCCGCACCGTCGAGTGCGATGTCGACGGCGGCGGGGACCACGGCCGGCGGCGGGTCTCGGTCACCTTCGCCCCCGAGGACGACGATGTCCGGCGCCCCTGGGAGCGGGATCCGTCCGCACCGCTGCTGGCGCCGCCGCGATCGGTGGCGGACCGGGCCGGGAACAAGATCGACGCCGTGTCGATCTTCCGTGCCGCCGGGGTGCGCACGCCGCCTTCGACGGTGCTCGCGGCCGGCGCGACCGCCGTTCCCGACGAGGTGTCGACCTGGATGCGCGACGGCGCGGTGGTCGTGCAGCGGGCCGCCAACAACCTCATCGGCCGCGGCACCAGGTTGCTGCGCACGCGCGGGGAGTGGGCGGCGCTGACCGATTGGGCCGGTGAGCCGTTGAAGGTGTCGCGGTACCTGCCGGGGTTGCCGGTCACCGTGTCCGGCTGCGTCGGTCGCGACGCGACGGTGGTGTCCGGGGTCTCGCAGCAGTTGGTCGGGATCGCGGAGCTGGGGGCGGGGTGGGGCACGCACTGCGGCAACCAGCTGCTCGATGACGCCGACGTGTCGCAGGAGGTGCTGTCGCAGTGCCGGTGGGCATGCCGCGCTGTGGGCGAACACCTGCGCGGATGGGGATTCCTCGGCGTGTTCGGCATCGACGCGGTACTCGGTCGTGACGACCGCGTGTGGGTCGTGGAGATCAATCCGCGGTTCCAGACCGTCGTGTCGTTGGTGCACGCCGCCGAGGTGGAACGAGGGCTGCTGCCGTTGCTGGGGGTGCACGTCCTGGCGAACACGACGCCGTTGACCCCGTTGCTCGCCACCGACGACCGTGGATCTCCCCGCCTCCGATCCGGTCAGCTCGTCCTGCACTTCACCCGCAGCGGGCGGGTCGGCGGACTGCCGCAGACCGGCTGCTACCGGATGTCCGCTTCCGGCGTCGTCCTTCGCGTGCCGGACCGAGCGCTGTCGCGGTTGGCGCCGGACGAGGCGTTGGTGTGGGCACACGCCGCCGAGGGCGATCGGGCCGAGGCCGGCGACGAGGCGGTGCTCGTACAGTTCGGGCACCGGGTGGCCACCGTCGGACACCCACCCCGTCTCACCTCCGAGGCCCGTTCCTGGCTCGCCTGGCTGCGTTTCGCCACGCACCACCCGACACCGCATCCCGACCCCGGGCGCACCGGCCCCGGGCGCACCGCGGCACGACCGCATCGGGACCACGACCGATGACCGGCCACGACGGCGCCGGGGAACTGCGCCGGCTCGCCCACGCGGTGGCCGACCTGGTCGTGGAGCACCACCTCGGGCTGGCGGCCTCGTCACCGGGATCGCGCGCCACGCCCGAAGACCTGGCGGGGCTCGACGAACCGGCCCCGGAAACACCCACCCCTGCCGACGCGGTGCTCGCCCAGGTCACCGACCAGGTCCTGCCGTACCTGCTCAAAGCCGACCACCCCCGCAGCTTCGCGGGAGTGCCCAGTCCCGCCGACCCGGTCGCCGCCATCGCGGACGCGCTGGCCACCGGGTTGAACCTCACCACGGTCAACTGGTCGCTGGCCGCGGGCCCTTCCCAGGTCGAACTCCTCACCGCCCGGTGGCTGGCCACCGCACTGGGCATGCCCGCGGGCAGCGGCGGCGTCTTCACCTCCGGCGGCTCGACCGCCAACCTGACCGCCATCGCGGTGGCCCGCGCCCGACTCGGCGCACCGGCCCACGACCAGGTCCCGACCGTCTACCACGGGGACCAGGCCCACCCCGGCGTCGGCCGCGCCCTGCGCGTGCTGGGCTTCACGTCCGGGCAGATCCGGGTGCTGCCCTCCGACGACGACCGCCTCGACCCCGACACCGTGCGCGCCGCCGTGACCGCCGATCGCGCCGCAGGCCGACGACCGCTGGTGCTGATCGCCACCGCGGGCACCACCAACACCGGCACCGTCGACCCGCTGGCGGAGTTGGCCCGGCTGTGCCGGGAGGAACGACTCTGGTTCCACGTCGACGGCGCGTTCGGCGCCGCCGCCGCACTGGGAACACGCGGGCACACGCTCCTGCACGGTCTGTCCGAGGCGGACTCGATCACCGTCGATCCGCACAAGTGGTTGTTCCAACCCGTCGGCCTGGGCTGCCTGCTGCTCCGCGAACCCGACGCTTTGGCGGCCACCTTCCACTTGCGGTCCGATTACCTCGCGGCGATGCACGGCCGGGAGCAGTCCCGGGACCTGGGCACGAGCGGCATCGAGTTCACCCGTCCCTGCCGGGCGTTCCGGTTGTGGTTCACCATCAAGGTCCGCGGTCTGGGCGCGCTGCGCCAGGCCGTGGACCACGGCCTGGCCCTGGCCCGTCACCTGGCCGCCCGGGTGCGCGGACGAGCGGAATTCGAACTGCTCACCGGCCCCCGCCTGGCCGTGGTGTGCTTCACCCACCGCGCCGCCGGGAACGACGCGCAGGCCCACCAACGGATCAGCGACCTGCTCCTCAACCCGCCCCGGGGTTTCCTGCTGCTGCCCACCCGGGTCCGCGGCCGCCCCTGCTTCCGCGCCTGCACCATCAACCCCCGCACCACCGAACAGGACATCGACACCCTGCTCGACCGCATCGACGAACTCGCAACCGCCACACCACCACGAGAACCGACCGGAAAGGCACGGGAGACCTGACGCTTCCGCACTCGCACGAAGGACTCCCCGCTCATCGACCATTCCGAAGGGAAGACGATGTCCGTGCAGAGAAGAACGGCAGCGGTCCTGCTGGCAGGGCTGCTCTCGACGATCACACCCGGTTGGGCACCCGCGGCCTCGGCACACCCACTCCCCGCGCGGGCGCCCTCGACGCAGGCGCTCACCACCTGCGTCGGAACCAACACCGTGCACTTCGACCCCGGCCTGCGGCTGCTGCCGCGGCAGGTGGGAATCTCCGGCAACGGCGCCTACAGCTGCGCCTCAGCCGACCCCGCCACCACCTCGGCGACCTCGGTCGTCACCGGCTCCGGGTCGCTGGGCTGCCTGACCTCCGACGGCGCCACCACCGAGGTCCTCACCTGGAACACCGGCGAGCAGAGCACACTCGCCTACACCTTCTCCATCATCGTGCAACCCGGCGGCGAAGCGATCGTCGTCGTCGTGGGCACGGTCGAATCCGGCAAATTCGCGGGCAGCCTCATCGCCTCACCCGGAGCCCAGGTCACCCTCGACCCGCTGTCCTGCCTCACCGGCCCCGGCGTGGAGCTGATCACCGGCCCCTCCACCCTGTTGATCATCTGAACCCGACACGGTCCTCGTGCCCGGCGGGTCGCGCCTCCCCTTGATGACACGACCCGCCCTGCCGGCATCGACCGGCCACCCGCCGAAGGAGACAACGATGACCCGCCCGCATCCGGTACCCGCACCACTCGTGCTGCTCCCACCGGATCCGCAGGGCTGGGACTTCGGCGACTACAACTACGCACTGGAACCCTTGACCCTGCCCCATCCCCACCACCCCGGCGCACCGCCCGGCGCCCTGTCCACCGACGACGTCCAAGGCGCCTTCCTGCGGTTGGCGGAACAGAACAGCACCGGCCTGGGCGCCCTCCGAACCGCCGCGGAGGATTCACGGGAACGCCTGTTCTGGTTCCGGTGGATCACCGGCCACCACATCTCGTTCATCCTCTGGCGGCTCATCGCCGACGCCCTGGACCGGCTCGCCGCGGGCGAGGACGACCCGGAGGAGCTCACCGCGACGATCACCCACTACGTCCGCGGTTACGGCCGGGCGCTGCTCTACACCGGATCGGTCCCCCGCACCGTCTACACCACCGTCATCCGACCCGGCATGCACCGGCACCACACCGCGTTCAGCGGAACATGGGCACCCGACTACCAGCCGGTGCGACGCCTGCTGCGCGGCCACCACCGACCACATGCCACCAACGACGCAACCGCACGGCTGGAACAACAGGTCCACTCCACCCGTCGACTACACCTGGACGTCGCGTCGAAACTGGTCCCGAGCGGCCGATCGCTGCTGGCCGAGGCGACCACCGGGCGACGCCCGCCACGCCCCCGCGCACGAGGCACGATCTTCGACTGCTACTTCCTCACCGTGCGCGCCCCGGTGTCACAACCACAGATCGCGGCACAACTGCTGCGCAGGCACAAAGCACTGGCCATCGACCTGGCCACCAACCACCTCCACCCGGGGGGAACCGACGACCCGCCCGGACGACCGCGGTCCACCTCGACACCCCGACACGTCCACGAGATCACCGAACCACTGCTGCGGGCCGCCGGGCTCGCCGCCGGACTCGCGCCGGGCCGGGTCGACGAAGAACTGAACCGCCTCGGCCTCGATCCAGACCCTGACGCGCTCTGATCACGATCCGACGGATTCGACTGGGCGGCAGGTCCGTTCCCCGCCGTCGCTGCCGGGGTCGCGGGAAGTGGCGCCGGGCCTGGCGCGGGGGCGGTCTGGGCGCGTCGAGGTCGACGGACGTCATCCGGGCCGAGTTCGGAATCTCCCAACCCGCCGGCTGACGCCGGTCACCGGGGACCGGGGACGACCGCGCGGGTGTCGGATGGACGTCACTGGAAAGGCGCGCGGTTTGGTGCGGCAGGTCCCACGACGTGGTCGCGTTGACCAACGCCGGATCACCTGATCGACGCCGGTGGGCGACTCGGAGCCGGTAACACCCTGTTCCGGTTCACCTCCGGCGTCCTCGGCGACCGGCCGGCCCGTGTCACAACCGATTCGTGCTCACAGGTGGCTGCCGAACCGGTGTCGTGCCCGACTCCGCAGTCACCCGCTGCTGCCCGGTTGCCCGGATTGGGCACTTCCAGTAGTGGTTTCATCAACCCGGTGCGGCCCGCGCGGGAGGCGGGGATGCGTCGCAGCATCCCGGTACCGCTCGACGTGGTGTTGCTCGACGCCGTCCGCGAGCAGGCCGACCCTGGTTGACGACTGCGAAAAGACCACCCACGACTCGCCGGTCCTGACCCGTGCCCGGCGAGCGGTCCTGGTATCAGGCACACGGGACCGGTGGGAGCGTTCACCAGGAATATTCGAAGCGAGGACAAGGGAGTCCGCTCGAATGACCTCAACCCTGTTGTCCAGGATCGGCCGCGCCGCCGTCGTGGTGTTCGCGGCCGCCGCGAGCACCCTCACCCTCACCGGCGGCGCGAGCGCCGACCCCGCCGCGGCGGCGGTGGCGTTCAAGGCGGAGCACACCACTCGCTGCATCAGCAGCTACACCGCCGGTCAGCTGGCCTGGCGCAACACGCTGCCGGTCCCGCCGCCCCAACCCGTGACCGCGGTCAAGGTCACCGGTGAAGTGGCCCTGCGGAACACCACCCCGTGCGTCCCGCCCGCCGGCGCCGTCGCGGTGGCCGTGTTCACCGCCTACACCGGCCGCACCGTCGTCGACACCGAGCGCCAGAGCACCACCAGCGCGACCAAGTTCGAGTTCGCGCTCACCGTGCCGCTCGTCCCGACGCCGACCCCGGCGCCCATCGACCGCGTCACCGTCCAGGTCTGCCACGCCGCCCTCACCCCCATCCCCGAGCCAGGTCCTCTCACCTGTGGCGACATCTCCAGCTACCCGATCTGAGCCTTCACGGCGGGTGTGTGGTCGCGGACGTCGTCGACGGCGACGACCCGCACGGGCCGAACGCCCGGAGTGGTGGACTCCAGCCGCAGGCGGACCAGGTCCACGCCGTCGGGGCGGTCGCGACAGAACAGCGAACGAGGCAGCACACCGCCACCGGCGTGCTCGACCTGCTGCTCGCGGTGATCGTGACAGCGGCGTGCGCTACCGGGGTGGGCGCGGGAGGTGGGCCAGGGCCGTCTCCGTGATGCCCCGCAGGGTGCTCTCGTCGATCCCGGCCTTGCCGAGGGCCTCGATGCCGCGGTGCACGGTCAGCAGCAGGCCGGCGAGTTGCCGCGCATCGGCGGCGGGGTCGATGTCGCCGTTGCGCTGACAGGCCTCGACGTCGGCGGTGATGGCCTGCTGAACGCCCTCGAAGGTCTTCCGCGAGCGGGCCGAGATCAGCTCGTCGTGCTCGGCCAGCTCTGCCGTGCCCTTCGCCAGCAGGCAGCCGCGGTGGCTGGGCTCGGCGCAGGCGGTCGCGTGGTCCAGCAAGTAGGCGGTGAGCCGCTCGAACGCCCGCTCGTCGTCACCGCCGAGCCGGCGGTTCGCCGAGCGGAGCGCCGCGTCGCAGTGGTCGTCGAACACCCGGTGGAAGAGCTCGCGCTTGCCGCCGAACGCCCCGTACAGGCTGCCCTTGCCCAGGCCGGTGGCCGCCGCGATCGCATCCATGCTGGTGCCGGCGAAGCCGGTCGTCCAGAACTGGTCGCGCGCCGCGTTCAGCACGCGCTCCTCGTCGAACTCCCTCGGCCTCGGCACTCCCGCAGTCTAAGCGTTCTTGACCGCATCGTCCATAAACGGTTACGTTGTGGACGATTCGTTCCATAACGAGCGTCGACGAGGGTGAGTGATCAGGCGATGAGTGGACTCCTGGACGGCAAGGTGGCCGTGGTCACCGGCGGGACGAGCGGGATCGGGCTGGCCATCGCCCGGCGGTTCGTCGCCGAAGGTGCGCAGGTCTTCGTCACCGGCCGCCGGCAGGCCCAGATCGACGCGGCTGCCGCGGAGCTCGGGCCGCAAGCCGTCGCGGTGCGGTGCGACGTGGGGAACCTGGCCGAGCTCGACGCCCTCTACGAGGTCGTCGCACAGCGGTCAGGCCGGATCGACGTCCTGGTGGCCAACGCGGGCGGCGCGGTGCCGGCCGTCCTCGGGGACATCACCGAGGAGCAGTTCGACAGCATGTTCGCCACCAACGTGAAGGGCGCGGTGTTCGGGGTGCAGAAGGCGATGCCCCTCCTGTCCCGGGGGGCGTCGGTGATCCTCATCGGGTCGAGCACGTCCACGCGCCCCGACCGGGGCATGGAGGTCTACGGCGCGACCAAGGCGGCGCTGCGCAACTTCGCCCGCAGCTGGACGCTCAACGCGAGGGAGAACGGTTTCCGGGTCAACGTGCTGAGCCCGGGACCGGTCCGGACCCCCGGCCTGCTCGGCGTCGTCCCCGAGGACCGGCAGGACGACTTCGTCACGATGTTCGAGACCGTGCTGCCGGCGGGGCGGCTCGGCGACCCCGACGAGGTCGCGTCGGCGGCCCTGCTGCTGGCCTCGGACACCGCCACGTACGTCAACGGCGCCGAGTGGTTCATCGACGGCGGGTACACGAGCGTCTGATGAACACGACCGGGGAGGGCGCGCGGTCCGATCGCACCGGGAGTCGGACCCGAAGCCGGTGATCCGACGCCCGGCCGAGCAGCCGGGCGCGCACCCGGAGGGGTTTCGGCAGGTCGGCGCCGCGTCCAACGGCGCGGTCCACGGACCACGCCCGGTCCCCAGCGCCACGATCACCGAGCACGGCCGGCCCGGCACCACCACGTGCCGGCCCTCGCCGTGACCACGGGTGTGGCACAGGATCCGCCGCCGGCCGGTGTGCGCCTCCGGGCGCAGCCGGCTGGTGACGTCCACCGCCGACACCAGCCGCCCGTCGGCCGCACGCGGGATCGACACCGCGCTCAACGCGATCCGCGGTCTCGCGATGTCGATCCCGCCACGCCGGCGCGGCACACCCGCCCGCCGCCATGCCCTCGTCGATGCTCGCCCGCCAGCGGCAACTCCGCGATCAACAGGGGCAGATCAACAGGGGCAGGCGACCACCAGCCGGAGGTCACAACCCGAGCTAGTCGACCAGGACCCTCGCCGCGCGGTTGTCCCAGTTGTTGCCGAGGGTGCCCAGGCGCGGCCAGTCGTTCTCGACCTCCGTCGAGCGGTACCCGTTCGGGCCGACCAACACCCAGTTGCAGTGACCGGTGTCGATCTTGCGGACCGAGGACACCCACCGCTGGCCGTTGAGGAGGGGGATGTCGGTCGCGGCGTCGGCCGGGGAGAAGTCCGACTCCGGCGTGCAGTCGCCGCCGGGGCTCCAGACCTCCAGGTGGAACCCTTCGTAGTTGGGGTGCTCCCAGAGGTTGAGCACGTGGCTGGCCGCAGGCGCCATCGTCAGCATCTCCGCCTGGGTCGGCGCGCACCGGGTCGTCTCCCCGGACTGCACGAGGCAGAACAGGTCGGCGACCTCCGCCCGGGTCGACGCGGCGCCGCTCGCCGGGGCGCCGACCAACAGCGCTCCGGACACAGCCGCCACGCCCACAGCCACGCGCTTCCACATTCGGTTCATTCGCGATCCGTCCAGGTGAGGTGAACTATTAACAGAAATTTGACTAGATTCGTGAATATTAACCAAACGGCGGGCCTGCCGGCCACGGGCGCCGAGGTGTCACCCGTACGGCTGCGCGCCATTCGAGGCGGATCCGGTTGCGCGGCACCTCGTGGTTGACGCCCAGGTCGTCGGCCACGGACTCGATCGTCACCGCCCGGCCTGGACCGGCACGACGCGACCGCCCCGGCCCTGGTGCCCCTTCGGGCCGAACGCCGGCGCCGATCGTGCCCTCGCGTCCCTGGCCGGCCAGGAGTGCGCCCGCCCACGCTGCTGGGAGAGGCAGCGAAGGGGGACCCATGTCGCACACCGCGCACCAGCACGAACCGGACCGCCGCAACGCGCAGGACCCGGCACGCGCCCGGCCACCGAAGCAGGACACCGCCCCCGCGACCGGCCGGGGACCGCTCCCCGTGGACAGGATCCTGGCGATGCAGCGGGCGGTCGGCAACGCCGCCGTGGCGAGGATGCTGAGCGGGGACGGACTCGCGCCGGTCGACGTGCAGCGCTCGGCGGTGCACGAGGTGCTGCGCACGCCCGGCGAACCCCTGGACGCACCCGTGCGCGAGGACATGGAGAGCCGGCTGGGGGCGGACTTCTCCGACGTGCGCGTGCACACCGACGGCGTGGCGTCGCAGGCGGCGGAGTCCGTGCGGGCCGAGGCGTTCACGACCGGCTCGCACCTGGTGTTCGGGCAAGGGCAGTACGACCCGTCGTCGTCGGCCGGGCAGCACCGGCTCGCCCACGAGCTGACCCACGTGCTCCAACAGCGCTCCGGACCGGTGGCCGGCACCGACGCCGGGGGCGGGGTGCGGGTCAGCGACCCCTCGGACCGCTTCGAGCGGGCCGCCGAGGACAACGCCCGGCGCGCCCTGGCCGCGCAGCGCACCACCGACACCGGGGCGCACCCCGCCACCGGGGCGACCACCGACGGGCACGGCGCCGTGCAGCGCTGCGCGGACCACACCCCGGCGCAGGACGACGCGCCGCACGTCCAACGGGTGCTGGACTACTCCGCCGTCCAGCAGCCCGGGAACACGGAGGCGGCCGACGCCGAGGGGCGCGGCACGTGGCTGAGGAAGTTGGTCTACGCCGAGCTGGCCGAGACGCTCGGCATGCCGAAGTGGACCGGCGAGAACTGGAAGAACTGGAAGAAGACCAACGTGAGAGTCGCCGACCGGGTGGATCCGCTGGTCAGGAGCATCGAACCCAGTGTGGCGGCCATGGAGTTGGACAAGGAGGCCACCAGGGCCCAGATCGGCGAGTTGAACGACATCCTGCACCAGATCGAGGTGGTCGTGGACGAGCACAAGGCCGCTCCCCCGGCCATCACCGGCACGCTCATCGGCAACGAGTTCACCTTCGTGGACGACGCCCTCCGGGCAGCCGCCACCAAGGCCGAGAAGAGCAAGAGCAGCGACATCTACAAGTTGATGAAGGACCCCTACAACCAGGCCGCGCAGAGGTGGGCCGACGTCATGGGCAGGCTCGGCGGCCCCGCCCCGGAGAAGGGGGTGGACCGCAACAAGATGACCATGCTGACTTACCGGTTCACCGCGGAGGACTACGGCGTTGACTGGTCCTACCAGGTGACCGCCGACCAGGCGTGCGTGGAGGTGATCACCCACAAGGCCGCGGCGTCGGACGTGTACGCGGGAGCCGTCGGCGACCTCATGGACCAGTACGTGTTCGGCGTCGCCAAGGCGGTCGGCCTGGAGACCGACATCACCATCGGCGGCGGGCACATCAACATCGACGAGACGACCTCCGTCGGCCACCACAGCACGCAGAAGGCGGCGCGCGTGCTGGCCGGGTTCATCGACCAGGTGTACGAGGACGAGAAGTACTGGCAGGCCCGCGACCCGGACTCGGTCAACGCCCCGTTCCTCTCGGAACTCCACAACGCCCGGAAGAAGCAGGTCGACTACGAAGCGGTGATCAAGAAGTTCAACGCGGAGAACTGGACGATCCCCGTCCTGGTCAGGCACCTCATCACGGACGTGTTCAACACCAGCAACACCGACCAGTCCAACCCCGAGAAGTACCACGCCCTCAACTTCTCGGCGATGCAGGAGGGGACGCCGGAGGAGCAGCGGCGCCTGGAGTTCCGCCGCGTCCCCGCCCAACCGGACCGACAGGTCCTGCTGGAGGAGCTGACCAGGCTCGCGGGTCTGCTGAAGACCGCCCGCGAGAAGGCCTGAGCTTCCGACTTGTATGTAGGTACCGGTTGGGCTGGCTGGGTGATCACTGGTTGTAGCCTGCCGGAGGCGCTGGGCCGGGCTCGCTCGTGAGCTT
>NZ_BAAAKE010000030.1:0-133207 GCF_039527585.1 Saccharothrix xinjiangensis | reverse complement strand
ATGGCGAGCTTGTACTCGGCGGTGAACGCTCGCCGCGACGGGCGCGGCGCCGGATCGGACCGCTCTGCACCGGACGAACGCGGCTGCTTCTCGGATGACGTGGACACGCGCACAAGGATCTCCGATCCCGCCCTTGGTCAGGACCCCCACTCACACGAGGTGTCTCACAGCAGTCTGACCAAGAGGGCTCTCCCTCGACGATGCCGTCGCCATGCTGCTTCGCCTAGCCCACCGCACTCCGACCTCAGAAGACGGTGAACAAGTGGCACGGATCGTGCAGCTGTGCGGGCGGCTACCGCTGGCAATAGCGATCACTGCCTCCCAACTCCGCATCCACCCGACCTGGTCGGTCCATTACCTAGTCGATCAACTTACCCATGCTCACAACCGGCTCGACGAACTTAAATCCGGTGACCGCTCCGTCCGGGCTGCGTTCGACACCTCCCTGAAGGATCTGCCCGTCGACCAGCGACTCCTGTTCACGCTTCTGGGCGTCCACCACGGGCCCGAGATCGACGAGTACGCCGCAGCAGCCTTGGCCAACACCAGCCCCACTCAAGCCCGTCGGGCCCTCGACGCCCTCTACACCCGTCATCTCATCCAGGAGACCAGCTCAGGTCGGTACCGGCTCCATGATCTCGTGCGCTCCTACGTCCACAACCTTGCCGCCGGGCTCGGCCCTGACCAGCACCTGCGGGCTACCAGCAGGGTCCTTGACTACTACCTCCATACCGCCCACACCTCTACTCAGCATCTTCCCGCCCGCCGCACACCCACCACTCCAACCTGGCCCGTACATCCTCGACCGATCACGAACACCAACCAGGCACTGGCTTGGCTGACCACTGAACTGCCTACTCTCCTCACCGCCGTCGACCACACCAACACGACACATCCCGCTCACACCCTGCACCTGTCGACCACCCTCCACAGGTACTTCCGTGCTGCCGGTTATTGGCACCATGCGCAGACGCTCCACGACGCTGCCCACACCACTGCCGTCAGGATGAATGACCTCCATGCCCAGGCCACTGCGCTCACCGACATCGGCGTCGTGTGTAGGCGACGTGGCGACCCTGATGGAGCGGTCCGTGCTTTCTCGGGCGCGCTGAAGTTGTATGCTCGCATCAGCGACCCATTGGGCGAGGGTGACGCGCTGACGGAACTCGGAATCGTCCACCGACAACATGGGGACTTCGACGCGGCGGTCGAGGTCCAGTCCCGCGCACTGGAACTGTATGCACTCTCTGGCAGCTTGGTAGGCCAAGGCGATGCGCTCACTCAACAAGGATCCGTGTATCTGAGGCGCGGTGACCTCACTGCGGCGCTTGATGTCCTGTCCCGAGCGCTGGAGTTGTACATCCATGCGGGCGTCCCGCTCGGCCAAGGCGATGCACTGTACGGACTCGCTGCCGTGCACCGGCTGAATGGTGATCTCGATGCGGCCACGGCCGCCTTGTCGCGTGCGTTGGAACTGCATGCCATTGCTGGCAGCCCGCTGAGCCAGGGTGACGCGCTCACCGACCTTGGAAAGGTGTACCGGCAAAGTGGAGATCACGATGGGGCGATCGACGCCCTGACTCGCGGACTGAAGCTGTATGCCCGCGTAGGCGACCCATTGGGTGAAGGTGACGCGCTGACGGAACTCGGAATTATCCACCGACAACGTGGGGACTTCGACGCGGCGATCGAGGTCCAGTCCCGCGCACTGGAACTGTACGCACGCTCCGGCAACCCGCGCGGGCAGGCCAACGCCCACCTCGGTATCGGCATCGTCCACCGCCGACGGAACGAACCCGACGATGCACGCTCACGCCTCACTCTTGCCTTGGATATGTTCACCCGCGCCGATGATCCCGACGGCCAAGCCGAAACGCACAATGCACTCGGGGACCTCGCCCTCGGCCACCCCCACACCGGCCACGCCCACACCCACTACACCACCGCCCTCACCCTCGCCCGCACCTGCAACAGCAAACTCCATGAAGCCAATGCCCTCGTCGGCCAAGCCCAATTCCTCCACCACACCGGCAATACCCCCCAAGCCATCGCCCTACTCCGCCAGGCACTCGCCATCCACCAAGCCAGCCACGCACCCGAAGCAACCTACACCGCCCAACTCCTTACCACCCTCGACCCCAACCCACCATCCCAACCCTGACCTCCGGCCAGCAGACCATCCTCACGTCGGAATCCTGTATTCCCCTGCGGGTCGTCGCGAGCACATACGGTCGGCAACCGCCATCGCGGCTGTCAGGCACCGCACATCCTGGTAGTCCGGATAACGCTTTGCAGATGGGTGTACGGCGTGCCCTCCGCGGCGAGTTCGCGGACCCGCTCGATGCCCTGCGCGGCTTCCAGGTGGACGACCGAGGCCACCACCAGCACGCCCAGCCACGTCCACGGCCACGTCGGAACCGGGGTAGTCACAGCGGTGGCGAGCAGGACGGCGTACGCGAGCACCTGAACGGCGACCACGTACGCGAGCACGCCGCCGGGCAGCGACCATAGAGCCCAACGGCGTGGGTCCAGCCGACTCACGCTCTACCCCCGATCCATCCACAGGGCACTCGACTGTAACTGGCAAATCACTCACTGTCAGAGGGCTGGTCGGGGGACATGACCAGGGCTTACTCGTCACCCACCAGGGAGATCGCCATGATCGACAACCTCAAGTCCCCTCGCACCGGCCGCCCCAGCGAGTGGACCCGCAGGACCAGCCGTCCCAGCGAGTGGCGAAGCTGAGCAGCGCGAGCGCCCCGCCGCCCGCTTCGGACGGCGGGGCGCACTCGTTCGTGTCACCGCAAGGAATGTGCTCACCATGGTGACCATCCAGCTCACCCGTCGAAGCGGCCGGACGGCGTTTCGCACTCGTACGAAGGGATCCCATCGCGGGACTGCGCGGCACGAATCGCAGCGACCAGCCAGCGGCCCTCGGCGTTTCGTTTCAGGCTCACCCTGACATGGCGACCGTCGAAATAATGGTCACGACAACCGTGGCGGCATCGGCTGCAATGTGTAAGACGATTCTCGGTGTCGGGTCTCGCTGCTTCATGTCGCCCTCTTGTGTGTTTCATTGCCGCGAACAAATATTATGCCATTGTCCGATGGGGCGCATTTTTGCATCATTATGTCCGATCCGCCTGTCGGCAGTTCGCTTCTGATGAAAAGTGAAGCCGTGCACGCATGGCCGGTTGTTCGATCGGCGGATGATGGTCGCTAAAATTTTTGGACGTTGCAGGCCGGTGCGGTTTCGGTGGTGTCATTTCGGTCCGGCGACGTGTATGAGGGTGGTGCGCAGTGGCAGTTCATGTTGGCCGTGCTCGGTGTGGCCGTCGGGGTTGCGGACTCGCTTGAGGGTGTGGTTCAGGACGTCGGCGGCTTGTTGGGTGGCGGTACGCAGCCGATCTCGGAGTTGTTCTGGAATCATTTTTTGCCGCAGTCCGGCTGATGCGGCGATATTCTTCAATGCCATCACATGTCGTACAGAGGTTGAATTCGCGTTGGCGGGGTGGAACTGGCCCCGTGACGTTCCTTGATCGTCGCGGTATGCCGTGTGGATGAGGTATGCGCAGGGTGGTGGTTTGACGCCCCGCGAGCAGCGGGCGCGGGAGCGCATCCGACTGCAGGCTGGTGAGCGGTTCGCCCGGGGTGAGAAGACCGCGGTGGTCGCGGCGGTGTTGCGGGTGGGTGTGCGGCAGGTGGAGAAGTGGCGCCGCAGCTGGCGCGAGGGCGGGATGGACGCGCTGCGCTCGGCGGGCCCGATGTCGGTGGAGCGGCTCTCCCCGGCGCAGTGGGAGCGGCTGGTGCGCGAGCTGGCCAAGGGTCCGTTGGCGCACGGCTGGGACGAGGGTCGGGGGTGGACCCTGGGCCGGGTCAAGACGATGATCGGCCGGTTGTTCCGGGTCGGTTACACGGTGCAGGGTGTGCGGTTGCTGCTGCGGCGACATGGCTGGTCGCTGCAGGTGCCGGCCCATCGGGCGCTGGAGCGTGACGACGGGGCGGTCGGGGTGTGGCATGAGGAGGTCTGGCCCTGGGTAAAAGAGTCGCCGCGGACCTGGGCGCCTTCATCTGCTTCGAGGACGAGGCGGGTCAGGGGCTGAGGCCGCCGAAGGGGCGTAGTTGGGCGCCGCGTGAGCGGACCCCGGTGTTCCGGGTGCGCGGTGGTCGTAAGGGGTGGGTGTCGATCGCGGGGGTGCTGTGCTTCATGCCCGGCGAGCGGCCGCGCCTGCTCTACCGGCTGCGGCTGTGGCACGGCCGCAAGGGCGAACGGCGCGGCTTCACCTGGGCCGAGTACCGCGATCTGATCGTGGCCACCCACAACCGACTGCACGCCCGATGGTGTGGATCTGGGACAACTTGAATGTCCACAGGACACACGAGATGGTCGAGTTCATCGACGCGAACCGGGACTGGCTGCACGTGGTGCACCTGCCCTCCTACGCACCGGACCTGAACCCGACCGAAGGAGTGTGGTCGCTGCTCAAGCGGTCGCTGACCGAGTTCGCCGCGGCCGATCTCGGCCACCTGGTCCGCGTGGTGAAACGCAAACTCAAGAAGATCCAGTACCGGCCCGACGTGCTCGACGGCTGCCTGGCCCAGACCGGACTGACCCTCGCGACGACACCATGATCACGCCCACCGCCATCGCTCATTTAACTTCTGTAATGGCGAGGATGGCCTGTCGGCGTGGTCGTCGAGCACTTCGCGGGCGGCGTAGGCGTTGCCGGAGCGGTGAGCGTCTTCTGCGGCTTCGGCGCGTAGGAGGCCGGCCTCTCGCTGGTGGGTTGTCGCGGCGAGGTGTGCGGTTGCGAGGCCGAGCCGGATGCGGAACAGGGTCATGACCGGGTCGGCCGCTGCCGTGCGTGCCGCTTGGATGTTGGTGATCAGCGTGTTGATCCTGGTCGGGTCATGGTGTCCGGTGGTGATGTCGGCGTACGCGCGAAGGCAGGAGGCGACGGCGTGGTGCCACGGGTGGGTGGTCGTGGCGGTGTCGATGAGGCGGAGCGCATCATCGCGGTGTCCTGCGCGGGCGAGAGCGATGATGCGAGTCTGGCGTGCTTCGTGCAGCAGCTCCGGCGTGTCGTCGTAGCCGGAGGCGTGGTCGGCTGCCTTCTCCCAGTCGCCTGCGGCTGCGAGCGCGCGGGTTGCGTCCTCGCGCAGTGTCCGGCGTAGCCATGCCTCGACGGGGCTGCGGTCGCCGCCGGGGGCGATGAAGGCGGTGAACGGGATCGTCTGGCCGGCGATGTCGACGGTGCCGCCGCAGCGGACGGCGTGGTCGATCCGGACGAGGGTGCCGTAGCAGCCTGCGGGGTCGCCGGTGCGCTGGGCCAGTCGTGCGAGGTTGACCAGCGGTTGCTGGCTGGCGATGGCGGAGCGGCCGGACAACGGCCAGGACTGGTGGAAGATCTCGAATTGTACGAGGCAGAGTTGTTCGGCCAGGTCGGGCATGTCACAGTCGGCGGCGATGAGGGCGGCAAGGTTCCAGGCCGCGGCGGCGGCGTTGATGCGCTGGTCGGGGTCGTCGTAGCGGGCGCTGTTGGCCGCGTGTTCCTCCACGAGTCCGACGCGTGCGTGCAGGTCGCCGCAGAACTGACGGCCTTGCTGGATCAGCGGAAAGCGGATGACGGCCTGATCCAGGTCGGCAGGGGTGGCCGAGGTCGGTGTTGGGCTTGGGAGTGGTGGCGCGGTGGTGTTTCCGGTGGGGCCGAGGATGGCGTGGCGGGCGGCGTGGGCGAGGATCGCCTGGGTGCGGGCGGTGAGTCCGAGGCGATTCCAGTGGAAGATCACGTGGTAGCTGAGGACGTCGCGCAGTCCGCGGGTGAGGTGTCCGGTGCGGTTGGCCTCGACCAGGACGCGGCCGGTGTCGCGGAACACCGTTGCCCAGTCGGATTGCGCGGCCAGTGGTCCGTTTGCGGTGAACAGTGGTCCGTCGGGGGCGGTGTCGGCGAGGGCGAGGGTTTTCAGTGTCCCGGCCATCGCGGCGATTCTGTCGTTGTCGATGTCGGAGGGCAGGGGGCGTTCGGTGCTGACGCGGTCCCAGACGTCGCCGCGTTCGTACCATTCCAGTGCGGCGCCGTCGCGCATCAGTGTTCCGCACAGCAGGATCGACAGTTCCCTGCGTCCCATCCCGGTTCCGCCGGCTGCGGCGAGTTCGAGGACGCCGCGGCTGTCGGCGGCGAACAGACGGTGTCCGGCGTCGAGGGCGTCCGGGCCGCCGAAGGCGGCGGTCTCGGCTTCGTACAGGCCGGGCCACCAGGCGTCGAGGTGGCCGGCGGCGGCGAGGTCGTCGAGCATGGTCGCGAGTTCGGCCATCGCGTGCCGGTGACCGGGAAGCATCCGTAGTCGCCAGCAGGGGTGTTTGCGCATGAACCACCAGCCGGTGATCGCGCCACTGCGTTCGGCACGGGTCAGCACTGGCAGCAGGTGTGCCGCCGCACTGTGCTCGGCGCGGGCCCAGTCGCCGAAGCGGAGGTAGACCTGTTGCCAGGAGTCGACCTGGCTGGCGGAGAGGGTGTCGCGGCCGGCCTGGCGGTAGATCGTGGCGGCGGCGGCGAGTTCGTCGGGGTCGAGGCCGGATGTCGTGGCGGTGGTGTCGAGGTCGTCTCCGGCCAGGACGCGCCAGATGGCGGCCTCGGCCGGGGAGGATGCTCGGGTCAGGCGATCAGCAGGCATGCGTCCCATCCGGAGCTCGGGGCGGTGTCGGTGGCGGCGGTGTGCAGGGCCAGGGCGGTGCCGGCGGTGCCGTTGAGCAGGCCGGGTCCGTGCTCGTGCGGTCGTGCGGCTGCGGCGAGCAACGCGTCGGCCAGGCGCGGTAGCTGTTCGCGCAGGGCGGGGGTGGTGGCGTCGGCGACGGTGCGCCAGAGGGTGTGGAAGGTGCCGGCGAGGCCGTGGCAGAGTCCGGCGTCGGTGAGCCGCGCGAGTTGGGTGTCGTCGCCGAGGCAGGCCAGCATCGCGCGCTCGTAGTGGTCCTGGAGGGCGTGGTCGTTCAAGGCGAGGGCGGCCAGTTGTCCGGCGCGGGCGATGCCGGGGGTGCCGTAGCACCAGCTGGGCCTGCCCGGCCCGGTCTGTCGGGTGCGCCCGGTGTGCAGTTCGGTGATGTCGAGGTGTTCGGGCCACCAAGGCCCGGCGTCGCCGTCGCGCCGCCAGGTCTGCAGCCAGTGGCAGATGTCGGCGATCGCCTGGTGGTGTCCCTCGACGGTGATGCCGCGACGGGCGGCGTGGGCGAGCAGCGCCAGAGGGCCGGTGATGCCGTGTGCGGCGCCGAGGTTGGAGTGGCCGCGGTGTCCCGGCGGTGTCCGGCGGTGCGGATCGTGGCCTACCCACCAGCCGGGCAGAACCTCGTTGTCAACGGTGAGCGGTTGGGTGAGTGCGACCAGGTAGGTGAGGATGTGTTCCAGGGCGCTGCCGTCGGGGGCGCGTCGCAGCAGCAGCGCGCCGAGTCCGGACAGGCCGGAGAAGACGTCGTACTCGCCGAAGGTGGCCGGTTGCGCGGCGTCGATGCGGGCCAGGGCGGTGCGGGCGCGGCGGTGGGCCAGCCGGGCGACCGGGGCATCGAGGTCGGCCAGGCCGGTGCGGTAGCGGTCGCTGGTGCCGGCGGCGGCGTCCAGGACGAAGGCCAGGGCCGGTGCGCCGAGGAACAGGGCGGCGGAGTCATGGTCGCTCAGGGGCGCTGCGGCGGCGTCGCGGATGTGCGCGTGTGCGGTCTGCCACGTGTCGAGTCCGGACCTGGCCCGTTCGATGTGGGCCAGGGCGATGCCGGCGCTGCCGGTGGCGAGGTTCTGCGCGGCCCAATGGTCTCCCGGTGTTCTCGGTGGCGGGGTGCGTAGGAGCCGGGCGTGCTGGTCGGCGACGTGGGCAAGGCTCGCGGTGATCGTCATGGGGTCACTCCGCTGCGGGCGTGCCCGTGCAGGGCGAGAGCTCGGGCCAGCCGGCCGGTGACGGCTTCGGACTCGAGGTGGGCGCCGACGGCACGCAGGTGGTGAAGGTGCAGCAGCGGCCCCAGCACGCTGATCGGGTCTCGTTGCCGCGACAGCGCCGCGGCGTAGCCAGCCATCGCCTGTGCCCGCAGGCTCCAGGCGTGGGTCACCGCTTGGCCGGCCGGGGTGTCGGCCAGCGGGCCGAGGCGGTCGGCCAGGGCGAGGGTCTGGTCGCGCAGTTCGGGGTCCAGCCGGCCGCGGGTCCGGTCGATCTCGTGCAGCAGCCACGTCCGTCCGCGCGCCGGGTCGCCAGCCAGGGCTGTGGCGAGGTCGAGGAAGCTGGCCGCGGTGATGGCCTGAGGGTGCAGTCCGGCGACTCGGGCGGCGCGGATCTGGGCGACGGTGGCGGCGGAGTCGGCGGCGAACCAGACCAGGGCGGCGTCCAGGGCGGCGCCGTGGCCGTAGCGTCCGGTCGGCGGCTGCCAGTCGGCGATCGTGAGGCCGGAGGCCAGGTGGTCGCGGTGCAGCCGCCTGGCCCAGGCCGCGGTGTTCCCGGCGGCGTCGGCGAACCGCTGCGGGTCGTGGATGTGCAGGAAGATCGCGAGGTGTCGGCCGGCGCGATGGTCGCTCAGATCGCGGTGGCGGTGGAACCACCAGGCTGGTGGGTTCGGGCCGAAGGAGTCGAGCAGGGCCGACAGGTGGTCGGTGACGATGTCGTCGAAGCGCTCGGGGTGGGCGTGTAGGCGCAGCGCGAGGATGGGTGATGCCGCTGGGAGATGCAGGTCGGCGGCATCGACGACGGCCGGCGGTGTCGTGATGCGCGCCGTCGTCGGGGCGGGGGACTGGGTGCGGGACAGGATCAGCAGGACTTCGTGCGCGCGGCCGATCCAGGCCTGCTCGCCCGGGGCTGTGCACTCGCGTAACTCCAGGTGGCCGCCGCGGTCCAGTCGTGCGCGCAACAGCATCCGGTGCGCACGGTGGCGCAGGTCGATCGGCTGAACGCGGTCGTGGTCGACCAGGGCGACGTGGTCGGGGACCCGCCAACGCGCCCGCCAGGCCGACAGTTCGGCGTCCCACAGGTGCTCGTCGGCACCGCGGAGAGGTAGCTGGTCGGCTTTGATCCGCCAGCGGGCCGGGGACAGGATGGTGCGGCGGTAGCGGACGCGCGGCAGGTAGGGCAGCGTGGCGGCCGCGCCGAAGGCGAAGGCGCTGTAGGTCGGGAAGCACGCGGTGGCGACTTCGGACAGGAACCTGGCCAGCGGATCGGTGTGGTTGGCGGCCTCCAGCGCGCTCGCGACGTAGGGGATGATCCGCTTGCCGGTGGAGATCTGGACCAGGTGCAGGTCCGCGCCCTCGGCGGTCACCGCGAGATCGGCCAGGTCGATCACGCCCGGACCGGGTGCCCGGTGCTCGGCGATCGGGAGCACCGCGGGGGCGAGCATGCTGGTGCGGGCGACGTTCTCGCTGCGCCGCCAGCGCGGGGCGAAGGACAGTTGCGCGGTGACGGTGTCCGGTCCGGGGTCCTGGAAGGTTCGGCGGATCTCGGCCAGGTCGGCCTCGGCGAGCAGGTGGGCATGGCGCCCGGCCATGCTGCCGGCCGGACGCGGGGTGCCGGTCAGCTCCAGCATGAACCTCCCGGCCGAGATGTCCTGCGGACTGTCGGCGCGGAGGGTGAAGGCGACTTCCGTGCGGCTCGGTAACCGCCGCGGATCCAGGGGCGCGCTGGCCAGGTCTGCGACGAGGTCCTCGGTGAGGAGGATTTCGCCGCCGGTCATGGTCGCCTGCTGGACCAGGGCCAGCAGCGTGTCGTCGCGCTCGGAGAGCTGCCGGGGCCCGAGCTCGCGCTCGGAGCCGAGGTAGCCCGCCGGCAGCCCCAGCCCGCTGTCGGAGACCAGATCCAGAACCGGGACCAGCGCGCCGGTGCCATACCTGGCCCGGAACACGGTCTGATACTCGCGCCACGGCGGAGATCCACCCAGGTGGGGCGAGAGTCGGTACAGCACGGCCACCGCGTCGCGGGCCTCGCGTGCCACCGCCTCGGGCAGCACGGCTTCGCAGTCGGCTATCGTGTCGACCAGCAGGGGCGTGCGCTGCGCCGGGGCGATCGCCGTCATCCGGTCGGCCACCCCCTGCGGCACGGCGGCGAACATACCGCCGGTCAGGGTGTCGCGGATCCCGTACAGCTCGGCGACCAGCTCCGCGATTTCCGGTATGTCCTCGGCGCCGGCGGCGCGCAGCACGGCACACACCGCGTCGAGCACGTCGAGTTCGGTCATCGGGATGCGCAACGCGGTGATCAGAAACTGCTGGTCGACCAGGCCGTACAGTACGGTGTCGATCTGAGTGGAGGCGGCCGTCGGGAACCTGTCCGCCAGCGTCCGACGCAGGTCGCCGACTGTGATCGGCGCGGAGGCGGCTTCCAGCGCCGCGACGGCGGGACGCGTGGCGCGCACCGAGACCTCCGTGGGTGCTTCGGCGCTCGGGGCGGCATCCGAGGGCAGGCCGGGCGCGACCACTCGCCCGCCCCGCACGTGGATCGCGTTGTTCGCCACCACCGGCAGCCGCTCCAGCAGGTCCCGGCAGCGGTGCAGCCTCGCCGTCACCTCGGCCAGCCAGCCGGTATCCGCCCGGACAGACAGGCGGTGCCCAATCCCGGTCCGAACCTTGGTCTGGCCACCGATCCGCACGGGTCCGATGCCGGCCAGCGGCCCCAGCGGCGTCGGGCGTCGCTGCCAGCGCAGCAGGTAGGCAGCCAGCGCGGTGGCGGCGCGGCGGACCTGGGACGCATCGCGGCAGGGGTTGGCGACGAGGGCGTCGATCTGGCGGCACAGCGCCGGGCTGACCGCGGACAGTGCCACGCGGATGTCCTCGCGGTTCCACAACCGCGCCATCCACGTCGCAGCCGACGACGCGTCGGAGAGGTCGAGGTCATGCGGCAGGTCCAGGCCACCAGGGTCGGTACTGACCCGCAGCAGCCCTACATCGCCCCACTGCCACCCTGCTGCCGACCCCACGATCTCTCCGTCCGCCTCGATCCGATGTCGACCGCACTGTTCCGGCCGCCGAGGGACACCACGACGGCCGGACGGCAGTGCCGATCAGAACTGGTTGTTGTCCTCCGAGGTGCACGCGCTCGCCCCGTTGGAGCAGGTGTTGCCGCATCCGTCGTCGGTGGGACAGTTGTTGCTGTGCGGCATCGCCTGGTGCGTGAGCACCGGGCGGATGTCCAGGTCGAACTCGTCCTCGGCGGGTGCCTCCAGCAGCGCTGTCGCACCGCCGGACGGCTCGATCGCTACTACGGTCACGGGTCTCCTCTACTGGTGGTTGGGGTGGTGCAGGACGTCGTGGCGAACGGCGTTCGCGGGCCGGGGCCAGGAGATTAGGACCCTGCTGTGGCGCTTGCCGAGCGCGAAGTCCGCCGCCGGCAACTGCTCGACGGGGGTGGTCGTCGGGTAGACGAGGTACTGCGGTCCCGGGCCGCCGCGGTGATCGCGGTCCCAGATCCGCAGCGTCTCGGCCACGACCTCGGCCAGGGCCGCGGGGGACGGGCCGTAGGCGTGGACCTCCAGCGTGAGGTCTTTCCCGCCGAGCTTGCGGGAGGCGACGTAGGCCAGGTTGGCGCCGTCGACGGCCGCCATGCCGGTGTGGATACCGGCCAGCGGCCGGGGCGAGGCCTCGTTCGCGGTGCGATCGACCATGATGCGGCAGAACCCGGGAACCGTGGTGGCCAGCCACATCTGCATGGTCGCCCACGGTTCTCCTATGCGAAGCCCGGCCCCGCTGTCCACCACCACCGGTTCGAACTCCAGCACGCCGTCCAGTCGCGACACCTCGTCCGGGGCCTGTTCGTCGAAGACCAGCCGGACACCCTCGCGCAGCACCAACTCGGCGCTGTCGTGGGCACCGGCACCCTGCATCGGTACGAACCCGAACAGCCGGGCCGACTCGCTGACCAGCCGATCACCCTCGCGCACCAGGGCCACGGTGCGCATCAACCCCATGACCTTGAGCGGCACCACGAGCAAGCCGCCGTCGACGAGTTGGTCGATCCAAGCCGGCGGCACGTCCCACGCACCGACGGTGACCAGGATCCGGTCGTAGGGCGCGTGCTCCGGCACGCCGTACTCGGCGTCGGCCAGCACCACGTTGACTTGTGGGTATCCGGCCTGCTTCAGGAACTGCGAGGTCCGCTGGGTCACGAACTCGTCGATGTCGACGGTCGTCACCCGGCCCGTGGGCCCGACCATCTCGGCAAGGTAGGCGGCGTTCATCCCACCGGAGCCGATCTCCAGCACGTTCATCCCCGGCTCGATCCGGGCTTGCTCCAGCATGTGTGCCTGCGCATCCGGCGCGGACAGCGAACTCACCGGCCGCCCGTTCTCGTCCCTCTTCGTCACCAGCCCGTTCCACGGCTCGTAGACCGCGTCGAGATCGGCCTCCGGGGCGAAGGTTTCGCGGGGAACCGCCCGCATCACCTCCTCGACGCGAACAGAGACGACCGTGCCCGCCTCCTTGAGCACGTCGACGGTCCGGTTGCGCAACTCGGTGGCTCGTTCGCCCGGCGTCGTTCCAGTCACGAAATGTCCTCAGCTGTCGTACTTCATGGTGGTCGGCCGCTGACCTCAGCGGCCCAATCGCTGTTTGCTTAGGGTATCGGCGTAATAGCTCTGTGCAACAGTCGGTGACTGCCTGCGCATGGCTCGACGGTTACGGTGCGCAATGGTTCCATAATTTGCGCCAACGGAACGTGAGCTTTGCTCCTCGATACTGGTGGACAGGTTCTGTCGACCGTATCGCCGTGATCACTGTCCGCAATCTTGCGGTGGCGCTCCCGGTAACTGACTTTCTTTCGCGAACCCCCTGCTGGGACTTGCGTCTTCCGCGATCGATGTGTGCCGTGGTCCGAGAGGTGGGGGAACGCCGCGGAACGTTCCCCCACCTCTAGCAGCCCGCCGACGGGACGCCTGCGGTGTGGTTGACGGGAGTGGCGTGTCGGGCCGCGCCGGTCGGGGCGCGGCGGGCTCGAGGGCGATCAGCTGTCGGTGGGCGGTGGCCCAGACCCGGCAGCTCGGGGTGCGACCGCGTCGCCACCGGGGACAGCAGGGGCAGCGGCCCTTCGAGTCGGGCCGATGTTGCTCGATCAGATCACGCACGGTGGCCGTCAGCTTCGGCAGTTCACCGGCCAGGATCGACGTTCGGGTGTCGTCGTCGCCGAGAGCGAGCAGGCGTTCGAGGTAGTCCAGGTGATCGGTGATGCCACTGTGCAGACTGGCGGCCAGCACTTCATCCATCGGTTGCTCCCGGCATGTCCAGGGTCTGCTGATCGGAGGTCGCTGGGGCGGGCGGCCACAGGACCGGGTGCAGGTCCAGCGGTACGAGGTAACCGACGGGGACGCCGAGTGCGGCGAGTCCGCGGGCCGCGGTGTCGAACGGGCCGCAGGGCCAGGGCCGGGTGCGGCACACCGCGCAGCGCGCGTGGGTCTCGGGCGGAGGCAGATGGGCGGTGACGGCGTCGACGGCCTCGACGGTCCGGCCCAGCGGGCTGTCCGCTGTCACGGTCAGTGCCACGACGGCACGCCACTGCTCGGCCACGACGGCTACAGGTCCACGATGCCCGGCGCGGTGGTGGGCAGTCGTCGCCGTCCGCTGCGCAGGTCAACCAGCAGGTCGTCGTAGGCGTTGGCCAGGGTCGCGACCTCGTCCATCGCATTCTGCGCGCGGTGCCTGACCGGCGCCCGACGCGAAGCGGGCACATGCTGTTGCATCTGTTGCCAGTGCGTCCAGGTCATGGCCATGTGGTCCACGAGGCGGCCCAGGGTTTCGGTGTGTAGCAGGGCCGCCGTTGGTGGTTCGGGCACCGTCTCGGCGGCCCACCGGTCGATCTGCTCGATCAGCGTCGCGCGGGCTTGCGCGCAGTCGATGAGGATCCGGGTGCAGGCCGCGAGCACGGCGTCGTTGGCTTGGGCCTCCCGGGCGGCCTGGAGCGCTTCGGCTCGCTCCTGGTGGCGGCGGGCCAGTACCGTGACCACCACCAGCATGGAGTGGTCCTCGATCGGGTGTTCGGCGGCGAAGGCCCGCAGGATGTCGCGCCCGGTGGGCAGCAGCAGCGCGTCGTTCGGGTCCAGTGTCGCGGTGACCACGGCATCCCACCTCCGGGTGAAGGATCAGAGCAGGTCAAGCGGTACGTCCTCGACGGTGCCGCACTTCTGCGGCCCTGCGGAAGACGCGGGGCTGTCGTGCATCACTGATCGGCAGGCGATCAGCGCGGCTGATCGGCTTGGCTGATCACGGCGGTACAGCAGGCTCCGGTCCCGCTACCGTGACGGTGGACGAGCCGCGGGAGGGTCCATGAACGTCGGCAGCAGCGGCGACCGGCCGATCGACCCGGTCGTGTGGCACGGCCGGGAGATGCGTCAGGCGCTGGCCCGGCGGGACGTCGGACTGGTCTACCGGCTCCTTCGGCGGGTCGGGGTGTCCCAGCGGCAGATCGCCGCCTGTACGGGGCAGGGGCAGTCGGAGGTCTCGGCGATCGCCAACGGACGCCAAGTCCAGGCATACAACGTGCTGGAACGCATCGCCGACGGCCTGGGCATCCCTCGGGGCTACATGGGTTTGGCGTACAGCGACGACGCGGTCGCGCGTGCCTTGTCATCTGGTTCGCACGGTGCGGAGGACGGCTTCATGCAACGGCGTGGTTTCCTGGGGTTGGTCAGCAAGCTGGTGGTGGGCTCGGCGCTCACTCCGGCGGAGCTGGACTTCCTGGCCGTGACACCCGCGTCGACGCCGGTGCCCGAGCACGTCGGCGTCACCGACGTGGAGCAGGTGCGCACGGTCACCGCCAAGCTGCGTGCGCTCGACCTTGCCCACGGAGGCGGTTCCTGCCGGGACGCCATCCTCGCCCACGTCGGGTGGGCCCAGTCGCTGTTGAAGGCCCGGTGCGACGAGACCGTGCGCGTCCGACTGCTGTCCGCGGTCGCCGAGATCAAGACCCTGGCCGGGTGGAGCGCCCACGACCTCGGCCTGGCCGGCGAGGCGCGCCGCTACCTCGGCCAGGCCGTGCGCGACGCCCAGGACGCCGGCGATCCCGCCCACACCGCGATCATCCTGCACCACCTGGGCCGCGTGCCGCTGGACAACGGTGACCCCGGTGAGGCACTGAAGATCTTCCAGCTCGGCGAGATCGCCGCCAAGGACTCCCGCTCGGCACTGGCGGTGGCGTTCCTCCAGGCCAACCAGGCCGTCGCCTACGCCCACCAAGGCGAGGTCGACCAGGCGCTCACCGCGCTGCGCCGCGCCGAGGACGAATACGCCCACGCCGGAACCGGCGAAGCCGAACGCGGGTTCACCCGCTTCTTCGACCAGATCGCTCTCGACACCGCCGCGGCCCGCGTCCACAGCCACCTCGGCCTCACCGACCCCGGCCATCGCGCCCGGGCCATCACCCGCCTGACCCGCACCCTGGCCGCCACCTCGGCCGAGCACGGCCGTCAGCGCGCGTTCAACCTTGCCTGGCTGGCCACCTGCCTGCTCGCCGAAGGCGACCTCGACACCGGCGTCGAACTCGGAACACAAGCCCTCGACGCCGTGCGCGCCGTGCAGTCGACCAGACTGCTCGACCACCTCAAGCCGCTGGAGGACCAGGCCCGACAGCACGGAGGTACCGGCGACGTGCGGCAACTGCACCACGAGGCCCGGCTGCTGCGCTCGGCCGCCTGAGCCCATCGGGCGAACGTCCGTGGTACCAGCGCAGGTCTTGACCGCGTACAGCTTGCCCTGTCGGGAACGGCCGGTAAAGGCGGTCGGAACCGGTGGGGCGCATTGGTTAGGGTGTGACCCGACCGATCTTTGTACAAAGATCGGTCGGCTACGAGTCGGGGACGCACCTCGTTGTACGCCCCCGACCGTTCTACCTGGTCAACAGGTCGTTGATTGCGGCTAGCAACGTGACCACCTGGACCAGGAGGCCGAGTACGACGGCGGCCCGTGCGGAACTCCACTTCCGCGTGGGTCGTCGTCGAGGCGGACGCCTTCGACGCCCGCCCTCGACCTTCCTGCGTCGAACCACATGCTCTCCCTTCAGCTCGCCCACCAGGGGCGGGGCCGGACCTTCCCGACCCGTCGACAGCGCCGGGACGGCAGGAAAGAGCAGTGAATCGCCGCTGACTGTATCGGGCGATCTTCACCACCTCGGCGGGCCACTCCACATTTGTGGACAACTCCGCTGCCTATGGGCAACCAAACTTGTACGGGTTATGCCAGCTCTCTGTTGATCCGTGCTGGTCACAGTGTTGCCGGTAGGCGTCGCTTTCCTCACCCGATCGTGGCGGCAGGGTGGGTACCTGTGCATAAAGCTGCTGGTGGTATTGCGCGTTGGAGTTGCGGGACTCGACGTTATGGACGTCGGTGGTGGGCGTTCATCAGGCATGGGTCCGGTTGACGACACCGTCCTGCCGACCCTGCTCGGTCCATCGACCTCCGCCAGCTTCCACCTCAGCTCGTGATCACGGCATGGGCGGTTTCGGCGTGGTGATACCGGTTGAGTGGACTCGGTAGCCTCGTCGGACGACTACGGCGTGACGTCCGGTGAGCCGGGTCGGTGCGACGGGAGGCAGTCAATGCCCGAGGAGGACGTGGACCGGAGGCGGCACACCACGGCCGGAGCACTGCCGACCACCGGTGGCGGCCTGTGGAACGAGGTGGCCGTCCAGCTGGGCCGGATCGCCCGATCACTGCAAGACCAGGACAACGCCCGGAACACCCTGGACGAGGTGGTGCGCACGGCGGTACAGGCGATTCCCGGCGCCCGCCACGCCGGAATCATGATGGTCATCGGCAAGCACCAGGTGCACACCGTCGCGCGCACCGCGGACCTCGTCGACCAGGTGGACCAAGTCCAGTACGACACCACCCAGGGGCCCTGCCTGGTCTCACTGCGCCAGCACCTCACCGTCACCGTGCCCGACCTGCGCATCGAGTCCCGCTGGCCCGCCTTCGCCGCCCGCGCTCGCGAACTCGGTGTGCTGAGCATGCTGTCGTTCCAGCTGTTCGTCGGCAGCGACGACTTGGGGCTCTCAACCTCTACTCGCCCGACCCTCAGGCGTTCGGCCAGGACTCCGAACACGTCGGGCTGCTCTTCGCCACCCACGCCGCGGTCGCTCTGGCCACTGCGCGCCGCGAGGAGCAGTTGACCTCGGCCATGCACACGCGCGATCTGATCGGCCAGGCCAAGGGCATCCTGATGGAACGCCACAAGATCACTGCCGACGAGGCGTTCGCCATGCTCGTGCGCTCCAGCCAGAGCGCCAATACCAAGCTGCGCGACGTTGCCGACCATCTCGTCCGCATAGGCCAACTGCCACCCGAACAGGCGGAAAGCCCTTGTCCTAGGCGGTGTCATGCCAGCAGGATCGGCATGGCGCAGCGGGTTCCGGCGGTATGGGTTGCCGTGTGCGGAGGTCGATCAGCCGCAACTGTGGTTGACTCGCATGGTCATGAGTTCGGTTACAGTAGGCGTTACGGGAATATTGCTTCGAAAGTGTCCGCTTGCCTGTATCTCAAGCCGCTGATCAGCGGGTTCGCCGTCGAGATGAAGGCAACCGCACACTTTATATTTCAATATGTAGATACTGAATTTTTGAAGATTTGGAGTGTTTGATGGCCTTCAAAGGGGGGACGTCCTTCGGGGCACCTCCGAAAAATCCGGAAGCGCTCTACTCGGACCTTCCGCACAGGCCGGACTCGGTTCCTGGCCTATGGTCACAGCAAACCGATATACTGCGGCAATACTGGCCGAAGCATGTTGACACCTCTGACCTGGCGCTGGAGTTGCCTACGGGGACGGGGAAGACAGTTCCTGGCCTGCTGATAGCAGAATGGGTCCGCCGTGTTCGGCGAGCGCGGGCGATCTACGCCTGTCCGACGCGACAATTGGCACGTCAGGTTCACCAGGTCGCGATCCGTGAAAGCATTCCCGCCGTTGTCCTCGCTGGCTCGCACCGCAAGGACTGGGTGTTGGACGATCGACTGCGCTACGAGGCGGGCGAGGCTGTCGCCATCACTACCTACAGCAGCGTGTTCAACAGTTCTCCGAAGCTTCTGACGGCTGACTTGTTGCTATTCGACGATGCGCATGCCGGGGAGCAGTATGTCGGAGAGCAGTACGCCGTAGGTATCGGCAGGCGCGAGAACATCGCCGTATACGCGTTGCTGTTGGAGGCCGTGGCCCCCGCATTGGACGGAATGATCTTGCAGCGACTGCGAGACGCCTCGCCCGATCCAGGAGCCCACCACCAGGTGCGCCTGGTGGTGCCGTTGCGCAACGACGGGATGGTCGCCAAGTTGGACGCGGCCCTCGCCACTCTTGAGGGTGACCAGGCTTTCCGGTACTCCATGATCCGCGGTGGTCTCTCGTCGTGCCTGGTGTACGTGTCCTACAGCGGCATCCTGATCCGTCCGCTGATTCCGCCGACCTCGGACAACTCACTGTTCGTCGGTGCGCATCAGAGGCTCTACCTGTCTGCGACGTTGGGCAGCGGTGGTGAGCTGGAACGGGCCTTCGGGCGCTCGCCCATCACCCGGCTCACGTTGCCGGACAAGTCGCCGACACCACGGTCGGGTCGCCGGTTCTTCGTCTTCCTGAGCATGGTGGAGGACGCCGACCCGGTTGCGCTCGCCCGCGAGATCGTCGCGCTGACCGGCAAGGCCCTGGTCTTGACCCCCGACGGCGACACCGCCGCAGCACGCGCTGCCGAACTCGCGCAGCCGGGATGGCCGGTGATGACCATCGGCGATGTCGAGAAGGGGATGGAGCCCTTCGCGAAGCTGCGCAACGGCACCTGTGGGTTGGCCAGTCGCTACGATGGACTCGACCTGCCCGGGGACGACTGCCGAGTCGTGGTCCTGGAGGGCACGCCGAACAGGGACACGCTCCAGGAACGTTTTCTCTCGGTTCGGGTGCGAGCGCAGAGCGCCCTGGCGGAGCGGGTGCGCACCCGCGTGGTGCAAGGCGCGGGCCGTTGTACCCGCGGACCCAATGACTGGGCGGTCGTGGTGGTATTGGGTGAGGACCTGACCGGCTATCTCCTGCGACCGGAGACCCTATACGCCCTGGATCCGGAGATGCAGGCGGAGATCCAATTCGGCGTCAGTAACAGCCGCGACACGAGTCAGGCCGAGGTTCTGGACAACGTCCGCATGTTCCTGGCCCAGGGGGAGCAGTGGCGCACCGGCGCCGAGCCGCTGCTGTTGCAGAACCGGCAGGCTGCGGTCAAAACGCCGCCACCGGGCACCGCCGCACTCGCCGACGCCGTGGGCATCGAGATCGAGGCCACCAGCGATGCCTGGGCCAAGCGGTGGGCCGATGCCGGGCGTCGAGCCCAGGACGCGGCTCGCAAGATTCATGAAGGCGGAGACGTTAACCACGGCTACCGGGCCTTGTGGACCTACCTGGCCGCGGTGTGGACCGATCAGGCTGGAGTGACTGGCGGTGACGCGGGAGCACGACTGGCTGCGCGCACGCTGATCCAGCAGGCCGAGCAGATCGCCAAGCCCGGAACGTGGCTGCGCGAACTGCCACCGCTGCCCGACGTCGAACCCGAACCACTGGGCCCGGAGGACACCGCCGCCGTGGCGGCCGTCGTCCACCGGCTTACCGCCGGGTTTACCCAAGCCAACCATGACACCGCCGTGCAGGCGATGCGCGAAGGATTGGGCAACACCGAGGCAACGTTGTATGAGGCGGCGCTCGCGCAGCTGGGCACTCTGCTCGGCGCGGAGGCGGGCAAGCCGGAAGGCACTGGCCGGTGCGACGCCCTCTGGAGCTGGGCGAATCATCTATGGATCGCATTGGAGGCCAAGAGCGAGCAGAAGCCGGTCGGCCTGGTCTCGCATCGCTACGTTCGACAGGCCAATGACCAACTGCGGCTGCTTGCCGCTGACCGCGGTGTCGTCGCCGCACCGTTGGGCAGCGTCACTGTGATCGTCTCTCCTCGGCCCGGTATCGAAACCGAAGCGGCCAAGGGAGCCGAAGACCATGTGCACCTGGTGCACCCGAATATCCTGTTCGATTTGTTGGAGGACACCCAGGCGGCCTGGCGGACCGTCATCGCTCAAAGCCCCGGCCGTAATCGTGAGCAGCTACGAGTCCTGATCGCTACGACGTTCGGAGAACGCGGTCTGCTGCCCACTCAGGTGCGGGATCGCCTTACTTCGCAACCGGTGGCTGCCCGATGAATCGCCGCTGATCGGGAGGGAGACAGGCGCTCTCTGCTGTTTCCCTCCCGATCAGATAGTCCTGGCTTCCCGAAAGCCTGAGCGAAACGCCAGTTGATCACTTTTCTAGTGTCAACCTGGCGATGTGCTGTATCCGGTGAGGAAGTAACCAAGGGGTGTCACCGGCGGTCGTTGGCCGCCAACGCCTCGGCAAGCATTTCTCGCACGACATGATCGAGTCGGCGTACATCGCCATTGGTTTGCAAACGAATGGCAACGGCCATTACTGCGTCGTCGTCGAGCCCGTCCAGCCAGGCTTGAATTACCGCAGGCTCGACCCGTTCCGGATGCAGGGCGAGCGTCTCCGTCAGTCCCTGACGGGCGGTCGCCGCCATGATCCTCCACTCCGACCGCTTCATGGCCGACTTGTCAGGAGCGACAGACAGGGTCACACGGAGGTCTTCGTGGCCCACTGTGGTGTCAAGTCCAGGTGGCAGCGGGCTTACATCGCGGGTCCCGGCAACCAAGTATGGGATCGCAATCGTGCGGACCCACTCCTCCAGCATGCCCAATTCCTTTATCACTATGTGCCAGGTGGCAGTGTGAGGACGCTGGATTGACACCTCGGGCCAGATGGTGGCGGGCACTTGCTTACCCATCGGTATGGTCGCGAGGATGTCCCCGATTTGTACCGGTCCGCCGGGCATTGTCGTCGCCGCAGGTTCCGGTACGTCGAGATTGATCTTTCCCAGGCGCACCGCCGCCACGGCAGGGGTTCGGTGTTTTGCGAGATTGGTGTGCTCGGCCAACACTCGCATCGGGTGGTTGTCGACGTCCGTGCGCTGGTACGGCTGTAGTTGGCGTAGGCGGCGCACCATCGGCTGGCCGTCGTGCAGGGGTGGAAGATCACGGCGGCGCCGATGCCTTAACCACTCGGAAAACTTCGCCTCACTGATCGCCGCTGGCATCTCGATCGCCCGTGCCTCGTCATCGGAAAGTGCCCGTCCCAGGACATATTCGATTTCGGCGAAAATTGTGTGCTCGATTACGGCCCGCAACTGAGTCATCGCATCCGCTGCGTAACGAGCTGCGGCGGCAGGCAGTGGCGCGACGGCTTTCACTCGCACCTTGGCGACCTGACCGTCGACGATGTTCTCCAGAGTGAACGGACCTGGCTCCAGGTAGTCATGGAGCACCTCGCCGGCACGTGCGATGAGCGCATCAACGTGGGCGAGTGTGTACGCGGCGTGGAACTGATGCTCAGGCAGCCACGAGTAGTCACGTTCAGGCGGAGTCATCGCAGCAGCCTAAGCGATCGGTTCAGAAGGTGCCTATGCATTCACTAGCGACGCGCTCGCTCAAGGTCTATGGTCGCAACCTCTAACGATCTCGCCAGGCGAGTGGTGAGAGAGTCACCGCGGCCTCGGCGATCCGTCGGGCGGTCTCGGTCTTAAGGCCCTTGAGGGCGGAATCGATCCAGCCGCCCACACGTTGCACGCCGGTGTCGCGGTATTCGACGGCTTGGAGCAGCATCTCCAGCTTGTCGGCGTCGCTGGCGCACCGGGCTTCAGCTGATTCCTTGGTCTCGTACTCGGTGACGGCATCGCGTACGGCATCGCGTGAGCGCTGCGGGAGCTTCGCGGTCTGGTCTACGGTGATGGCCCGGGCGTCGGGTTTGGTGATGTAGCCGTTGATGGTGTGGGGTAGGTCGCCGGTGCGGGTCTCCTGGGTGTCGTGCCACAGGGACAGAAAGGACGCGCGGGCTGGGTCGGCGCCTTCTTCGGCGGCGATCAGGGCGGCGAGCTGAGCGACGCGCATGGTGTGCTCGGCCACGGACTCGGGGTCGCGCACACCGGCATGCCACCACCCGGTGCGGCGCATGCGCTTGAGCACGCCCAGTTCGTAGCCGAATGCGGCGAGGGCCGTGGCATCGTCGGACATATGCTCTCCCTGCTGGCCTCAACGCGAAGGATGTATTACGGATAATTAGGGTGACCGTATTGAATGGATCAGGAGACGGCGGTCCAGCGGATACTGCGATCACCGGAGCGCAGTGAGCGCAGTCGAATGTTCAATTCCTGTGCGGCGGCCGGTTTGTCGGGGGCGAGACGGATATAGGACCCGAGCGAGTGCAATTCGGTGATGTCCCGCAGAATGCGCCATTCGCTCCACTGGGTGGGGTCATGGCCGTAGGCGTTGCGGAATGCGGTCCGTTCGGCTTCGGGGGTGTGGAAGTGGTCGGGGAGGCTGGCGACGAGGTCGAGTTCGCGGGGGCCGATGCACGCTTGATCCCAGTCGATTAGGACCCAGTCCTCGCCGTCGCGGACGAGGTTTTCACTGTGAGCGTCGGCGTGTACCAGTCCTGTGCCGAGGGGGAAGTCCGTCGTGGTGAAGGCGTCGAGCGCGTGGCTGATCTGCTCGTGTAGCCATGCATGGTCGTCGTCGGTCAGCATGGGTACCGGTCTGTTGCTATCGAGGGACAGGGCTTCGCGCAGCCTGCGCAAGGGCTGGTAGCGCGGCACGTCGAACGGTGGAGGTGGCAGGTGGTGAAGATGCCGCAGTGGTGCCGCGAGGTCGGCGGGCCCTGGCGGGGGAGTGGTCGGGCGCCACGGCCAGAAGGTGACGATCGCGTCAGCCACGACGACAGGTTGGTCTCCGGGCATCGGGGCCAGCGCGATGGGAGCGGAGTCGGCTGCCAACCACCGGGTGACCGCGATGGCGGTAACCGCGCGTTCGTGCCGCAGCGGAGTTGCCGGGGCGAGTCGCACGACGACGTGCTCACGGGGTAGCAGGTAGACGGCGTTGGAACGGTGGTGCAGCAGGCGGGCCTCGGTGGGGTCCAGGCTGAAGACGGCGCACGCGTGGCGCAGTTCGGTGTCGCCGGGCAGCCCGCCGCGTTGGCGTGGTGTGACGCTCACGCGGCGCCGTTCGGGGACAGCGCCTTTACCCGTTGGCGTAGCTCGGCGACGTCGGATCGGTGCGCGTGGGGTGCGGCGACGGCGGCCATGCTGTGTAGCCGGAGGTGGGCTCGTCTGGAGGACAGCGCGCTGATCTCGGTGATGGCGCGGTGTCCGGTGGCGACGGCGGCGTCGATGTCGCCGACGCGGAACTGGCTGGTCGCCAGGCCGGGCAGGTTCACCGCGGCGGAGCGGGCGTAGTCGGGGCCGTAGCCGTCGACGGCGGCGCTGAGCCGGTCGACCGCCTCGACGGCGAACGCGGCGTCGGTGGCGGCGAGCAGGTGCAGCGCGTGACCGCGCTGGGCGTCGAGTTCCGCCGGAACCACGTGCGGCGGGATGACGGTGGTGTCGAGGTCGAGGTAGGTCCGTTCGGCCAGGTCGAGCGCCCGGCGGCAGGCGTCGACGTTGCCCAGTGAGGCGTGGCACCAGGCCAGGTTGGAGGCGATGTAGCCGTCGGTGCTGCGGCTGACCGGGTGGTCGTGGCCCGCGGCGGTGGCGTGGGCCAGCCGCGCCAGGTTCAGCGCCTCCCGGGGCCGGTCGCGGTGCAGCGCCTGGTGCGCCATGTCGAGCTGGAGGTGCACGGTCAGGTCGGCGCCACGCGGGTCGTCCACGTCGTGGACGAGCTTGAGGGCGATGGTCCACAGGCGCAGGGCGTCGTCGTGCAGTTCGACGTCGTAGGCCATCCACCCCGCGGTCTGGGCAAGGTCCGCGGTGGCCAGGCGGAGAGAGGTGCGCACCGCAGGCGAGCAGTCGAGGTCGTGGAGCTTGAGCACGTGTTCGAGTTGGGCGAGCGCGGCGCTGCGGGCCAGGCCGCCGCCGTAGCGGTAGTCGTGGTCGCGGAAGCCGCGAGTCAGCTGTTCGATGCCCTCGATGTCGGCGACACCGAGCCGACGCGGCAGGCGTGGGGTAGCGGTGCCGGGCAGCAGGTGCTCCAGCCGGTCGAGCTCGGGGACGACGTCCATTCCCAGGGTGATGGTGGCGATGGCGTTGACGAATCCCCTGCGGTTGAGAGCCATCCAGGCTGCCTCCTTGTCGGACTTCGCGCCGGTGTCCGGCATGGCGTGCCGGTCCGGTGACATCGTCTCATCGGTGCGGTCGCGCCGGTGAGGGCCGATGACGTTGTCGGAGGTGGTGGAGGCAGGCAGTCCGGCCAGCAGCCTGTCGAGGTCATCAAGGGTGACGCGGAGGGCGTCGGCGAGGGGTTGGCGCAGTTCAGGTAGGGGCTCGTTCTCGCCGGCTTCCCAGGACCGGATGGTGCGCGCGTTGACGCCCAGCTGCGCGCCCAGGCTGTCCTGAGTAAATCCGGATTTCCGCCGCCGTCGCTGGAGCGCCTCACGTCGTACGTACTTCACGCCGCCCTCTTCCATGTCCGGGTCGAAGACGCTAGCGAAGGAAGGGGGGAAACGGCAGGTCAGAGCGTTCGCGTCGAGTTCTGTCACCCGTTTGGATCATGGGTTCTCCGGAGATTCTCCGCAAAATTGCCGCTTCGTCACCTGGTGCAGGGCTCGGGTCGGCAGTTGGCTACCAAGCAGGACCTGGCTCTGGTGATCCCGGAGAGCAGTCGGGGGTATGGGGGTGACGGCGCAGGTCAGCACCTGTTCCACAGCTTTGGAGGCTGGTACCGATGTCTCTGCTGGTACTCGCATCGGCTCGTCGGGGCGTCTGGTTGGTGTCGAGCGACCCGGGCCACACGTCGCTGGGGCCGCACAGGCTACGACACCGTCGAACACGGTGCGACGGAGTGGTTCGTGGCACGCGAACCACAACGACCACGGGCTTCGACCGTGCGGGGTGTCGCAGGCGACTCCTATGCCCAGCTGAGGTGGCGTGATGTTGGTGGTGGAACGCGAGCCCTACCGCTGGTTTCCGCACGCCGGTGGTCGCCACGCCATCCCGATCGACGCTGGCCCCGGTGACACAGTCTTGACCGCCTGCGGAGAGAAGGCGGTGCTGCCACGTGACGGGATGCCCCGCCTTGAGCATGAGCCGGAATGCGCCGAGTGCGACACGCGCTGGCGCCGACAGCGCGGCCTGCCGACCCGGGAGGAGTTGCTGAGCGGCGCGATTCGACGAACTTGCAGGGCGGCGGGCACAGCGGCGCTTTCTCGGCGTCCGGTACGCACCGCAGGTGTCGGTTGATGAGCAACGCCTCGACGTGCGGCGACCCTGCCGACGCCTGTACTGCCTGCCGCAATGGACGTGTCCTCCGTGCCGCAGGGAAGCACCACGGACTGGAGGGCGCTGTCGGTGGAATCGCCACCTGGGCACCTGGTGGGTCGTCGGTGTCGGAGGTTCAGAGTTGATGACGAGCCGAGGGGGAATCGCCGGTGCGGGAACGAGGCCGTGAACGGCGGTCGTATGGGCTGCCGTCCCGAGGCGACCGCCGCCGGACGAACACCGAACCCACCGTCTGTCGCGGCGGCGCGTCGCGTGTGGCGTCGAGATGTGAGAGGTGCGTGCGTGCGGCATCGTGATTACCTCGTCGATGGTCGACCGGACCCGGGTCGCAGGGGAGTGGTCATGGTGGCGCTGCGCGCCCGGCCCGCACATCGTGGGGCCGGAGGTCGGGTGCCGTGGTCTCAGCTCGTCGTCTTCGGAGGTGGCACTCGTTTGTGGTCGGTCGCGTTCTGTGGCGAAGTCGGATGTCGAGGAGTCGTCGGGGCTGCGCTGTCTGCCGGGTGAAGATCGGGTGCGCACGTCGTGGGGCGCGCGGAAGCGTGGTGCGGCCGTGGCGGCGGTGCGCCCGATGCCGAGCGCGGGTGCCGGACGGCTTCGCGGCCGAGCCCGACGAATGGTGCTCGCCCTGTCCGGTTTGAGGTGTCGGTGCGCGGCGCTGCGAGACCTGGCCGGAAGGTGCCCTCAGGCAGGCGATGAGGACCGCCGTGAACACCATCAGCATGACCACGCAGGAGATCGCCTCCCACCGGTTCACCCGCCACCTCCACTGTCGGCGGCGCAGTGCAGGATCGCCGGCTGCATGGCCTGGGCCCGGTGGTCGTGGCCTGCCGCGAGGTAGTTCGTCCTGGCGGCGGTGAACCAGGCGAGCGCGCCCTCGAGGTCACCTGTGGCGCGGGCGCAGCGCCCCAAGGCCGCCTGTGCCTCGGCCACGTCGAGCGCACAGCCCGATCGGGTGACGATCGGAAGGGAGTCGGCGAGCAGGGCGAAGGCCTGGTTGGGGTGACCGGTGCGAGTGAGCGTGTCCGCGTGGCTGGTGGTGACCCGGGCGCGGCCGAGGTCGTCTCCGAGGACCCGCATCAGTCGGGCGGCGTAAGCGAGGTTGATCATGGCCTCGTCGTGGCGGTCGAGGTCGGTCAGCACGACGGCCAGGTGATGGTGGCGCAGGGCACGGCTGTGGTCGTCCTGGGCGCGCTCGAGCGCGCGGAACAGGTCCACGGCAGCCCGACCGGTATGGCCCGCGGTGTGCTGAGCATGGGCACGGGCCGCCAGCGCGGCCGAGAGCACCGTAGGTGAGTCCTCGGCGGCTGCGATGGCCACCGCCTCCTCGCACAACGGCAGCGCCGCCGCGTGCCTGCCCGAGTCGACCAAGGAGGTCCCTGCGCGGGTCAGGTGATCGGCGCGGGCGAGCAGCCGCGCACGGCGGGACAAACCCGGTGAACGCTGGGCCACGGTGAGTCCGATCATCTGGGCCTCGCACGCGCTGTGGTGGTCGCCGGTCCAGCGGCTCAACGCCCACAGGTTCTCCGCGGATCGCCACGTCAGGTCGAAGCGGCCCAGGTCGAGCAATACGGGCAGCAGGGCTTGCAGGTGACGGGCGTTGTCGGTGTACCACCTGACGGCGTCTTCGGTGCCGGGGAAGGTGTGCACGGTGGAGGTCGGCGGCGGTGCCGAGCGACGATCGTGCGGGCGGATCGTCAGGTCGGCGGCCAGGGCGCGCCGCAGGAACCAGTCGGCGTGGCGCAGCAGGGGTGTACGCAGGTCGTCGGTCGATCCGGGACGCTGCACTCGACGGATCCGGTAGCTTCCGTCGCCGGTATGGGTGGCGCGCCCTACCGACTGCAGGTAGGTCAGCACGTCCTGGGCATCGGCGAACGAGCCGCCGGTGACATGGACGACCAGCTCCGCCGACACCGCGGCCGCAGGCTGTGCGGGTACCGACAGCACCTTCACGAGCAGTTCGGCGCGGGAGATCAGCGTGGACTGCCCGGCGTACGTCGGCATCGTCGTGGAAGCACTGGGTGCGACGGCGGCCATGGGGGGCGACGCGATGCAGCTGGCGGCGGACACGACACCTCCCTGATGCAGCTGGGCCTGGTTCGACGTCCCCAGGGGCTGGCTGGGGCGGCACCCGTCACCGGGGGGACGACCACCGCTTCCCGACAGGAGGTTCGGAGAACGAAGCGATCTGCGTGAGCAGGCCCGGTGTCGAGCGCCGCTGATCCTCAGCCAACCGGCTGCTGGCCCGCGGGACCAGGTGACGAAGCGGTGAAGAAGCGGCAATTTTGCGGAGACGGCGACGAGACGGCTGACCGCTCGGCACTCAGCGGTGCCGGGACGGCGGTGACTGCACCGCACCTAACGGGCCTTCCACGCGACCGGACTGATCGCGCGATCACGCCCTGGTGAAGCCGTGGGATCACCGGGCGGCAGACTGGGCTGTGCAGTTCGGGTGACCAGTCGCGGGAGGCCAACGGTGTCCGCTGTTCATGAGGGGACCTGGTGGGTCGCCGACCACCGTCCCGAATCCGAGGTCCGTCGGCTCAACGGCAGGCTCACCATCGACGAGCGCGGTCGTGCCGTCCTGGTCACCGCCGGCTTCGTCCCGCTGTTGATCGAACCGGTCAACGGCGTCTGGTCGGCCCGGTCCACGGCGACGTCGGCGCTGGTTGTACACGGACAGACCACCATGGGCGGCCGGATCACGCTGTTGCACGTGCGGGGCAACATGAACCGCCTGCTCGCGGACGCGGTGGTCGAAGGCGTGTGGTTGCACCTGGGCCGCCCCGATGACCTGGACCCGGAGCTCCCGGTGCCCGTCGACCGGCGCGCCGATCTGGTCCCGGCGGAGAAGACGGCCGTGTTCTCCGGCGTCGATGTGGAGCTGGAGCACCTGGCGGCCTGGTCGGCGTCGGAAACCCTGCGTCGGGTCATGCCCCGGACCCCGCAGCACGACACCGTGCCCTTGGTGCAGCGCGCTGTGCACGTTGAACCGACCGCCACGCTGGAGGACGGCACCACTGTCGCGCTGGTGTCCAAGGTCGGCATGCGCCGTCACGACACCGTGAGCGGATCGCAGGTCACCGTCAACGAGACGATCCAGGCCCGGATCCGCACTCCAGCGCCGGTCGACCTGGACACCTTGTTGGTACACGTCGGGTCGCTGCGTCGCCTGCTGAGCCTGACCGTGCGCCGAGAGACCGGCGTGCTGTCGGTGATGCTGCACCACGCCGACCGCGACACGGTCGAGGACGCCGCGCCGCACCGTGCCACCGACGGCGCCCCGCTGCTACAGCTGCACAAACGGTTCCCGCCGGTGATCCCCGCCCAGACCGGCGCGGTGCCCAGGTCGAGGATGCTGTTCACCCTGGAGCACGTCGACTTCGCCGAGCTCCTGCCGCGGTGGCGGCAGGTGGCCGACGAACTGGACGGCACGATGGCCACCCTGACCACCGCCCACGAGCAGACCCTGCTGATGGACACGCGCCTGGTCGCCGCCGTCACTGCGGCCGAGTCCTACTTCGCCGGCCGCGCCGACACCGCCGGCATGACCCGCATGCCCGCCGAGGACTTCGCCCAGCTGCGGGAACTGATCGGCACCACGCTCGCAGACCACCCTCATCTGGGGCAGTACAAGGGCTTCGTGCTCGACTCGCTGCGCAACCAGCCCACGCTGCGGCAGCGGCTGCACGAACTCGTCGACCACCTGGGCGAGCACGCCGAGCCCTTGCTGACCAGCCGCCACACCACCCGCCGGGAGCCCGACCCGGGCAGCACCGGCCCCGCTGGCAGTCAGCCCGCATCCGACCAGCCCGACGGTGCCGAGCGCGCGGCAGCTCCGTCCGAGCTGCCCGAGGCCACAGCGTGGGCGTGGGCGGCGTCCAAGGCACGCAACGACGCCGCCCACGGCGGCGTGGTCTCCGCACTGGACTTCGACACCGCGTGGATCACCCTCGACGTCACGATGGCCATCGTGGAACTGCTGGTACTGCGCGACCTCGGCGTGAATGACGAGCGCCTCGCCGAACTGGTCCGCGACCGCCACCACGACCTCGCCGGCCGTGTCCGCGAGCACCTCATGCCGGCCTTCACCGAGGTGGGCACCGCGCACCAGCCCGCCGCCCGCAAGACCAGGCTGCGGCCGGACACGACCGTCGACCGGGAACCCGAGCCCGACGACGGCCTGGATCCGCTGGTGGCGGCCCTGCTGGATGTCGCCGGCAGCTCGTGGCGCCGGGAATGGGCACCCTGGGCTGCCGTCGCCGCCGCCCTGCGCCGCCGAGGCGCGTTGCCGGTCGAAGCCGACACCCACGACCACCTCGTCCAGATGCTTGCCGACACCCTAGGTCCCGCCGTCCCTGCCGCGGTCCCCGGCCGCAAAGCCATGGCAGGCCCCGGCTACACCACGCTGTCGCTGTTCATCGCCGTCAACGACCACTGCCTGGCCATCGGCCGAGAACTGCCCTGGTCACGGTGGCGCCGCCACCCCGACCTACACCCGGTACTCGACACGCTGCCCCTGCTGGCCGACGCCATACCCGACACCGCTACCGACGTAGCGACCGCCACCTTGAAGACCGACGGCCGACCATCCGACCAGCGAAATCTGCAACACCTACTCGCGCTGATCGCCAACCGGCGTCCCTGGACGTGGCGGCTGCCTCCGGCCGGCGGATGAGCCCGCGAATGGACGCAGCACAATTGCGGAACAGGCAGACACCGGAGCGATTGCGGTGCCGTCCGATCTGGCGGATTCGGCCGAGCCGTGTGAGCTGATCAAGGGCTACCGGCCTGGTTGGCGGATCTCCGCGTAGGTTGGACGAGTGAAACAAAGCTCTTCAGTTGGCTGTCCGGGGAGTAGTAAACGAACCGGGTCGCATTCTGTATCAACTTCTCATTGATGAAGGCGACTCGTTCGGCGGTGAGGACGTCTCGCTTCTTCTTTCTTCCGATGCAAGCCAGGGTTGTGCGACTCAAGGGCATGACGATGGCATGCGCGTCACCTATGGCCACGCCGATGCGCGTGGTACGACGGTCTGCTGAATACTGCATAGTGAAAGCCGGGGCGTCCGAGATCAGCAGTTCCGAGCCGGGAGGGGTGCTCCAAACCTCCAGTGCGTGACTGTTCAACATCTGCTTGGCGGACTCAAACGTCTGCTCAATCATCACTCGCATGTCGGAGCCGTCAAGTCTGCTGCTGGCCTGTTCGGAAACGAGTTCATCTGCCAGGCGAATCAGGTCCCTCGGACTGTCGGGAAGCCGGTGGTTTCGCCTGATGTACACACCTAGAAGTTGATCGTAGTACCTTATCAGAACTCGATTGCGAACTTGGTCGGGCACTCGTGTTGTGCCGTCGTTGTGGATTCGCCTGTAGCGATCACTGCGAACGAGATGGAGGGCCATCGTGTCCTTGATCGTTCTGGTCGTGTTCAGGTCGAGTCGTCCCCGTTCGACCATGTCTATGGCGGCACCCAACTTATTTTCAACCGTTTGCCAGAGTTCTTCGACGGATTTGGACGCGTATGGGACGAAGTGGGGAATCCAGGCGCAGCCTGCGGGGCCGGTCTGCTTCAGTTCGCGGCCGTGTTCCACGTCGAACGGAACGAGGACCGCTCCGCCATTGCTGTCCTGCCCGGCGAAACGCCTCAGCAGCGCCTGGGATACGATGTGCTGCTTCTTGATCAACTCTGTGGCGCCTGGCCGGAGTGCCTGCAAGCGGGCCTCGTACTCCTGGCTGAAGACTTCGCGGGGGGAGGTCCACGGCGACATGCCAAGACAATACGGCGTACCGGCGGGTGCTCCAAACGGTTATGTGTCTGCATTCAGTTTCCCGGGCCAGGCGGCGCCGGTGCTCAACTGTCTACAGGATTCGCCATCGCCGGTCCGGGGCATCTTCCAAGCCGTCGATGCGCCGATGCACCTCGGCGGCCTGCGGGCTTCCGGGTGCGGACTTGCGAGCGTTGGTCGTGACCATGCGAAGTTCCCGAAGCTGCCTGAGTTCGGGGTAGCCCGGCCACTTCCGGATGTCGCGTCCGTAGGCGCGGCAGAAGCCCTCGTAGTCGGCGTCGGCGTGGCCGAACCGACGGTAGTGGATCTCGATGGTCACCAGGTCCCATTCGACCGGGCCGAGGGTGACGTCGTCCAGGTCGCACAGGACGGCCTGACCGGTATCCGACTCGCCGGGCTGATGCGACCGCTCGCCGGAGGGGCGCCAGAGTGTGTTGCGGTGCTGGGGATCGGTGTGGACCAGTCGCGCGGCCGAGCTGGAGCACAGGGCGGTCCAGGCGGGCATCAGGCGGTCGAGGCGGTCGAGCAGCACGCGTCGTTGCCGTGAAGTCAGGATGGGGCTGACGGCAATGGACCGGGTGATCGCGGCATGCGGGTCCAACGGCGGACGGGTGATCGGAGGAAGAGGGGCTTGGTGCAGGGCGCGCAGTGGTGCGGCGATGGCGTGGGTGGTGACCGGCTGCTGCTGGGGCAGGTAGTGCCACAGGGTGACCACGTGGCCGTCGATGAACAGTGGCTGGTGTGGCGTGTCGAGCAGGGTGGTGGTGGGCACGTCGTGGCTGGTCAGCCACTCGGTGAGTTCAACCAGGCCGTGGGCATCGCGCAGATCCTGATCGGGGTCGGGGCCGGGACGCCCGATCTTGACCACGACCTCGTGAGGCGGCCGACCCACGAGGTAGACGGCGTTGCTGTGGTGGCGCAGGAGCCGGGTGTGGCCGCTGTCCACACCCGCGAGGCGGCATGCCCTCTCCAGCATCGGGCGAGTGGTGGCGGCGGTGAAGTCCTGCTGCGCGGTCGCTTCGTACGGCCCTGAAGTCACCACCCCAGTGTCCGGACCGCGGGGTCGGTCGCCCTGTCAGGGGTGCACACGACCGGGGTGGCGCCTTCGGGAGATCGGGCCGGTCTGCGGCGGGGTCAGACCGTGGTGAGCTCGCGTAGCTGCTCCACAGCCTGCACCGCGTCCTTGCGTACGCCCGGCAACGCCTCGGCGGCTGTGACGACGTCGCGGGCGCGCGTGAGTACGACGGCGGTCCGGTGGGCCGGCGCGAGTTCGGTGAGCGTGGCCACGGCGAGGTCGGCACCACCGGCCGAGTCGCCCGCGGTGGCCTGGACGAGCGCGCGGTCCAGGCAGATCAACGCCGGGTCGATCACCAACCTGGGCTCGGCCGCGTAGGTTTGTAGTGCCTGGTCCTGGACCGCATGGGCGTGGGCGACGTCGCCGAGGTTGGACAGCGCACCGGAGGCGTAGAGCGCCAGCCTGCCGTGGTTGAACCGGTAGGCGGCGTGCGGATCGTCGCCCGCGCGCAGGTCGGCAAGCCGGTCGGTCAGGAGCCGGGCCTCGGTCAGTGCCCGGTGGACACCACGGGTATCGCCCAACTTGCCCAAGGCTCGGGCCTCGGCGGCGGCGGCCAGCGCTGCGGCGTCGCACACGGTGTCGCCGGCCAGCTCCCGGGCGTGCCGCGCCAGGTCGACCGTCCGCTCCGGTGTCTCGTAGTAGTAGGCCAGCATGGTCTGTTGGGCCAGCACCAGCGCGGCCAGCAGCGGGTCGTCACCGTCACGGGCGGCCAGCAGCGCCGTGCGGTACCACCGGCGCGCGTCGATGACCGACCCTTGCTTCATGTGGGCGTCGGCCACCAGCAACGTCAGCATGGTGACCGCCGCGGACAACGTCCGGTGGACCGGAACGGGATGGCGCCGTGCGGCCAGCGTGTGGACCTCGTCGAGATCGGGGATTAACGACGCCAGGGCCTGCTCCGGACTCGTTCGGGTGTATTCGGTCAGGTGGTCGCGTACCTGCTGCTCGATCAACTCCAACCTGCCGGGCGAAGCGGTATCCGACAGGGAGAAGTCCAGTCGCATCCGCAGCCGCTCGGCGTCACCACCCGCTGTCGCCAGGGCGTCGGGCTCGTCAAGGACCGGGAGACCGGCGAGAAGTCGGTCCAGATCGTCGAGGCTGATCTTCAGGGCGGTGGCGAGCGGTCGGCGGTGCTCGGGGAGTGGGTCGTTTTCGCCGGCTTCCCAGGAGCGGATGGTCCGTGCGTTGACGCCGAGTCGTTCTCCGAGTGTTTCCTGGGTGAAGCCGCATGCATTACGTCGTCGCTGAAGCGACTCACGCCTGGCCATCTTCGTCACCCTCCCGTATTCAGACCCGGAACAGTAGCCGACGCGGGTTGGAAATGGCAGGTCAGGAGCTTTATCGGTGCCAATGGATCACCCGTTCGGCGGACGGCTGTCTCCGGAAGATCTCCGCACAGTCTCCGCTTCGGCGCCTGGTTGAGCTTCCGGTCGGCGTCTGTCCTCGGCCGGGGGTGTTCACGGCGGCCTTTCAAGTGGAAACAGCAGATCGCAAAGATTCATGTCCTTGCCGGATCAACCGTTTGATCGCCGTGTGGCGTCGATCGGAACATGTGTTATAGGTCGTGCCAGGTCAGGCTGGCTTCGTCTTGACGGAGTACTTGCAGGCGGTGGCGTAGCACGGCGGAGGCTTCGTGGTCACCATTGTCGGCTCGGCGGATGAAGGAGCCGAGGGTGTGCAGGTCGCGGAGGCCGCGCAGGGTTGTGAGGCCGGGCCAGGTACGCAGGTCGTGGCCGTAGGCGTGGGCGAAGCGGTCCAGTTCGGCGCTGGTGCGGCCCATGCGGATGCCCTGGTAGGTGTTGGCGAGATCGAGTTCGCGGGGGCCGGTGGCGGTTTCGTCCCAGTCGCCGAGTAGCCAGCGGCCGTTGGTGGTGTCCAGCAGCAGGTTGCCGGGGTAGGCGTCGCCGTGCAGGTGGCCGCTTCCCAGTGGGAAGTCCAGGGAGGCGTAGGCGGTCAGCAGGGTGTCGGCGGTTTCAGTGAGCCAGGTCCGGTCGTTAGTGGTCAGGTAGGTCGCGGTGGCGATCGTGGTGCGCAGGGAGGACAAGGGGCGGTAGATGGGCAGGTCGACCGGGGGCGGCGGGAGTCGGTGCAGTTCGCGCAGCAGGTGGCCCAGCACGGCCGGGTCGGGACGGAGGGCCGGGTCGGGCTGGGGGTAGTGGGTCCAAAAGGTGATCGCGGCTTCGCCGTCGACGACGGGGACGTGGCCTTGTAGTGGAGCGGTGACCGGGAAGCCGAGGTCTGTCAGCCAGTCGGCGATGGTGACCGCGCGTACGGCGGCTGTCGGGTCGCTGGTGTGCACGCGGGCGACGGCGTCGACGGCGGGGAGCAGGTAGACCGCGGTGGCGTGGCGGTGCATCAGCCGCAGTCCGCTGGTGTTCAGGCCCAGCTGGTGGGCTGCGCGGTCCACCAAGGGGCGCGTGAAGTCCTCGTCATGATGTGGTGCGATCACCACTCGAATCTAGCGACCGTGCCGCTGGTGGAGCGTGGAGCAGGTCTGCCAGCAGTTCTCGTGCGCGTCGGGTGCTGTCGAGTCTGGCGATCATGCGGTGGGTGCGGCGGATGGCCGGGGGTAGTTGCGCGATGCGCTGCTCGGGCGGCAGGTGTCGCAGTGGTTCGAGGGCCGCCGCGGCGGTGTCGAGGTCGCGGTCGAGTAGGTGGCTGTGGGCGAGCGTGACGCGCGTGAGGGCGATGTCGCCGTAGGACTGCTCGTGCTCGGGTGCGGCGGCGTAGGCGGTGAGCGCGTCGTCGGCGTGGCGACGCGCCGCGGTGGCATCGCCGAGCAGGTCGTGGGTTCCGGCCTGGTAGTAGGCCCGCTTGGAGTCGGGGAAGGTGAAGAGTCCGCCGAAGGCGCTGACCTCGTCGTGCCGGTCGGGCAGCGTTTCCAGTGTCTGTAGGCGCCGTAGGGCGTCGTGGGCCCGGACGGTGTTGCCTATCCGGGCGCTCACCCGCGCTTCCAGGGCTACGGTGCGTCGGAGGGTCTGCGTGCCCACCGCCTCCAGGGACACCGGATGGAGGAACCTCAAGGCGGCAGCCGGGGTAGAGCTCCACTCCAAGGCCAAGGCGGCGCTACCGCGTGCCCATATTCGCAGGGCGTCGCTGTCGGCGGCCTCGGCGCAGCGTTCGGCGGTGTGCAACTGCGCACGGGCCGCGACTGTATCACCCAGGTTCTGGGAGGCGGAGGCCAGCAGCAGGCACCCGGTCCCCGCGATGAGGTAGGCGTCGCGGAGCTGGCGGGGCCGGACGCCGCGGCGGATCAGAGCGAACGCGGCGTCGCGGACCTCGACGATCCGCGGAAGCAGGTCGGTCGCCGGAGTGTGGACGTACTCGGTGGCCAACTCCGCCAGAGACACCCCCAACCAGTCCAGGTCGGGGTCGTCGGTGGTCGCGTTCGCCAGCACGGAACCGAAGTCGACCGCTCGACGCGCAGCGGCGGCCAACAGCGTCGGCACGTCGACCGGCTCGATGATCACCGGTTGATCGGTGCTTTCGCCGACGTCGCCTGTGAGCGAAGCGCGGTCCGATTCATGCTGTGAGAGGGCCTCCGGGTTATTGCCTGCCGAATGCGCAGCGTGCGGTTCCTGGAGCGGAAGTCCTGCGAGGAGCCGGCCAAGGTCGTTCAAACCGATTTCAAGGGCTTCGGCGAGAGGCCGGCGATGCTCGGGAAGAGGATCGTTCTCGCCTGCTTCCCAAGATCGAACGGTTCGCGGGTCGACGCTGAGACGTTCACCAAGAGTTTCCTGGGTGAAGCCGCATGCCCTGCGGCGCAGCTGAAGCGTTTCACGTTTTGTCATCGTCGCCGCCCTCCCGTGTACAGGTTGAAGACAGTAGCCGATGCGAGCTGGAAACAGCAGGTCAGGAGGTGTGCAGATGTTGATGTATCACCCGTTTGGCGCTGGGCATCTCCGGATGATCTCCGCAACTTCTCCGCTTCGCCACCTGGTACATCCGAAAGTTGTGCGATGGGCTTTTGGTCGGCGTCCGTCGTTGGTCGATCGAGTTCACGGCGACCTTCCAATGAGAAGGCCGTCGCCGCGCCTCGGTTCGGCCGGCGACGGACGCCGCCAGCCCCTGTGAACAGTATCTGGAGCATGCCCGGTATGTCGTTCGTTCCCAATCCGACTGTCACCACATCGCCGCCGGTCATCCTGCAAGGGCGGTCGGTTGCGACGCTTCCCGGACGTGGGCGTGCACCGGGGCTGGCGGCATGAAGTCCAGCGGCGCCGACACGGCCAATCACCTCGGCGGGACGGTGCACGGCCCGGCGGTGCAGGCGGGCAGCGTCGACGTGCTCAACATCCACGTGCCCGGTCCGGCCACCGGTGTCGTGGCGATCCCGTGGCAGTTGCCGCCGGTCACGCGGGCGTTCACCGACCGGAAGGACGATCGCGAGCGGTTGAGCCTTGTGCTCGTCGAGACAGACGGAGCCGATGCTCAGGTGGCCGGGGGACCGGTGGTGGTGGGCCTGTACGGTGCCGCGGGTATCGGGAAGTCGGCCCTAGCTGTGCGGTGGGTGCTCGACGTCCGTGAACGGTTCCCGGACGGGGTGCTGTATGTCCGGTTCGACGCCAGCGGCCCGGGACAAACCCGTCACCCGGACTCGATTCTGGTGGGGTTTCTGCTCGCGCTGGGCGTGGCGCAGCACGCGCTGCCCGCCGATCCGGAGCACTGCGCCGCGCTTTTCCGCACGCTGACCGCCCACCGGACGTTGGTGGTGCTGCTCGACGACGTTGACCACGGCCGGCAGGTGACACCACTGCTGCACGGTGGCTCGGCCTGTCTGGTGGTGACCACCAGCCGCCACCCACTGGGATCGCTGGTCGAGCACGGCGCGCGCGTCCACCACGTAGAACCCCTGGATCACGAACACGGGCTGGCCTTGTTCCAGGCCATCACCGGCCCTGATCGCGCGCGTTCCGACCTCCTGGCCGCCGCCAGGCTGGTCGAGCTGTGTCACGGGCGTCCGCTGACCATCGCCGCCTTCGCCGCAGCTGCGGCGATCCGCCCCGGTGTGCCGTTAGCGGATCTAGTCGACGACCTCAACCACCCGCTGGACATCTTCGACCGGAACAGCGACACCCTCGTGAACCACGCAGTCCAGGCAGGCTACGCCGGCGCGGCTGGCCGACACCATGGAGCATGCCCGCGCTCTGGAAGTGCTGGCCGACATCGCCCATGCCACCGACGACCCCGCCTCCCTTTACCGGCTCGCCGACGCCTTTGCCTTGTGCGAGTTGGTCAACTCGCCGCACGCCGACCGGGGGCGCGAGCGCCTGGCCGCCATCCACATCGCCGTCGCGACCGGTGAGGACCGGGCAGCCGGGGGACCGGGTCTGGGGCGATCGTGAGCATGACCAGGGACGTGGTCGGGCAGTCGGCCCGCGCCAGAGAGCGGGACGGTCGGGGCGCAGGGACGGAACCGCTTTTCGGTTCCATGGAAAACCTTACATATCAGGGAAGAGATGTACGACAGAGGGTTCATCGCAAGTGTCAAGCCCTGGCCTGTCAGTGGACTCGTCGAATCGGACGCCGGGGTGCCGAAAGCGGGTTGGTCGGCGAGCTATCGCTGCCCCGGAGGGCACTCCTTCGCTCATCGTCTGGCGGACACGGTCGCCGCGCCGGGCGTCTGGCGGTGTCGTCGTCACAGTGGACTCATGGGCACGCTGTACGGGCAAGAGCACGGATCCGAGTGGGTTCCGGGTACCGGTCCGTCGGGGGAGTCCTTTGCCGGAGGAAGCGGAAGTCCCGGGTCCGGTCGGTCACCCTGGCACATGCTCCGGGAACGTCGCAGCATCCCGGAACTGGAGAAGCTGCTCGAGGAACGCCTGACGCTGTTGTACGCCGACCGAGCGCGGGAACAGGGCCGCGTCACGGACATGAACGTGGCGCGACAGCAGCGCGGAACCATGGTCCGCCGTGGAAGTACCGCGATGTCGTCGGACAGGTCCGAGCCCCTCGGGTCTCCGCCTGCGGGGTAGCTGCGGCAGTTCGGCCGGTTCGACTGCCGGTCACGACGTCGACGCATCCCTGTCAACCCTGCCGTAAACGGGTCGTGCGGCTTCTGCCAGCTCCCGCCATCCCTGCTACCGATCAACGAGGAATTCAGTCATGACCGAACAACCGGTGCACACCACCACTCGGGGGGCCGGCGCAGGGCTTGCCGCGCCCGGAGGCGCTACTGCGCTCGGGCCCGAGGGGCCATCGGATCCGATGACACGGCCTTGCGACAGCGCGTCGATGCGCGGTGACGACCTGCGTCGGTTGATCGGTTACGTGCGGATCGCCGCCGCCCCCGATGTCGAGGTCGTCGGGTGGGGGGATCTGCCGGACAGCATCCGGCGCATGGTCGCCCGGCACTGCGAGCGTCACAGTTGCCTCTGTCGCATGTCGTCACCGACCGCGACATGGCCGACGGCCGGCTCGTCGGCCGCGTCGACCTGGCTGCGGTGCTGGAGGTCGCGGCGCCGGTCGGGACGTCCGCGATCGTGGTCCCGTCCCTCGACCACCTCTCGACCGACCATGACGTGCGGAGGGCACTCACCGCCCGGTCGGTCGAGGTCGGGGTGCGACTCATCGCGATGGGACCGGCTTCGAGCGGGGAGACCCGGTGACCGGCGTCGTTTTCCTGCCCTTCGAGGATTCCGTGGCCGGGGCGTGGACGCGCGGTCTTCCTCTTCCACTCCCGGTGAGGCGCGGTCGGCCGGGAACGCCGGCGGGCGGCGACGACAGCCTGGGCGCGCATTCCCCGACGATGCGCCCGCTCGTCGACCGCACGCCCCTGGGCGCGGAGGCACGTCATGGATGAGCGGCGCATGGTGTTCACCCGGCTGTCGAGGGTGAACGAGGATGCCGCGAAATTCGCGACCCCACCGGTGGTCGGGTTACCGAACGCAAACGCGCCGACATCAACCGGTAACCGGGTCGACGGCCACGAGGAAGATATCTGCGGCTAGTTGTCCGTCGCTTCTACAAGTCGCCTCAATCTCGGGGAAGAAATGCACGAAAGAGGAATTCTTAAAGGTGTTGTACCTTGGCCAGTCAACGGGACGGTCGAATCGGATGCCGGTGTTCGGAAAGCAGGTTGGTTGGCGACCTATCGCTGTTCCGGGGGGCACTCCTTTGTTCGGCGTCTGGCGGATACGGTCGCCGCTCCGGACACCTGGCGGTGTCGTCGTCACGGTGCGTTCGTGGGCACGCTGTACGGGCGAGAGCACGGGCCCGAATGGGTTCCGGGCGCCGGTCCGGCGGGGGAGTCCCTCGCCGGGAACAACAGGAGTTCCGGGTCGGGTCGGTCGCCGTGGCACATGCTCCGGGAACGTCGCAGCATCCCGGAACTGGAGAGGTTGCTCGAGGAACGCCTGGAGTTGTTGCGCGGCTCCCGATTGCGGGAACAGGGCCGCATCCGACGCTATGACACCACGCTCCCGCCGCGCTCTCGGTGAACCGGCCCGCACGCTGTGGGCGATGCTGTGCATCCTTTCATGTCCCGACCTGGGGCTTGACGCCGTCGGTATGCTGCTGCCCACCCGCGACCGGGCGGGGACGGACGCGGCATTGGCCGGGTTGGTGGCCGCCGGGTCGCTGCACCTCGGCGGCCCGCCCAAAGCATCCCGGTGGCGGGTACCCGACGCGCTGCACGGCGAGCGCGACGCCGCCGACCAGGAAGCCACCGCCGATCCGGAGGTCACCGCCGCGCACGAGCGGCTGATCGAGCACCACTTGGTCAGGCTGACCGAGGTGTCGGAGACCCTGGAACCCGGCAAGTTCGTTTTCTCCGAACCACCCGGCGCGGGGTGGGCGCCGCCCGGTCGCCCGGTCGCGCGCGTCTGGGTCGAGGCGGAGTACCTCACCGTCATGGCCTGCCGGCGGCTGGCAGTCGACCTCGGACGCGACGATGTGGTGTGGCGCATCGGGGAGCGGTTGTGGATCCCGCTGCGCTCCGCCGGGCTGTTCGATGCCGTGCTGGACAGCCGGAGCGTGGCCGCCGACGCGGCGGACCGCGCGGAGCACCCCTACGTCCCGGCCGCGCATTCGCGCATGTGCTGGGCGCTGACCCGGCTGGGGCGCCACGGGAAGGCCGCGCGGGTCGGCGCGCTGGCGGTGGCGTTCGATCACGCCTGGTCGCGGGCGACGGCGTGGTCACAGCTGGGCCGCGCCTACCACGCCCACGGCGCCCCCGACCTCGCGGTGGACTGCCTGCGGCGCGCCGAGGCCGAGGACACCCTGCCCGCGGCCCGCGGGCAGGGTCGTCGGCACATCGGCGAAGTGCGCCGCTCCACCGGCGACCTGGTCGGTGCGGAAGCCGATTTCCGCGCCGCCCTGGAGCTGATCGTGTCCGACCTGCGGCCGCGGCATCCGGAGACCGCCCGGGTGTTGGTCCTGCTCGCCGAGGTTCTGGTCGAGCAGGACCGTGCCTGCGAGGCCGTCGACGAGCTGGGGGAGGCGGTGGGGCTGCTCGACCCGGACGCCGACGCCCTGTACCTGGCCGAGGTCGAACTGCACCTCGGCCATGCCCTGCTCGCCCACGGCGACCGGGCCGGACATCCGCGCCGCGCCCAGGACGCCTGCGCCTGTCACGACGCGATCGGCGGGGTGGACTGATGAACCTTCGGCTCGCGCACGACACCGGCCCGGGGCGGGCCGGCAGGCACGGCGACCTGCTCACCGAAGAGTCGGCGTCGGCCGCGCACCTGGCCTGGTGGGTGCGGGCGCAGGCGCCGTCGCTGATCGCGATCGTCGACGACGACCAGGCGGGCGGTCACCGCCGCATCATGGGCTGGGCGTTGCGTCACGGAGACCGTTGCGAAGTCCTCGTCGAGGGCTGCCACTTGTCGGGACTGCCGCTCGACGAAGTGCTGACCACCCTCGACGCGCACAACAACCGTCTGCGCGCCGTCACGGTCTACGACCCCGACCAGCCTGATGCCGGTGCCGCGGTGTCCGGTGAACCTGACCTGACGCTTCCGTTGGGGCCGCAGCTGTCGGGCCGCAGCCGCGACGACGCCGTCCGCCTGGCGTGCCTGGCCGAACTCAAGGCACAAGCCGCCACCGGGATCGCGCCCAGGCAGCTGGCGGCACGTCACGGACTCACCCCGCACCGTCTGGAATCGCTGCTGCGCGAAGCCGACCTGGCCCTGCACCCCGACCGGCCGATCGGCCCACAGATCCGGATGCTGCCCCTCGCGCATCCCGTCCGACGGCAGGGCGAGGCGATCCTGGCCCAGGAGTACCTGTCCCAGGAGCACCCCGACGTGGTCAAGCGGCGCCACGACGTCAGCGCGCACCTCCTCTACGGCGCGCTACGCCGCTACTGCGAAGGCGGGCTCGTCGCCGGGATGCCGCTGGGCCCGCAGCTGCGGGTGCACCTGCCGGGCAGCCCGGCGCGGGTGCTGGCCGAGCAGGTCATCGCCCGCGAACACGCCGCCGAGGGCGCGGAGGTGGTGCGCCGACGGCATCTGCTCAGCCCTCGACGCCTGGACACCGTGCTCGCCGCGGCCGCCGAGCACGACGTCGACGCACCCCTGTCAATCCGGCCGTGATCCGGGCCGTGCGGCTCCTGCCGGCTCCCGCGATCCCTCCACCGACCAACGAGGAATTCCCAGTCATGACCGAACAACCGGCGCACACCGCCAGCGGGGGCACCTCCAACGGGGGCACCGGCGCGGGGCGCGCCGCGACCGGAGGCGCCGCTGCTCTCGGGCCCGACGGCGCATCGGGTCCGAAGACCGCTGTGCCCGTGGTGCTCACGAGCCTGTGCGGTGCGCTCGCCGTCGTGCCGCTGGGCGTCGCCGCCTGGCTGTGGATGACCGCACACGAGCTGCCCGAGCGTGTCCTGCACCCCCGGAACGACACCACGGCTGTCCCGGCGGACCTGGTGATCAGGTCGGTCGAGCAGGTGGCCTGGGTGGCGTTGCCGGTCGTTCCGATGATCAGGGTGCTGCGCGCCGTGCGCGCCACCCGGGCGTCCACCACCACAACCCGCGCGGTGGTATGCGCCGGACCCGGGCGAGTCGGCCACCGCGTTGGCCTGGTGATCCGGGCTCGTGCTGCTGCCGCCTGCGGCCGCGGCGGCGGTCGAACTGGTCGCGCGTGGGTGGTCCGTCGTGGCGGCGGTGCTGGTGTCGATGGTGCTGGTGATGTGCCCGGACCTCGTGGCGATCCTGCTTTATCCGGCTCGGTGTGTCGGCCGCCCGGTTCTGCTGTCCCTGCTCGACCGCCGCAGGAACTGCTCCCCGAAACGGTCCGAGACCATCGACGGCCCCGACGAGTCTTCGACGGGTCGCGGAATCCGGTCCCGGCCAGACCATGGGAATGCAACGGATGAACGCAGCCGCTTGACCAACGCTGCAAGCGCGGATCCGCACCCTGTCAAGGGTGCCGGTCGACACCTCCGGCCGTGTCGAAGTCCGCCCCGTTGTCACCGGATGACGGTTCTGGCCCTGCCGTGTCGTAGAAGAACGATGCCGAGCTGTCGGCTGCATGAATGAGGGTTGTTGTCGATGAACACGAAGAACGAGGGTTTCGAACTCGTGGATGTCCGGATCAGTGACGCGTTCAGTCGGGACTTGGGGGCGACGCTGCGGCAGATCCGCACGGAGTCCGGTGCCAGGTTCGGTGATCTGCTCGAGGCGCTGGAGTGGTCGGCGGGCAAGCTGTCCAAGCTGGAGCGGGGCACACGCGGAGCCAGTGACAGGGACATCTTCCTGCTGCTGGGGCACCTTCAGGCGAACAAGGACCAGCGGGCCCGGGTGGAGGAAGCCCTGGCGACACCCGCCCGCTCCGGGTTCGTGCGTCGTCACGAACGCGGCGGTGCCTCATCCGGTCTCCTTGCACACGAGCACATGGCGCAGGTGGTGACCGTCTACGAGACGGTCACCGTGCCCACCACAGCTCGGACCTGGGAGTACGCGCGCGAACTCACCGAAAGCGAGGAGCTGGCGACACAGCAGGCGAAACGCGCCACGCAGGCCAGGACGCGGATCACCGCCTCCCTGCCGCAACGCTGGGTGTACTACCTCCACGAACTCGCCCTGCATGCGGTCGTGGGCGGCCCGAAGGTGATGCGAGACCAGCTGCTGAACCTGGTCATGCTGACCAACACCCACAACACCGTCGTCCGTATCGTCCCTCTGTCCGTGCCGATGGACGGTGATTTGCAATACCCGGGAACGTTCATGTCCATGGGGCCGGGCGCCAAACGGGTGGTCGTCGTGGAAGGCGACACCGCCACCGCCTTCCACGACGATGCCGGATCCCTGGAGGCGTTTCAGGCCAGGATGGACAAGCTCGACGAGGTGGCGTTGGACGTCGACGGGTCCCGGGCGGTCCTGGCCCGCTGGGCCGACAGCTACGACCAGCGCATCCCTCGCGACAACACTGATTCGGAGCGGTGATGTCGCGCGGTATCGATCTCCGCGGGAAAGGTCTGCCCAAATTCCCTGATCCGTCCGGCTCCGGTCGGACGGCGGGTCGGCTCGGGTCGTGCGCGCCGACCGTCGAGGACAGGGCCACGAGGGTCGAGGGCACGGGGTCGGTGTGCGGGAAGGTCGGCGGTGGGACGGAGAAGCGGCGTGTGAACGCCCACGCTGTCCGGGGACAGTTCGTTGGTTCGGAGGTCGGGGCCCTGCTCGGAGGAGTCGGTGCCGCGAACGCCGGAGACGGCGGACGGCGGTGGCGTGCAGTGCGCGGTGCCTGCGCGGTGTGCAGGGGGCGGCGATGAGCGGTCGGCCCGGAGCGGGCGGGGAGGTGGCCCTGCCGTATCGGATCGATCGGGCGCTGGCCGACCTCGCCGCCGCGGGCGCCGATCCGGTCGGTCGTGCGGTCGCGTCACGACGTCTGGCCGAGGTGCTGTTCGCCGCCGGCCGCCCCGAGCAGGCCCAGGCCCACCTGGGGCACGCCCACCGGATCCGGCCCCACCGGGATCCGGCGGCCCGAGGCGTGCGGTTGCTCGCCTCGGCCTGCGGGCCGGCAGGCGACGACCCGCAGGCCGAGGCACCCGGGGTGGTCGACGGGCCGTGGCGCGACGCGGTCGCCGCCCCCACCGTGCGGCGGCGGCGTGCGCGGGGCGGGGCGCGTCGGTCCGGCGCGGACACCCTGGCCGCGCCGCTGCCCACCGCGGCCGACCTCCGGCTCGACCCGGACACCCGGCGGGCGCTGGCCGACGCCGAGACCTGCCTGCGACAGCTGCGCGCTGCGGCCGCCCGCAGCGGTGTGCCGGGGTTGGCCGAGGCGGTGCTGGTACGCGACGCGCGCGCCGCCGCGTACCTGGACGACACACATCTGGCGCTGCGGGAACTGCTGGTCGCCGCCGTGCCCGGCGCCACCGACGCCTGTCCGGACGCGCTGCGGTATCTGCGTGCCGCCCGGACGCTGCACCACCCGGGGCGGGCGGGCGGGGCGGGGCGGTTCGCCACGCTGGTCGGGCAGGTGGCCGCCCGTCTGGCCGGACATCCGACCGGCACCGTGCGGTTGCCTGCGGAAATCCGCCGGGCTCTGCCCCGGCTGGCCGGCTGGGTCGAGGGCGCGCAGGACATCCCGGTGCTGGTGCGGCTGGCGGTGGCCTACCGGCGCCTGCACACGCTCCCGCTGCCCTCGGCCGCGGCGCTGGCCCGGCTGTACCTCACCGCCGCACTGGGCCGCCCGCACGGCCCCGGTCACGTGCCGGCGATGTCGGTGTGGATCGCCGCCGACCCCGCCGGGCACCACCATCAGGTGGCCACGGCCACCGACGTCGGCTTCGCCGCGCACCTGGCAGCCGGTCTGGTCCACGCCTGCACTGTCGAGCACACCCTGATCGACAACCTCGCCGCCACCGCCGCGGACCTGATCGACCGCCACCCCGACCACGACCCCGACACCCGAGGCCTGCTGCGGACGATGGCGGCCGGACCGGTGGTCGACCGCGCCGTGCTCGAGCAGCGGGCCGGGGGAGATGCGCTGCGCGCCCGCCGCGTCCTGGCTGGCCTGCGCAACCATGGACTCGTCGTCGACCTCGACGACCACACCTCCGACGGATCCGATGCCGATACAGGCGTCCCCGGAGGGCACCGTTACGCGTATCCGTCGGCGCTGGCGCTGCTGGCCGCCCCGCACCCGCCACCCCCCGACGGCGACGACCTGGCCACCCGCCCCGCCTCGGCGACCACCCTGTCCGCAGTCGCTGCGCCCACAGCCGCGGTGGTCCCGACCGTGCCGGCCGCCACGTCGCGGGATGCTTGGCTTGCCGGGTACCGGAGCACCGGCCGGTGGCACCGCGTGGTGGACCTGGCGTGGGACTCGATGCACACCGCCACCGACGACCTCGACCGGGCCAGGGCGTGGGTGCGGCTGGGACGGGCGTTGTCCGAGGCCGGACGCCCGGCCGACGCGCTGGAGCCCGCGCGCCAGGCCTGCACGCTGCTGCGTGCCGACCACGTCGGCAGTCCGACGCGCGGGCGTGAACTGGCCGAGGCGTTGCTGCTGCTCTCGGCGGCCCACCGGGCACATGACGAGCCGTCACGGGCGGCCAGGGCGCTGCACGATGCGCTGGCACTGCTGGTCGACCACGACGAGGACGCCGCCGAGCAGGTCCGCGGCCTGCTGCGGGCCCTGCGCCGGGACAGCGCCGTACCGGCACCGACGGGCACGACGCCAACACCGGCCGGCACACCAGCGGCAGGCCCGCCGAGGAGCACTGCCGTGGCCGCGTGGCGCGAGCGCCGCTGGCACGACGACACCGTGCGGGAACTCGGCGCGGCCCTGGACGCGCTGCGAGGCCTGGACCGGGTCGCCCGGCACTCCCCGCTGGGCCCGGCGCTGGCCCGCTCGGCACGACTACGCGAGCTGCGGGCCGGCGCGCACCTGGACGGAGCGCACTGGGCACTGTGCGAAGTCCTCCTCCACACCCACACTCGCACCGACCGGCCAACCCGTACCTGCCTGCTCGACCGGTACCTGCACGCCGACGCCGCGGCCCACGACGGTCCCGCCGACTTCGACGCCGAGAGCCTGCACCAGGTGTCCCTGGCGTTCTCCGAGCACGCCACGGCCACGCGATACCTGGCCACCCTGGCCGGGATCGTGCGCGCCCGGCGCGTGCAGCGCCTGCTGGACTGGACCGCCGCCGACACGGGCCCGCCCGCCGTGGCCAAAGTGATCCTGGGCCACCTGCACCTGGCCACCACCGGGCCACGGCGACCCGGCGACCCGGTCCTCGCCCGCGCCTACCTCGGCATGGACCTGCGCCGGCTGGGGCTGCTGCGGGAACCCTGGCTGCCCCTGTCCACCTGGATCGACCGCCACCACCGGGCCTACCGACGCCACCTGCGCCACGCCCACCACACCGGCGACGTCGAACCGTTCGTCGCCTTCCTCGCCGCCGGTATCACCCGCACCTGCCGGCATGAAGCCCGCCTCATCGACGCGATGAACACCACCTGGCAACAGCTGTGCCGGGCCCTGCCGGGCCACCGCACCCAACTGCGGGAACGGGCCGTGGCCGACATCCTGGCCTGCCCCGCGCACACCGGCCACAGCCTCGCCCGCCACATCGCCACCACACCCACCGCAGCCGGCAAGAACCTCCAAACTTTCGTCCACGCCGGCCTGGTGGTGCCACACGGCACCACCACCGGTGGGCGACCGGCGTTCGTCAACCCCACGGCACTGCGCCTGCTCACCGACCCTCCCGCCGACAGCAACAACCCCGACACCGGCAGGGACACACCGGCCCCGACCGCCGCCGGGCGGCCCGCCGCCCGGCGGACACCGCGATCCACCGGCCTCGACGCGGGCGCCGCTCCCATCGCGACAGAGCTGGGAAGGCGGCGACGCCGATGACCGGGATCGCACCACCTCCGCAGGAGACCGCGCGGCCGCTGCCGGCGGGGCTGGACGCGGCACTGGCCGACCTGGCCGCCGCCGGTAACGACGTCCGGCACACCGCGGCCGTCCGGGTCGGCGCGCAGTGCCTGGAGGCCGACCTGCCGCACAGCGCCGCGCACCACCTCACCCGGGCCCACCGCCTGCTCGACACCGGCGCGCACCGCGCGGGCGCCGAGCACGTCGAGTGCCTGCTGCTGTTGGCGCAGGCCCACCTGGACTGCGGTCGACACGACAGCGCCGAGGCCGCACTGCACCAGGCCCGCGCACTGCACCTGACGCACACGGGCACGACCGCGTTCATCGACCGCAGGCTGCGGCAGGTCGCCCGCGAACGCCACCGCCCATGCCCCGACACCGACCGGTTCGCCCACGCCGACCGGTTCCCCGACAGCGCCGACGACCTGTTCGCCCCCCTGCCCACCGCACAGGGCCTGCTGCCCGACACCACCACCCTGCAACCGATGCTGGACGCCACCGCCGCGCTCGCCGCCCTCGACGTCGCCGCCGCGCACAGCGACCTGCCCGGCCTGGCCGACGCGGTCATCACCCGCGAGACCCGGGCCTGCGCCCAGGTCGATGGCGTGCACCTGGACATGTGGGATGTCCTCACCGCATATCTGCCCGAAACCGCCGGCACCGCCGACAAGGACACACTGCGCTACCTACGGGCCGCACAACACCTGATCCCGACCACGCAGACCTCCGACACCGCGCTCGACGCCGACGCCCTGGCACGCGCCGCCGCGAGCCTGGCCGGACACCCCGACCACAGCCTGCCGTTCGGTCCCTCCACGCGGCGGACGCTGCAACAGCTGACCACCTGGGTGGACGAGGCCGGGGACATCCCCGCGGTGTGCCGGCTGGCCGTGGCCTACCGGCGCCTGCACACCATCCCCCTGCCCGCGCCGGTCGCCGCGCCGCTGGCCCGGCTCTACCTCACCGCCGCGGCCACCCGACTGGCCGGCCCGACCGGGCATCGGCCACCGCTGTCGACCTGGATCGCCACCTGCGCCCCCGACCACCACCGACTGCTGGCCACCGCCACCGACCGCGACTTCACCGCCCATCTCGCCACCGCCATCACTCACACCTGCCAAGCCGAGAGCGACCTCGTCGACCGGCTCGCCGTCATCGCCACCGACCTGACCGGCGCGCACACCAGCTACGACACCACCACCCACCACCTGCTCAGATCCATCCCCACCCTGCCCGTCATCACCAGCACGACGGTCGCCGCCCGCCGCGCGACCACCACACGCGCGGCGATCGACTTCATCACCAGACTCACCGCCCGCGGCCTGATCCAGCGCGTCGACGGATCCGACACACGACCACCCGGCGGACGCCGCTACACCCACACCGAGGCGCTGGCGCTGCTGACCGCGCCACACCCGGGCTCCCCGTGCCACACCCCGCCGGCGGATGCCTCCCGTTCTTCGGTACCCCCGACATCCGATGACCCACCCAGCGCGCACCAGGAACAACCACGATGACACCGACCGACCAGGACACCGGACACCCCGACCACAACCCCGTGAATCTCTCGATCAGCACGGCACACCGCACACCCCGCCCCACCGCGATGGAAAGCCTGCTCGCCTACCCTCAGGCCCTGGCCCGCCACCTGGTCGCCCTGCGCGAACAGCAGGGTCTCACGCCGGAGCACACGGCGACGCTGCTCGCCATCCCGCCCACCACACTGCTGGAGTGGGAGAACGGCACCCGCCGCCCGTCAATGCCACGACTGCTGCGGCTCACCACGCTCTACCAGACCCCGCTGCTGCACTTCCTCGACCACGTCGCGCGCGAGGTCCGTCCTCCCGACGACCCCTCACAGCCCTCCGTCGTCGAAGCGCTCCTGTTGTGGAACGGAGTGGCACCCGAACAGCTCCACGGCATCACACCGGCCGCTGGCAACGCTTTCCACCATGACGGCCAGGACGGGCAGGACCAGCCGCTGCGCGATGCGGTGCTCTACCGGCGCAGCGACGACCCCGTCCGGATCAACGCGGGCCGCCGGATCGCGCAGGAGTACGAAGTCGATCCGAGCATCCGCGTCCTGGCCGCCCGACACCACCTCTCGTTCGGAGTCGTCCGAAGCCTGCTCCACGAAGCCGGCGCAGCGGTACGTAGTCCAGGCGGGTCCAACAACACAGCCCGCCCAGGGGGCGAGATCGACAGGCCCGACCCCTAGCGGACTTCTCCGCCCACACGAGTGAAACCGGTCGATCCGGAGCACACCGCCACCCCTGCGACTCGTCTTCGGGACCGGCCACCACGGCTCCGGGCGCCCACCGGCCGGATCTCGACGCAACCGACTGCCCCGGCCACGGCGACATCGACGGCCCCCGCGACGCCACCGGCCGGTGACGACACCCATCGTGAACAAGGAGATCGGCGTGACCGAGACAGCCGACACCCCACCCCGCCGCATCCGCCCCGACACCTGGAGCAGGCTGCTGGCACCCACCTCCGGGTTGATCGACCAGCCCATCACCCTGCGCCGGGCCCTGCTCGCCCTCGACGACCACGCGATCGCGGACGAGGTGCACGCGCTGACCGGACCGGACACCCCCGAACAGGACCAGCAGGTCCTCGACGGGACGCTGCTGTACCTGCGGCATCTGGGCGCGTCGGCCAGGGGAGACCACGACGCGGCCGAAGCGATCGGTACGCAGGCCTGGAGCCACACCTGGTTCAGCCGAGCGGACTGGCACGACGTCAGGATCCTGGCCGTCCTGCTCTGGGGAATCGCCACGGGTCGGCTGCCCGACACCACCCAAGGGGCCGTCACATTGTTGCTGCTCAGCACAACGGACGACACCACCACACACCGGATCCTGTCCTCGATCCGATTCCGCGGGCTCGTGCCCTGGGACATCCTGCACGCCTGATCGGACGACCGGGAACAGGCGGTCCTCGACGTGTCCCTCACGTCCGTCCTGACCGACGGTCGCGATCCGCCCCCATCCGGACCCCGGCCGCCCCTGGGAGTCCTGATCGCGCGGCATGTCCGGGGCTGTCGTCCGGCGCGACCGCAGCGCCCGCGACGACACCGCCCACGATCGCGACGGCAACCCGCAACCCCGCAACCCCGTCTCCGCCGCCAACGTCGACCGTGGAAGGAAACCCGGCGTGACCGACGAAGCCCACACCGCACCCCGCCATCCCCGATCCCACATCCGGTACCGGCCGCCGGCACCGGTCTCCCTGCCGGTCGACCGACACGACACCCTGGGCCGGGCCCCGGCGGCCCTCGACGATCACGCGGTCACCGCCGAGCCGCGCGCCCTGCCCGGACCCAACATTCCCGCCCAGGACCGGCAGGTCGCGGAACAGAATTCCGCCCTATCCCCGCACCCGCGCATCCTGCGGGCGATGGGTGGTGTCCGGTGAACACCACACACCGCATCCTCACCACCCTGGCCCATGCCGGCGAGCACGGGCTGACCGGCGCGGACCTTCGGGAGCGCACCGGCATCGGCGTGCGCGCCGGCTACCCGCGCCTGGTGAGGCTGGGCATCGCCGGACTCGTGACCCTCCGGTGGGAATCGACGCGCCCCGGCGCACCCCGCAGCTGCCGGTACCGGGTCACCGACCTGGGGCGTGCCGAGGCACGGCAACGGGAACTGCTGCCGCCCGCCAGGTCGACGCCGGGGGTGACGGTGCCCTGGGCCCGAGACGCTCGCGCCGGGCAAGTCGGGGACGGCGCGGCACCGCCGGAGGCGTTCGGCGCCCGGTGGCCGCATCCGGTCCTGCTGCGCAACCACCTGCTGGGCGGATCGCTCAACCGCCCCGTCGACCGACAGGAGGCAGCCCGGCTACGCAGACTGGACCCCGGCATCGACACCCGCGCCCGAGCCCTGGAAACCCACCGCGGCGCCGTGCTGCGGGCATTGGCCGACAACGGGTCGGCCGAGCAGGTGCTGGACCTGTCCACCGGAGTCCCCGCCCCCGGCATCGTGCGCTGCGCCCACCTTGCCCTGGCCGACCAGGATCCGCCCACCCCGGTGGTCTACGTCGTCACCGACGATCAACTGGCCCTCGCCACCCGGACAGTCCTGCACGGCTGTTCCCACACCGGGGCCGTGGTGGCCGATCCCTGCGACGCGCACACGCTCTGGCGGGCGGTGACCCGCCTCGACCGGACGCCGCGTCGTCTGCTGCACCCCGGCCGACCGGTGGTCCTGGACGCCTCGACGATCGGCGACCTTGTGCCCGACCCGCGCAGGCTGCACGCCGTGCTGCGCGCCTGGCGCAGCACCGTGCCCGACGGCTCGGTGCTGCTGCTGGCCCACTCGCTCGACCCTGCCCTGCCCGACCCTCTGCCCGTGGCGCACCGCGCGGGTTGGCACCGGCTACCCGCCGTCCCCCCATCCTCCCCGGATACCCGGGGAGTGGTCGACCACCGGACACAGGTCGCGGTGCTGACCACCGCGAAGCGTCGACGGACGCGGCGAGAGGCGTGACATGACCGCCACGACCTCAGCACGCCGTCAACCCGCCTGCCACCGCCCGACACCGGACAACTCACACGACGCATACCGGCCGGACGCCCTCGGCGTCCGCAGAGCGTCCGCCGAGGCCTCTGCGACCGCCCGATCACCGGCAACGACTCCTTGTCCGGACACGTTCGCGCCGCCCGGCCATCCCCCTGCCCGACCAGGCGGCGATCGAACAGAAGGAGGCCAGGGTGAGCCCTCCACCGCCACGTCGTCCCCCCGACACGGCCGACCTGCCCTGGGGATCCGCCCACAGCGGCGGGGCACCGACGCCCCACGACCCGGGCCCACCGACCGAGTACCTGCCTCTACTCGGCACTCTGCCCCGCCCGACACCGGCAGCCGACCACGACCGGGACCGTGAGCGGGCCGCCGCCTCGGAAGCGCTGCGACACAAGCAGGACCCGAACATCGACTATCTCGGCTTCCTCGACCGGGTCCTGCACGGACTGCGCCACCTGTGACAAGAGCAGATCACGCATGATCGACACCCGTCCGAATGGTTGGAGCCTCCCGCGCAGACCACCCGATCCCTCCCGACCCGACCCGACCCGAGCCGGTGGCGTGGTAGACGACATGTCCTGCCGGCTGTTCCCGACAGCGCAAGACACGTCATCGGACACCTCCCCGCCCCGTCGCATCGGCGGGCCGCGGCCGATCCACGGCGCCCGACCGCGTCATCCGCCTGCCCGTAACGACCGCGACAAGACCGGCCACCTCACCTAGGCGGCCACCGCCGCACCCAGACCGCACGCCGCCCCGGTGACGAGGCGGTGCTGTGCGAACCGGCCGCCCACCGGCACATCGACATCGACAGCGGGCCCGACCAGCGTCAGGCCACTCGTGGGGTGTTTCCTTCGGCGCGTGATCTACGCCGTCGGGTGTGGTGGCGAGGTGGTCGGGTGCGAGGTATGTCGGTTGAAGGTGTCGAGCAGGGACAGCACTGTGGCGCGCAGGTGCTCGACGGGCAAGGAGAGGCCCGTTTGCAGGTCGGGGTGGTGCTCGATGCTGTCGATCATGGTCAGCAGTCGGGCGAACTCGGTATTGATCAAATCGACGTGGGTGGATGACGGACGGGAGTGCTGGGCTGCGTTCCACAGGCGGACGATGAGCTCCATCTGGAGGGTCAGGCCGCTGATCTCGTGTCGGCCGTGGGCTCGCAGTTCGGCGCGGATGAGGTCGCGGTAGCGCTCGATCGCGCCGTCGTCGGTGCCGGGGGAGGGCCGGTGGAGATCGATCCAGGCCAGGTCGAATCGGCAGGTCAGGGCCAGCGGGTGGTGCTCGCCCAGGAACGTGGTGCAGTGGTGGATCAGGTCGGTGTAGTCGGCTGCGCAGTTCCGGATGTGGTCGGGGTCGGCCTCGGGGCAGGGGTGGCTGCTCCAGCGCAGCCAGGCCAGGTCGCGTCGGATGGTGAGCACGTCGGGGTGGTGTTCGCCCAGATGGTCGCGTCGGGTGGTCAGCACCTGGCGGTAGAGGGTCTCGGCGCGTCGTGGTGTGTGAGTGAGTTGGGCGAACACCGCGGTGCTGCGGGTCAGTTTGGTGGCCAGCAGCCGCCAGGTGTCGGGCAGGTCGGGGTGGTGCTCGACGTGGTCGACGAGGTGTTCCAGGTGGGGGATCAGCGCGGCCCAGCGTGACCGGTGGTCGGGGGCGCCGGTGTGCAGGTGGGTGGTGGCGCCGTCGAGGACGGCGATGCACAGCGCCAGGTAGGGGTGGGGGTCGGTGAGCAGGTCGGGTTGGTGTCGGTTGGCCTCGCGGATGACGGGATGGATGAGCATGCAGGGGGTGGTGGCGGCGGAGGAGCGGCTGTCGTGGAAGTCGACCCGGTCGATCAGGCCGAAGTCGACCAGGACGGCCAGGGTGTCGGTGACGTCGGCGCCGGTGACGGCGGGAAACAGCGGGGAGTGGATGAGGATGTCGGGGTCGGCCAGGGCGTAGGGCAGGGGCGCGGGGGCCAGGCAGGACAGCCAGCGCAGCAGGGGACGGGCGTGGCGCAGGCCCCGGTCGTGCAGCAGGTCCAGGGACAGCTCCCAGGTGCGGGTGAGCAGTTCGCGGTCGTCGAGGTCGCGCCCGCCGAGGTTGTGCAGGCGGTCGACGTGGGCGAAGTGGTCGCGGAAGGCGTGGCGGTAGTGGTCGAAGTCGACGGGCAGCAGGACACCGGGCACGGTCGGCAGGGCGGCGGCGCCGCGCAGGTAGCGCCCGGCCAGGTGCAGCGCCAGGGGCAGGCGGCCGAGCACGTCGGCCAGCAGCAGCGCCTGCGGGCGGGTTCCGGCCGCGGGCGCCAACGAGCACAGCACGTCCGCGGCGTGATCACGGCCCAGGGGGCCCAGCGGAACGAGGGTGGCGTGGCGGGGCCAGCGATCTGGGGTGCCGTCACGGCTGGTGATCAGCACGTGGCCGGTGCGGTGGCGTAACGCAGGGAGCCAGGGTTGCAGCAGGCGGGTGTCGTCGGCGTTGTCGATGACGACGGCCCAGGGGCGGGGGCAGTGCGCGAGCGCGTCGGTGAGCACCGGCAGCGGGGACAACGTTCCGGTCCAGGCGTGGATGACCTTGTCGACGGGGGCTCCGGCGTCGAGGGCCAGCTCGCGCAGTCCGGCGGTGAGGCTGCGTTCGGTGGAGGCGTCGATCCACCACAGGCGCAGGCTGCGGTGGTCGCGGTCCAGGCGGTCGGCCAGGGTGAGGGCGGCGGCGGTCTTGCCGCTGCCGCCGGCGCCGTGCAACACGCTGGTCGCGCCGTCCTGGCGCAGCACACGCCGGAGCAGGTCGGTGACCAGTTCGTCGCGGCCGTGCAGATCGGTGGTGACCCGGTCCAGGGGCGGTCGGACGGAGACCGGGCCGGTGGGAGTGTCGGTCCGGGTGTGGACGGCGATGTCGCCGTGGACATCGCCCATCTGCAGCACCACCGAGTGGCGTGCGTGGTCGACGCGATTGGTCACCGGGCCGCCGGGTTGAGGGCCGCCGGGCTGGGGGTCGACGGGACGGTGCGGGGGGTTGGGCATGGTCGGTGGTCTCCGTGCGGTGGTGAAGGCGACGCAGGCGGCCGGGGCGGCGAAGATGCCGCGGCCCTGGGCGGGATGGGACGGGGCGTGATTCCGTCGGGATGCAGCGGAACACCGTGTCCGACCGCGACGCGGACGACAACCCCGTCAGCACTCTCCTCGGTCGTCGGGTGTGGTGGTGTGGGAGGGCTGGTGCGGTGCTCATCCGGCAAGCGGTCCGGCGCTGATGAGGTCTTGGAGTTGCTGTGCCGACTGGGGGCCGCCGAACAGCTCGCCTTGGCCGAGGTCGGCGGCCAGGTGATGGGCGGTGTCGCGCTGGGCGGTGGTGGTGATGCCCTTGACGGTGACCACGCGGGTGAGATTGCGGCTCATGCGGATGAACGACGCGGCCACGGTCTCCTCATGCTGCTCGCGTGTGGGGTCGTCCAAAGTCGCGGTCAGCTCCGGGGGGACGACCAGGGTGTGCAGGGTGAGGTTGGACAGGGTGTGATAGCGGAGCACGTCTGTGCCCAGTCCTTCCAACGCCAGACGCACGTCCATGCTGCCCAGTCTGATGACGTGGCGGCGGGGGAGGCCGCGCTCGTCGACGACCGCGGCCTCGGGCATCGACAGCATCAACTGGGCGGCCGGGACGCCCGCCTCCTCCAGCGCGTCGCGGACGTGATCGACCAGGGTGCCGCTGTCGGCGAAGCGCCGGGGAATGTGGACGGTGACGCGGGGGGCCGCCTCGCCCAGCGCGTGCCGCCAGCGGGCGGCCTGAGCCAGCACGCGCCGCAGCAGCCAAGGCCCCCACCGCAGGCTCAACCCGATGTCGTCGGCCAGCGTGAGCAGGTCGTCGACCTGGCGGACGCCCAGTTCGGGGTGGTGCCACCAGGCGGTGGCCTCGGCGCCGACGACCACCCCGTCGTGCAGGCGGGCGATGGGGGTGTAGGCGATGTTGATCTCCCCGCGTTGCAGCGCCGCGGGCAGCGCGGCCAGTAGATGGGCGCGTTCGATGTCACGGGGCTGGCGACATTGGGGCCGCACGGCGGACCGGCGGGGAACGCGGTCGCTGTTGGCGTGCAGCGCTGCCTGGGCCTGGGTGAGCAGTTGGCCTGCGGAGGTGTGGGGGTGGGCTTCGGTGACCCCGACGAGGGGACGGAGCACCAGTTCGTGTCCGTCGTCCCATAGTGGTTGAGACAGCCAGTCGACCAGGCGCCGCACGGTGTCGGTCACTCCGCTCCGGCCGTGGGGGTTGGTGAGTAGGACGGCGAAGACGTCCCTGTCCAATCTGCCCACGACGGTGGCTGGTGTGGCCTGCACCGCCGCGGTGATGCGGGCGGCGATGGCGCGTTCGACCCGCGCGCCGACCCTGGGACCCAGGGTGCGGGTGATGGAGGCCAGCCCGTCCAGCCGCAGGGTGCACAGGCCGATCCAAAGGTCGGATTGCCGGTGTTGGAGAACGACGTGCACGCGGTGCAGGAAGTTGCGCTGGGTGGGCAGGTTGGTGATGGGGTCGTAGTCCCGGCCCGGCAGCAGCCGACGCGACCAGGACCTCCAGGCGGTGATGTCGCGCAGCACCATGTTGAAGCGGTGCCCGTCGGGGTGGTGGTCCACTCGTCGGACGAACGCGGCCACGACTCGGAAGCCGGGTGCCGAGTCGGCCACGACGAGGGCGAATTCGGTGTGCGACCACCCGTCCGTCGCCTGGTTTGCCCGACGCAGGGCCTCCTCCACGGCGACCGCGTCGGAGGCGGTGAGGGTGTGACGCGACAGCGGACTGCCGATGACCGCGGTGCCGCGGTCCTCGCCCAGCAGGGCCCGCAGCGCCGGATTGGCCCGTACCAGGATCCCGCCGGTGGTCAGGACGCATCCGGGCTGGGGGCAGCTGTCCAGTTGCCGGATGAACAGCCGCGTGTCGTGCAGGGCGGGCGGTGGCGTCGGCGGTACCGTGCCCGCCGCCCGCGTGAGTAGCAGTTGTTCGTCGAAGACCCGATCGCGGGCACCGTCGGCGAAACCGGCGGCCAGACCGGCCAGTGCGACGGTCAATCGCCGCCGTCCGGCCGGTTCACACGCGGCGGCCGTGTGCTCCAGCCAGGGAATGATCACCTCCAGGGCGTCCTGGAACGCGTGCGGGGTCATCCGCAGTTCCGCGGCCAGGTGACGGCCGATGCGTTGGGCAGGCCACTGGCCGTAGGGCTGTCCTCGGACATGGTCGATGAGCGCGGAGGCGAACACGCCCACCTGCTTGCGCAAGGCGGCTCTGTCCAGGTGCAGGTTGGTCGCGGCGATGGCGTCGACCCATTCCCCGATCATGTCGACGGATCGGCCGCGCCCACGACTCACCCGGATTCGCGCCCGGTCGACCGGCGTGGGGTCTTCCCGGGTGTCGACGCTGTGGGCGGCCGCGACGGCAGGGGCCCCGGCAGTGTGATCGCCGGCCAGCAGTCGCGCCAGCCTGGCCTCCACCTCGGCGTCGGGCAGTGGCGCCAGACCGGCGTCGAACACCGCCCGCAACTGCCGATCCGACACGCGCCGCCTGCTCCGCCACGCCGTCGTGAACCATCGCCGCAGCCTCGCCGACAACATCACCAACCACCTCCATGGTTCGGATCGACCACATCACCGCTGCCCGGATCTGGGAACTGGGTCGCACCGGCATCGCCGTCGAGGTGTCGACCTGCCGTCCACAGGTAGTTCGACACCGAGTGCGGGCTACATCCCATGACGCGGGCGATCTCGGAACGTGTCAATCCATAGATCTTCAAGCTCAGTGCCTCCCGCACATGCCGGGGCATCCCGGCGATCCTGTCCCGCACATCCGCCCACCGCTGCCAGTCGTCGACTCCCTCCACGGGCACGGTCGTCAGCCGGTGGGAGTCGTCGGGCTCGACCGGCATGGCCGAGGGCCTGTTCTGGTTCTGGATCAACTCGTTGCGCGCGATAGTGAACAGGTATGCCCGACGATCCACAGTGATACGTCCCCAGTACCTCCACATCTGGGTGAAGGCCTCGTCGGTGATCTGGTCGTACTCGGAGCCGGGGTTCGTGGCGCGCACCCAGGAACGCAGGCGGTTGTAGTTGGCTTTGTAGAACGCCGAGAACTCGTGATCGTCGGGGTGGCGTGGACGGATGCGGATCACGTACCGACGCCCCGACCTGTCCCCGTTTCCCCGGTCCGCGTCGATCGTGTCGGCCGGCCGCCGTGACCCCCGGCGCCGTAGCCCCTGATGTGGTCGACCCGACGGCGGGCTGTCACGGCGCCGTGGACCGCACCCGCGGAAGGCCCCGCGCGGTAGACGCCCCGTCCGGGCGCGGTGACCGGCGGGCACCCCGGCGACCGGACCGCGCCCGGACGCACGGCGTCCACCACGATCATGGTGTTGAACAGCAACACACAACCCTTCCCAACCGGGATGCCCGCGGCATCGGTGTGGACCTACTACCTGGAACAAGTCCCGTGATCGACGGATGTCCATGCCGTAGCCGTGAGGATCACCCGATCGTGGAGGCATTTCCTGTGGAGTGGAATCAAATGTGCGGTTCTGCGGCCGGACGGGTGAACGATGGTGGCCGCCATGGAGCAGGCGAGGGTGATACACCCCCGGACGCGGCCCGTTCAGTGGAACCGTCATGGGCCCACCCGGCCTAGGATGATCATCAGCGGAAGGGAGCTGCCGTGCCCGACGAATCCGACGATCCCACGACGGCCGACTTCGACAGACCCAGCGCCGCCCGCATCCACGACTGGCTGCTCGACGGCGCTCTCAACACCCCCAAAGACCGCGAAGCGGCCCGAGCGGCCATCACCGCGCTCCCCGGCCTGCGCGAACTCATCCGCCATCACCGCGCGTTCCTGCACCGCGCCGTACACCACATGATCAACGCAGGCATCGGGCAATTCCTCGACCTCGGCGCAGGCCTGCCGACCATGGCGCCCACCCACGTCGCCGCCCATGCCCACCGGCCCGACATCCCGGTGATCTACGTCGAGAACAACCCGGCCACCGTCGCCCACTCCCGACTGATCCTCGAACACACTCCGCAGGTCGCCGTCGTCCATGCCGACCTGCGATACCCCGATCGGATCTGGCGCGACGAGCGCACCCGTCCACTGCTCGACACTGCGCGGCCCACCGGCGTGCTGATGATCGACATACTCGACACCCTTACCGACGACCCCGGCCGGATCATCGACCACCACCTCGACCACCTGGCACCGGGCAGCGCCCTCGCCATCACCCATCTAACGACCACCGACACCACCGCACACCCCCAACCCTCGACCGGAACCACCCCCACGGTCGAACCTGCCGACACCCTCACGGGCGGCCGCATCGCCCGCTCCGCAGAGCTCGTCAACGCCTGGCTGTCTCGGCTGACACCGGCCGAGCCTGGAACGGTCCCGCCCTGGCAGTGGCGACCCGATACGGACACACCGGCACCGATCACCGACGCCTCGGCGGTCTGCGCGGTTGCATTCCTACCCTGACTTCGACCAACCGCACCCGACTGCTCTGCTTCGACCGAGGCGGTCCGGCCGGGCGGAATAGGAGCGCCCGCCTGCCGTCAACTCCGACCCTCCCATTGTTGGCCGTGATGACCTATGCAATGCACTGGCTGATCCTCCCCTGGTTATTCGGAGTCGGGTTACTGGATGATCACTCATCTCAGTAGTCCGGTGGACAGCGCTTCGTGACCGCGTCGACCAAAGCCGGGCCTGTGCCGAACAGCAGGCCGTTCCAGGTGGGGCCCGCAGCGGCTTTGGCGTCGGCGGGGTCCTGCGCCAGCCGTGCCTTGTCCCGGGCTTACTGGCCCTCCAAATCGGCCAGTGCGACGCAGGCCCTCGGTCTCCATCGGCGTCTCCAGGTCAGGGTCGACCGCAGAGGCCAGCCGGTGTCGTCGTGGCGCGCCGGGGAACGTAGACGGGAATGGTGGGGTGAACCAGCCGGGCAATCACTGTGTCCTGGTCGGTGCCGTCCGGCATGATGTGCCAGCGTTAACGTTCGCTTGAGGGACCTACACGGCGGCGACGGGGGAACCCGGCGAGTTGCGCAGGATCGGACTCCTGGCCGCCCTCGCGCGGACGGGGCCGATCCAGCGCCGTGATGGCCACCTTTCCGAGGTTGACGATCCGGTTGTGCATGGCGTCCACCGCGTGTAGGCAATCGAGGCGAGCCAACCGCTCGCGTCGTGGAGTGCTGTGGCCAGAAGATCGACATGCTCTCCCGGCACAGTGCCGAGGAGGCGAGAGTTCTCGCTGCGTCCACAGTTGGGTGTAACGGAACCAGTCCGCATGGTGACAAACAGCAACTGATTAACTACGTTCGGTCATGAAGTTGGTGCGACGGCCTGGGAGAGGTCGAGGTGTCCAGGGTCTGCTCGGGTGTCGCACGGGGGTCGGAGAGTGGTGAAGCGGCGGGGCGGACCGAGAATGTGATGCCTACCGGCTGTTGGGGACGTCTCGTTCGGTGTGCTCGCGGATCGCGGGATCGCGCCGGGTTCCACCGCGTGTGACCCGGAAGCCACGCAGAACAACGGGGGGAGAGCGGTGAGTTCCGTCGGAAGGATGGGCGAATCCGAGGCGGCCGGGTTGAGAGGGCGGGGGAATCACGGGCCCGGCTCGGCGGACGAGTTGTTGTCGCCGCTGACCAGGGTGCCAGTGGAGTCGTTGCAGGACCTCGGGTCGCCGCGCACCGAAGGAGTGAGTCCCGAGCACGTCCGGCTCCTTGCGGAAAGCGAGTCGCCGCTACCTCCGATCGTCGTGCACCGCTCGACGATGTGCGTGATCGACGGTGCACATCGCCTGCACGCCGCTCGGCTCAGCGGCGAGCGGGACATCGACGTGCGGTTCTTCGAGGGCAGTGAGCGGGACGCATTCGTGTTCGCGGTCCGGGCGAATACTATGCACGGCCTGCCTCTCACCTTCGCGGAACGGGAAGCGGCGGCCGAGCGAATCGTCGCGACCCACCAAGATTGGTCTGACCGGGTAATTGCCTCGGTCACCGGCCTGTCGGCCCGGACGGTCGCAGGTGTGCGGGCGCGTTCGACCGAGCACGGCCCGCAGTCGAACACCCGGGTCGGTATCGACGGGCGCAGCAGGCCGCTGGACGCGTCGGTGGGCAGGCTGCGCGCGTGGGAGATCATCCGCGAGCACCCGCATGTCTCCTTGCGTGAACTCGCGCGCCGGTCGGGCGTGTCCGTCAGCACCGTTCGCGACGTGCGGAAGCGGCTGGAACGCGGCGAGCACCCGGTGCCGGAAAAGGCTCGCGCCCAGCGCGACGTGTCCGCCGCCGGCCGGGACCACCAGCGACTCGTGTCAGACGACCCGGAGGCGTTGCTGCGCGAGTTGACCCGTGACCCGTCGCTGCGGTTCAAAGAGGGCGGCCGGGCTCTGCTCCGCCGGCTCGTGACGCTGTGCCTGACACCGGTGGAACGGGACGCGATGGTCGGAGCGGTGCCCCCGCACCGCGCGCCTCTGGTGGTCGACCTGGCCCGCGCGGCGGCGGGCATGTGGCTCGACTTCGCCGCGGAGGTAGAGCGCCAGAGGGGGACGAATGAAGGGGAACCCCCGCTCGGCCAGAACGCGTGAACCAAGGTCGCCCGACGCGCGGCCGCCCCCTGCGCCGGGGTGTCGCCGCCCGGTCACGCACGGAGGGTGACCCATTGCGCTCACCGGACCGGAGATTCACCTAATAGGGGCATGCGGCCCCGGAATTACGCCCGCGCTAGACTAATCCGGTGACGTTGGTCCACAAGGTACTCGCGCTGCTGCCCGCCCCGCTGCGGAAAGTGCTGTTCAGGCACCGCGAACTGCTGAAGTTCCTGGCCGTGGGCGGGACGACCTTCCTGGTCACGATAGGCGTTAACTACGCGCTCAAGTTCACGGTGCTGACCGCCAAGCCCGTGACCGCGTTGATCATCGCGACGATCGTCGCCACCATCGTGTCGTACGTCCTCAACCGCGAGTGGTCCTTCCGCGCCCGCGGCGGCCGTGAGCGGCACCACGAGGCAGCACTGTTCTTCCTGATCAGCGGAGTCGGCATCGCGCTCAACTCGGTGCCGCTGGGCGTGTCACGGTACCTGCTCCACCTGGAGACCCCCGCGGTGTCACTGGCCGTTCAGGAGGTCGCCGACTTCCTCAGCAGCATGATCATCGGCACCCTCGTCGCCACCGCGTTCCGCTGGTGGGCGTTCCGCAGATGGGTCTTCCCGCTCGGCGGGGAAGAGCAGCTGCCGGACGACCGGTCGAACGGGCCCGACGCCGATCTCGACAAGGCCGCCTGAACGACGCCCCGAGCACGGTTCGTACCATCCCGAACTCTTGTCACCCGACACGGTCGCGGTTACGGTCGATTTCGTCGGAAATAATCCGTTTCCGATTTCCGATTTGTTGCCGATCCCATCGGCATGGAATTGGGGAGAAATCGTGGAAGAGAACGTGCTGGAGAGCTACGAACCGCCGCTGATGATCGAAGTCGGTGACTTCGCCGAACTGACCAACGGCATCGGCAGCCAGACCTGGGACACCGCCTGGCTCTGGGACTGAGGGGTGTAATGAACCGCCACCACGGTGGCGGTGAAGGAGCATTCGCGGTCCTCCCGGACCGCGAATGCGACTTCGCCGTCGACACGCTCATCCCTCGGGCGGAAGTCCTGGCGTCCCACGGGTCCGGCCGCCCCCTGGTGGTCGGGGTGCTCGCGGGCGACCACCTGCGGGTGGTCACCTGCCGGGCCGGGATCGTCGTGCTGATCGGGTTCTGCCCGCTCGACGACGCGAGGCTCGACAAGATGTTCGGTCTACTCACGGACGCGCGTCAAGTCGACCGCGTCCGCCCGCCCGGCAGCCATCACGTAATCGCCGCGTTCGGGTCCACCGTCCGGGCCCGCGGCACCGCGTCGAACACCCGGAGACTGTTCCGAGGGCCCGGCGTGGTGGCGAACCGGGCGGACGTGGTGGCGGCCGCTTCGCACGCCCCACTGGACGAGGAGAGCGCCGCGCTGAGGCTGCTCTTCCCCGCGGTGCCGCACCCGCTGAGCGCCACCACGCTGTGGCGAGGGGCGACGGCGGTGCCGCCCGGCGACGCGGTCGAGTGGAACCGCGGAGGCGCTCCGACGACCTCGACGTGGTGGACCGCGCCGGACGCCGAACTGACCCTGGAAGAGGCGGCCGGGCCGTTCCGGGATGCGTTGACCAGGGCGATCGGGGACAGCGCCGAGGCACACCCCACGATCAGCGCCGATCTGTCCGGTGGCATGGACTCCACGCCGATCGCCTACCTGGCGTGGCAGCGCAATAAGGATCTGACCTCGTACACCATGACGGGCCTGACGACCGAGGACGACGACACCGCCGTCGCCCTGCGCGCCGTCGCCCGGATGCCGGGTGTCCGCCACGTGCTGCTGGACACCGGCGACATGCCCCTGCCGTTCGACGCCTTCTTCGACCCGAACCCGTACCACGACGAGCCGTTCCTAGGGCCCTCGGGCGCGCGGGTGAAGCACGTCGCCCGACTGGCGGCGGCCCACGGCTCCACGCTGCACTTCACCGGCCACGGCGGTGACGAGGTGCTCGGCAGCCCGGCGTCCTACCTGCACCGACTGGCCCGCCGCAGTCCCCTTGCCGCTCTGGACCACATCCGAGGCCACCGCGGCCTGCGCCGCTGGTCGGTACGGCAGGTGTGGCAGGCCGTGGCGGACAACCGGTCCTACCCCCGGTGGCTTGCCGACAGCGCGGCGGGCGTGGGCGTAGCCGGACCGCCCGCGGGCGCGCGGCTGCCACCGCCGAGTTGGCACCATCGGCTCTGGTTGGCGCCGTGGACCACGCCGGCGGGTCGGCAGTCCGTGGTGCGGGCGCTCACTGCGGCGGCGGAAGTGGCGCAACCCCTCTCGCCGGACAGATCCCAGCACATGGCGCTGGAGGGCATTCGCGCCGCGGGACGGGTGTCCCGCCTGCTCGGTCATCTCACCGGGCACGAGGGCGTAGGCACCGCCGTGCCATTTCTCGACGACCGGGTGGTGGAGGTCGCCCTGTCCGTCCAACCGCACCTGCGCGCCGGTCCCTGGGCATTCAAACCGCTGCTCACCAAGGCGCTCCGGACGAGCGTGCCGGACGGCTTGATCCAGCGCTCCACCAAGAACGACATGGCCGAGGACGTCCACGCAGGGCTGCGCGCCCAACGGGGCCGGCTGGCGGACTGGTGTGACGACCTCGTGCTGGGCGACTTGGGCCTGGTGGATACCGAGGCGCTGCGCCGGGCATGCCTGTCGCCGCAGCCGCCCGGCCAAATGCTGCCTGTGCTGGCCATGACCTTCAACCTCGAATCGTGGCTGCGTACGACCGGTCGCGACCGGTCGCGCGGCGTGGCCGCGGCAAGGAGTGGTGACCGGTGAGAGCCAAGGCCACCGCGGTGACCCGGACCGGCGGGGTCGGACTTCCGCGCCGGCTGTCGGCGACGCTCTCGATCTACCTCGCCCGCGCGTTGTCCACCCGGTCGCCCCAGCGCATCCGCCGGGTGCTGGCTGTGCTCAGGCGCGGGGCGCGTCCCGCGACGCTCGACGAGGCCCGCGCCGCGCACCGGTCGGTGCTCGCCAGCAGCGTGATGGTCGCGGGCGACGGGTGCTTGCCGCGCTCCATCGCCGTGGTGCTGCTGTGCCGGGTGCGCGGCGGGTGGCCTACCTGGCGAGTGGGCACCCGGCTCCACCCGTTCCGGGCGCACGCCTGGGTCGAGGTCGACGGTGTCCCGGTCGGCGAGCCGTCGGACATGGGTCACTGGATTCCGCTGATCACGATCGACCCACCGACTTCCGGAGGTTCTGGTGGCACTTCGAGCCGGTGACCACGTCACCATCACCCGCGCCGAGGACGGGATGGTGGTCCTGGACGAGCGCGCCGGTCGCTACTGGCAGCTCAACGCGAGCGCGACGGCCGTCCTGGACTGCCTGCTGAGCGGGCAGAGCGCCGCGGAGATCGGCGAGCGCATCGCGCGTACCCGTCGGGTGACACCCGAGAAGGCCGCCAAGGACGTCGACGACTTCATCGGGCAGATGCGTTCCGCCGGTCTCGTCACCGATTGACACCGATTACGGGGAGGGGGAAGCAGATGGGGAACGACGCCGTCCACCCGCTCGAAAAACTGGTCTCGACGTTCGACGCGGACGAGCAGAACGGGGTACACGCGTGGCTGGGTAACACGCTGCCGGGGATCTCGCTGCGCAGCAACCACGAGCGGGTGGTCGACCTGCCGCCCCGGCCTCGCTCCGACGATCCGGCCGCGATCCGCAGTGTCGGTGTGATCGGCGGTGGCACCGCGGGGTACCTGACCGCGATCGCCCTGCGCACCAAGCGGCCCTGGCTGGACGTCTCGCTGGTGGAGTCGCCGACCGTGCCGATCATCGGCGTGGGCGAGGCGACCGTACCCGGACTCGTGGTGTTCCTGCACCACTACCTGGGCATCGATGTCGAGGAGTTCTACCGCGAGGTCCGCCCGACGTGGAAGCTCGGGATCCGCTTCGACTGGGGCCCGGACCCGGACGGGTTCATGGCCCCGTTCGACTGGGACGGCAACACGATCGGCACGGCGGGCGCGATGCGGACCGACGGCCACATCGGCGCGTACACGGTGCAGTCGCTGCTGATGGGAGCCGACCGGGTCCCCGTGTTCGACCTCGGCGACCAGCACGTGTCGCTGATGAAGTACCTACCGTTCGCATACCACATGGACAACGCCCGGCTCGTCGCCTACCTCGCGGCGGTGGCCGAGCAGCGCGGTGTACGGCACGTGCGGAGCACGATTGCGGACGTCGTGCTCTCCAGTGCCGAGCACGTCGACCACCTGCGCGCCGACGACGGCCGCGAACTGCGATTCGACTTCTACGTCGATTGCTCGGGGTTCCGCTCACTGCTACTGGGCAAGGCGCTCAAGACACCGTTCCACAGCTATGCGAGCAGCCTGTCGACCGACTCCGCGGTGACCGGCAACCTCGACCACGGCGGCCGGCTCAAGGCGTACACCAGCGCGGTGACCATGCAGTCCGGCTGGTGTTGGCAGATCCCGACGCCGGAGGACGACCACCTGGGGTACGTCTACTCGTCGTCGGCCATCTCCGACGACGACGCGGCCGCCGAGCTGTCCCGGCGATTCCCCGGTATCAGCGAACCCCGCCAGGTCCGGTTCCGCGTCGGACGCCACGACCGCACGTGGCGCGGCAACGTGATGGGGATCGGCAACTCATACGCGTTCGTCGAGCCCTTGGAATCGACCGGACTGCTGATGATCACCTCCGGCGTGCAGTCCCTGCTGGCGGCGCTGCCGCCATCCCACGACGCCCCGCACGCCAGGGATCTGGTGAACAGGGGCCTGGCCGACCGCTGGGACGCGCTGCGCTGGTTCCTGTCGCTGCACTACAAATTCAACACGCGACTGGACACGACGTTCTGGAAGGAGGCCCGCGCCAACACCGATATCTCAGGGGCGCAGGCGTTGCTCGACATGTACGCGACCGGTGTGCCGTTACGGTTCCGCCACCCGCTGCTCCGAGTGTTCGCGCGGGTGAGCACACCGACCTTCTACGGGCTGTCCGGAGTGGAGACCATCCTGCTCGGGCAACAGGTACCGACCCGGCTGCTACACCCGGCCGAACTCGATGGCGCCTGGGCCCGGCGGCGCGCGGCGGCCGAGGCGTTCGTGCGGCGGGCGCTGCCCCAGCACGAGGCGCTGGCGGCGTTTCACACGGACCCGTCGTTCAACCAGGCGCTGCTGTTCGACGACGACAGTTGGGCGAGCCCACGCAACGCCGAGCAAATCGGAATGGCGGCCGGGTGATGGTAGACAGACTACCCGAGGTGGCCGCCGCGGAAGGGTTGCGCGGAGTGATGGCTGCGTTCCCTACCGGTGTCGCCGTGGTGGCGAGCACCGGTGCGGGCGGCGTGCCATACGGAATGACATGCTCCGCATTGTGCAGCGTGTCCCTGGAACCGCCCACGCTGCTGGTGTGCCTGCGCCACGGTGCGACGCTGGACGCGGTTCTCGGACGCGGGACTTTCGCGGTGAACCTGCTACACGATCGCGCGCGGGCGACGGCGGAGCTGTTCGCGTCGGCCGTGCCCGACCGGTTCGAGCACGTACGGTGGCAGGACCACCCGGCGGGCGGCCCGTACCTGTTCGACGTCACCCACGCCGTCGTGCACTGCCGCGTGGTTTCCACCACCGAAGTGGGCGACCACGCGGCCGTGTTCGGAGGGGTGTCGGCCATCCACTCGCAGCCCCATCCGACCCCGCTGCTCTACGGGTTGCGCCGCTACTCCGCCTGGCCGGCCCCTGAACCGTGTCGAGGTCCGTCATGACCAGCCAGCTTCGGACGGTAGAGGCGTTCGAAACGGAGCATGCACGCCGACACCACGGTTGGCGCACCCAGCCGGTACGCAGGGAGGGGCCGATCGAGTAAGCGGCGGTGAGGCGGCGTTGGTGGCCGACCAGCATCGCTTCGACGCGAGTCGCCGAGTCCAGCTTGGCCGGATCCGCGACACGTGGCTGCGCACTGTCGGCTCGCAAATGTGCAACTCCATCTCGATCTTCAGGTTGTTCAATCTTCGCGGTGCTGGTTTCATCCTGATTGGCGGGCTGTTCGCGGCGTCACCCCGGTCCTGGTGTCGGCGTGCGCCTCGAGCGGCGGCGTGCCTGTTGAGGTCCTCGATGTCGGCGGCCGCAGTGTTCGCCGCGCAGGCCTGCGCGGCAGGGTCTGGCTCGGCGGGTTCACTGAGTTCGGTGGTGCCGGTGTCCTTCTACGTTCGCCAGGTCGTGGTGGGCGACGTCGGCCGTGCCGGTGTTCGCCGTGCGGCTCGCGAGCCGGGTTCGCCTCGTCCTTGACGTCGGTGGCTGCAACGCGCGGGATGCTTCACTGGCCTGAGGTGTCGAAGCGGTCCCACCGGTCGAGCCACTGCCCGACCTGTCCGGAGGCCACGTCCGGCGGGGTGAGGTAGAAGCGCGGCCCGGAGTCGGAGAAGTCGACGAAGACCAGGGAGTGGGCGCCGGTGGCATCCTGGCCGCTGCCGCGGCGCAGTGGCCTGGGCGTGGTGACGCGCCGACCGAATACCCGTACAAGGTGCCCATTGATCCTCAGCTTCCACCGGTTTTCCTCAAAGGTGAGTTCAACGCGGTGCCGATTTCAGACTCCGGAACTTGCTCCTGTCCGCAGCGACAGCAACAGGGTTCGGAACGGTCTCGTGCTCTGGTGTGGTGGTCGAGGTCCTTGGCTGGGTGTGTTGCCGGCTGGGCTTGGCCTGGTGTCGGGGTATGCCGAGGGCCTGCGCGCTTCGGCCGGCGGGTGCGGGCCGGTTTGGATCATGGCGACCGCGGTCGCTGCGCCGGTCTGGTAGTCGAGGCACCAGCGCACGTTCGGGCCCGGGGCACGGTCGGTTCTGGCACTGCTACCACCACACACCTTTGGTGTCGTCGTCGACCACCGTGTACCGATTGTGCGTCACGTAGCGTAGGTCCGCGCCCGAAGGGTCGGCACTGGTGAGGTCGGTACTGGTGAGGTTCGAGCCAGAGAGATCCGCGCTGGTGAGCTTCGCATCGACGAGGTCCGCATCGGTGAGGTTCGCGTGGCTGACCTCCGCGCCGGTCAGATCCGCTCCCGACAGGTCGGTGTCGATGAGGTCCGCCTCGTCCAAGCGCGCGTTGGTGAGATTGGTCTTGGCCAGGCCGGAGTTGGTGAGATCGGCGCTGATGAGGTAGGTGCCGGTGAGGTTCGCATCGTAAAGCATCATGTTTCGGAGGTTGGCGTTGAATAGCTCCGCGCCGGCGAGGTCCACACCGATGAGGTGCGCCTGGACGAGGCTCGCCAGCTCGAGGTCCGCGCCGGCGAGGTTCGCGTGGCGGAGGTCGACTCTACGGAGGCAGGTTTCACGCAGGTCGACGCGGGTCGACCCGTCGTGGTCCGGATTACGGCGGCCCAGCACGGTCAGCGCCGCCTGGACATCGAGCGCGGGTGGCTCGTGCGAGCACTGTTCACCCACGCCGGCGGCCACAGGCCGCGGGGCAACGCTGCGGACGAACGCGGAGAGGACCTCCACCACGGTCGGGTGGTCGCGTGGCGAGTCTCGGGTCAGGCGTTCGAGCGCGTAGATCGCGCCAAGGCGTGCCTGCAGGAGATCGACAAACTGACCGCGGTGCGGGCGTTGGGGTTGCCCGGTGGGTTGTTCGCTGACGCCTCAGAGAAGCTGGTCGCGGCGTGGAGGGCCTGTGCCGCGGGCGTATCCGGGACCACCCCCGCTCGCGCGGGGAGCACTGTCGTCGCCGGGTGGCCGCCGCAGGATCCATCCGGGACGCGCGATTTCGGTGTCGAGTCGAGGCAGGTGCGCAGGGCCGCCCGACAGGGTCAGGGTGCGTGCCGCGCGCACCTTGGGCAACCGGCGCGACGCATGGCGCAGCTCGGCTGCCACACGGCCGGTTTCGCCGGCGCCGGTACGGACCAGGGCGCGGAAGACCTCCGGCGGGCAGCGCGCGGTGTGCTCGGCGACCTCGGCCAGGGACAGGGAGGCGTCATGCCGATCACGGGGCGGTCGCCTGGTCGTCCATCAGACCCGCACACCGGCGGGCCGGCACATGGTCCGCAGCCGCGTGCACGGCCATGGGATGTCAGCGCTGCCGGTCAACCGCGGCGCCGTATGCCCGTGGTGTTCACGCCGGCAGTAGGTCCAGGGCGCGGTGATCATCACGAGCACGACCTGCCGCTGCACGGAACCGCCGAGTAACCTCTTGCCCGGCCTGCGGTATCGAGTTGGTGGTACCGGTACGGGGACGTGCGGCGCGCCGCCTGCGCGACATGAGTCGAGGACGTGGACACCCGATCGGCCCATGGCGTCCTGCGGGACCACAGGAGCGGCATCGGCACTCGACACGCCGTGCACAGGCACTGATCAAGATTCGCGATCGGTCCCCGCCGGTGACGCAGTTCGGCCGGCGTCCGCAGAGAAGCCGGCCGCGGACCTGCGGGTCGCTCCCGCCGAACACGGCGGTGGCTGCGGCGAAAGCACGGTCCTGCCAGACCAGGGGGTTTCTCGTCGGGCGGGACGTTGCCGAGCGGGTACTCGGTTCAGGACCGGTCGGCTGGGCGGCCGATCGGCACGTGCACCGTGGCGATCTCCGGAGCGGGCTCGATGACGGCCTGCGGAGTGTGGTCGAGGTAGAGGGTGAGGGCTTGACTCAGGTTGTCCAGGGCCTCCTGCCGTGAGGTGCCCTGGCTGGCGACGTCGATCTGGAGACACTGGGCGACGTAGTGATCCCCGTCTGCGGTGACGGCCGCGACGAGGGCGAGGTGCTCCTCGGCGGGGGCCCCGGCGGGAGTCTGGTGGCGGTCCATGGCCACAAGCATCCCAGACGGCGTCGCCACGTAAGAGAGACCGTGCCCTCGGTCGGAATTCCGGTCGAGGGTGGCGGGCCTGGTGTCCCACCACCGAGATGCGGCGACGAACACCTCCACTCGCGCGGCGACCCGGTCAGGCAATGCGCGGGGATCAAGGCCACTGTCCGGCGCCGGTCACACTTCGCCACCGGTCGAGGCCGCGCGGTCGGCGGTGGCGCTCGGCCGGCTTCTGCAGATCCACTCATTCGAGGGCCGGGAGTGGTGGGCGGCGCCGCAGTTCGACATCCTGCGCCGCCGCCGTGCGCGGATCTCATCGTGCCGGGAGGCCAGGCGGCTGACCGCCAGCTCGCGGAACCGACGCAGTTCCTCCAACTCGGCGGCCTGCTCGACGAGGCGGTCGCGCAGATACTGGTTGTCGGCGGCGAACCTGGTGAGCCGGTCCTCGCGCGGGTCCGCCCGGTGCTGCCGTGCGTCCTGCTGGTCGCAGTGTCGGGTGAACTCCGCTGCCGGATGTTGCACCGGGCCGTCCGCCCCTTGACCCGGTCCGCCCCGAGGGACAGCTCAATGACCGAGGCATCGCCACGTGGGGATCGCGCCCTATGCCCTGCGGGCCGACTCACCCATTCCCACCCCGTAACGAAGCGACCGTTCGGCGAATGTCCATAGCGCAGCGATACATCCGTTCGGGTGTCAGAGGCTCGGATCGAGGTGGGCGTATCGGCAGCTCGGCGATCGGCAGTGGCGCGCCGGTCGGCATTCTGATGGCGGAGATGACACGGCGGCTGCGGGAAGCCCGGCTGCTGGAGGTTCGGATCGACCGGTGCCTGCTGGCCTTCGCGGGCGTGCGCTTGAGCGACTACCTCGTCCTGGACACCTTGGCCGCTCGACGGGGACGGGCACGGATCGGCGCGCTCGCCGACGCCGTGGGGATGTCAAAGTCCTGCGCGTCGCACCTGGTCGGCCGCGTGGAGGGCCGGGGCTTGGTGACATGCTGTGCCGCCGTGGTCGACGGACGGGGGATCGAGGTCCGTCTCACCGACCAGGGCGCGCGGCTGCGCGAGACCGCGACCGAGGTGTACGGGCGGCTCGCCCTCGGGCCGGAGACCGTCGTCGAGGTCGGTGGCCCGATGCTTCGTCACGTGGCGTGAGTGCTCCGATGTCGCCGTTTCGGCCGCTTGCCCGAAGACGGCGGGACGATCTCCCCGCGAGGTCGTGCCTGTGAACTCGTGTGGTCCGCTCGCCAGACCTGCGGCCCCGGTGCGGTCACCACCGGCGCAACGGGCCATTGCCGGGCCGTCGCACGATTTTGAGGTCCAGGTCGGCCAGGGCCAGCAGGTGCCCGGCTGCGGTGGTGATCACCGGCCAGCCGGTGCGTTGCGCGGCCGCCACGACGTGCGCGGTGGCACGTAAATCGCGATCGTGGCGGAGCTCGTCGGGCAGTTTCGCCCGGTCGACGACCAGACGGTTCTCCAGTACCTGCCGGAAGTCGGGGTGGTCGTGGTCGGTGACCATGCGCAGGACCCGTACCCGCTGTTGCACGCGGATGTCGTCGAGGTCGATCGGATCGTCGCGGTCGACACCGAGGGCGTGATCCAGGGCTGTGATCGGGAGCAGCAGTCGCTCGCCGTGGTCGATCACCGCCTGCACTGCGGCCTGGGCGTGTGCGTCACCGCGCAGGAAATGCTCGACGATGGTGGTGTCCAGCACCCAACCCGGAAACGCGGTCACGGACCAGCAGGTTAGACGGCCCGCTTGATCGGCTCGGACGGGCCGTACAGGTCACCGGTGACCGAGGCGAGCACACCATGGGGGACCGGTGTCAACGTCGCCATCGCCGCCCGACGCTCGTCCGGGACGGCGGGATCGATGCCCACCGGCGGCTGCAGCAACACGCGAACCCGCTCGGCGGGCTCCGGCTGCCGGTCGTCGTGTGCAGCGGTCATGGCATCACGGTAGCGCGTGCACGCAACGCTTCACCACCGCCGCGGAGCCCCGGAGGCTCCTCGTACGTCGTGCCGGCAGTTCCACCGCCGCCAGCCGCGACGAATCCAACGCTCATTGCGCCGTCGGCCTGGTGAGAATCACCGACGACACGCCCGGCGTCGGAACCCGGTGTCATACCTTGCCGCCACATGACTTTCGTCAACGTATCCGCCGAATACGCAACACGCTCTTCGCTTACATACGGGCGACGTTGGCCGTCCACCGCTCCGCGCTAGGCCGTTCGGATGAATTCGGGTGACCTCATCGGTCTTCTAGCGGCACCTCGTCAACGAGGTCTGCGCTGGTAGGGAAGCGTGGCGGCTCCTCCGTCTAGCACGAGTGTCGTGAAATGGACATCGCACCGTCGGAGTGGGCATCATGTCGACCGGAGATGGACGCTGATGGGATTGGCTGCCTGACAGTTGCTGCTCCACGTCACCATGGAGTGACACCGCAGTTCCGAAAACGAGAGGAGGTGGCCCCCATGACGTCGAACATCACGGGGGCCGCCTCCTGTCCACTGGTCGACGAAGAACTCCCGTGCCCACGTTGTCTCGGGTCGCTCGGAGAAACTCCCGCGACCTCGCGTGCCGACCGCCGCGTCCACATCTGCCCAGAGTGCGCGCACGACGAAGCCGCGCGGCAGGCGGCCGGTTTCCCACCCTGCCCACCTGCGTTGTGGCCGGTCGACTACCACCTCAAGAGCTGGTGACCACGCACCGACCGCCCCTGTCGAACGCCATCGCCGTGTCGACGACATGAGGACAACGGTTCTCCTGCCGCGATCGTCTTGTCCACCCATGGCAGTTCGCGGATTCCGTGGACAACGTCGACCCGCCAGGTCGCGACCGATTGCCCCTGCCACACCAGTACCTCGATCCGGGTGTTCTCGACGTCGGCGAGGGTGGCGAATGCCTTGTCGCCGGAGCAGACGGTGAACCGGGTGCAGCCGCCGGCCTGCATACGGCTCGCGTGCCTGATCAGCGCGTTCTCGGCGGCAGCGGGTCCTCGTGCACCACCCGCTCGTGGTGCACGGTCGCTGCGGGGTGGGCGGCTACGACGTGGGCGATCGTGTCGAAGTAGGCCGGTTCGCCGACATGGCTGGCGCCGATCGGCACGATGGTGTGGCCGGGTTTGCGGGTCCGGGTCTGCACGGCGGTGTGCAACTCGCCGTTGGCTACCCCGGTGGCGCGGCGGTGCGCGCGGTGCGGCGTCACGGGTCGTCCTCCTGCGGGTCGGGGTCGTCGGTCGGCCACAGCGCGGGCCAGCACCGGCCGCACCAGGCCCAGAGGGGGTCGGGCCGGTCGGTGGGCACCGACATCGCGCCGCAGGTCGCCGCCCAGAAGGTCAGGCCGTCGTGGCGGACGGTGCGGGCTTGGTCGTCGAGTCGGTGGATCAGGTGGCGGAAGATCCCGGCGGCGGTGTCGTGGTCGACACCGTCGTCGGTGACCGCGTCGATGTCCTCGGCCACGGCGGTCACCCCGCCGCCTTGGAGACCGTCATCGATGGGCCTGGACCGGTCGCAGCCGCGGCGAGGTCGTCTCGGCGCGCGTCGGCACGCCGATCGCCCGTCGCCACTGCCCGTCGCACAGTGCGCGCAGTTCGGCGGCGATCTCGGTCAGAGGGATGGCGGGGCGGGTGGCGGCGGCGCGGGCGGTGATCGCCAGGGCCAGCGGGTAGGACCCGCACAGCGCCACCAACTCGTCCACGGCCTCGGGTTCGGCGGCGGCGCGGTCGGCGGGCAGGCGCGCGGCCTTGGATCGCATGACCTGCAATATCGGCATGATCTCGCCGGTGCCGGGCAGTTGATATAGCAGAAGATCCGCGTAGTATCAAGTCGCCGCAGCTACTCTCGCTGGTCAGCACCGAGCAGTGGTGTTGGTTCAGAGAAGCTGGCAGATCCTGGCCTACGCCTGGCTGGACACTCTGAACCTGCACCACATCCGGTCGGTGGGCCTCCACCCGGCCCGCCACGGCGTACTGGTGGCCTGGAGCGCCCGCACGCTGGCCGGCGCGCTGCCGGGCGCCCAACCAGTCCGCCCGCATCGAGCAGGCCCGCCGCGAGTTCCTGGAGGCCACCAGGGTGATCCGCGCCGAGGGCGGACGGTTCCCGATCGCCTGACCACGCCGGCCGCGTTCTCCGGTGCGGACGGCGATACGGCCGGACCGGGGCCGGTGGCCACCACAGAGCAGCACCGACCAACCTGCTTCCATACCGCTCGGAATGGGAGGTCCGCTCGCCGAACGGGCAGTGTTGCGCAGTCGCCATCGGACGCATAAGCGCAGCTCAGAGCCGTTGGCCGGATGACGGCCACTGAGTGAGGCTTCGCTGCTAACTAGCGCCATATGTACATCATCGGTACGTTTGCGGCAGCGCGATGTCGCCGAAACGTGCGTTTCGGTGACATCGCGAAGGCCGACGGCCGAGAAGCATCACCGCGGGGTGGCAGCCCCGCGAGCCTCTCGGCCGCCGACCCGGGTCACCTCTGGTTACGCAGCTTGCCGGCCGCAATCCGGAGACCGAGACCGAGAAGCCCGGTGGTCGCGTAGATCACCGGGCTTCCTCCGGTCAGGAGCGGACCCGTCAGGGTCGCCGCCTCCAGACCGACAGCCAGGTGCTCACACACGCCAGCGACTCGTTCCCGGCTCCACCACGAAGGTGAGCCCTCCGACTTCTTCCCGTCAGTCAACGACGCCGGTCCTGCCTTCCTCCGGCGAGGGAGGAGCTGTTCCGCCCCCGACCGGTACCGGGTCGGGGGTGGTGTCGCCGAGGCTGGTGGGACCGACTCGCCTGTCGAGTCGACGTCGTGGTGGGCACCTTACAACCCCGTTCCGACCGCATGGATCTTTCAGACGGGCCAGCCTGTGGACAACTCCGTCGACAGAGCGGTTGACCTGCGTGAACGTGCGCACATCAGCGATCACCGTCGTGTCCGGCGTAGCGACGACCGTCCCCGAACCAGTGATGCGAACGACAGCCCTAGACAAGGGACGCGCTTACGGTGCCGCGCGGCCAGCGTCAACGCGGGGCCAGACCATGACCGGCATTAGTTCAGAGAAACACCTCCACTCGCGCGGCGACCCGGTCAGGCAATGCGCGGGGATCAAGGCCACTGTCCGGCGCCGGTCACACTTCGCCACCGGTCGAGGCCGCGCGGTCGGCGGTGGCGCTCGGCCGGCTTCTGCAGATCCACTCATTCGAGGGCCGGGAGTGGTGGGCGGCGGCGCAGTTCGACACCCCGTGCCGCCGCCGTGCGCCGTGCGCGGATCTCGTCGTGCTGGAAGGCCAGGCGGCTGACCGCCAGCTCGCGGAACCGACGCAGTTCTTCCAGCTCGGCGGCCTGCTCGACGAGGCGGTCGCGCAGGTACCGGCTGTCGGCGGCGTGACCAGGCAGCTGGCGTGCTCCTCGATGGCGAAGGCACGCTCGGCCTGCTCGTGGGCGACCGGCTCGCTCAGGTCGGTCCACCGTCGGCGTCCGTCCAGCCGGAGTGGCTTCCGCGTGGATGGCGAAGGTGACCTCGGATGCGCTGCCGGTCGGTTCCGGGGATCGACTCAGCGGGCTATCAGTCGAAGGTGGGCAGGTCGACTGGCAACCGTGCAGTGTTCGGAACTTGCGGTATTCGTTGTGCTGGTGGGTGGTGGGTGGGGTCGGCATCTGCGGCTCGCCTGGTGTCGGCGGCGTCCGCGTTGGCCGTGCACGGACGGGTGTTCTGGGTGTCCTGGTCAGGTCGACCGCTCGTGGTGGGTGGTGTTGTCGAGGTCGTCGAGTTGGCGTTGGACGCGGTCGGCGTCGGCGTCGCGGCCTTGCTCCCGGTACAGCTCCAGCGCCTCCCGCCACACCGCACGTGCCTGCTCGTGATGCCCGAGGGTGGTGTGGGGCGCCCCGATGTTGTTGAGGGTGTTCGCGACCTCGTAGGTGTTGCCGAGGGTGCGGTACAGGGCGAGGGCGTGGTGGTAGTGGGCGAGGGCTTGTCGGTGGTCGCCGGTGCGGTGGGCGATGAGACCGAGGCTGTCCAGGGTGGCTGCCTCGCCGTCGGGGTAGGAGTGTTGACGGTTCAGGGCGAGGGCTGCGTGGCAGTGGTCGCGGGCGGTGTCGAAGTCGCCCAGGCGTGCGGCGTACCAACCTACGACGTTGAGCGCGATGGCTTTCCGCACCGGCTGGTCGAGGGTGCGGTAGAGGTCCAGGGCGCGTCGGGCGTGGTCCAGGGCCCGCCGGTCGTCGCCTCGACGCCCCCAGGCGGACGCGAGCGCCCGGAGGGTGTGTGCCTGTTCGGCGGGATGGCCGTGGTGCACGGCCAGGGCCAGGGCTCGGTCCAGGTGTTCGGCGGCCTCCTCGTGCAGCTCCAGCCGGGCGCAGGCCCAGCCGAGGAACCGGTGGGCGCGGCTCAGGGCGGCGGGGTCGGGGAGGTGTTCGGCGGCCTTCAGCGCGGCCCGCCACGCGACGAGCGCGTCACGTCCGTGCGCCTGCCGGACGTGAAAGTCGTCCAGTGCCCAGGCGAGGTGCCACACGACGTGGTGGAGGCCGAGGGCGGCAGCGGTGCGCTGGGTGGCGAGCAGGGTGACGTGCTCGGCTTGCAGCCAGGCCATGGCGGCCATGGCGTCGGCTGGCGTGGGCGGGTGGACGCCGGGCGCCGGCGGGTCGAGCTGGAAGGTCGGGCGGTGGGGGTCCAGAAGGTGGTGGGCGGTGTGGGCGGTGTGCAGGTGGAAGTCCACCACTCGCGCCAGGGCCAGCGCCCGTACGCTTTCGGGCAGGTCGTGGGCGAGGGTGGTGGCGTAGCCGCGGACCAGATCGTGCATCGCGTAGCGGCCCCGTGCGTGCCGGTCGATCAGGGACGCGTCCTCCAGGACGTGCAGCGCCTTGCGCGTCCGCGGCAGTGACATACCGGTGAGGGAGACCGCGGCCGGTAGGGTGACGTCCGGACCGGGGACGATGCCGAGCAGCGCGAACATGACGCGCTGCTCGCTGGTCAAACCGCGCAGCGACCAGGACAGCACTGCGGGCAGACTGGCGGCGGGGTCGTCATCGTCCAGTACGTCCAGGCCCAGGTCGCGCAGTTCGGTGGTGAACTCAGTCAGGGGGACGTTCGGGCGGGTGGCGGCGTGGCGGGCCGTGATCGACAGCGCCAGCGGGTAGCGGCCGCACAGCTCGATCAGCTCGTCGACCGTGTCGGGTTCGGCGGCCACCCGCTCGTTGCCGAGGCGTTCGACCAGCAGGGCACGGGCCTCCCCCTGGGACAGGACGTCCAGTTGGAGATGGTGGGCGCCGTGCCGGTCGATCAGCGAGGCCAGCTTGCGGCGGCTGGTGACCAGCACGGTGCAGGTGGGTGTGCCGGGCAGCAGGGGGACGACCTGGTCGCTGGTGGCGGCGTTGTCCAGCACGATCAGCATCCGCCGGCCCGCGATCAGGCTGCGGTACAGCGCAGCCTGCGCGTCGAGGTCGGTGGGGATCCGGTTCGAGTCGACGCCGAGGGCGTCGAGGAACCCGCGCACCGCCACCGCCGGATCGACCGGGTCGCCGGCGGGGCTGAAGCCGTGCAGGTCGACGAACAGTTGCCCGTCGGGGAAGCGGTCGGCGTGGCGGTGGGCCCAGTGCAGCGCCAGCCAGGTCTTGCCGATGCCGCCCGCGCCGGCGAGCACGGAGATGATCACCGTGGCCGCCTCCTTGACGGCGTCCAGTGCGCTGTGCAGGTGGTTCAACTCGTCGTCGCGGCCGATGAACGGTGACGGCGGGGCGGACAGCTGGCGGGGTGTCGCCGCCGGAGGGGGTGTGCCGACCGTCGGGAGGGTCAGGGTGGGGTCGGCGGTGAGGATGCGCTGGTGCAGCTGTTGCAGGGCGGGGCCGGGGTCGGTGCCCAGTTCCTCGGCCAGTCGCTGCCGGGTGCGCTGGTAGTGCTCCAACGCCTCGGCCTGGCGCCCGGAGCGGTACAGCGCCAGCATCACCTGGCCGGTCAGGCGCTCGTCCCACGGGTCCTCGGCGGCCCGTGCGGTCAGCTCGGGCAGCACCTCACCGTGCTGGCCGCACGCCAGCGCCCAGTCGACCCGATCGGCCCGCGCGGCGGCCCGCTCCCGGTGCAGGTGCTCGCGTACCGACCGCGCCCACTCGGTGTCCAGCTCGGCGAGCGGCTCACCCCGCCACAACGCCAGCGACTCGTCCACCAGGGTCAACGCCCGCCGCAGGTCGCCGCCGGCGCGGGCCAAGGCGACCAGGCGGCGGAAGCGGTGCAGGTCCACCTGGTCCGGATCGACGGCCAGCAGGTAGCCGGTGTCACGCCAGGTGATCGTGATCCCGGTCGGCGCCAGCGCCCGACGCAGGTTGGACAGGTAGGTCCGCAGCACCGACCGCGCCCGGCCGGGCGCGTGCCCGACCCAGACCCGGTCGATCAACCGGTCCGGCGGCACCACCCGGTTGACCTCGACCAACAGCACCGCCAACACCGCTTTTTGCCGGGCATGCCCGACCGGCACCGGCGTGTCGCCCCAGCGGACCTCCAGGTTGCCCAGCACCCCGGCCACGACCTGCGGTGCCACGCCGTGCTCGCCCTCGTCCGCCACGACTCCTGTGTACCGAACGTGACCAGGCGGTTCAACGCAGATTGGGCGGGTGCTGAACCCCGGTTCCCGACAGTGATTCACCTTGGGACCGGTCCTCGCCCGCGCGGCTACGGTCCGGTTCGACGGTTCAGCCGGAAGGGGAGGGAAATGGGGATCAACCGCAGGACCAGGGTACGTGCGGCTTTGACCGCGTCGGTCGTGGCACTGGGCATGGTGCAGGGCGTCGCCCCGGCGCAGGCGGCGACTTGCGCCAGCGGCTACATCTGCCTGTTCGACGGGACGAACTTCACGGGGAGGAAGCTTTCCTACCGCGACTGCGCACGCGTCGACATCGGGAAGGTCTGGGGCAACGACAGGATCAGGTCCATCATGAACAACCAGTCGTCGGGCACCCTCTCGCACTTCTACAGCTGGCACGCCGCAGCGGCGAACTGGACGTACGTGGGCTACTCGCGCGCCAAGGCGAACCACGCCACCGTCAGCGCCGGTGTCGCGTCGGCGGAGGCCGTGGACGTCTGCTGAGACGAACGTCGCCGGCGCCGGGGGTCGGTCGGTGCCGGGCCGGGGTTTCCGAACGCCCCGGCCCGGCACCCGCCACGACAACCCGCTGCACGGGGCTGGTGCTGTCCACCAGCCCCGTGCAGCCGGACTCGGCCATGCTCGACCCGCCGTCCCGAGTGGGGCCGATCCCGGTTTTCCGGTCGGGAAACACGCCGCTCCACCTGCTTGGAGCCAATTACCGAAATTCAGCGCCTTTCGATGAAAACAACTGCGACCGAGCGACCGCCTGCCGGGTCGAATCAACCACAGTTGACCACTTCGCGGCGAATATCGGAGAACGGGGATTGTCCTGGGCAAGGCGTTCCAGGGTGTAGAGCCAGGCGAGGCGGACCGGGGCCTTATCCGAGCCGAGTTGCTCGGAGGCTTTGGTGTAAAGCTCGGTGATCCGGCGAGCCTCGGCGTCGGCACGGGTGTGCTCGGCGGCCGTGCGCTGTAGGTCGTAGGCGCGTGCGACGTCGGCCAGGTCGCGTTCCTTCTGCACCAGGCCGACCTCGGTGGCGTGCTGGCGACGCCAGGCCAGGTAGAGGGCGAACAGTCCGCCGCCGCCGATGCCGATGCTCAATCCAGTGCGCAGGGCGTCGAGCCGGGGGGTGGCCAGGTCTTTACCGGACAGGCCGGTGGTGCCAGCCAACCACAGCACGATCACCAGGCCTGCGGTGAGCACGAAGATCCCGGCGGCGATCAGCGCGATCATCCGGGCCGGCATCGGCCGCAGCGGACCGAGCCTGAGCTGCGAAAAGCTAGTCGACGACCCCAAGCCGGCGCAGGAACGCGGTCGGGTCCGGGGCGGGGAACCAGTCGGCCGTGAGGCCGCCGAGGGACATCGATTCCTTCAGCCGCGGCCCGATTTCCTCCCATTCGTCCAGTTGCGGTGCGTCGGCGTCGAAAAGCACGTAGGCGCAGCCGCACCTCTGGGCCAGCCGGACGATCGACACGAGTTCGTCCGGCCAGTCTGCTTGTCCGCAGACGTCGTCTGCGCGGTCGCCGCGCGCACGCACGTCGAGCTGGTCTTGGTCGACGAGATCCACAACCTCAACCTGGCCACCCGCTCCGGCGCGGAGGTGTCCGACCAGCTCAAATACTTCGCCGAACGACTGCCCGCGACCTTCGCCTACGCCGGGATCGATGTCGCTGAGAGCGGCATGTTCGCCGGAGTCCGGGGCGGCAGATCGCCGGGCGGTTCACCATGATCCGCTCCACCGCGTTCGACTACGGCACCGACGAGCAGCGCGCCGCCTGGCGCGCGCTGGTCGGCACGCTGGAGTCGCTGCTGCGGCTGCACCGCCACCAGCCTGGCACGCTGGTCGGCCTGGCCGACTACCTCTTCGAGCGCACCGGCGGCTCGATCGGCAGCCTTTCCCAGCTCGTCCGGGGCGCGGCGGTGCTGGCCATCGACGACGGCGAGGCCGTCACCCGCGAGCTGCTGGACCTGGTCCCGGTCGACGAAGCCTCGTTCGCCACCCGCCCAGGGCGCCGCAAGCGCGCCCGGTCCGCGCCTGCCGCGCAGCAGTCGGGGCGTGATGGTCTCCCGGCTGCCGATCGCCGTCCCGCCCGCCGGCGACGAGATCGCCGTGTCCTTCCTGACCCGGCTCGCCACCCTGCACGACATGGACTTCGACGTCCTCTGGGCGCAGGTCAGCAAGCCCCGCGCCAAGGGCAACAGCACCCGCCGCCTGGACGGCGACCTGCTCGCCACCGTCGCCAACCAGCCCCGCGACCGGCTCAACCGGGCCGTGGTCGAGCTGCGCGACCCGCAACCGGACTGGCTCGCGCTGCGGCACGAACCCCAACGCGGCTGCCGCCGCTGCGACGCCCGCCACCCCGGCGGGCCGGTCCTGCGGCTGCTGCCGCACCACGCCTACGTCTGCACCCGCCACCGGATCTGGATCGGCCCGCCCGACCAGCACGACCACCCCAACCAGGCCTGGAGGAGCTGCCCGAGGTCGTCGCCGCCCAGCACCGGCACCTGCGACTGCTGCGCCGCCTCGGCCCAGCCGCCACCTACGACGCGGTGCCGACCGGGTTCCTGATCTGCGCCCACCGCTGGAACTTCACCGACACCGCCTTCGACGGCGACGCCTGGCTGGACTGGGTCCGCCGCGCCGAGCCGCTCATCCCGCCCGGCACCGAGACCGACACCTTCAGCACCTCGCGGCTGTTCGCCGCCACCTACCCCGAAGCCGTCGCGGTCGCCTAGGTGATCGGCCCGCTGCGCTGGCGGCGGCTGGCCGCCGGCGGACCCGACGACCAGCGCGCGTTCGCCGCCGAGGTCGGCCGCCGTCTCGGCCTGCGCGACTACCACCCGGCACTGACCTGCGACCCGATCTCGCACTGGATCGAGCAGGACTGCCACCAGGCGCCCAGCACGCCCAACACCGACTACCGCAGCCTGCGCACCTTCGGCGGCAGCTCGTTCGTCAAGCCCGCTAAGGACAACGACAACAAGCGCCGACTCGCCGCCTACTGGTTCGCCCGGAAGCACCGCCGCGGCGGCGACGCCCTGCTACACCACCGCAGCCTGGGCCTCGTGATCATCCGCGACTGGTCGCCCAGGATGGAACTGTTCACCGCGGCCCTGGCCCAGACCGCCGCCACCCGCACCCACCAGCCGCGCCGCCCGCGCAGCGGACCCGAGGAACGCGCCCTGGTCACTGCCACCTGGACCCGACCCGACCCGGTCCACTCTTCCTGGCTGGACACCGCCACAGAGCCCCTGCCCTGGCACGAACGCACCGGACCACGACCGGCGACCGCCGCACGCCCGTTCCTGCCCCGCGAACGCCCACGCACCCGGCGATGACCACAACACAGGGCACCGCGGGACCGGCGCGGTCGCGGTACCGCTGCGCCCGTCGTCCTGCGCGCGCCCGGTCGGGTCGCCGGATCTGCGGCGGCCCGACCGGGGGTGTCGGCGTCTCGTCGGACTAGCAGGGCCCCAGCGAGCTGACCCTGTCGTTGAACTCGTAGCGGGGGCCGATCGGTCCCGGCCCCCAGCCGGCCGCGATTCGCAGGACAGCTCCTCCGCGGTTGATGTTCTCGTAGAGACACCAGATCCGGCTGGTCCGGTTCCACACGGACGAGATCTTGTCGTTGAAGACGAAACTGCCGACCGGCACGGTCAGGTCCAGCGATCCCGTCTGGAACCTGGCCCAGTGACCCGTCCCGTCCGCGTGTTCCCAGACGCAGAAGTAGCCGGCCGGGCAGTCGGCGAAGGCCATGGCCCCCACGTCACCAGGCTGTTGGGCCTGCGCGACGGCCGGCGTGGTCAGAGCGATCACCGCCAGACCCAGGGCTGCGAGCACGGTTCGAATCCGATTCATGTCCCCTCCTCGACGTTCAGTGATGTGATGGTCACCGGCCCGGGAGTTCCGCCCCCGCCGGCCGCGACAGCGCGGGTCGACCACCACCGACTCAGCGTCGAGGCCCGATCGTGTGAACCGCTGGCAAGGTTTCTGCATGGCGCAGCGTGAGCTGCTATGGCTGGTGGCCGGGGAGGCATCCGGGGCGGAGGGCTTGGTATGGCGGTGCTGGTGCGCTTGTTGGGGGAAGTAAGTGCGGAGGTCGGCAGGCGCCCGGTGGACCTGGGCACGCCCAGGCAGCGGTGCGTGCTGGCTGCGCTGGCGGTGGACGCCAGGCGGGTGGTGCCGGTGGAGCGGCTGGTCGAGCGGGTCTGGGGTGCGGACGCGGCACCGCGGGCGCGGGCGACGCTGCACGGCTACATCTCCCGACTGCGACGGGCCCTGGCCGACGCGGACGAGGTGGCGATCGTCCGCCGGTCGGGTGGGTACGTCCTGGTGGCCGACACGGCCGAGCCGGTGGTGGACCTGTACCGATTCCGGAACCTGTGTGTCCGTGCCCGCGGCGAGGGCGGCCAGGCGGTGCCGGTGTTGACCGAGGCGCTGGGGCTGTGGTGCGGGGAGGCGCTGACCGGTGTGCACGGGGAGTGGGTCCAGGCTGAGCGCGACCGGCTCGAACAGGAACGGCTGGCCGCGCACCATGACCTGGTTGACGCCCGGCTGCGTGCCGGGGAAGGCGGAGGACTGGTGGCCGAGCTGGCCGCGCGGAGCGCACAGCACCCGCTGGACGAACGAATCGAGGCCCAGTACCTGCTGGCCCTGCACCAGACTGGGCGGACCAACGACGCCCTCGCGCACTACCTGCAGTTCCGAATGCGGTTGATCGAGGAGCTTGGCACCGAACCCGGCGCCGTCCTCCAGGATGCGCACCGGCAGGTCCTGGCCGCCGGCGCCGTTCCCACCGGCACGACACCGGGCACGACCCCGGGCGCGGGGCCCAGGCCGGTGGTGTCCGGGCCGGTGGTGCCGCGTCAGTTGCGCGCCGCGCCCGTGTCCTTCGTCGGCCGCCACGACGAGCTGCACCGTCTGGACGACCGCATGGCTCCCGTGGAGCCCGGTGGCTCGATGGTGATCTCGGTCATCACCGGTGCGGGTGGCTTCGGCAAGACCTGGCTGGCCCTGCGCTGGGCACACCGCCACCTCGCCCGGTTCCCCGACGGCCAGCTGTTCGTGGATCTGCGCGGCTTCGGCCCGGATGGCTCGCCGATGGCACCGACCACGGCGCTGCGCGGTTTCCTCACAGCCCTGGGCATCGAGCCGGGGTCGGTCCCCTTCGACGCCCAAGCCCAGTCCGCGCTGTTCCGCAGCCTCACCGCCGACAAGCAGGTGCTCCTGGTGCTGGACAACGCCGCCGACACCGACCAGGTGGTCCCGCTGCTGCCCGGCGGTGCGGGGTGCGCGGTCGTGGTGACCAGCCGCAACCAGCTGGTCGGCCTGGTCACCGGTCACGGCGCCCACCGCCTGTCGCTGGGCGCGCTGTCCGACGGCGAAGCACGCGACCTGCTGGCCACCCGACGCGGCACGTCGGAGATCGACACCCGGGACGCGGTGGTCGACGAGCTGATCAGCCTGTGCGGCGGGGTACCGCTGGCGTTGAGCGTGATCGCCGCCCGCTCGCAGGTGCCGCTGTCCCTCGCGGTCGCCGAGCTGCGGGAGTCGGGGCTGGCCGCGCTGGACGACGAGCCGCCGGCCAGCCTGCGGGCCGTGCTGTCCTGGTCGTTCCGCGCGCTGACTCGGGAGCAGGCCACCGCGTTCGCACTGCTGGCGATCGCGCCCGGCCCGGACATCGGCCTGCCCGCCGCCGCCAACCTGACCGGTTCGTTACCCGCCGTCGCCCGGACGGTGCTACGGGACCTGGAACGAGCGTCGCTGCTGGACCGCGACACGCACGGCCGGTACCGGATGCACGACCTGATCCGCGCCTACGCCACCGAGACCGCACGACAACTGCCCGAAGGCGTGCGGGACGCGGCGCTGCGACGCGTGATCGGCTTCTACGCCCACACCGCCCACACCGCCGACCTGCTGCTGGACGCGCACCACAGGCCCGTCGGACTCGCCGCGCCCGCACCGGGTGCCCACACCCATCCGCTGCCCGACGCCGCCGCGGCACTGGCCTGGCTCGACACCGAACGCACTACCCTGCTCGCCGCCCAGGACATCGCGGCCCTGCACCACGACCATCGCGCCGTGTGGTGGCTGGCCCTGTCCACGAACACCTTCCACCACCGGCGGGGCCACCGCCACGACCGCCTCACCCTGTGGCGAGCGGCCGCACACGCCGCGGCGCACCTGCCCGAGCCCACGACCCTGATCGTCGCCCACCAACAACTGGGCAGCGCCTGCGCCGCCCTGGGCCTGTACGAGGACGCGGTCGGGCACTTGGACCATGCCATCGGCCTCGCCGAGAAGCACGGCGACCCCTACCAGCAGGCCCACGCCCACCAGGCGCTCGCCAGGGTCCGGGGTAGGCACGACGACCGCGAGGCCCTGCATCACGCCACCCGCGCCCTGCGCCTGCTCCTCGGCCTCGACGTACCGCTGTGCCAAGCCCACTCCCACAACGCCGTGGGCTGGTACACCGCCCGACTGGGCGACTACGACACCGCCCGCGGTCACTTCCACACCGCCCTGGCCCTGCACCGACAACACCGCAACCGCACCGGCGAGGCGAACACCCTCGACAGCCTCGGCTACATCGAGCACAACACCGGCAACCACCACCTGGCCATCCGCCACTACCGGCAGGCCCTCACCCTGCGCCGCGGCGGCGGCAACATCTACGACGCCGCCAGCACCCTCGAACACCTCGGCCGGCCCTACGCCGCCCTCGGCCACCACGACCAGGCCCGCACCGCATGGCAGGAAGCACTGCAGCTGTACCGGCACCAGGGACGCAACGACGACGTCGAACACCTGCAACGGCAACTCGACCCGCTACTCCGCCCCGGCGACGACCGACCCGCCGAAGCCGCAACGTAGGTCCGGACAACCAACCCCAGGACCTACCCCGGTGATGCCGCAGGCCGGCGGCAGATGTCGACCTGCCCGCTCGGGGCCGGTGACCCTTCGCAGACCGACCGTTGTCGCGAACCGCTCCCGGCGCCGCCTCAAAGCCGAAATCGGGGGACACTCTGCGGATCCGCCAACTAAGTCCGGACACTGCGCCCGCGTAATCGCCTGCCTGATTCAGTAAGAACGCAAGCTTCTGTCGGATAGTCAGAGTGACCGGATGGTCGGATCCCAAATTATCCAAGGCATGGCCGTGCAACGTGCGCCAGTAGGTGGTTACGGCCTGGATATGGCCTCTGTAGCTCAGTGATTCGCCTACACGTTCAAACACGTCATGAAGATTGGGGGTAAGCAGCAGGGCGGGGGCGGTATGAATGTGAAGGGCTGTGGTGATCGAGTGCATGACTTGTTTGATATCTGAGCTTGAGTTTTAACCTGTTCGGCGGGGTCGTGGAGTGGTCGACTTCGTCTTCCTGCGCTGTTTTGGTTTCTCGCCGTTCGTGCTGGTGGCGGTGTGGACGTCGAGCGCGGCAGCAGCCGGGCCGGCGGTGATGGGCAGTCGCGGGCGGGCGCGGTCAACCTCGTACCCGCCGGCCTTCCACCAGGGATCAGTGGCCTCGCGGTACTCGCAGTCCGCGTGGTCCAGGTGGGGCGTGACTACAGGTCATGGTTGTCACACGCGGACGCGGCTCGTTCCATGGTCCTTCGTGTGCCCGGTGGCCGAGGTGCGGCCACCGGGCACGGAGCCGGACTCGCGGAAGAACCGGGTGGTCAGCGGGGCGGGGAGGACTCTTCTTCTTCGATGGCCGCGTCGAATTCGGCGATCTTGCGGTCGTAGAAGGCCATCAGTTCGTCCTCGGTGTCGTACTCGGGCTCGATCTCCCCCTGGTTGAGGTGCATGATCCGCCGGAGCGCATCGTTGTAGTCGCGCAGGTTCGCGCACATCGCCCTGCGGGTCCGGTTGGTCAGCTCCGGGTCGTCGTACAACTGCTCCCGGGTCGCCCGGTGCGGTTGCAGCGTGCTGGGCCGGAACGTGTAGGGCATCCGGTCCTGGATGTCGGCGAACTTGCTCAGGAACCTGTCGCTGCGGTCCTTCTCGCACAGGAATTCGTTGATCCGCTGAATGTCGTCGCCGGATTGCGCGTTCGCCGGAACGGCCAGCACACTCCCCAGGGCCGATCCCATCAGCAGCACTGCACTGGTACGCCAGCCGATCGACACCGCGTCACGTTTCGTCGTCACTGTCCTGTCCTCTGTCGATGGATACCCGGATCGGGTCGGGTCGTCAGCCGCAGACCGAGCTGACGATGTCCGAGACGGGCTTGCCGACCGCGGGCAGCCCCCTCTTGTTCGCCGTGAAGGTCAGGGAGTAGACGACGTCGCACTGGTTCCTCTGCTTGGCCGGGCTGGTGTCGTCCTCGACCAGGTCGTCGGTCAAGTCGGCCGCGGTGTCGGTCGCGGGCGCGGCGACGGCGCTGCCGGTGAACAGGGCGCCCATGGCCAGCGTCGCCCCCACCGTCCCCGTCAGCACGCGCTGGGTCCAAGTAGACACATGAAATCCTTTCGGGAATAGAAAACCGGTCTCGCCGCGGAGCGGGAGCGGCGACCGGAACCCTAGGGGCAAGGAGCAAGGGAACCTCGCAAAAGCGATCGGTCTTCACCGCAACGAGTGCACACATATCACCCGGACCGGGCGCACGTCGACAGGGCGCACGACCGCCGTGACGCGTCTTCGGACACAGGCGGGTCCGTATTCCCGGCGACCACCGGTCAGGTGTCCGACACCGCCGTGCCGACATCGTCCCCGCCGATCCGAAACGGTTCCGGCTGTCCGAACAAGAATGCTCTTCCGGGCCACGCCGGGGGTTTCGGCGGGCGGGGTCCGATCACGGCCGGCAGGGTGCTCGTCGTCGGACAACAGGAAGGGGATCGTCGTGATGAGTCGTCGGCACCGGAGTTCGTCGTGTGCGGTGGGGCTCGGGACGCGGGCGTTGGTGCTCGGTGTGCTGGTCGCGGGGGTCGCGGGGGGCGGTGGGCCGGTGGCCTGGGCCCAGGCGGACCCCCCGGGCTGCACCCGCACCGCCCAGGGGACCGGCGAGAGGATCGAGTGCACCGAAGGCGTCCCCGCAGGCATCACCCTGCGGGGCACCGACGGCGACGACGAGATCGTCATCACCGGACGGGACGGAGCCGACACCCCCCGATACGGGGAACGGGGTGGAGTGGGCAACGCTGGCACCGTGGACAGCGGCGAGGGCGTCGACACCATCACCATCACCGGCGGAACCGGCGGGAACGCGTTGGACTACACGCTCGAGGACGGCGACCGGCCGGCCGACTTCAGGGGCGGCAACGGCGGTCACGGCAACACCGGGTCGATCATCACCGGTGGCGGCACGACGACGGTGACGATCACCGGCGGACGTGGCAGGGACACCGCGTTCGAAGGGGGCAGGGGAGGTCAGGGAGGAGACGGCTGGGCCGCCACAAACGCGACGCTGTCGACCACGGGAACGCTGAACATGACGATCACCGGTGGCGACGGAGGCAACGGCGGACCGGTCGACACCAGCACCACTCTTGGAGGGGGAGGTGACGGCGGTGACGGCATTGCCGCGAACTCGCGTTTGACCGTGACCGGATCCTCCCCGGTCGGCGCGACCTTGACCGCGCTCGGGGGCAACGGCGGCGACGGGGCGACGCTGGGTGAGAGGGTAAGGCCGGGTGGGGTGGGAGGAAGCGGCGCCGCCCAGGTCAGCCAGACCACCATGACTCCGAACAATGACGTGGTGATCGCCGGAGCGGGAACGCCCGGATCACCGGCACCCTCCACCATCAGGGAATTCTCCCTCATCGGGGCCCGCGTGGACGCCAGGGACGGCGACGACTCCGTGATCACCATGGACAGGACCCAAAGCAGCACCGTCGTGTGCGGGCGCGGCAACAACGACACCTACCTCTACGAAACCGACCCCGCATCCCGCCGCGGTTGCGAAACAGTGGGCCGCCAATAAGGCATACCGGTAGCAGGCACGCATAAAACAACGTCTCAGCTTGCTGTTTAAGCTGTTCGGCGGGGTTTGGTGCCCTTTTTGTGGTGGGCTGGTCGGGTGTATGCCTGGCCGGTGGCCAGGAGTAGCCCGACGTCGAAAGGATGTCACGTATTGAGACGAAAGTGTCCACTTGCCTGCACCTCAAGCCGCTGACCAGCGGGTTCGCCGTCGAGATGAAGGCAACCGCACACTTTCGTCTCAATAACTCGGTGACTGATCGGCTGGAATGATGTGGCTGTGCAGGTGATCTCGGCGTCCCGGTCGGAGTGGATCGCGCCCTTCACCGGCTTAGCCAGGGCAGTTCCGCAAGCTGGTGAAGATCGTGGCCGAGCACGGCGGTGACGCCATCGCCGACGAGCGTCCCGGACGGCAGTGGCGGCTGGACCTGGCCGATCGGGTGCTGCTGGTGGCGACCTACTGGCGCACCAACCTCACCATGCGGCAGCTCGGGCCGTTGTTCGGCGTCTCCCACGCCGCGGCCCACCGGGTCATCGACACCGTCGGCCCGCTGCTCGCACTCGCCCTGGTCCGGCGCCGCCGCATCGACCAGGTGGCGATCGTGGACGGCACCCTGGTCCCGACCCGCGACCACCGCCTCGCCGCGCGCTCGAAGAACTACCGCTATTCGACCAACCTGCAGGTGGCCATCGACGCCGACACCCGTCTAGTGATCGCCACCGGCGAGCCGAAGCCGGGCAACCGCAACGACTGCACCGTCTACCGCGACTCCGGCATCGCCGACACCCTGGCCGGACGTCCGGTGATGGCCGACGGCGGCTACCAGGGCAACCCCGAAGTGATCACGCCCTACCGCAAACCCCGCGACGGCGGCCCGCTCGAAGACTGGCAAGAGGATCTCAACACCACCCACCGTTCGATCCGAGCCCGCGCCGAACACACCCTGGCCCGCATGAAGAACTGGACCGTCCTGCGCGACTACCGCCGCGCCGCCCACACCCTGCGCGACACCGCCTCCGGCATCGCCCACCTCCACAACATCACCCTCACCGGCTGACCGAGAGGCGCTCGGCCACCGCCACAAGACGAGTTACGTGACATTCCTGAAGCGTTGCGCGACAACACGGTTCTTCGACCCGGCAGGTCGTCCCGGTCCGGGCCGGACAGGTTTCGGTGCCGCTGCTGGGCGGGCGATCTTCGTGTGGAGGTTGCGAAACCCGCGCCGGACACGAGACGGGGTGAGCCTGGCGGGTTCGGCGGGCCGTTCCCAGGGGTGGCGCAGGTCGGCGACCAGCGGGCGGGCCAGGCGCAGTTGGGTGTGGGCGGCCAGGATCAGCCAGGTCCAGCGGTCGGCGGCGTCGGGATCGCGCAACCGTGGCCGGGTCCAGCCGAGGGTCTGCTTGAGCATGCGGAAGGTGTGCTCGATGTCGAAGCGCCGCAGGAACATCCGCCACCACCGGTCGATCTCGGCCGTGTCGGCGTCGACGTCGGAGCACCACAACCAGACGGGTTTGTTCACCCCGCCGGAGGGCAGCCGCTGCACCGTCAGGCGGATCACGGTGCCTTCGATGATCGGCAGTGGTGCGGTGTGGTCGATCCAGGCGTTGCGTCGGGTCAGTCGTGGGTGCAGGCGATTCCAGGCTTGCGCGGTGGCGGTGCCGTAGAGGCGGGTGTCGGTGCCGGTGGTCACGTGCTCGGTGCCCCAGGTGGCCGGATCGCCGAAGACGAACTCACCGCCGTGCTTGGGGAAACGTCCGCCCAATGGGTTGTGGGCCCTGGGCGGGATCGGGCGGCGCAGCACCCGGTCCGACCGCATCCGCCCGAGAATTCGCACCGGCAGGTCGGCCACCAGGTAGGCGATGCGGGGCGCGTCGTAGCCTGCGTCGAGCACCACCAGGATCTCCGGATCGCCTGGGCTCCACTGCCCGGCGGCGATCAGCCGTTCGACCACCCCGCGCACCTGGACCACGGTCACCGCGGCGACGTCCGCGCCGGGTGGCAGCCGGACTGCGTCCGGCAGCGCGGTCCACGAGGTGCCGCCGGCCGCCAGCGCGGCCACGAACGAGTACGGCCGTCCCGGGATCATGCGGTGCTCGTTGCGTCCGCGGCCGTAGGTGTGGCAGAAGGAGCGGTCCGGGCAGGTGTTGCCGTCCGGGCGCAGCCACGGCGAGACGTCCACCGCGAGCACCAGGCGACCGTCCGCCGCGCGAGGCAGCGGCAGCCCGGCCAACGCGTCGCGCAACCGCTCCGGGTCGACCCGGCCGTTGTTGACCGCATCGTACAGGCAGCCATGCCCTCGCCGGTGTTCCGGCGCCAGCGACAGGCCGACCAGCGTCCGCACCGGCCCGTCGGCGCACGGCACGGCGTCGGCCAGCTCGAACAGCCCGTCCGCCCGGCGGGTCAGGCAACGGTGGAACTCACGGCGGAACCCGGACAACGCCCCGAGCGCGGGCCCGGAGTCGAGATGGTGCACACTGATCACGCAGCCCTTTGGTCGATCATCCTTCTGTCGCAAGAGCGATGATCAACCAAGGGCTGCTTCCATGATCAACCGGGGTGCACGTCACCGACCGGAACCTTAAACGGCAAGCTAAGGCAGTCAGAGCTCTGGCTACCGCCGTCTTTTAGTGCCGATGCTGCTTGGCGTTGTTCTTCGCAGCGAAAGTCCCAGACCCCTTCGGCTCGGTCAGGACATAGTAGAAGCCAAGGCACGGGGAGGCTGGCTTGTCGGTGCCCGGACCTAGTATGCGGACCATGACACGATATATCGACGAGGATCTGCACGGTGCGGAGTTCCGCGAGTGCGACCTGACCGGGGCACGCCTGATCGGCGTCGTCATGCAGGATGCCGTGATCGATGGGCTCATCACCAACCTCGTGGTGAACGGTGTCGAGGTCACCGGGTACGTCGAGGCAGAGCTCGACCGGCGTCATCCGGTGCGGGTGCTGATCCGCTCCGAGGACCTTGCCGATCTGCGCGAGGCGTCGCGTCAGCTCCATGCCGGCTGGGCCGCCACAATCGAGCGAATCCGCCGTACGCCCGGCATCGAGCGCCACAGCGTGAACGACGAGTGGTCGGCGGTCCAGACGATGCGCCACCTGGTCTTCGTGCATGACTCGTGGTTCCGCCGCTGTTGCCTGGGCTCGACGGAGCTGTTCACGCCGATGGGCATCGGGCCGGACGTCGAGCCTTACCGTGGAGCGCACGGGCTTGACCTCTCACTCGATCCGGACTTCGACGAGATCGTGAGCGTGCGTGACGCACAGGCCGCCGAGCTCGAGGCCTGGCTCGACAAGGTCACCGCTGAGCAGCTCGCAGCGCCGGCGCCGGTGCCCGACGACGATGTCTGGCCGCCGTACGCCCAGGGCCGCTCGGTGCGGCGGTGCCTCGGCACGGTGCTGAACGAGACCTTCGAGCACCACCGCTTCTGCGTTCGCGACCTCGACCTGATCGAGGCACAGGACGCCGAGTAGGGCCGACTCTGGTAGGCCACCTGGTGGAGGCCCAGGAGCTGGAGCGCCGCCGCATCGCCTGGGACGTGCACGACGACTCGATCCAGGCGATGGTCGCGGTCGGCATGAGGCTCCAGTTGCTGGCCGGCCGGCTGCCCGCCGAGCACGCCGACGTGGTGCGCCGGCTCGACGAGGCGGTCGGGGACGCCATCGGCCGCCTGCGCGACCTGGTGTTCCGGCTGCGGCCGCCGGAGCTGGACCGGTACGGCCTGGTCGAGGCGCTGGACCGCTACCTCGCCGACGTGACCGGCTCGTGGGAGGTCGGCTACCGGCTGCGGCACGCGCTGGACCACGAGCCGCCCGCCGACGCGGCGATCACGGTCTTCCGCATCTGCCAGGAAGCCGTCACCAACGTCCACAAGCACGCGCGGGCGACCACCGTCGAGATCACCCTGTCCTCCGTCGACAACGGCACGCTGGTCGAGATCGCCGACGACGGGGTGGGGATCGGGGAGCTGCCCGGCCGCAACACCTCGGAGCACTTCGGCACCGTCGAGATGCGCGAGCGGGCGGAGACCGCGGGCGGCTGGTGGTCGCTGACCGACCGGCCGGGCGGCGGCGCCCTGGTCCAGTTCTGGGTCCCGACACCGGTGGAGGTCGAGCGGTGACGCCCGGCAAGCTCAGCGTGGTCATCTCCGACGACGACGCCATGATCCGCGACGCCCTGCGCGAGGTCCTGGACGCCGAACCCGACCTGGAGGTCGTCGGGGTCGCCGCCGACGCCGACGAGGCCATCGCCCTGACCGCGCGGCACGCGCCGGCGGTCGTGGTCCTCGACGTCCGGATGCCCGGTGGCGGCGGGGGCCGCGCCGCCCGCGAGATCCGCAGGTTGGCGCCCGGGACGGGCATCCTGGTGCTGTCCGCGCACGCCGACCTGGCCGCCGTGGAGGAGGTCCGGGAGGCCGGGGTCACGGAGTACGTCGTCAAGGGCGCGCCCAACCGTGACATAGTGGCGGCGGTGCGACGCCTCGGCACTGGTAGAACGTCGGGATGACACCGCAGCCCACAGCGGGAGCCGCCGTGACCGAGCCGATCGAACCGCCGCCGTTCGACCTCGACGTGCGCGTCGACCGGGCCGGCGATGCCCATGTTGTCGCTCTTTCGGGTGAACTTGACATGGACAGCGCGCCGCCCGTGCACGCCGCTGTGGACGACGCCCTCAGCGCCACGCCGCCGCTGCTGGTCCTGGACCTGACCGAGGTGGTGTTCTTCGGCTCGCCGGGGCTGTCGCTGTTGTTAGCGGCCCACGAGCGGGCCCTCGGCGCGGGCGGCGCGGTCGCCGTCGTGGCCGACCGCAGGCCGGTGCTGAGACCGCTGGAGGTCACGGGCGTCACGGAGGTGCTCGACGTCTTCGCCTCCCGGGCCGAGGCGCTGGACGCGCTGGGGTCGGTCGTCCAGCGGACGGGCACGTCCGCCACCGGCGCGCCGGCGCCGGACCCCGGTCGGGGCGCGGGCGGGTAGTCCCGGTCGGGTCGACTCGCGGGGCCGGCTCGCGGTGGGTCGGCTCACAGGGTGAGGCGCGGCACGCGGACCGGCTCGTCGTGCGGTTTCGTCGGTCCCGCTCGGACACTGGAGGGGTGACCACCGCACCGCCGCTGATCTCGCCCACCCGCATCTACGTGGAACCCGCCGCCGCCGAGCTGCCGCGCGGTCGGGCGGTGCTCGACCGGTTCCCGGACGCGGAGCGGGTCGAGGTGGCGAGCCACTGGCAGATCCCCGAGCTGCACGGCGACGAGGCGAACGCGCGCCGCTGGGTGCGGATCAAGCGGGAAGCGCTCGTGCTCGGCGTCAAGAAGTCGTTGAGCGCCCGGCCCAACGGCCGGTCGGCGCACTTCATCGCACCGTCCACCGCCAACGGGTGCGCGATGGCGTGCGCCTACTGCTACGTGCCCCGGCGCAAGGGCTACTCCAACCCGATCACGGTGTTCGCCAACATCGAGCAGATCACCGGCTACCTGGCCAGGCACGTGGCGCGGCAGGGACCCAAGGTCGAACCCGACCAGGTCGACGACCACGCCTGGGTCTACGACATCGGGGAGAACTCGGACTGCGCGGTCGACGCGCTGGTCAGCGACAACGTGCGCGACCTGGTCGACCTGTTCCGGGACCTGCCGACGGCCAAGGCGTCGTTCGCCACCAAGCACGTCAACCGGGACCTGCTCGACTGGGACCCGCGCGGCCGCACGCGCGTGCGCTTCTCCCTCATGCCCGAGAGGACCGCGAAGCTGCTCGACATCCGCACCAGCGCCATGGCCGAGCGGCTGGCCGCGCTGGACGACTTCCGCGCGGCGGGCTACGAGGTGCACGTCAACCTCAGCCCGGTCGTGGTGCACGACGGGTGGCTGGACGACTGGCGCGAGCTGCTGGAGGCGCTGGGCGACGCCGCCTCGCCCGAGACCCGCGCGCAGCTCGCCGCCGAGGTGATCATGCTGACGCACAACCGGGCGCTGCACGACGTGAACCTGCGCTGGCACCCGAAGGCGGAGGAGCTGCTGTGGCGGCCCGACCTCCAGGAGGTCAAGCGCAGCGAGGGCGGCGGCGTCAACGTGCGGTACCGGGCGGGCCTCAAGCGCGGGCTGCTCGACGAGCTGCTGGCGCTGATCGACCGGCACGCGCCGTACCTGCGGGTGCGTTACGCCTTCTGAGCGTACCGGTGGGTTTCGTGTGGGAATTGCGGGAACCGGTGTGCGATCGGCTTCTCTAGTGCCGTCGGGTGTTGGTGTCAAGGTTATTCACGCCGTGCATATTTAGGTGGTGGTACCGGTGCGAGAAGGGAAAAAAGGGCAACCCGGTGGCCCGTTCGATCAGCACGTCGTCCGATCGTCCTACCGGTCCACGCGGTGGGAGGTGCCGCGTGGGCCAAGCCCGCTCTGCGCGGCGAGCGAGGCTTCCACCTGCGTGAACTCCGCGCCTGCCTGATCGGGCCGGGCGCGGGTGGGCGCACGCGCGCCCCGGCCGCAGCCGCGGGTGGCACAACGGGGGAAATCCGCGCAATTTGTGAATTTTGTTCATGGGGGTTTCACGGGGTTGTTTTCCGGGTCACTCCACTTCGGGGCGGGCTTGACGGTTCGGTGTTCGTGGATAACATCGGTCGAGTGGGTGTCGCCGGTTCTTCCCCGGCTGTGATCGGATTGTGCGAAAGGGGCTCGATGTCGGTCGGTCCGGGTCTTTCCACCTCCCCGTGCAGACCGCTCGTCGGGCGGAGCCGGGAGCTGGCCGTGCTGGCCGGCCACCAGCGGACCGGTGGCGGCAAGGCCGTGCTCGTGCGCGGCCCGGTGGGCGTCGGCAAGACCGCCCTGCTCACCGCGGCGCGGGCCGCGACGCCCGACCCCGCCGCCACCGTGCTGACGTGCTCGTGCGACACCTCCACGACCTCGGTCGCCTACGGCGCCGTCCGCCGCCTGTTCGCGCCGCTCGTGCGCGCCGGCGCGCTGGAACCCGGCTCACCCCTGGTGCGGGGCGGCGCCCGGCTCGCGCGGTCCGCCCTCGTGCCCCTCCCGGGGGGCGCGGGCCCGGAGCCCTACGCCGTGCAGCACGGCCTGTACTGGTTCGCGGTCAACGCCATGAGCGGCGCGCCGCTGGTGCTGGTCGTCGACGACGTCCAGTGGTGCGACGAGCGGTCGTTGGCGTGGCTGGGTTTCCTGCTGCGCCGGGCGGAGGACATGCCGCTGGTGGTGCTGCTGGCGCAGCGCACCGGGACGCCCGTGGCCGCCGGCGACGCGCTCGCGGACCTGCTCGCCCTGTGCCACTGCCACGTGCTCGACCTCGGGCCGCTGGCCGAGGACGGCGTCGCGGAACTCCTCACCGCCGCCTTCGGCGTCGAACCGCACGCGGAGTTCACCCGCCAGTGCGCCGAGGTCACCGGCGGCTACCCGCTGCCGCTCGACCGCCTCGTCGACCGGCTCCGGGCCGCGGGCACCCCGCCCGACGAGCGCGGGGCCCGGCAGGTGGCCGACGTCGGCCGGGCCGTGGTGGCGGACTCCGCGCTCGCCGTCCTGGCCCGCTCGTCACCCGACGCCCGCGCGGTCGCCCGCGCCCTGGCCGTGCTCGGGCCCGGCGAGGCCGAGCCGGTCGCGGCGCTCGCCGAGGTGTCGCACCAGGCCCTGCTCGCCGCCCTGGAGGAGCTGCGCGACGACCGGCTGCTGGCCGACACCGGGCGGGGGTTCCGGCACGACGCGGTCCGGGCCGCCGTCCTCGACGACTGCGCGCCCGGTGAGCTGACCGCCCTGCGCGGGCGGGCGGCCGTGCTGCTCAACGACGCGGGCCGGCCCGCCGAGGAGGTCGCCGGCCTGCTGCTGGCCCTGCCGGAGCTGACCGAGCCCTGGATGGCGGGCGTGCTCCGGGAAGCGGCGGCCTGCGCCGAGGGCCGCGGCGCGCCGACCGCGGGCGCCCACCACCTGGCCCGCGCGCTGGAGGCGGACCCGACCGACGTGCGGGTGCGGGTGGACCTGGCCCGGATGCTCGCGCAGACCGAGCCCGCCGCGGCCGTCGACCACCTCGAACGGGCGCTCGCCCGGACCACCGACCCCCGGGAGCGGGCCCCGATCGCGGTGCAGCTGGCCCTGACCTCCCTCGCCGTGCAGCGCTCGCTGCGGGCGGTGGTCGTGCTGACCGGCGTGCTCGACGAGCTGGACGCGGTGATCGGCCCCGACCCGAAGCCCGCCGACCGGGAGCTGCGGCTGCTGGTGGAGGCGACCGCGCTGATCTCCGGCGCGGACGAGAAGACGACGCTGCGGCACGCCATCGTCCGGTCGCGGGCCGCGCCGCCGCCCGCCGGGGACACGCCCGCCGAGCGGCAGGTGCTGGGCATGACGGCCGCGATCGGCGCGCTGGAGGGCCGCCCGGCGCGGCTGGTCACCCGGCTCGCCGAGGGCGCCGCCCGGGGCGGCGACGTCACGCCCGGCGGGTGGGCGCTGTTCGGCGCGACCCTGGCGCTCCACCTCGCCGACGAGGTCGACGCCGCGCTGCGCCTGCTGGACCGCCTGCTGGAGGACTCCCGGGCGCACGGCCGGATCTGGACCCACCACCTGGCGCTGAGCACCCGCGCGACCGTCCGGCACTGGAGCGGCAACCTCACCGAGGCGCTGGCCGACGCGCAGATCTCCGTCGGCATCGCCGAGCAGTTCCCGTGGCGGGCGAACACGACCGCGCCCCGCATCGCCCTGGCCGCCGTCCTGGCCCGGCGCCAGGACCCGGTGGCGGCGCAGCGGGCGCTCGACGACGTGGACCGGCCCCGGGACGAGCAGTTCTCGGTGGAGCACCACGCGCGGCTGATGGTCGCCGCCCGGGTCCGGCAGCAGCTCGACGACCCCGAGGGCGCGCTGGAGCTGCTGCTGCGCTGCGGGCGCAGCCTGGCCGAGGCGGGCATCGGCAACCCGGTGTTCGCGCCGTGGTGGCTGGAGGCGGCCTGCCTGCTGGCCGACCTGGGCCGGCACGGCGAGGGCGCGGCGCTCGTCGACCCGGTCGCCGACCGGGTCGAGCGGTGGGGCACCGCGCGGGCGCGGGGCCTGCTGCTGACGGCCCGGGGCGCGTGCACGCCCGGCCGGCGGTCGGTGCCGCTGCTGGCCGAGGCCGCGCGCACGCTCGCCGACACCCCGGCCAGGCTGGAACGCGCTAGGGCCGAGTACCTGCTCGGCCGGGCGGTGCTGCGGCACGGCAGCGCCAAGGACGCCCGGGAGCACCTGCGGCGCGCGACCGACCTGTCCGTGCTCAACGGCGACCGCGCCCTGGCCGCCGCGGCGCGCGCGGCGCTGGCCGACGCCGGCGGCCGGGTGCGCACGCGGGCCGAGTCGCCGCTCGACCTGCTGACCGGCAGCGAGCGCCGCGTGGCGGAGCGGGCGGCGACGGGGTGGACCAACCAGGCCATCGCGGAATCGCTGTTCCTCACCGTCCGCACGGTCGAGGTGCACCTGTCCAACGCCTACCGCAAGCTGGGCGTGTCCGGTCGCGCCGACCTGCCCGGCGCGTTGCGCACCGCGCCCGCGAACGGCACCGCTGCGAACGACACCGCCGCGCAGCACACCGCCGCGTGCGGCGGGGGCCTGGTCCGGTGAGGCCCGGCCCCGGTGCGCCGGGCGGCGCCCTCGTGCAGCGCGAGGCCGAACTCGGCCTGCTGGACCGGTTGGTGCGCGGCCTGGCGGAGGGCCGGCCCGCCGTCGGCCTGGTCCACGGCCGGCCCGGCACCGGCCGCACCAGCCTGCTCGCGCACGCCGAGGAACTGGCGCGCGAACGCGGCGTGGGGGTGGTGCGGGCCACGGCGTCCCCGACCGAGACCGACCTGCGCTTCGGGGTGGTCTCGCAGCTGCTGCCCGACGCCGGCGCGGAGGTGGGCGAAGCGCTGCGGTCGCCCGAGGTGCCCGACGAGAGCGCGGTGCCCCTGCTGTGCGGCCACTTCCTGGGCCTGGGCCGGCGCGGACCGCTGCTGGTCGTCGTCGACGACGCGCACCTGGCCGACCGCCACAGCGGGCTGTGGCTGCGGGCGCTGGCTCGGCGCGCGCACCGCGCCTCGCTGATGCTGCTGGTGTCCACCACCAGCACGCTGCCGCAGTCCGGCGCGGACGCCCCCGAGGACCCGTGGTTCCCGGACGCGTCGACCGACCCGGGCACCCACCACGTGCTGCGGTCCGCGCCGCTCGACGAGGACGGCCTGGCCAGGGTGGTGTGGCGGTGGTACGGCGGCGAGCCGCCCGCCGGCCTGGTGCCCGACCTGGCCGCCGCCACCGGCGGCAACCCGGCGGTGCTGCGCGCGGTGCTGGCCGGGCTCGACGAGCGCGACGGGGTCCCGCCGGCGGACCTGGCGGCGGAGGCCAGGCGCGACCAGGTGGGCGCGGTGCTCGCGCACCTCTCCCCGGAACTGCTGTCGCTGCTCAGGGCGGTCGCCGTGGCGGGACGGGTGCTGCCCGCCGGGGTGTTGGCGGTGCTGGCGGACCTCGGCCGGGTGCCGCCGTCCCGCGCGGCGCGGCTGCTGCGCGACAACGGGCTCGCCCACGAGGACGGCGACCGGCTCGTCGCCGACGACGCGGCCACCCAGCGCGTGCTGGCGGACATGTGCCCGGAGGACCGGGCGGAGCTGCACGCGCGGGCCGCCGAGCTGGCGCACCGCTCGCTGGCCGCGGACGAGGACGTGGCCGGTCTCCTGCTCGGCGCGGCGCCCGTCGGCGCGTGCTGGGCCGTGGACGCGCTGCGCCGCGCGGCGGGCGCCCGGGACCGGGTGCCCGGCGACGGGCCGGCGGCCCGCTTCCTGCGCCGCGCGCTGCGCGAACCGGTGTCCGAGGCGCGACGGGCGGAGCTGCTCGTCGAGCTGGCCGCGGTCGAGGCCGTCGACCAGCCCGAGGCCGGGGACCTGAGGCTGGTCCGGGTGCTGCTCACCGACACCGGTCCGGGCACCGCCGCGGTCCGGCTGGCCGCCGCCGACCTGATGCTGGTCCGCAGCGCGGTGGAGCTCGCCCGCCAGGTGCTGGGCGTGGTCAGCGCGCGACCGGACGCCGAACCCGCCGAGCGCGCCACCATGGCCGGGCTGTACTGGCTGGCCGACGACCACTGCCACGGCGGGCGCGACGTGGTGGTGCCCGCCGTCCCGGAACTCCCGCCCGAGGTGCGGGACCCGGACCTGGCGGGCATCTCGGCGTGGCTGGCCGCCGCCCGCGGCGTCGACGCCCGCCGGGCCCGGCGCCTGGCCAGGCTCGGGCTGCGCGCGGGCGGTGACGGCGACCGCCTGCTCGTGCCCAGGATCGTGGCCGCCCGCGCGCTGATGCTCACCGACGACCTGGACGAGGCGCTGGTGGGCCTCGACGACACGCTGGACGCCGCGCGCCGCCGCGGGCTGCGCAGCGCGGTCGGCGCGGCCCTCACGGTCCGCGCCCAGCTGCACCTGGTGCGCGGCCGGGTCGACGAGGCGGACGAGGACCTCAACTGCGCGCGGGTCGAGTACGCGCCGCACCGCCGCCACCCGGCCGCCGTGGCCATGCTGGCCGGCCTGGAGGTGCTGCTCTGGCTCAGCCGGGGCCTGGTCGACCGGGCGGAGAGCGCCGCCGCGACGGCCATGCCGCCCGGCGCCTCGCAGAGCTTCGGCTGGACCTACCTGCGGTTCGCGCGGGGCACGCTGAGGTTCTGCGCCGGCAACTACGAGGAGGCGCTGTCGGACCTGCGGGAGTGCGGCCGCCGGCTGCTGGGCCGCAACTGGCACAACCCGGTGCTGCTGCCGTGGCGGTCCCTGGCCGCGCTGGCGCACACCAGGTGCGGGCGGACCCGGGAGGCGGACCGGCTGTTCGCCGAGGACCGGGAGCTGGCCGAGCGGTGGGGCACGCCCACCGCGCTCGGCCTGACCGGGCTGTGGCGCGGGTGCGGCTCGACGGGCGAGACCGCGCGGGCCGCGTTAGCCGACGCGGTGCGGGACCTGCGGGCGTCGCCCGCCCGCGGCTGGTACGCGCACGCCCTCTACGAGCTGGCCGCGCACCACGCCGCCGAGGGCGACGGGCAGGCGGCAGCGGCGCTGCTCGCCGACTGCGGGCGGCTCACCGCCGTGCGGACGGACGGCATCCTGCGCCGGCGGGTCCAGGAGCTGACCGGCAGGTTGTGGGCCGCGCGCCGGCCGGTGGTCGTCGGCACCTGGCCCGAGCTGTCGGAGACCGCCGAGCGGATCGTGGAGCTGGTCGTGCGGGGCATGTCCACGGCGCAGGTCGCCGACGCGCTCTCGGTCAGCCGCAGGTCCGTCGAGCTGCACCTCACCGCGGTCTACCGCGCCTTCGGCGTGACCGGGCGGGCGCAGCTGCGGGCCGTGCTGACCGACCTGGGAGGGGTGCCCGCGCCGTGACGCCGTTCGAGCGCGAGTCCGAAGTGGACCTCATCGCCGACGCCCTGCGCCGGGCGGGGGCGGGCGCCGGTTCGCTGGTCGTGGTCAGGGGCCCGATGGGGATCGGCAGGTCGGCCCTGCTGCACCGGGCGCTCGCGCTCGCGACCGAGGCGGGCGGCGCGGTGCTGCGGGCCCGCGCCGCGCCCGCGGAACGCGGGTTCGACCACGGCGTGGTGCGCCAGCTGCTGGAGCCCGTGCCGCGCGTCGACGTCGAACCGCACCCGTCGCCGCTCTTCGCGGGAGAGGCCCCGCCGACGCCGCACGAGCTCTTCCACCGGTTCCGCGCCGAGGTCCGGGACCTCTCCCGGGAGCGCCCGGTGCTCGTCGCCGTCGACGACGTGCAGTGGGCCGATCCGCCGTCCCTGGCCTGCCTGGCGTACCTGGGCAGGCGGCTGGGGCCGCTGCGGGCGGTCCTGCTGGTGTCCCTGCTGGACGGTGACCGCGGCGCGGAACTGCCCGCCGCGATCGACCTCGTGCGCGCGGCGCGGGCCGTGCTGCGACCGAAACCGCTGTCCACCGCGGGCGCCCGCGCGCTGCTGGCCGGCCGGCGCGGCGGCCCGGTCGACGAGCAGCACGCCCGCGAGTGGCGCCGGCACACCGGCGGCATCCCGCTGCTGCTGCACGCGCTGCCCTCCGGGCCGGACGACGGCGACCCGGGGTCGTGGCCGGTCGCGGACCTGTCCGAGGTCGTCGGCCGGTGCCTGCGGCTGCAACCCGGGCGGGTGGGCGCGACGGCCGACGCGCTCGCCGTGCTGGACAGCCCGGCGGACCCGGACCTGGTGCGGCGGCTGGCCGGGTTGGACGAGGTGGACGTCGCCGAGGCCGTCCGCGCCCTGCGCGCGCTCGGGCTGCTGGCGCCCGGCGCGGACCTGGCGTTCACCGCGCCGGTGCTGCGCCGGGCGGTGCGCGGCGCGATGGCGGCGGCCACCCGGGAGGAGCTGGAGCTGCGGGCCGCGCGCGCCCTCTACGGCAGCGGCGAGGTCGAGCGGGCCGCCGACCACCTCGTCGCCACCACGACACCCGCGGGCGAGTGGGCCGCGAACGTCCTGCGCGCCGCCGCCACCACCGCCATGGTCGGCGGGGACGCCCCGAGCGCCGTCCGCTACCTGCGGCGGGCGTTGCTGGACGGCTCGCCGGACGGCCCGGACCGCGGCCGGCTGCTGGCCGACCTCGCCGCGGTCGAACTGGACCACGACCTGGTCTCGGCCGTGCGGCACGCCCACCAGGCCCTGCCGCTGCTGCCGTCGGCGGTCGAACGCGCGTCCGCCCTCTGCCTGACCCCGGTCGTGCCGGCGCTCGGCGGCACGCCCCGGCTGGAGGAGGTCCGGTCGGTCGCGGCGGAGCTGGGCCCGGCTGACCGGCTCACCGGCCTGGAGCGGGAGATGGCGCTGAAGCTGGAGGCCCGGCTGCGGCTGGCGGGGCAGGAGGACCCGGCCCAGCTCGCCGACGCGCACGAGCGGTTCCTCGCCCTCGGCCCGCGACCGCCGCTGGACTCGCCCGGCGAGCGGGAGCTGTGCGCCGTGCTGCTCCACGCGGGCGCGCTGACCGGGCGGGTCGAACCGGGCGCGCTGGCCGAGCTGGGCAACCGGGTCCTGGCCAGGGAACCCGCCGCGGCCTCCCGCGCGTGGGCCACGCCCGGGGTGCTGACCACCACCCTGGTGGCGGCCGAGTCGGTGGGTGAGCTCGGCCGCTGGCTCGACGCCGCCACCGAGGACGGCCTGGCCCACCGCAGGGTGCTGCCGCTGGTGGCCGTGCGCACCAGGCAGGCGCTGGTGGCCCTGGTCACCGGCAGGTTGGTCGAGGCTCGGGACCTGGCGCGGCGGACCATCGCCGAGGTCGACCCGGCGCTGGTCGAGGTGATCAGCACCTGCGCGGTCGTGCTCTGCGCCGCCGCCGTGGAGCTGCGCGAGCCCGAGCTCGCCCGGTACGCGCTCAGCCGGTGCCCGACCCGCGCGGAGAACTCGCGGCTGGCCTCCCTGACCGGCCTGCTGCGCGGTTCCGCCGCGGTCGCCGCGGGCGACCTGTCGGTGGCCGTGGAGCACTTCGCCGACCTGGGCAGGCACGTCGACCGGATCGGCTGGCGCAACGGCGTGCTGTTCCCGTGGCGGTCGCGGCTGGTCACCCTGCACGCGCGGTTGGGCAACACCGAGCTGGCGCGCGGGCTGAACGAGGAGGACCTGGCGGAGGCCCGCCGGGGCGGCGTGGCCGGACCGATCGGCCGCGCCCTGCGGCAGCGCGGCGCGCTGGTCGGGGGCCGGGCGGGGATCACGGCGCTGAAAGACGCCGTCGACGTGCTGGCGCCGTCGACCAACCGGGTGGAGCTGGCCAAGGCGCGGGCGCTGCTGGGCAGGCGGCTGCGGGAGGCCGGCGACGACGCCGCGACCGCGCACCTGCGGGAAGCGCGGCACCTCGCGCTCGCCTGCGGCATGACGTGGCTCGCCGACCGGGCGGGCGCCGCGCCGGGACCGCGCCCGGGGGACGGCCGCCGCGCCGACCTGACCTCCACCGAGCGCCGGGTCGTGGAGCTGGTCATCGACGGGCACCGCAACAAGGACATCGCCGACCGGCTGGGCGTGGGCGCGCGTGCCGTCGAGAAGCACCTCACCAGCGCCTACCGCAAGCTCGGCGTGCGCGGTCGGTCCGAGTTGGCCGGCGCGGTGCCGCCGCCGGGCGCCGACGGGTGGTCGCGGGGGTCCCGCGCCGGGTAGCGGCGGCGGTTCCCGTTCCCCCTTTCCCTTTCACCTCGCGTTCGCCGGTCATTCCGCCCCGCATTGGGTGCGCAGCGGAATGACCGGCTTGGCCGTCGTGCGGTATGTTGCACTTCCGTAAAAAGCAGTGGGCGGGTCTGTTCCCTTTCCCGGGTACCGGTCGTTCCCGTGAATTCCGCGACCCGCGCGTTCGGCGGGGTGGGTCGCGTTGCGCCGAACAGCGGCTCGGTGTGGGCCGTTCGGTGCCGTATGCCGGTCCGCACGCACCGCCCGTCCTCGCCCCATCGGGAACGGGGACCCACAGTTTTAGTGGCGCCACGACGCAGGTCGTTGCCTGTTACCGCGTGGCTCCATAACGTGGTCGGTAATCCCGTTGGTCACCGCCGGGATCCGCGGTGCGGGCGGTGTGCAATTCACCGGCCGGCGCGGGAAGCCACGTTGAAGGGGGTAGTTGACCGTGAGCGGCGCGACGAGAGCGATGCCCACACCTGCCGCGGCCGGCGGCGCCGGTCGAGGTGACGAGCAGGCGGATTTCCTGGGTTCCCTGGCGGAGAGCTCGGGCCTGTGCATGGCCCGGCTGGACCGGGGGCTGCGCGTGGTCCGGGCCAACGGCTTCTTCCGCCGGCAGTTCTCGCCCTCCGCGGAGGACCTGCGCGGGCGCAGCCTCTACGACTTCCTGCACCCCAGGGTGCACAGCCGCGTCGGCTACCAGTTCCGGTACCTGGCCGAGGGCAGGCGGACCTGGTTCGCCGAGCGGGTGGTGGCGATGCGGCCGGGTGCGGCCGAGTTCGACGGCGCCCTCACCGGCGTGGCCAGGCGCGGCAGCACGGGCATCACCGTGCTGCTCAAGACCGCCGCCGGCGAGGGCGGCGAGCGGGACGTGGTCGGCGACGACCGGCTGTCCGAGGTGTCCGCGCGGGTGCTGGAGCGCGTCGCGGCGGGCGAGTCCAACCCCGAGATCGCCACCCGGTTGCGGTTGAGCAAGCAGGGCGTGGAGTACCACATCGGGACGATGCTGCGCCGGTTCGGCGTGTCCAACCGGGCCGCCCTGGTGTCCCGCGCGTTCACCGCAGGCCTGTTCTCCGGCGCGGAGTGGCCCCCGCACGTGCTGCCGCAGTACATCAGGTGAGCCACCGGCCCCGGCCCGCGTCGGGTGACGCGGGCCGGGGCCGGGATCCCCGGTCGCACCGGGTGGAGCCCGCGGCGGTCAAGGGCCGGACCGCTCAGGCCCCTGTCACGTGCTCGTCCGCCGCGTTGTCGTCCGCCGTGACCATGCCGGCCCGCATCAACCGCTTGAGCAGTTGCAACTGCGTGGCGGTCAGCTTCGTCTCCAGCTGCCGCAGCGACGCCGAGCGGGACCGGAGGATGTCCAGCAGCTCCGCCGCGCCCTCCCGGCCCAGCCCCCGCACCTCGGCCGCGTCGGGCTGGTCGGCGAAGCCGAAGCGCAGCGCCGGCGCGGGCGTGGCCACCGGCGACACGACGGCGTCCCCGTTCCCGATCGGGTCGCTCCAGTAGCGGGCGATCGCGGCCCGCGTCTCGTCGTCGACCTCCGCGTCGAACGGCGGCGCGGGCATGAACGCCTTGAAGCCCGGCGCGTCCAGGCCGACCGTCTCCCGCGCGGTGACCCCGGCGGCCAGCCCCAGCGGCGCGTGCTCGTCGACGGGCGCGGGCTCGGCCCGCTCGGCGGCGCGCGCCAGCGGCCCGGCGCCCTTGGGCACGGACCCGCTGATCACCTGCATCAGGTTGGGCGTGACCGCGGTGTTCAGCAGCACGTCGAAGGTCCGCTCCTGGATGTCCAGGTCCGGCCCCGTGCCGCGGTGGTGCCAGTAGATGCTGTCCGGGTGGTCCTTGCCCAGCGCGTGGTACCACTGGTCGATGGACAGCGCGAAGGTCTCGGCCATGCCGTGCCAACCCTCGTCGTAGTCGCGCCACAGGTCCCCGAGCGACCGGCGGTCCAGGTCGCCGGCGAGCGTGGTCTCCAGCAGCATCGCGGCGTTGGCGGCCTGGTTGGTGGCGAACGCGACGCCGGAGGAGAACAGCGGGTCGACGAAGTAGGCGGCGTCGCCGACGAGCAGCCACCGCCGGTCCAGGTCCGCGAACTGGCCGTTGATCATGGAGTAGTTGGTCGCGGTGTTCATCTTGTCCGCGACGGGCTCGACGTCCTGGATCAGGTCCTTCAGGTGGGGCACCTGCCGCACGGTGCGCAGGAAGACCGCCGGGTCGGTGAAGTCCAGGCCGTCCTGCTTGAGGATCTCGGGGATGGTGACGATGCCGATCGAGTGGGTCAGCTTCCGCTCGCCGTCGATGATCTTCGGCACGGGGATGTACCAGCACCAGCCGTTGAGGAACGCGAAGCAGCCGATGGGGGAGAGGTTGTCCTCGCGGAAGATGTTCCAGTCGCCCGGCAGCGACTGGGCGTCCTTGCCACCCAGGTAGTGCTGCCAGATCGCGATGTTGCGGTAGCCGGACAGCCAGTCCCGCTTCTGCTTGGCCGCGATGCTGTTGCGCCGGCCCGACGCGTCGACGAAGTAGGAGGCGCGCACCTCCCTCCCGCCCTTCAGCGTCACGGTCGCGCCGTCCGCGTCCGGCTCGAACGCGCTGACCGACACCTCCTCGAACACCTCGACGCCCAGCGACTCGGCGTGCCGCAGCAGGATCTCGTCGAACTCGGACCGGTTGACGTGCATCGCCCACCGGCGCACCCCGTCCTCCGCGGCGTGGCGGCCGTCGAAGAAGGCGGTCAGCGGGGTCTCGGCCCAGTTGAAGATGCCGCCGAACTTCTGCACCCAGCAGTCGCTGGCCAGCACCTTCTCCAGCGCGCCGCTCTCCTGGAGCACCGACATCATCTGGTGGGCGAACGACTCGCCGATGTGCTCGCGGGGGTGCTTCTCCTTCTCGAACAGCGCGACGCGCAGGTCGGTGCGCTTGGCCAGCAGCGCGCCCAACGTGGAGCCCGCCGGGCCGCCGCCCATGATGACCACGTCGTACTCCGAGCCGATCTCCTTGCTCATGGGCCTACTTCCTGGTGAGGGGAGCGACGCCGCGGCACGGCGCCGGGTACGGGCGTTCGGGCGTCCTCATCGGACGGACGGCGGGACCGGCGCGGGCGACGGCGCGCCCAGCGGGTTGAGCCGGTCCTCGCCGATCCGCTCGCGCAGCGCCCGGTCGGTGACGCCGAGCCCGCTGGTGGGCGCCATGCACAGCACGCCGACCTTGCCGATGTGGTCGTTGTTCTGCACGACCCGCGCGGCCTCGGCCACGTCGTCGAGCGGGTGGACGGACGACAGCACCGGCGCCAGGTGCCCGAGCCGGAACAGCCGGTTGCACTCCGACTTCTCCTGGAGGTTCGCGACGTGCGACCCGATGATCCGCTTGAGGTTCATCCACAGGTACCGGTTGTCGAAGGTGTGCTGGTACCCCGTGCTGGAACCGCAGGTCACCACGACGCCGCCGCGCCGCACCACGAACACCGAGATGCCGAACGTGGCGCGCCCGATGGAGTCGAAGGCCACGTGCGGGTCCTCGCCGACCTCCTTGCGGATCACCCGGCCGAGCCGCTTGCCGTGCTCGACGGCCAGCTCCGGCGAGTCGCCGCCGCCGTCGATGCCGATCTCCGACCGGTTGATGACCACGTCGCAGCCGAGCCTGCGCAGCACCTCGGCCTTCTGCTCCGAGCCGACCACGCCGATCGGGATCCCGCCCGCGTTCTTCACGAGCTGCACCGCGTACACGCCGAGGCCGCCGGTCGCGCCCCAGATCAGCACGACGTCGCCCTGCTTGATGCGCGCGCCGTTGTCGCTGACGAGCATCCGGTAGGCGGTGCCCGCGCACAGCGTGATGGACGCCGCCTCCTCCCACGTCAGGTGCGGCGGTTTCGGCAGCAGCTGGCTCGCGCGCACCACCGCGTAGTGGGCTAGGCCGCCGAAGTTCGTCTCGAAGCCCCAGGCCAGCTGGGTGGTGCTGAGCATGCCGTCGGCGTGCGTGGCGGGGTCCTGGTCGTCGACGTAAGCGCCGCTGAGCACCACGTGGTCGCCCGCTCCCCAGTGCCGCACGCCGTCGCCGACGCGCACGACCACCCCGGCCCCGTCCGAGCCCAGCACGTGGTAGGGCCGGTCGTGGCGGGCGGCGTACCCGCCCTTGCGCCCCAGCCGCTGGAGGAAGGTGAACGTGGGGATCGGCTCGAAGGTCGCCGACCACACCGTGTTGTAGTTGATGGAGCTGGCCATCACCGCGACCAGCACCTCGTCGGGCGCCAGCTCCGGCATCGGCACCTCGCCGACGTGGAGCGACTTGCGGACGTCCTTGTGCTTCACGCCGCGGAAGAGGTCGACGTCCTCCACTCGGGTGTGCGCGGCGGTGTAGTGGGTGGGCAGCGGTGTCCGGGCCAGCTCCTCGGCCCCGGCACCCGCGAGGACCGCGTCCATCAAGGCACTCACGTCGCTCTGACTCCTTCGTCGCTGATCGCCGGCCGGCGGCGGCGGGGACGGCGGCGGCGACTGGGCGTCGGCGGCTGCTCCCGTTCGGTTCCGGCCTGCGGCCAGCATCCCGGCGCCGCCACGCCGGGAGAAGCGGCGGACGGCACGGTGCGCACACCGCCGGGTAATCCCGCCCCGGCGCGCGGCGGGATTACCCCGCCGTGGTCGGGGGATGGCCCGTCGTCGTCGACAGCTCCGGGAGCCGCTCCTAGCTTTCCGGTGGTCCGCGACGGAAATCCGGCGTCCCCCAGGGGTGCGCGGATCGACCCGAGGGAGTCGTCCATGCGGCGTGGGAACCCCGCCCCGCTGTCCTACCTCGCCCGGGGCGCCGGTCCGGGCCTGCTGCTGGTGCACGGCGGAGGGGCGACGGCGGAGTCCACGTACGGCCCGCTGCTGCCGGCGCTGGCCGCCCGCCGCGCGGTGGTGGCGCCCAACTACACCGGCGTGCGACCCGACCCCGGCGCCGCGCTGGACGTGCTGGCCGACCAGCACGTGGCCACGGCCACCGCGGCCGGGCTGGAGCGGTTCGCCGTGGTCGGGCACTCGCTCGGCAGCATGATCGGGGTCCAGGCCGCGCTGCGCCACCCCGACCGGGTCACCGCGCTGGTGCTCACCGCCGGGTTCGCGCACGCCGCCACGTCCTTCCGCCTCAAGGCGCGGGTGTGGCGCTCGCTGCTGGCCGGCGACCCGGACCTGCTGGCGCGCTACCTGATGTCGGTGATGTTCAGCCACCGCTACCTCGGCTCCATGACCGACGCGCAGGTCGACGGCTTCGCCGAGCTGGTGGTCTCCTCCGGTGGCGGTGACGCGTCCGCGCAGATCGAGCTGGCGCTCTCGCTGGACCTGCGCGGCGAACTGGCCGGGGTGCGGGCGCCCGCGCTGGTCGTGGCGACCGCCGACGACCAGCTCGTGCCGCCCTACCTGTCGGCGGAGCTGGCCGCCGCCATCCCGGGCGCGACGCTGGCGTCCCTCGACTGCGGCCACCACCCGGCCCTGGAGTGCGCGCCGGACTGGGCGCGGCTGATCGACGACTTCCTGACGGTGCTGGACGCGGAGGCGGAGTGCGCATGGGCGGCGAAATGACCACGGCGGACGAGCCGGTCGCGATCGTCGGGCTGTCCTGCCGGCTGCCCGGCGCGGCGGACCCCCGGTCGTTCTGGCGGCTGCTGGACGAGGGCCGGTGCACGGTGACCGAGGTGCCCGCCGACCGGTGGGACGCCGGGGCGCTCGCCGACGTGCCCGGCGCCCGCTGGGGCTCCTTCCTGGAGCGGGTGGACGAGTTCGACGCGCCGTTCTTCGGCATCTCGCCGCGCGAGGCCGCGGCGCTGGACCCGCAGCAGCGCCTAGCCCTCGAACTGGGCTGGGAGGCGTTCGAGGACGCGGGCATCGTGCCGTCCGCGCTCCGGGACGCCGGCGCGGGCGTGTTCCTCGGCGTGATGCACGACGACTACGCCCTGCTGGCCCACCGGCGGGGAGCCGGCGCGGTCGGGCTGCACTCGTTCACCGGCACCCAGCGCAGCCTGCTCGCCAACCGCGTGTCCTACGCGCTGGGCCTGCGCGGGCCGAGCCTGACCGTCGACACGGGGCAGTCCTCGTCGCTGGTCGCCGTGCACCTCGCGGCGGAGAGCCTGCGCCGCGGCGAGTCCGGTGTGGCCGTCGCGGGCGGGGTCAACCTGGTGCTGGCGCCGGAGGGCTCGGTGGCGGCGGCGCGGTTCGGCGCGCTGTCGCCGGACGGGCGCTGCCACGTCTTCGACGCGCGCGCCAACGGGTTCGTGCGCGGCGAGGGCGGCGGCGTCGTCGTGCTGAAGCGCCTGGCGGACGCGCTCGCGGACGGCGACCGGGTGCACGCGGTGATCCGGGGCGGCGCGGTCAACAACGACGGCGGCGGCGACGGCCTGACCCAGCCCGACGCCGCGGCGCAGGCGGCCGTGCTGCGCGAGGCCCACCGCCGGGCCGGCGTGGCGGCCGACGACGTCGGCTACGTCGAGCTGCACGGCACGGGCACGCCCGTCGGCGACCCGGTCGAGGCGCGGGCGCTCGGCGAGGTGCTGGGCGCGGCGCGCTCGGGCGGACCGCTGCCGGTCGGCTCGGTCAAGGCGAACGTGGGTCACCTGGAGGCCGCCGCGGGGGTGATCGGCCTGATCAAGGCGGTGCTGGCGATCCGGCACCGCCGGCTGCCGGCGAACCCGGGCTTCCGCACCCCGAACCCGGCGATCCCGCTGGAGCGGCTGAACCTGCGGTTGAACGACACCGCTTCGCCGTGGCCCGCGGCGGACCGCCCGCTGGTGGCCGGGGTCAGCTCGTTCGGCATGGGCGGCACCAACTGCCACCTCGTCGTGGCGGAGCCCGCTCCGGAGGACCTGGTACTCGCGGGTTCGCCGGCGGCGGGCTCACTGCTCGCGGGTTCGCTGCCCGAGGACTCATTGTCCGAGGGCTCGTCGTCCGAGGGCTCGTCGTCCGTGGACCGCCCGGGGCCACGGCCCTACCTGGTGTCGGCCCGCGACGCGGCGGCGCTGCGGGACCAGGCGTCCCGGTTGCGCTCGCACCTGGCCGAGCACCCCGACCTCGCGCCCGCCGACCTCGCCACCTCCCTGGCCACCGGCCGCACGACCTTCGAGCACCGCGCCGTGCTGCTCGCCGAGGACGCCGACGAACTCCTCCGAGGCCTGGACGCGCTCGCCTCGGGCACGCGGGCCGCCGGCGTCGTCACCGGTATGCCCGGCGCCGTCCCCGGTCTCGCGGTCCTGTTCTCGGGGCAGGGCAGCCAGCGCGTCGGCGCGGGGCGCGAGCTGGGCGCGCGGTTCCCCGTGTTCGCCGAGGCGCTGGACGAGGTGTGCGCGCGGCTCGACCCGCACCTGGAGCGCCCGTTGCGGGAGGTGCTGTTCGCGGAGCCGGGCTCGGCCGACGCGGCGCTGCTCGAACGCACCGCCTACACGCAGACCTCCGTGTTCGCCGTGGAGGTCGCGCTGTTCCGGCTGTTCGAGAGCCTGGGCGTGCGGCCCGGCCTGCTCGCCGGGCACTCCGTCGGCGAGGTCGTGGCCGCGCACCTGGCCGGCGTGCTGTCGCTGCCGGACGCCTGCGCGCTGGTGGCCGCGCGCGGCAGGCTCATGGACGCCCTGCCCGGTGGCGGCGCGATGGTCGCCGTGCGGGCGGCGGAGGCGGAGGTGCTGCCGCTGCTGCGCGGTCGCGACGCCGAGGTGTCGCTCGCCGCCGTCAACGGGCCCGGCGCCGTGGTGCTGTCCGGCGACGAGGGCGCCGTGGCGGAGATCGCCGGCGTCCTCGCGGAGCGGGGGCGCAAGACCACCCGGCTGCGGGTGAGCCACGCCTTCCACTCGCCGAGGGTGGAACCGGTGCTGGCGGAGTTCCGCCGAGTGGTCGGAGCGCTGGACCTCCGGCCGCCCGCGATCCCGCTGGTGTCCGCGCTGACCGGGCGGTCGGCGACGGCCGAGGAGCTGACCTCGCCGGAGCACTGGGTGCGGCACGTGCGGGAACCGGTGCGGTTCCTCGACGCGGTGCGGACGCTGGCCTCGTCGGGCGCCGGCGCGCTGCTGGAGCTGGGCCCGGACAGCGTGCTCACCTCGCCCGCGCGGGACTGCCTGGCCGGGGTGGCCGACGCGGTGGTGCTGCCGGTGCTGCGGGCCGGTCGGTCCGAGGTCCGTTCGCTGCTGACCGCGCTGGCCGAGCTGCACGTGCGGGGGCACGGGGTGGAGTGGGCGGCGACGGGTGGGCTGACCGGGCGGCGGGTGGCGCTGCCGGGGTACGCGTTCCAGCGCAGGCGCCACTGGCTCGGCGACACGGGTCCCGCGCCCGGCCCGGTGGCCGGGACCGAGCCCGACCCGGTGGCCGACCTCGCGCCGGACCTGGCGGCCGACACCGCGCCCGACCTGGCTGCCGACCTCGCGCCCCACCCGGCGACCGGTGCCGTCCCCGACACCGCTTCCGGTGCTGCCCCTGACGCCGTCCCCGAGCCGGTCGCGGGCCAGGCGGTCCACGCCGACCCCGGTCCGGCACCGGGGGTGGCGGGCGTGCTGGAGCTGGTCCGGGCGCGCACCGCCCTCGTGCTGGAGGCGGCCGTCGCCGACGTGGACCCGGACCGCTCCTTCCACGACCTCGGCTTCAACTCCCTCATGCTGACCGAGCTGCGCGACGAACTGGCCGACGCCACCGGCCGCGCGCTGCCCAACTCCGCCCTGTTCGACCACACCAGTCCCCGCGAGCTGGCCGCCCACCTCGCGGGAGCCACCCCGGCCCAGGCGCCGCCCGAGCCCGCCGACACCGACGCCGACCCGGGCGAACCCGTCGCGATCGTCGCCATGAGCTGCCGCCTGCCGGGCGGCGTGTCCTCGCCGGACGAGCTGTGGGCGCTGCTGGCCGAGGGTGGTGACGCCATCTCCGGGTTCCCCACCGACCGGGGGTGGGACCTCGACCGGCTCTACGACCCCGAGCCGGGCACCCCGGGACGCACCTACGCGCGCGGCGGCGGGTTCCTCCCGGCGGCCGGGTTCGACGCCGCGTTCTTCGGGATCTCCGCGCGCGAGGCGACGGCGATGGACCCGCAGCAGCGGCTGCTGCTGGAGACCACGTGGGAGGCGTTCGAGCACGGCGGGATCGACCCGCGCGCGCTGCGGGGCAGCCGCACCGGCGTGTTCTTCGGCGTGACCGCCCAGGAGTACGGGCCGCGCCTCGCCGACGCGCAGCAGGGCTTCGAGGGCCACGCGCTGACCGGCACCACCGTCAGCGTCGCCTCCGGCCGGGTCGCCTACGTGTTCGGGCTGGAGGGCCCGGCCATCACGGTCGACACCGCGTGCTCGTCCTCGCTGGTCGCGCTGCACCTCGCGGCCCAGTCGCTGCGCCGCGGCGAGTGCTCGATGGCCGTCGCGGGCGGGGCCACCGTGATGGCCGGGCCCGGCATGTTCGTCGAGTTCGGCCGGCAGCGGGGGCTGTCGCCGGACGGCCGGTGCAAGGCCTTCGGCGCGTCGGCCGACGGCACCGGGTGGGCCGAGGGCGTCGGCGTCCTGGTGCTGGAGAGGCTGTCGGACGCGCGCCGCGCCGGGCGCCCGGTGCTGGCGGTCCTGCGGGGCAGCGCGATCAACTCCGACGGCGCGAGCAACGGCCTGACCGCGCCCAGCGGCCTCGCCCAGCAGGGCGTCGTCCGCGACGCCCTCGCCGCGTCCGGGCTCGTGCCGTCCGACGTGGACGCGGTGGAGGCGCACGGCACGGGCACCCGGCTCGGCGACCCGGTGGAGGCGGGCGCGCTCCAGGCCGCCTACGGCCCCGGGCGGTCGGGCGACCGGCCGCTGCTGCTGGGCTCGGTCAAGTCCAACATCGGCCACACCCAGGCCGCCGCGGGCGTCACCGGCGTGATCAAGGTCGTGCTCGCGCTGCGCCACGGCGTGCTGCCCGCCACGCTGCACGCCGACGAACCCAGCACCGAGGTGGACTGGTCCTCGGGCGTGCTGTCGCTGGTGACCGCGCCGACGCCGTGGCCGGACACCGGGCGGCCCCGGCGCGCCGGCGTGTCGTCGTTCGGCATCAGCGGCACCAACGCCCACGTGATCGTCGAGCAGGCAGGGGAGGACCTGGTCGAGGCGGAGCGCGTGCAGCCCACCACCGAGCAGCCCGCTCCCGCGCAGCCCGCCACCACCCAACCCACCGTCGCGCAGCCCACCACCGTGCAATCCGCCGCCGTGCCGCCGTGGGTGCTGTCCGCGCGGTCACCCGGCGCGCTGCGGGCACAAGCGGCGAAGCTGCTGGAGTTCGTGCGCGACCGGCCGGGGATCGACCCGGCCGGCATCGGCCTGGCGCTGGCCACCACCAGGGTCGCGTTCGAGCACCGCACCGCGGTCGTCGCGCCCGACCACGACGGCAGGCTGCGCGGTCTCGCGGCGCTGGCGGCGGGCGAGCCCGACGCGGCGGTGGTGCCCCCGACCACCGCCCGGGGCGGCGGGGTCGCCTTCCTGTTCACCGGTCAGGGCAGCCAGCGCGTCGGCATGGGCGAGGAGCTGGCCGCCGCCGAACCGGTGTTCGCCGGGGCGCTGGCCGCCGCGCGCCGCGAGCTGGACCGCCACCTCGACCGGCCGCTGCGCGAGGTCGGCGAGCTGGTCGGGCAGACCCGGTACGCGCAGGCCGCGCTGTTCGCGCACGAGGTGGCGTCCTGCGCGCTGCTCGCCCACCGCGGCGTGGTGCCGGACCTGCTGCTCGGGCACTCGATCGGCGAGGTCGCCGCCGCGCACGTGGCCGGGGTGCTGACCCTGGCCGAGGCCGCCGCGCTCGTCGGCGCGCGCGGCAGGCTCATGCAGGCCGCGACCGCGGGCGGGGCCATGATCGCGGTGCGGGCCACCGAGGAGGAGGTGGCGCCCTTCGTCGCCGAGCAGCCGGACCTGCTGGCGCTCGCCGCGGTCAACGGGCCCGACTCGGTCGTGGTCAGCGGCGACCGGGAGGCCGTCGCGCGGCTCGGCGAGCTGTGGCGGGCCCGCGGCAGGCGGGTCACGAGCCTGAAGGTGAGCCACGCGTTCCACTCGCCGCACATGGATCCGGTGCTGGCCGAGTTCGGCGAGTTCCTGGGCACGCTGACCTTCGCCGACCCGGCGATCCCGGTCGTCTCCAACGTCACCGGCGAACCCGCGACCGCCGCGCTGCTGCGGTCGCCGGGGTACTGGGTGCGGCACGTCCGGGAACCGGTGAGGTTCCTCGACGGCGTCCGCTCGCTCGAAGCGGCCGGCGTCACCACCTACGTCGAGGTCGGCCCCGAGCCGACGCTGACCGGTCTGGTCCGGTCGTGCCTGGCCGACGAGACCGGCGTGGTGCTGGCGCCGGTGTTCCGCCGCGACCGCCCGGAGCCGGTCACGGCCGCCGCCGCGCTGGCCGCCGTCCACGCCGCCGGTGTCGCCGTCGACTGGCCCGCGGTGTTCCCCGGTGCGCGCCCCACCGCCCTGCCCACCTACGCCTTCGAGCACCGCCGCCACTGGCTGGACGCGCCGACCGCCGAACCCGGCGGGCTCGGGCACCCGCTGCTGGGCGCCGCGGTGAGCCTCGCCGACGGCACCGGGACCCTGTTCACGGGCCGGCTGTCGCGGCGCGCCCACCCGTGGCTGGCCGACCACGTCGTCGCCGGCGCGGTGGTGCTGCCCGGCACCGCGTTCGTCGAGCTGGCGATCCGCGCCGGCGACGAGGTCGGCTGCGACGAGGTGGCCGACCTCGACCTGGAAGCGCCCCTGGTGCTGCCCGCCGAAGGCGAGGTGCGGCTCCAGGTCGCGGTCGGCGCGCCGGACGCCTCCGGTCGCCGCCCCTTCGAGGTGTACGCGGGAGGTCCGGACGACGACTGGACCCGGCACGCCACCGGGACCCTGGCCCGTTCGGGCGCCACGCCGAACCCGCCCACCCGCCGGCCGTCGATCCCCCCGAGAGAGGGGGACGAGTACGAGCGACTGGCCGCCCACGGCTACGGCTACGGGCCCGCGTTCCGCTGCCTGGTCGGTTCCCTGGCGGTGGGCGCCGACGTGGTCGCCGAGGTCCGCCTGCCCGAGGGCGGGCCCGCCGGGTTCGGCCTGCACCCGGCCCTGCTCGACGCCGTGCTGCACCCGCTCGTGCTCGCCGCCGCCGATCGGGACGGCGCGCTGCGGGTGCCGTTCTCGTGGCGCGGCGCCCGCCTGCACGCGACCGGCGCGACCCGGCTGCTGGCGCACGCGACCCGCACGGGCGAGGACACCTACGCGCTCGTCGCGGTCGACGGCGAGGGCGCGCCGGTCGTGTCGGTCGACTCGCTCGTGCTGCGGCCCGTGCCCGCCGAGCGGTTCGCCGCGGCCTCCTCCCACCGGTCGCTGCACCGGCCGGTGCTGGCGCCCGTGCCGTTCGACCACACCGCCGCGACGCCGGACCACGAGGTCGCGACCATCCGGCCGGGCACCGCCCGGGAGGCGGTGCGGCAGGCCCTGGACCTGATCCGGGACCGGTCCGAGGAGGCCGCGCCCCTGGTGCTGCTGACCAGGGGCGCCGTGTCCGCCGGCGACGCCGACGGGGCCGACCCGGCGGCCGCCGCGGTGTGGGGCCTGGTGCGCACCGCGCAGACCGAGCACCCCGGCCGGTTCGTGCTCGTGGACGCCGACGAGGCGTCCGCGGACGTGCTCGGCGCGGCCCTGGCCACCGGGGAACCGCAGCTCGTCCTGCGCGCGGGCCGGGCCCACGCGCCGAGGCTGGCCCGCGTGCCCGCCACCGCGGGCGACCCCGTGCGGCTCGACCCCGGGGGCACGGTCCTGGTCACCGGCGGCACGGGCGTGCTGGGCGCGCTGTTCGCCCGCCACCTCGTGCGCGCCCACGGCGTGCGCCGGCTGCTGCTGGCCGGCCGCCGGGGACCCGCGGCGGCGGGCGCGGCCGGGCTGGCGGCGGAGCTGACCGGCCTGGGCGCGGAGGTCCGCGTGGCGGCCTGCGACGCCGCCGACCCGGCCGCCCTGACCGAACTGCTGGCGTCCGTCCCCGCCGAGCACCCGCTGACCGCCGTCCTGCACCTGGCCGGCGTCCTGGACGACGGCGCGGTCGCCTCGCTCACCCCCGAGCGGGTCGACGCCGTGCTGCGCGCGAAAGCGGACTCCGCGTGGCACCTGCACCAGGCCACCGCGGGCCTCGACCTGGCCGCCTTCGTGCTGTTCTCCTCGATCGCGGGCACCATCGGCAGCGCGGGCCAGGGCGCCTACGCGGCCGCCAACCGCTACCTGGACGCCCTGGCCGAGCGCCGCCGCGCCGCCGGGCTGCCCGCCACCTCGCTGGCGTGGGGCCTGTGGTCGCACGGCATGGCGGCCGGGCTCGACCAGGCGGCGGTGGCCCGCTGGCGCCGGGCGGGCGTCGTCCCGCTGGCCGCGGACACCGGCCTGGAGCTGTTCGACCACGTGCTCGCGGGCGGTTTCACCGACCCGGTGCTGGTGCCCGCCGCGCTCGACCCGGCCGCCGCCGACGCGGTGTCCCCGGTGCTGCGGGACCTGGCACCCGCGCCCCGCCGGTCCGTCGCGCGGGCCGGCGCGGACCGCACGTGGTCCGACCGGGTCGCCGCGCTGCCCGGGGCGGAGCGGCGGCGGGAGGTCCTCGCCCTGCTGCGCCGCGTGGTCACCGCCGTGCTCGGCGGTGGCGGCGAACCCGACCCCGACCGCACGTTCCGCGAGCTGGGCTTCGACTCGATGACCGGCATCGAGCTGCGCAACCGGCTCGCCGAGGTCACCGGCGTGCGCCTGCCCACGACGGCCGTCTTCGACCACCCGACCCCCGCCGGGCTGGCCGACCACCTGCTCGGCCTGGTCGCCGGCGAGCCCGCCGCGCCGCCCGCCCCCGTCGCGCCCGCCCTCGTCGCGGCGGCCGACGACGACCCGGTCGTCATCGTCGGCATGGCCTGCGCCTACCCCGGCGGCGTGCGCGACCCCGAGGGCCTGTGGCGGCTGGTCGCCGACGGCGTGGACGCCATCGGCGGCTTCCCGACCGACCGCGGCTGGGACGTCGAGGACCTGTACGACCCCGATCCGGACCGGGCGGGCCACTCGACCACCCGCGAGGGCGGCTTCCTGCACCACGCGGCCGAGTTCGACGCCGAGTTCTTCGGCATCAGCCCCCGGGAGGCGCTGGCCGCCGACCCGCAGCAGCGGCTGCTGCTGGAGGCCACCTGGGAGGCGATCGAGCACGCCGGCATCGACCCGCACGTCTTGCGCGGCAGCCGCACCGGCGTGTTCACCGGGCTGATGTACCACGACTACGCCGCGCGGATGCCGGTCGCGCCCGAGGGGTTCGAGGGCCACCTGCTCACCGGCAACACCGGCAGCGTCGCGTCGGGCCGCGTCGCCTACACCTTCGGCTTCGAGGGGCCCACGCTCACCGTCGACACCGCCTGCTCCTCGTCGCTGGTCGCGCTGCACCTGGCCGTGCGGGCGCTGCGGACCGGCGAGTGCACGATGGCGCTGGCGGGCGGTGTGACCGTGATGTCCACCCCGAACACCTTCGTGGAGTTCAGCAGGCAGCGCGGCCTGTCGCCGGACGGCCGGTGCCGCGCCTACTCCGACGACGCGAACGGCACCGGGTGGGGCGAGGGCGTCGGCGTGCTGCTGCTGGAGCGGCTGTCCGACGCGCGCCGGGCCGGGCACCGGGTGCTCGCGGTCGTGCGCGGCACCGCGGTCAACTCCGACGGCGCGAGCAACGGGCTCACCGCGCCCAACGGCCCGTCCCAGGAGCGGGTGATCCGGCAGGCCCTGGCCGACGCGGGGCTCACCCCGGCGGACGTGGACGCCGTGGAGGGCCACGGCACCGGCACCCGGCTCGGCGACCCGATCGAGGCCAACGCCCTGCTCGCGACCTACGGCCGGGACCGGTCCGACGACCGGCCGCTGTGGCTGGGTTCGCTGAAGTCCAACCTCGGCCACACCCAGGCCGCCGCCGGGGTCGGCGGCGTGCTGAAGGTGGTCATGGCGATGCGGCACGAGCTGCTGCCGCGCACCCTGCACGCCGACACCCCGTCCACGCGGGTCGACTGGTCCTCCGGCGCGGTGCGCCTGCTGACCGAGCCGGTGCCGTGGCCGGCGGACGGGCGGGCGCGCCGGGCGGCGGTCTCGTCGTTCGGCATCGGCGGCACCAACGCGCACGTGGTCCTGGAAGCGCCCGCTCCCGAGCCGGCTGGTCCTGAGCCTGCCGGACCCGAGTCGGCCCGACCCGAGCCGGCTGTGCCGGACGGCGCCGGACCGGACAGCCCTGGACCCGACCCCGTTAACCGGCCCGTCATCCCCCTGGTGCTGTCGGCGTTCGACCCGGCGGCGCTGCGGGCCGCGGCGGACCGGCTGCTGTCCTTCCTGGGCACCCGGTCCGACGTGCCGGTCGCGGACGTCGCCGGCACGCTCGCGACCGGGCGCGCCACCTTCGACCACCGGGCCGTCGTGCTCGGCGCCGACCGCGACGAGCTGCGGTCCGGCCTGGCCGCGATCGCCGGGGGAGGGGTGCCCGCCACCGGCGCCGTGACCGCCGCCGACGGCGCGACCACCACCGACGGCCCCGTGTTCGTCTTCCCCGGCCAGGGCTCGCAGTGGGCGGGCATGGCGGTGGAGCTGCTGGACACCTCGCCGGTGTTCGCGGCGCGGTTGCGGGAGTGCGCGGACGCCGTCGAGCGCTTCGTCGACTGGTCGGTGCTCGACGTGCTGCGCGGCGAACCCGGCTGCGCCGACCCGGAGCGCGTGGACGTCGTGCAACCGCTGCTGTTCGCGGTGATGGTGTCGCTGGCCGAGCTGTGGCGGTCGCTGGGCGTCGAGCCGGCGGCCGTGGTCGGCCACTCCCAGGGCGAGATCGCCGCCGCGTGCGTGGCGGGCGCGCTGTCGCTGGAGGACGCGGCCCGCGTGGTCGCGCTGCGCAGCAAAGCCCTGGTCGAACTCGCCGGCACGGGCGGGATGGTGGCCGTGCAGCTGCCCGCCGACCGGGTGGAGGAGCTGGTCGGCGCGTGGCCGGGCCGGGTGTCGGTGGCCGCCGTCAACGGGCCGGGCGCGGTCGTGGTCTCCGGCGAGCCGGACGCCCTGGACGAGCTGCTGGCGCGGTGCCGGGCCGACGACGTCCGGGCCCGCCGCGTCCCGGTGGACTACGCGTCGCACTCACCGCAGGTCGAGGTGCTGGAACGGCGGCTGCTGACCGACCTCGCCCCGATCACCCCGCGCCGCGCCGAGGTGCCGTTCCGCTCGACGGTGACCGACGACCCGCCGGACGCCCTCGACGCCGGCTACTGGTACCGCAACCTGCGGCAGGCGGTGCGCTTCGAACCGGCCGTGCGGGACCTGCTCGACCAGGGGCACCGCGTGTTCGTCGAGGTCAGCGCGCACCCGGTGCTCACCGCGGCCGTCGAGGAGACCGCCGAGGGCGTGGCGGGGTCCGTGGTCGTCGGCACGACGCGCCGCGACGACGGCTCGCTGCGCCGGGTGCTGACCTCGGCCGCCGAGGCGCACGCCGGCGGGCTCCGGGTCGACTGGGCGCGCCTGCTCGGCTCCACCGGGGTGGTCGACCTGCCGACCTACCCGTTCCAGCGCCGCCGCTACTGGCTCGACGCCACCACCGCGCCCACCACCGGCGCGGGCGCGGTCGACCCGCGGCACCGGCTGCTGACCTCGGCCGTCGAGATCGGTGACGGCGGTGGCGCGCTGCTCACCGGCGCGCTGTCGCTGCGCGCCCACCCGTGGCTGGCCGGCCACCGGGTCGGCGGGGCCGCGCTGCTGCCGGGCACGGCGTTCGTCGAGGTGGTCCTGCGCGCCGCCGACCAGGTCGGCTGCGACGTGGTGGAGGACCTGGACGTCGAAGCGCCGCTCGTCGTCCCCGAGCAGGGCGCGGTGCTGCTCCAGGTGTCCGTCGGCGGCCCGGACGACACCGGTCGCCGCGCCGTGTCGGTGCACTCGCGCCCCGCCGGCGCCGAGCACGCGACCTGGACCCGCCACGCCACCGGCGCCGTCACGCCGGATCCGCACCACGCCCCGGTCTCGCACCACGCCCCGGCCGCCGCGCCGGGACCGTGGCCGCCGGCGGGCGCCGTGCCGGTGGACCTCGACGCGGCCTACGAGCGGCTGGCCGGGCGCGGGCTCGACTACGAACCCCCGTTCCAGGGCCTGAAGGCGTGCTGGCGGCTCGACGACCACCTCTACGCCGAGGTGACCGCGCCCGACACCGACGTGGAGGGCTTCGGCCTCCACCCCGCCCTGCTCGACGCCGCGCTGCACCCGCTGGCGCTGGCGGCGGACCTGGCGCCCGACGAGGTGCCGCTGCCGTTCGCGTGGCGCGGCGCCCGCCTGCACGCCACCGGCGCGACGACCCTGCGCGTCCACCTCGGCCCCACGCCGGACGGCACCTCGGTGCTGGTGACCGACCCGACCGGCGCACCCGTCGCCGGCGTCGACTCGCTGGCCCTGCGCCCGGTGCCGGTCCAGCGGCTCCGCGCGGGCGCGCCGCTCCACCGCGTCGACCTGGTGGCCCTGCCCGAACCCGACCGGTCGGGCCCCTCGCCGTCCCTCGCGCACGTGGACGACCTCGACGCCGTGACCGGTTCCCCGGACGCCGTGGTCGTGCGCCTCGCCCCGGCGCCCGGGGAGCCGCCCGCCGCGGCCCGCGACCTGGTCGACCGGACGCTGTCGCTGGTCCAGCGCTGGGTGACCGACGACCGGTTCGAGGCGGCCCGGCTGCTCGTGGTGACCGGTGGCGCCGTCGCCGCGGCGCCCGACCAGGCGCCCGATCCCGCCGCCGCCGCGCTGGGCCTGCTGCGCACCGCCCAGACCGAGCACCCGGACCGGTTCGTCCTGCTGGACACCGACGAACTCACCGACGACGTGGCGGCCCGCGCGCTCGCCACCGGCGAGCCGCAGGTCGTGGCACGCGCGGGCGGCCTGAGCGCGCCCAGGCTCGTCACCGCGACCGCGGGCGCCGACCGCCCCGGCTGGGACCCGGACCGCACCGTCCTCGTCACCGGCGGCACGGGCACGCTCGGCCGCCTGCTGGCCCGCCACCTGGTCACCGAGCACGGCGTGCGGCACCTCGTGCTCGCCGGCCGCCGCGGCGAGGCCGCCGAGGGCGTCGCGGAACTGGTGGCCGAGCTCGCCGACCGCGGCGCGCACGTCGTGGTCGCCGCCTGCGACACCGCCGACCGGGACGCGCTCGCCGCGCTGCTCGACGCCATCCCCGGGGAACACCCGCTGGACGCCGTCGTGCACGCCGCCGGCGTCCTCGACGACCACGCCGTGCTGTCCCTGACCCCCGAGCACACCGCCGCGGTGCTGCGCCCGAAGGTCGACGCGGCCTGGCACCTGCACGAGCTGACCGCGCCCCTCGGGCTGTCCCGGTTCGTGCTGTTCTCGTCCATCGCGGGCACCCTCGGCACGGCCGGGCAGGGCAACTACGCCGCCGCCAACGCCTGGCTCGACGCCCTCGCCGAGACCCGCCGGGCCGCCGGCCTGCCCGCCACGTCCCTCGCCTGGGGGCTGTGGGCCGGGGACAGCGGCATGACCGGCCACCTCGACGACGTGGCCCGCGCCCGCCTCGCCGGCAGCGGCATCGCGCCCCTCGACGCCGACCGGGGCCTGGCGATGTTCGACGCCGCCGTCGCCTCCGACCACGCCACCCTCGTGCCCGCCGCGTTCGCCCTGCCCGCACTGCGGGCGCGGGCCGCCGCGGGCACCCTGCCCGCCCTGTTCCGCGGCCTGGTCCGGGCCGCGCGCCCCACCGCGGACCGCGCCCCGGACGCCGGCTCGCTGCGCTCCCGGCTCGCCGGGCTCGCCGCGCCCGACCGGCAGGAGGCCCTGCTCGACCTCGTGCGCACGGCCGCGGCCGGCGTGCTCGGCCACGCCACGCCCGCCGACCTCGACGCCAGGCGCGCGTTCCGGGAGCTGGGCGTCGACTCGCTCACCGCGATCGAGCTGCGCAACCGGCTCAACGCGGCCACCGGCCTGCGGCTGCCCGCCACCACCGCCTTCAACCACCCCACCGCGCTCGACCTGACCCGGCACCTCGACACCGAGCTGTTCGGCGGCGGCGCGGAGCCCTTCCGCGCCCCGGTCACGGCGGGCACGCCCGGCGCGGCCGAGCCGATCGCGATCGTCGGCATGTCCTGCCGGTTCCCCGGCGGGGTGCGCTCGCCGGAGGACCTGTGGCGGCTCGTCGCCGACGAGGTCGACGCCATCTCCGGGTTCCCGACCGATCGGGGGTGGGACCTGGAGAACCTGTTCCACCCCGACCCCGACCGGCACGGCGCCTCCTACGCCCGCTCGGGCGGGTTCCTGCACGACGCCGCCGGGTTCGACGCGGGGTTCTTCGGCATCCCGCCGCGCGAGGCGCTGGCGATGGACCCGCAGCAGCGGTTGCTGCTGGAGACCGCGTGGGAGGTGCTGGAGCGCGCGGGCATCGACCCGACGTCCCTGCACGGCAGCGACACCGGCGTCTTCGCCGGCGTCATGCTCAACGACTACTCGACCCTGTCCGCCTCCGCGCCCGACGACCTCCAAGGCCAACTGGCCGTGGGCAGCGCGCCGAGCGTCGCCTCGGGTCGGGTGTCGTACTCGTTGGGTTTTCAGGGTCCTGCGGTGACGGTGGACACGGCGTGTTCGTCGTCGTTGGTGGCGTTGCACTTGGCGGTGCAGTCGTTGCGTTCGGGTGAGTGTTCGTTGGCGTTGGCGGGTGGTGTGACCGTGATGGCCACACCCGACCTGTTCGTCGAGTTCTCCCGCCAGCGCGGTCTGTCGCCCGACGGCCGGTGCCGGGCCTTCGCCGCCGGTGCGGACGGCACGGCCTGGGGTGAGGGTGCCGGGTGGTTGTTGGTGGAGCGGTTGTCGGACGCGGTGCGTCATGGTCGTCGGGTGTTGGCGGTGGTGCGTGGGTCGGCGGTGAACCAGGACGGTGCGTCGAATGGTCTGACCGCGCCGAACGGGCCCTCGCAGGAGCGGGTGATCCGCCAGGCGCTGACCGCCGCCGGCCTGTCGTCGGCTGATGTGGATGTCGTGGAAGGTCATGGCACGGGCACGGCGTTGGGTGATCCGATCGAGGCCCAGGCGTTGTTGGCCACTTATGGGCAGGACCGTGAGACCCCGTTGTGGTTGGGGTCGATCAAGTCGAACATCGGCCACACCCAGGCCGCCGCCGGCATCGCCGGGGTGATCAAGGTGGTCATGGCCATGGAGCACGGCGTGCTGCCGCGCACCCTGCACGTGGACGAGCCCTCCCCGCAGGTCGACTGGTCCTCCGGCGCGGTGGAGCTGCTGCACGGATCCCGGTCCTGGCCTGAGGTGGGGCGGCCGAGGCGTGCGGCGGTGTCGTCGTTCGGGATCAGTGGGACCAATGCGCACGTGATCGTGGAGCAGGGGCCTGTGGTCGAGGTGGATCCGGGTCCGGGGTCGGTGTTGCCGGTGGTGCCGTGGGTGTTGTCGGGCCGTTCGGACGGGGCGGTTCAAGAGCAGGTGGATCGGTTGCGGTCGTGGGTGGGATCGCATCCGGACGTGTCGTCGGTTGATGTGGCGGCGGGGTTGTTGTCGCGGTCGGTGTTCGGGGCGCGTGCGGTGGTGTTGGGGTCGGCGGGTGTGGTGTCCGGCTCTGCCGTTTCCGGTGGTGTGGCGGTGGTGTTCTCGGGTCAGGGTTCGCAGCGCGTGGGCATGGGGCGTGAGCTTCATGGCCTTTTCCCGGTTTTCGCGCGGACCGTGGATGAGGTCTGCGGCGAGTGGGGAATGGTGGCCGATGACCTGTGGCGGTTGGTCGGTGACGGTGATCTGTTGCGGCGGACGGGTTCGGCTCAGTTGGCGGTGTTCGCGGTCGAGGTCGGGTTGTTCCGGTTGGTGGAGTCGTGGGGTGTGAGCCCGGACTTCGTGGGTGGTCATTCGGTTGGCGAGGTCGTCGCCGCTCACGTGTCCGGGGTGTTGTCGTTGTCGGCTGCGTGTCGGTTGATCGAGGCTCGGGCTCGGTTGATGCAGGCGCTGCCCGAGGGTGGCGTGATGGTGGCGGTGGAGGTGTCGGAGGAACGGGCGCGTGAGGTCGCGGCCGGTGTTGATGTGGCTGCGGTGAACGGTTCGCGTTCGGTGGTGCTGTCCGGCGCTGAGGACGCGGTGCTGGAGGCGGTCGGGGAGCTGGACTGCCGTCACCGCCGCTTGGACGTGTCACACGCGTTCCACTCGGTGCTGATGGAGCCGATGCTGGCGGAGTTCTTCGCCGCCTTGGTCGGGATCGAGTTCGGTGAGATGACGATCCCCCTGGTGTCGCTGGTGTCCGGTGACCTCGCGGGGGAGGAGGTCCGTTCGGTCGACTACTGGGTCCGGCACGTCCGTGACTGCGTGCGCTTCGCCGACGGGGTGAAGACCTTGGCGGGCAACGGGGTGTCGACGTTCGTGGAGATCGGTGTCGGCGCGGTGTTGTCCGGTATGGGTGAGGGTGAGTGGGTGCCCCTGCTCCGCTCCGCCGACGAGGCCGGATCCCTGGTCGAGGGCCTGGCCCGGCTGTGGGTGCGCGGTATCGGGGTCGACTGGGCGGCCGTCCTCGGGATTACCCCGAAGGTCGTGGACCTGCCGACCTACGCCTTCCAGCAGGACCGGTACTGGATCGAGGGGCGGGAGGTCACCGCGCGCGACGCGATCGACGCCAGGTTCTGGGACGCGGTGGAACGCGAGGACCTCGACGAGCTGGCCGGCGCGGCGACCTCTACCTCCCGCTCCGAGCTGGCGGCGGTGCTGCCGCTGCTGTCGGAGTGGCGTCACTGCCGGGTGGCCGAGACCGGGGTCGACCAACTGCTCTACCGCGAGACCTGGACGCCCGTGGTCGACCGCCCCGCCGTCCTCGACGGGTCGTGGCTGGTCCTCGTGCCCAGTGGGACCGGGCACCCGGTGGACGACTGCCTCGCCGCCCTGCGCGCGAGCGGGGCCGACGTGGTCACCGCGTCCGTTGACGGCCTCGCCGACCTGCCCGCCACCGACTTCCGGGGCGTGCTGTCCCTGTCGGCCCTGGCCGACGACGACGCCCTGGGCCACGCGACCGCGCTGCTCACCGCCGTGCAGGCGTTGGGCGGCGCGGGGATCACGGGGCGCTTGTGGGTCGTGTCGCGCGGTGTCGGGAGCGCGGCGGTGTGGGGCCTGGGTCGGGTCGTGGCGCTGGAGCACGCCGATCGGTGGGGCGGCCTGGTCGACGTTCCCGTGGACGCGGACGCGGGCGTGTGGACCCGGTTGGCGGGCGTGCTGTCCGGCGCCGAGGACCAGGTGGCGATCCGGGCCGACGGCACGTTCGGGTGCCGCTTGGCGCGTGCCGCCGGCGGTGGCGCCTGGCGCCCGCGCGGGTCCGTGCTGGTGACCGGCGGCACCGGGGCCCTGGGCGCGCACGCGGCGCGGTGGTTGGCTCGGCACGGCGCGGAACACCTCGTCCTGGCCAGTCGCAGCGGTCTCCGGGCGCCCGGCGCGGCCGAGCTGGTGGACGAGCTGGCCGGCCTCGGCGTGGGCGTCACGGTGGTGGCGTGCGACGTCGCCGACGGGGACTCCCTGCGCGCCCTGGTGGCGAACCGCGACCTGCGCGCCGTCGTGCACGCCGCCGGCGTCCTCGACGACGCCATGCTCGACGACCTCACCCCGTCGCGGGTGGAGGCGGTGCTGCGGCCGAAGGTGGACGCGGTGGCGGCCCTGCGCGAGGCGACGAGGCCCCTCGACCTGGACGCCTTCGTGGTGTTCTCCTCCGTCGCCGGCGTGCTCGGTTCCCCCGGCCAGGGCAACTACGCCGCCGCCAACACCGCGGTGGACGCCCTGGTCCGGGCCTACCGCGCGGAGGGCTTCCCGGCCACCTCGATCGCCTGGGGCCCCTGGGCGGGTGACGGCATGGCGGACGGCGAGGTCGGTGACCGGCTGCGTGACCGGGGGTTCCGGCCGATGGACCCCGACCACGCCTTGGCCGCCCTCGGCCGCGTCGTGGGACAGGACGAGCCGGTGGTCGTGGTCGCCGACCTCGACTGGGAACGCGTCGTGCCGACCCTGACGTCCACCACGATCTGCGCCGACCTCCCGGAGGCCCGCCCGCTCCTGGCGGCGCGGACCGAACCGGCGTCCGCGCTGGCCGACCGGGTCGCCGGGCTGTCCGAGGCCGACCGCGCCGCCGTGCTGCTGGAGCTGGTGCGGTCCGAGGCGGCGGCCGTGCTGGGCCACGCCGACCGCGCGACCGTCGCCGTCGACCAGGCGTTCCGCGACCTCGGGTTCGACTCGCTGGCCGCCGTGCAGCTGCGCAACCGGATCAGCGCGGCCACCGGCCTCCCGCTGCCCACCACCGCCGCCTTCGACCACCCCACACCGGCGGCCCTCGCCGCCCACCTGGGGCACGAGCTGACCGGCGAGCGGCGCACCGGGGCGCCGGAGCGCCGCGCCGGCGCCGCGCACGACGAGCCGATCGCCATCATCGGCATGAGCTGCCGGTTCCCCGGCGGCGTGGCCACGCCGGAAGACCTGTGGCGGCTGGTCTCGGAGGAGGCGGACGCCGTCGGCGGCTTCCCGCTGGACCGGGGCTGGGACGTCGCGGGCCTGTACGACCCGGACCCGGACAACCCGGGCACGACGACGGTCCGCGCCGGTTGCTTCCTGGGTGACGCGTCGGGTTTTGACGCGGGGTTCTTCGGGATTTCGCCGCGTGAGGCGTTGGCGATGGATCCGCAGCAGCGGTTGTTGTTGGAGACGGCGTGGGAGGTGTTGGAGCGGGCGGGTGTCGACCCGGTGTCGTTGCGGGGTAGTGAGACCGGGGTGTTCGCCGGCACCAACGGCCAGGACTACCGCGACCTGGTCGACGAAGCGGACGAGGAACAGGCGGGGTACGGCGCCACCGGCTCGTCCGCGAGCGTGCTGTCGGGTCGGGTGTCGTACTCGTTCGGTTTTCAGGGTCCTGCGGTGACGGTGGACACGGCGTGCTCGTCGTCGCTGGTCGCCCTGCACATGGCCGTGCAGTCGCTGCGGTCCGGAGAGTGCTCGTTGGCGCTCGCCGGCGGCGCGACGGTGATGGCCACCCCCACCACCTTCGTGGAGTTCTCCCGCCAGCGCGGGTTGTCGTCGGATGGTCGGTGCCGGGCTTTCGCGGCCGGTGCGGACGGCACGGGGTGGGGTGAGGGTGCGGGTTGGTTGTTGGTGGAGCGGTTGTCGGACGCGGTGCGTCATGGTCGTCGGGTGTTGGCGGTGGTGCGGGGCAGCGCGGTGAACCAGGATGGTGCGTCGAATGGTTTGACGGCGCCGAATGGTCCGTCGCAGCAGCGGGTGATCCGTGCGGCGTTGGCTGGTGCGGGGTTGTCGTCGGCTGAGGTGGATGCCGTGGAAGGTCATGGCACGGGCACGGCGTTGGGTGATCCGATCGAGGCCCAGGCGTTGTTGGCCACTTATGGGCAGGACCGTGAGACCCCGTTGTGGTTGGGGTCGATCAAGTCGAACATCGGTCACACCCAGGCTGCCGCCGGTGTGGCGGGTGTGATCAAGATGGTGATGGCGTTGCGGCACGGCGTGCTGCCCCGCACCTTGCACGTGGACGAGCCGACACCTCGGGTCGACTGGTCGTCGGGCGCTGTCCGGGTGTTGACCGAGGCGGTGCCGTGGCCTGAGGTGGGGCGGCCGAGGCGGGCGGCGGTGTCGTCGTTCGGGATCAGTGGGACGAATGCGCACGTGATCGTGGAGCAGGGGCCTGTGGTCGAGGTGGATCCGGCGGCGGAGTCGGTGTTGCCGGTGGTGCCGTGGGTGCTGTCGGGCCGTTCGGACGGGGCGGTGCTTGAGCAGGCGGACCGGTTGCGGTCGTGGGTGGAGTTGAACCCGGACGTGTCGTCGGTGGATATCGCTGCCGGGTTGTTGTCGCGGTCGGTGTTCGGGGCGCGTGCGGTGGTGCTGAGGTCGGCGGGTGTGGTGTCCGGTGAGGCTGTTGCCGGTGGTGTTGCGGCGGTCTTCTCGGGCCAGGGTTCGCAGCGCGTCGGCATGGGACGTGAGCTGTACAGCTCGTTCCCGGTGTTCGCGCGGAACGTGGACCAGGTGTGCGGCGAGTGGGGGATGAGCCCGGACGACCTCTGGCGGTTGGTCGGTGACGGTGATCTGTTGCGGGAGACGGGTTCGGCTCAGTTGGCGGTGTTCGCGGTCGAGGTCGGGTTGTTCCGGTTGGTGAAGTCGTGGGGACTGCGGCCGGACTTCGTGGGTGGTCATTCGGTCGGTGAAGTGGTTGCCGCCCATGTGTCCGGGGTGTTGTCGTTGTCGGCTGCGTGTCGGTTGATCGAGGCGCGAGCTCGGTTGATGCAGGCGCTGCCCGAGGGTGGCGTGATGGTCGCGGTGGAGGTGTCCGAGGAACGGGCACGTGAGGTTGCGGCCGGTGTTGATGTGGCTGCGGTGAACGGCTCGCGTTCGGTGGTGCTCTCGGGCCCCGAAGACGCGGTGATGGAGGTGGTGGACGGGCTGGACTGCCGTCACCGCCGGCTGGACGTCTCGCACGCCTTCCACTCGGCGCTGATGGAGCCGATGCTGGACGACTTCGCCACTGAGCTGGCCGGTCTGGAGTTCGGTGGGATCGGCATCCCCCTCGTCTCGATGGTGTCGGGCGGTTTGGCCGGTGACGAGGTGCGTTCGGTCGACTACTGGGTCCGGCACGTCCGTGACTGCGTGCGCTTCGCCGACGGGGTGAAGACCTTGGCGGGCAACGGGGTGTCGACGTTCGTGGAGATCGGTGTCGGCGCGGTGTTGTCCGGTATGGGTGAGGGTGAGTGGGTGCCCCTGCTCCGCTCCGCCGACGAGGCCGGATCCCTGGTCGAGGGCCTGGCCCGGTCGTGGGTGCGCGGTATCGGGGTCGACTGGGCGGCCGTCCTCGGGATCGCCCCGAAGGTCGTGGACCTGCCGACCTACGCCTTCCAGCGGGACCGGTACTGGGCCGGGCGCAGCCATGCAGAGTCCCTTGTGGATGGTTGGGCGTACCGCGACTCCTGGGTGCGGGTGGTCGACCGGCCCCCGGTGGCCTCGGGCCGCTGGCTCCTGGTCGACGCGGCGGGAGGTGGGGCCGAGGGGTGCGCGGAGGCGCTGGCGGCGGCCGGTGCCGAGGTGGTGCCCGTGGTGCCGTCCCCGGCGGAGCAGTTCGACCGCGAGGCGCTCGCCGAGCTGCTCGCCTCCCGGGGTGAGGGCGTCGAGGGCGTGCTCTTCCTGCCCGCCCGGGACCTCCGCGGCTGCGGTGCGGCGATGGCCACCCTGGTCCAGGCCCTGGGTGATGCCGGTGTCGGAGGCCGGCTGTGGGTGGTGTCGCGGGGCGTGGTGGGACCGGACCCGGGTGGCTCGCCGGTGGGCGCGGCGGTGTGGGGCCTGGGTCGGGTCGTGGCGCTGGAGCACGCCGACCGGTGGGGCGGCCTGGTCGACGTCCCCGTGGACGCCGACGCGACGACGTGGGCTCGGCTGGTGGGTGTGCTCTCCGGTGTCGAGGACCAGGTGGCGATCCGCGCCGAGGGCACGTTCGGGTGTCGCCTGGTCCGTGGTGGTGGTGACGGCACGTGGCGTCCGCGTGGATCGGTGCTGGTGACCGGCGGCACCGGGGCCCTGGGCGCGCACGCGGCGCGCTGGCTGGCCGGCAACGGCGCGGAACACCTCGTCCTCACCAGTCGCCGAGGCCCGGACGCGCCCGGGGTCGAGGCCCTGGTGGACGAGCTGACCGGTCTCGGCGCGGCGGTGACGGTCCTGGCCGCCGACGCCGCCGACGCCGAGCGGATGGCCGCCGTCGTGGCGGCGGTGGAGGAGGACGGGTGGCCGCTGACCGCCGTGGTCCACGCCGCGGGCGTGCTCGACGACGGCGTGGTCGACTCCCTCACCCCCGACCGGGCCGAGGACGCGCTGCGGCCGAAGGTGGACGCGGTGGCGTCCCTGCGCGAGGCGACGAGGCGCCTCGACCTGGACGCCTTCGTGGTGTTCTCCTCGCTCGCCGGTGTGCTGGGCTGGGCGGGGCAGGGCAACTACGCCGCCGCCAACGCCGCGGTGGACGCCCTGGTCCGGGCCTACCGCGCGGAGGGCTTCCCGGCGACCTCGATCGCCTGGGGTCCCTGGGCCGGGCCCGGCATGGCGGGCGACCTGGACGGCAAGCTGGCGCAGCAGGGCCTGACCCCGCTGTCGCCCGAGGTGGCGTCGACCGCGCTGCGCCGCGTGGTCGGCGGCGCGGAGGCGTGCGTGACGGTCGCCGACGTCGACTGGGAGCGGTTCGTCTCCTTCCGCGGTTCGAGCCCGCTCGTGGCGGACTTCCTCGGTGGCGGCCGCGCCACCGGGCGGGACGGGCAGCCGGGGCTGGACGAGCGGCTGGCCGGCCTGACCGGCGCCGAGCGCGACCGCGCCCTGGTGGAGCTGGTGCGCGCGGAGGCCGCGCGGGTGCTCGGGCACGGGGATGGGGCCGCCGTGCCCACCGACCTGGCGTTCCGGGAACTGGGCTTCGACTCGCTGACCGCCGTGCAGCTGCGCAACCGGTTGGTCGCCGTCACCGGGCTCGACCTGCCCGCCGGGCTGGTCTTCGACTACCCGACCGCCGGGGAGCTGGCCGCCCACCTCGGGACGGAGCTGTTCCCGGGTGGTCCGGCCGGTGACCTGTTCGAGGGACTGGACCGGATCGAGGCCGCCCTCGCCGGCCCGGCCGTGGCCGACGAGGACCGGGTCCGGATCGCGGACCGGCTGGAGTCGGTCCTCACCCGGTTGAGGGTCGCGCCCGGACCGGGCGGGCGGGCCCTGGACGACGACGGGCTGGACGAGGTCACCGACGACGAGATCTTCCGGATCATCGACGAGGACTTCGGCCTGTGACACCCGGTTGACCGGGCGCCCGCGATCGCGGGCGTCGATTACCGGGGAGTGGCCCGCCAATACCGGGCGGACCTTGCCCGGTCCCTGGCGGATTGCTTGACTCGGCTCCGGGCAGGAGTCCGCCGATCAGTTGCCGATGAGCTTGGGGAGATGTCGAGGATATGAGCACCGAGCAGATCGCCGGAAACGCGCCCGTCGAAAGCAACCCGCTCGTCGACCTCATGCGCCGCGAAATCAGGGCGGACCCGTACCCGTTGATGGCCGAACTGCGGGAGAGCGGGCCGGTGCCGGTGCAGGACGGCTCGGTGGTGATCTTCGGCGAGTACGCCGCGTGCTCGCAGATCCTGCGGCACCGCGAGATGGGCAGCGACACCTCCTCCGCGCCGATGGTCAAGGCGTTCGTGGCGAACGAGGAGGACCGGGCCGCCAGTTCGATCTTCTTCATGGACCCGCCCGGTCACGGCAGGCAGCGCAAGTTCATCTCCAAGTCCTTCACGCCGCGCATCGTGTCGAATTTCGAGGGTCAGATCAACAAAATCGTCGACGACCTCTTCGGGAAATTCCGGGACAAGGGCGAGTTCGACGTCGTCAGCGAACTCGCCTATCCGCTGTCGATCGGCATCATCTGCGACATCTTCGAAATCCCGGAAGATGAGCGGCACATGTTGAAGGAATGGTCCGACGACCTCGCGCTGTCCACGGAACTGCCCACCCTCGGCGCGGCCATCGGCATCCTGAACGTCTTCTCGCGCGACGAGATCAACCGGTTCGGCAGCACCGCCATCGAGGCGCACGCCTACTTCGCCGACCTCATCCACCGGCGCCGCACCAACCCCGGCGACGACCTGGTGTCCAACCTGCTGAAGACGCAGGGCGACGGCGACCGGCTCACCCGGTTCGAGGTGACCAGCGTGCTGGCGACGCTGTTCGTCGCCGCGCACGAGTCCACCACCAACCTCATCTCCAACGGGGTGCTGGCGCTGCTGCGCAACCCCGACCAGCTCACCGCGCTGAGGGAGAAGCCGGAGGTCATCACCGGGCTCGTGGACGAGGTGCTGAGGTACGACCCCCCGGTGCACCTCGCGGCCAGGATGGCCCGGACCGACACCACCATCGACGGCTACGACGTCAAGCAGGACGACGTGGTCGTGGTGCTGATGGCCGCCGCCAACCGCGACCCCAGGGCCTACCCCGACGCCGACCGGTTCATCGTCACCCGGGAGAAGCCGAACGTGTCGCTGTCCTTCGGCGCGGGCGCGCACTACTGCATCGGCGCCAGCCTGGCGAAGCTGGAGGCCGAGATCGCGATCTCCGCCTTCGCCCAGCGGCTGCGCGACCCCGAGCTGGACGAGGACTCGCTGGAGTACCGGCGGCACATCGTGGTGCGCGGGCTGGACCGGCTCAAGGTGGGCTTCACGCCCTGAGAACCCCGGCGGACACGTCCACCCGCCCGGCGTCGATCGGAGAACACCCATGTCGGCCGACAACAAGCTCCGCGACTACCTCAAGAAGGTCACCGTCGACCTCGGTCGGACGCGCGAACGCCTCCGCGAGGTGGAACAGGCCCGGCGCGAGCCGATCGCGATCGTCGGCATGTCCTGCCGGTTCCCCGGCGGGGTGCGCTCGCCGGAGGACCTGTGGCGGCTCGTCGCCGACGAGGTCGACGCGATCGCGGAGCCACCCGGTGAGCGGGGCTGGGCGCCGGACCGGATCGCCGGCTTCCTGGGCGGCTTCCTGGGTGACGCGTCGGGTTTTGACGCGGGGTTCTTCGGGATTTCGCCGCGTGAGGCGTTGGCGATGGATCCGCAGCAGCGGTTGTTGTTGGAGACGGCGTGGGAGGTGTTGGAGCGGGCGGGTGTCGACCCGGTGTCGTTGCGGGGTAGTGAGACCGGGGTGTTCGCCGGCACCAACGGCCAGGACTACGGCAAGCGGGCGGCGGGCGGTGTCGCCGCGTTCCAGGGCTTCGGCTCGACCGCCGCCAACGGCGCCGTGCTGTCGGGTCGGGTGTCGTACTCGTTGGGTTTTCAGGGTCCTGCGGTGACGGTGGACACGGCGTGTTCGTCGTCGTTGGTGGCGTTGCACTTGGCGGTGC
>NZ_BAAAKE010000029.1:0-133250 GCF_039527585.1 Saccharothrix xinjiangensis | reverse complement strand
GACACCCACAACGCTTCGCGCGCCGCCCCCGACCACCCCGACTGCCCGATGCGACCTGGATCAACCAGCCCGTCGAGCAACCGCAATCGACCCCTTAAACACAACCTGTCTCATCCGAATTGACAACTACCGATCCGCACCCGCCAGGACTGACATTACACTAGCTGTACCTGACGGCCCTTGGACACTGCAGAGCCTACTGCACCACGCAAGGCGCGTCTGCGTACACACGCACACGGTGCGCCCCTCACACCAGGGGGAATAGTGTGACCGACTCAGTCCTGATCATGGCGATGGCCGGGCACTCCCTGCAGGAGAGATGGTGGCCCGCTACATACCCGGCAGATCGAATGTTCCCCGCGCAGAGGGGTGATCCCGTACCGAGTGAAGCGCGAGCGCAACGCGGCCAGTGCTCCCTGCACAGGTGGAATGGTCCGGTGTTTGGTCCAAGTCCTCCGAACCTGATCCACCTGGTCGAACAGGTCGGCTGGCCCACCACCCACACCTGGGACACCCGCGACCACCAACCCCTACTCGACCGGATCACCGTCGGCGGGCAGTGGGCCTTCCGGCTGCGCGCCAACCCGGTCAGCAGTCGCCGCAAGAGCCCCGACTCGACGCGGTCCCAGCGGTTCGGGCACGTCACCGTCGCCCAGCAGACCGAGTGGCTGCTCACCCGTGCCGAACGCCACGGCTTCTCCGTGGTCGTCGGTGAGCACAAGGAGCCCGACGTCGCCGTCCGCGGCCGCGAGCACGTGACGTTCAAGCGGCAGGGCTCCCACGTCACCCTGTCCACCGCGGTGTTCGAAGGTCACCCGGAGGTCCTCGACGCCGACCTGTTGCGCGCCGCCCTGGTCACCGGCATCGGCCCGGCCAAGGGCTACGGCTGCGGCCTGCTCACCCTCTCGCCCCCGTCCGCCGCGCCTGAACAGCCCCGTTCCCGGGCGGCACCTATTCGAGAAGTTCCGTGTCCGAGGAGTTCCGTGCCTGACATCCCCGGTGCCAAGCCGGTCCCGCTCTCCCAGCTCGTCCGGGCCCAGGACCGCCTGTCGTTTCTGTACCTGGAGCACTGCGAGGTCAGCCGCGACGACAACGCCATCACCGCCACCGACAAACGCGGCACCGTGCACATCCCCGCCGCCACCCTCGGCGCCCTGCTGCTCGGACCCGGCACCAACGTCACCCAGCAGGCCATGGTGCTGCTGGCCGAAAGCGGTTCCACCGCCGTGTGGGTCGGCGAGCACGCCGTGCGCTACTACGCCCACGGCCGCACCCTCGCCGCACCCTCCCGGCTGCGCGTGGCACGCCAGATGTACGCGATGCGCTTCCTCGGCGAGGACACCGACAGCCTCACCATGCAACAGCTGCGGGGCCGTGAAGGCGCCCGCGTACGCCGCCTGTACCGCGAACACGCCCAACGCACCGGCGTGCAGTGGCAACGCCGCGACTACGACGTCTCCGACTTCGACTCCGGCACCCCGGTCAACAGGGCACTGTCCGCGGCCAACACCAGCCTCTACGGCGTCGTGCACGCCGTCATCGTCGCCCTCGGCTGTGCCCCCGGCCTCGGCTTCGTCCACACCGGCCACGTCAAGTCCTTCGTCTACGACATCGCCGACCTCTACAAAGCCGACATCACCATCCCCATCGCCTTCGACGTCACCGCACGCGAAGTCGCCGACATCGGCACCGAAACCCGCCGTGCCGTCCGCGACCGCATGCGCGACGGCGTCTTCTTCGACAGGTGCGTCCGCGACATCAAAACCCTGCTCCGCGAAGACGAGGGCCGGGTCGAATACGGCCCCGAAGCCTTCGAAGACCCCGACTTCGACAGCAACGTCGTCATGCTCTGGGACGACAACGGCCGCGCCGTCGCAGGCGGCACCAACTACGACGACCAGGACGGTGACTTTTGACCGTCATCGTCGTCGCCGCCTGCCCTGTCGGCCTGCGCGGCCACCTGACCCGCTGGCTGCTGGAAATCTCCCCCGGCGTCTTCGTCGGGAAGATCAGCAGCCGCGTCCGCAACCTCATGTGGGTCCGCGTGGTCGAGATGGTCAAGTCGGGCCGGGCCATCATGGTCTTCCACGCCAACAACGAACAGGGCCTGGACTTCAAAGTCCACCGCCACGACTGGCACCCCGTCGACTACGACGGCATCCAGCTCATGCTCCGCCCTGCAGACCCAGACGACACCGACACCGCCCCGCAGACCACCGGCGGACGCAACTGGAGCAACGCCGCCCGCCGACGCCGCTACAACAAACGCTGATCAAAGCATCAGCGGGGCCTGGTCGGCAGGATTCGCCGACCAGGCCCCACTCGTCTCGCAGACGATGCGCCCGGCCACGGTCATGACCACTCGTCGCACATGTCGGCGAATGGCCAGCCGCCGTCGGTCACCCCGCACACGGCCGGCGTTCCACCTGTCGATGACACAGGCGACCCCCGCGATATACGAGACCAGAATGAACCGAATAAAAACACGTACTCCGACCTGCAAACCACCTGGTCAAAAAGGGTGCTCCCCGCGCGAGCGGGGGTGGTCCCCCGGCGTTCGCCGCGTAGGCGCGCACCTCGGCGTGCTCCCCGCGCGAGCGGGGGTGGTCCCGATGTAGAACAGGTACAGCGAGAACTGCGGCAGTGCTCCCCGCGCGAGCGGGGGTGGTCCGGGCAAGACCTACGGCGCCCAGCTCGGGCTGGCGTGCTCCCCGCGCGAGCGGGGGTGGTCCGGCTCACACAACACAATGTCAAGCAGGGTGTCGGTGCTCCCCGCGCGAGCGGGGGTGGTCCGACTCCCAGGAGGCCACCGGATGAGCCCCTACGGTGCTCCCCGCGCGAGCGGGGGTGGTCCGTGGTAGAGCGCGTCGGGGTCGCGCAGCTCCATGTGCTCCCCGCGCGAGCGGGGGTGGTCCCGAGTTCAAGGTCGGTGTCCGCCAGGACATCTCGTGCTCCCCGCGCGAGCGGGGGTGGTCCGTCCCGCCGGAGGTTGTCCACGTCGGTCTGTAGGTGCTCCCCGCGCGAGCGGGGGTGGTCCCGAGTGGTCCACCAGCTCGAAGTGCTCGATCAGGTGCTCCCCGCGCGAGCGGGGGTGGTCCCTCGGCCTCGAAGTCGGACGCGGGGGTCTGGGCGTGCTCCCCGCGCGAGCGGGGGTGGTCCCCGGCGAACCCGGCCGCCCTCGGTGCGAACGCGGTGCTCCCCGCGCGAGCGGGGGTGGTCCCGAGGTGGTCGCAGAGGACCTCCGGGATCTCCGGTGCTCCCCGCGCGAGCGGGGGTGGTCCGCCTCCACGGTCCTCATGCTAGGTGGTGTCCCCGTGCTCCCCGCGCGAGCGGGGGTGGTCCGCAGGCGCTGGCCGACCGCATGGTCCGGTGGGTGTGCTCCCCGCGCGAGCGGGGGTGGTCCCATGGCGAACTCGCCCAGCTGCTGCATCAGGTCGTGCTCCCCGCGCGAGCGGGGGTGGTCCCGCGCTGCACCCCGGCGACGCCGGACACGGTCGGTGCTCCCCGCGCGAGCGGGGGTGGTCCGGTGGTCAGCGCCGAGCCGCGCGCCAGCTCCATGTGCTCCCCGCGCGAGCGGGGGTGGTCCCCGCGCGAGCGGGGGTGGTCCCCCGAGGCCCGTGTCGACGAGGAAGCTCTCAAGGTGCTCCCCGCGCGAGCGGGGGTGGTCCCCCGGGGGCCACGCCCTGAATCACGTCCCCGTTGTGCTCCCCGCGCGAGCGGGGGTGGTCCGGAGACCGCCGGTGTCTGACGCTGACGACTTCAGTGCTCCCCGCGCGAGCGGGGGTGGTCCCCGGAGTACGACGGCGTGGAGGGCGCAGTCAGGGTGCTCCCCGCGCGAGCGGGGGTGGTCCGATCTCCGGACAGGAGGCGCTGCCACCGCGCACGTGCTCCCCGCGCGAGCGAGGATGGTCCCGTGGACGGGGATGCCGGCGGCCACCGCCAGGGGTGCTCCCCGCGCGAGCGGGGATGGTCCCCAGGTGGTCAACGCCCGGCGCGGCATGACCACGTGCTCCCTCGCGCGAGCGGAAGTGGTCCCACGGCGCTCACCGCGTTGCGCCGCACACCGCAGTGGTCCCCGCGCGAGCGGGGGTGGTCCGCTCGTCGACGACGAGCCGCGCCTGGTCGGCATGTGCCCCTCGCGCGAGCGAGGGTGCGCGGTGCCCTTGGTCGGTGAGACCGAGGTGGCTGTGGAGGCGGGCCGCGGCGGTGTCGCGAACAACCCGGTCGAAGAAATGGGTAAACCCGCCTTCGGCCTAGTACTCCAGCCGCAGGTGTCGGTGTCTGTTTCCGAGCCACCGGGGTTGGGCGAGTCGGTGCCTGGCGATGCGGATCAAAGACCAACGGACTGGCCTTGTGGTGGCGATGTAGGCATTCGTCGTCACAGACGCGGCGGCGGTGTCCGGGACCGCTCGGCAGAGCTCCACTTCATCGGCTACACCACCGACACCGGACGATCACGAGACCACCGATCCGGCCGGACCTGATGACACCCGGACATTGCCCGGTGCCGAGAGACACCTGGATTCTTCACGCCGTCGTGGTGTCGGGCAACAGATCGGCCAGCACCGCCTCCACGATCGGCGAACCGGTCCAGGTCAGGTAGGCCCGCCCTGGGGGCAGGCGATCCAGCCGGTGGTGCCGGTACAGGGCGTGGGCGCGAGCGGTTGCCGTGTGCTCGTCTTCAGGGTCGATCAGTCCGAGGCATCGCGTGGTTGCCAGGTGCTGCGCAATACCTCCTAAGGATCCGAAGTGCCGATACGTGTCGCCCTCGACCGCGCCTTTGATCAACGCCACGGTGAACATGCCGGCGAACGGGTCGCGCCGGTCGTCCTCAGTCGCCATCGTCGCCGGTGTGGTCGTGGTCGATCAGCGGTCGGTCGCCGCGGCATGGTGCCAGCGCCGGGTCGCTCGGGTCGACGCCGTTGGCGATGGCCATCGCGCGATAGTCCGCATAGAGCTCCACCGGGCTGCTGATCGAGCCCGGGTCGATTCGGTCGTTGAGGACCGCCATGCGGACGGTGAGGTTGTCCGAGGCCCCGCGTAGCAGGAACCCGGCGCAGGTCTGCGGGGTCGTGCGGGGTGAGCCGTGGCAGCCGAAGGTGTGGGTGGCCAGGTCGTATGTGGTGCGGGCGCTGTCGCGGAAGACCTGCGGCGGGAATGCGTTGAGCGGGGCGTCGCGGCGCCAGGGGCAACGCGGGCACGGCTCGGTCCGGTGGGCGTGTCCTCGACGTTCGATCGTGACCACACCCCACGTGCCGTCTCCGGCGGGGCGGACCATGACGACTCTGGGCCGGTCGACGTCGGTCAAGTCGGTTCCTCCCGGTTGAGGGCTGCCGGTGCTGTTGTTGAGGATGGGTGGCGCATGGTTGCCTCCCATCCTGCCGTCTGAAGTACCGACCGGTGCCGGAACGCCGCGCCGTCTCTTCGCCCGGTCTCCGCCATGCCGGCTCGCATCCGCAAGCACGGGCGCAGGCCCGTTTCAGGCGGAGTGGGCCTGCTGGAATTCCTCGATCAGCGCGCCGGGGATGCGCCCGCGGTCGGAGATTTCCCGTCCCTGGCTTCTGGCCCACTCGCGAATGGCCTGGTTCTGCTGCTTGTCGCCACCGGAAGGAACGGTCGTCCGGGTACGGCGCGGCCGCTGGCTCCGGTGCGTGCGTCCACCGGCGCGCCTGCCCTTCGCGACGAAGTCGGCCAGCGCGGCGCGCAACTTGTCGGCATTGGAGGCGGACAGGTCGATGGAGTAGTCGACACCGTCGAGGGCGAACCCGACGGTCTCGTGCGCCTCGCCGCCGTCGAGGTCGTCGACCAACTGGACGATGGTCTGCCGTGCCATGCAAAGACTCCCTACCGAAGCTCGCAACACCCCACGAGCGCCCCAAGCTTTACAGACGAAACCAACCGAGGTGGCCACACGAGCCGACTTGATTGTGCATCGCGATACTATTGACGCACAAGAATTGATGCAACAGGTTCACCAAGTGAAATCCGACGAGCTTTCCCCGGGAACCCGAGACGGCCGTTGCGCCACTCCGGTCGGCGATGTCGGAACGACAGTCGGTTCTACTCTGGATTCGGCTCCGCGGTGTTGGTCGTTGCGGTCGGGCTGCGTGGTCACGCGACCACCCTCACCTGTTCCCCGCACGAGCGGGGCGGTTCAACACGGCCTTGAGCAGCAGAAGCCGGCTCTGCCTTCGCCGACAGGAAACGTGCTCGCAGTCACCGCCTCGTTCTTCGGTGCCGCAGGTGCGGGCCAGGTCACCCGAATGGGCCGGCCACCCGAACGGGGCGCAGCGCTTCGACGGTGCCGACCGCATGCACCCCCTTACCCAGGTCGGCCTTGTCGGGCGGGCCTCGGGTCCGTGGCTTGACCGGTCGGCTCGTCGTCGACCGGCGGCCTTCCAGACCGGCGTGGCCGGAGCGCGACGCCACCAGCCGGCCGTCCGCGCATGGCTCGTCCGCCTGCGCCGGCCCTCGGACATCGACCGACACGACGTCCGTCACCTGAGCCGGGACTTCTCCAGCCTCGATAAGGTGCAGACCTCACCGGCCACACGTCCGGGCGCCGATCGTGTGCTCCTGCCGAGGCGGTCTGCGGGTTCACCGGTCAGCGGTGACAATCCACGTCGTGGACGGCGTGGCGCGGCCTCGGGTGCTGTTGATCGATGTGGACAACATGGTGGGTGTGGCGTGCACCCCGCGTCCGGTGGCGCGGGCCCGGATGGAGGCGCTCCTGGTCGCCGCCGGACCGGTGCACCATGCCGTGGCCGCCTACAACGCCCGGACCGACCAGGCCGACGACCCGTTGTCCTCGCACCTGGCGGAGCTGGGAGTGGGCTGTATCCCGGTCGACGACGGACCCGACGCCGCCGACCACGCGTTGCTGCGGCACGCCCGCCGCCTGCACGACAGCCGGACGCACGGCGACTTCGTGGTCGCCTCCGCCGACGGCCGCTTCTCCCAGTTGGCGTCATTGGGCGAGCTGGAGGTCCTGGCCTGGCAGGGTCAACCGGTCGCCGCACGCCTGCGACACACCGCTCACCGCCTCCGCCGCGTCCCCAAACCCGCACCTCTCCCCCAGGACCGACCATCCGACCGGCCCGTCCGGTTCACGCCTCCCCGGACGCCCGTCCGCGGTCCGGTCGACGATGACACGACCTGCTGCACCGCACAGTCCCGACACCGCGCCGCACTGTTTCCGGCAGGACGGGCCGCAGCAGCGCTCGGAGTCGCGTTCGTGGCCGGCATCGGCTCGGGCGTGGGCAAGCGCCTGGTCGACAGGCTGTCCGCACGCCGATGACACCCGGCGACGCCTGGAGCAGACCACAGGGACAAGAAGGGAAACCGGACTCGAGCGTCGCACTCCACGCGCCACTCGAAGCACGACCATGACCCGACACAAGTACCGGTGGATCCCCTACGGCGAGACGGCCCGCCCGGTCACCCGTGCACCCGTATGGGTCGCCGAGCCGCGGCATACACGGAAGCAGCCCTTCGCGACTTGCTCACCAGCCTCTCGTACGACCGTGACCATCGCCACCCATCGGCCGGATCACGGTCGGGCCGGTGTGCCGCGGGATCCGTTGTGGCCTATGCCGGTTCGACGGCGACCTGTTCGTCCGGGCAGCCCTCTGCCTTGGCGGCCAGCACGTCGCGCTCGGCCTGGTCCACGGTCAGGCTCCAACGGGTCTTGACCGAGACCCACGCGCCGACATAGCGACACAGGGCTCCCTCGTAGGGCGGTAGCCAGGTGGTGGGGTCCTGATCGGATTTGCTGCGGTTGGATCGTGCCGTGACCGCCAGCAGGGCGACGGGTTCACCGAGGTCGTTGGCGTAGTCCTGGCGTCGTTGCGGGGTCCAGTCGTAGGCGCCGGAGTCCCAGGCTTCGGCCAGGGGCACCATGTGGTCGATGTCCAGGCCCTTGGGGCCGTCGACGTGGACGTCGTCGTAGAAGGAGTACCAGCGTCCTCCGTCTAGGGTGCAGCGGCCGGTGATCTCCGGCGCCTCCACGGCCTCTTCGAGCAGGACCTCGACGCGGGTGTTGCAGCCGTCCTTGTCGGCGTCGATCCAGTGCTTGAATTTGGTCCGTTCATAGCCCTCGCGCTGCTCGTCGGTCACCGCCAGTCGCTGTACCGCCAGTCGCAGCGGCACCCCGGTGCGTATGTCATCCCGCGCCGTGGTTTCGGCGTGCACCGCGCCCGGCGATACGGTCGCCACCGTCATGCACACCGCGGCCGTCACCGCTGCCCGCCACCACGTCCGCATCCCCACCACGCTCCTGCCTGTACTACGCCGACTTGTCCGGTCGTGGTCAGCAGTACCGGTGACAAGCGGTGTTCGGCCGTCCGAATAGGGATACGGCACCCGGCTGGGGTATCGGTTCATCCCTGAGGGGCGCGATCGGGAGCAATCACGTGATCCTGGCGGCGGCTGGCCGTCCTGCTGTGGGTGGTCGACGGTCTTCGTCGTTCCGATCCGGTGGCAGCGCAGTGCGACACTCCACCGGAAATCCCTTCAGGACCGGTCGGGTCCGGTCTTGCCTGCGCGCGGTGAGGACAGGCGCCGGAGCGCCCTGGCGAGGTGAGCAACGGTGGTACAGCGGCCGATGACGTCGCATGCCCCGGGACACAACGATGTCTGCGCCGTCGACGAAGCTCGGCGAAGTCACACGTCGGTTTCTCGCCTGCTCGCGGCGGAAGGCATGTCTTGGATCACGCATGGAATGGCCAGGGGAGGTAGCGGGCCCCGGTGGGAGAGCGTTGTCGCCTTGGAAGGTGATCCGCGCGGCAGATGTGTTCACAGGGAGTGGCGGCCGGTTGGTGGCTGTGGTGAATCGGCTGCACGATCGCATGGTCGGTCTCCGATCGTCTTGGCATCGCCGGCGGCCCCTTGCTTGCATCGACGGGGTTTCGTTTTGAATACAGGGATGTGATGCGTGATGGCAGAGCGTGTTGCGGGTGATGTGCGTGATCGGCACGCCAACAGAAAGCTGTTGGTCAGTGTGTTCGACACGCAGGAGGCGCGGGAGGCGGTGCTGGGCGGGGCGCGGATCGTGGACAGCGAGGATCCGCGCAGCGCGCTGGGCAACATCAAACCGCAGGCGATCATGGACATCTCCGACGCGGTGCTCAACTACACCCGCGATCAGGAGGTGCAGCTAAGCACCAACATCGGCGAGGACCAACTGCTGTTCCGGCGCACCGACAGCGGGCACGCGGTGGAGAAGTCGCCGTATGAGATCGCGGGCAAGGCCGCGCAGGCGGCGTTGGGGGTGGCGGTGTCGATGGGCACCCGCGTGCACCCGTGCAACATCGTCAAGGTCGGGCTGGACGGCATGCACCTGCCGATCCTCAAAGAAGTGCTCACCGAGGTGGTGCGCACGCTCAACCGCACCGAGCAGTTCAGCCACAGCCAGGTCATGTCGGTGTTGTTCGTGCAGGACCTGCCGTTGTGGCGGGAACGCAAGAACAACCCGCTGGTGGTGCGGGAACTGGTGTCGCTGCGGGAGTTCTCCCCCACCATGGCCGCCGGGCCGGTCGAGGGCACGGTCGACCTGCCGGACTATTACCGGTACCTGACCGGGCCCGACGGCAAGCCGTTGTTCGACCACCGCCCCAGCCTGCAGGAGCTGATCGACGCCGGGGTGCTGCCGCCGTGGACCGACACCATCCGGGTGAAGATCAATGATCCGTTCCCGCACTCGCAGTTCGGGCTCACCCCTGCCGAGCGGACCGACCGCGAGGCGATCAAGAAGATGGTCGACGCCACGGCCGATTCCGGGGCCGACGGCATCATGCTCGACACCAGCATCCTGTTCAAGGTCGCCCGGGTCAGCCTGGTCGACACCACCGAGCCCGTCGGATCCGAAGGGCCAGGCATCGTCGACTTCAACCGGTTCGACATTACCGGGACCGGCGACGAGGCCCTGGTGCGCAAGGGCATCCTGTCGGTGGAGGACATCAGGTTCTTCGTCGACTACTGCCACTACCGCGGTGTGGAGGCCAACCTGGCCGGGTCGCTGCAGAGCTACCAGGCCCAGCAGATCTGGCGGCTGGTGCCCCGGACCGACCAGGTCTCCACCCGCGGCGGCGCCTCGGCGATCCTGCGCGATCCCTCCGCGCCGACGCCTAAGGAGGATCAGGTGGCCTCGCGGCGCGACCAGGTGATGATGCGGCAACTGGTGCGCGGTCTGATCCCCCCGGAACAGGGCGGCTACCTGTGGCTGCCCAAGAAGATGCAGGGCGTGGACGGCGTGGACAAGGCCGTGGGCCGGCTGCAGGAGAACTTCCCCGACATCACCGAGGTGTACTGGTCCGACGAGTACGGCCGGCTCGAACCGTTCTGACCCGTTCTCTGGAGGCGCCCCGCCATGACCGACACCCGCGACACGCCCGCCGCTCCCGCCCAGGACCAGGAGTGGTCGACAGGCACCGAGACCGGCTACCCGGTCCCCGAGCGGCCGATCATGAAGTTCACCTGGCACACCGGCGCGTGGTTCGACGTGTTCGAACTGCACACGGCGTTGATCAAGTCCGATTTGGCGCGTGTCCGCGCCGAAGGCCGCGCCGTGGTCTACCTCAGCTGCCCGATCAGCTCCCGCGCCGGGGGCCACTTCGCCACCAACGTCGACATCGCCCACCACACCGCGCGCCGGTTGACCGAGCAGTGGGGCGAGCGGTTCTTCTTCCTCAACCCGGCCGACTACCAGCTGGAGTCCCGGCAGGGCACCGGCCTGATCACCCGCCACATCCAGGCCTTGCAGGGCAAGTACCCCGGGCTGACGCTGGAGAAGCTGCTCAGTCAGGCCACCCCGACCGGCGGGGACTACATGCGCATGTGGTCGCGGGTGCTCATCGAGGACGACTACCTCACCGACCCGGCGCGCAGGGACCTCAAGCTCGGTGGCGCGTTCGACGCCTACTACTTCCTGGGCCCCACCGACGCGCGGGAGTTCTTCGCCCGCCGCAGCGGCGGCGAGTCGCTCACCGACCGGATGGACGGCTACTTCGCCCGCCGCTACGGCGTGGACCGGCAGTTCTACCTCGACTTCGCCACCGTGCTCGAGAACGGCCGGCGTCGCCCGCTGGATCCGATCCAGCCCGGGGACGCGGTGCTGTACGAGGCGCGTCGTCGGGCGTTCCTGGTCTACTACGGCACCCGGGCGGGCACCGGATTCAGCCTCGGCAGCCACGACGAGTGGAACATCCGGCACCGGCTCAACCAGGTCCGCCGCGCCGACCCCGTCTACGGGGTGGGCGAGGAGATGGCCGGGTTCTTCGACAGCCGCCAGCTGTCCTTGGGCGATGCCGAGGCCGAGACGCTGCCCGGCTACGAGGTCGTCGACCCCGAGGCCGACGCCGCGCTCCGTCCGCGCGGCACGGTGGCCGCCATCGCGCCCGAGCTGCCGCACGGCGAGGTGTCCTGGCCCTTCGGCATCGTTCCCGAACTGGTGGCTCCCCGCGAACCATCGGACCCTTCCACGGAAAGGCAACACGGTGATGACACCGTCGTCATGCGCGCGTGAGGCATTTACTGTCGCCGCCGCCCTGGTACTGCTGAGTCCCTCACCGGCCTCGGCGAGCCCGCCGCAGCCGCCGCTGCGCGTGGACGTGCACGACGTGCAGGGCGCCGGGCACCGCTCGCCCCTACTGGGCCGCACAGTGACCGACGTCCGCGGCGTGGTGATCGCCACCGACGCCTACCGCAAGACGTTCTGGATGCAGTCGACCACTCCCGACCACGACCCGGCCACCTCCGAGGGCATCCAGGTCGTGGTCGGCAAGGTCGGCGTCAAGCAGGGCGATCTGGTCAGCGTGTCGGGCACGGTGCAGGAAGTGCGCGACGGCGAGGACACCGCGGCCAACGCCAACCTGTCGGTCACCCGCATCGGCGGACCCGCCTCGGCCACCCTCCTCGGACGCCACGAGCTGCCCGAGCCCACCTCGATCGGACGGGCCGGCCGCGTCCCACCGGATGAGGTGGTCAAGGACGACGCGACCGGCAACGTCGAGGACAGTCCCGCCTTCGACGCCGCCGGCCAGGGTCTGGACTTCTACGAGTCGCTGGAGGGCATGTCCGTGCGCGTGGACGTGCCCCTGGCGGTGTCCCCGACCCTGAGCAGCCGCAGTGGCAGGCGGGTCACCGTCGTGGCCGAGGACGGCGCGGATGCCACCATCCTGTCCAGCCGCGGCGCACTGCCGGTGCGGGAACACGACGCCAACCCCGAACGCCTCACCCTCACCACCCGGCTGCTGCGCGAGGCGATCCCGGCCGACCTCGACGTCGGCGACCGGCTCTCACCGGCCTGCGGCGTGCTGGACTACCGCTACGGCGCCTACGAGATCCTGGCCACCTGCCGTGTCGCGCAGCTGCCCGCGCCGCACCTGAACCGGGAGACCACCAGTCCCGCGCAAGCCGACGAGTTGGCCATCGCCACGTTCAACGTGGAGAACCTCTCGGCGGTCTCACCGCAGGACAAGGTCACCGAACTGGCCCGCACCATCACCACCAACCTCGCCTCGCCCGGTCTGATCGTGGTGGAGGAGATCCAGGACAACGACGGTCCGACCGACAGCGGCGTCACCGCCGCCGACCAGACCTGGCACACGCTGATCGACGGCATCGCCGCGGTCGGCGGCCCCGCCTACGACTACCGCCAGATCGACCCGGTCGACAACGCCGACGGCGGCCAGCGCGGTGGCAACATCCGGGTGGGGTTCCTGTTCCGCACCGACATCGGCCTGACCTTCACCGACCGGCCCGGGGGCGATGCCACCACACCGGTCCGCATCGCCCCCGACGGCGCCCTCACGCTGAGCCCCGGCCGGATCGAACCCACCGACTCCGCCTTCACCGACACCCGCAAATCCCTGGCCGGCGAGTTCGTCTTCCGCGGGACCAGGCTGGTGGTCGTGGCCAACCACCTGTCCGCCAAACGCGGCGACGACCCGATCCTGGGCCGCTTCCAACCGCCCCGCACCCCCAGCACCGAACGCCGCGCCCGGCAGACCACGGTCCTGGCCGACTTCGCCCGCCAACTGTTCGACCGCGACCGCGACGCACGCCTGGTGCTCGCCGGCGACTTCAACGACACCGAGTACTCCGCGCCGCTGCGCACCCTGCGAGACCTCGGTTTGACCGACCTGCCCGCCACACTGCCCGAAGCCGAGCGCTACACCTACCTCTACCAGGGCAACGCCCAGATCCTCGACCACGTCCTGCTCAGCCCCGCCCTGACCGCGGGCCGCCACGACTACGACATCGTCCACGTCAACGCCGAGTTCCACGACCAGGTCAGCGACCACGACCCCCAAGTGGTCCGGCTGCACGTCCCCTGACCCCTCCTACCACGACCGGCACCGAGGGGCCAGCGACGACGTGCTCACCGGTCTCCGCCGGCACTCGTCGCGTGGAAGAGCACCACGTCGTGTCATCGCCGTCCGAGATCGGACCGCGCACACCGCAGCGTTCCTGGACTCGAAGGAGGCATGTCATGCGTCGTCCTGTTGTCAGCGCCATCGCGTGCGCGTCGGTGCTGCCGACCGCCACCGCACTGCCGATCACCGCGTCCGCGGCACCCGCCGAGTCGTTCCTGGACTCCTACCTGATTCCCGCACAGGCGCGTTACCTGGCGCTGAGCGTCGAGGACCACTCCTCACAGGAGGGGGCGCCCGCCGAACTGGCCCCACCGGCCCACCTGACCGAACAACAATGGGAGCTGAGCGAGAACGACATCACCCACCTGGAGAACGTCGCCACCGGCAAGTGCCTGCAGTTCACCGCCCCCAGGGGAGAGCCGAGCAGGCGGTTGGTGCAGATCACCTGCGACTACCACAGCCCGCAGACCTGGTATTACGTGGCGGCCGACGACCACTTCGACACCTGGCGGTTGGAGAACGCCGCCTCGCACACGTGCATCGCCACGCCCGACCTGCGGCCGGGCGGGCGCCTGGTCGAGGAGGCATGCGACGAGGACGACCCGAACCAACGGTGGACGGCCGTCGAGGCAGAAGACTGACCCGAGGTCCCCGCACCACCACGCGCCGTCGACAGCGACACCGGCGACGCACCCTTCCCGGTACCACCGGCACCCCCGTACCCACCGGTCTTCCCGAGACACCCCGCGATCAAAGGACCTCCCCCGATGACCGACGAACTCGTCATCCCCACCACCGGCACCCGCGTGCCCCCGCTGCCCCGCAGCCGCATGAACCCCGACGTCGAAGCGGCCTATGAGCTGAGCATCGCCACCTGGGGCATCCCCAGCAACCTCTTCCGCACCATGGCCCACCACCCCGCCCTGGCCATCACCGAGGTCCCCTACGCCAACTCGGTCATCTTCGACGCCGGGGAGCTGACCGACATTCCCAACCCCGACACCGAACACGGCAGCACCGTCCGCTACCCCACCTCGGGCTTCCTGGACCGCGTCACCAAAGAACTCGTGATCAACGTCGTCAGCCTGCTCAACCGCAGCCGCTACTCCATGACCCACCACACCGTCATCGGCTACAACACCCTGTCCGAACTGCTGCCCCACCCCGACCCGGAAACCCGGGCCCGGATGGCCGAGCAGATGCTGCTGCACCTGGTCGACGAACACGGCAACCCCGCCTTCGACCAGCCCGACGCCCCGCCCTACACCCCCCTGCACCTGGCCTGCCTCCACCTGGCCGTCGCCACCCAGGCGCACCCCCACGCCGTCACCGACGACCAGGTCCGCGACACCCACCACGTCCTGCTCGACCACGCGCCCGCCGCCATCACCGCACACGGCCTCGACGAGTACCCGGGCACCGACACCCCCGCCTACCACAACGCCTATGCCACCGGCATGCTCGTCGAACTCACCTGGCTCGCCGTCCACTTCAGCGGCCTGCTCAACACCTGGTTCACCGTCCTGCACACCTACGACGAAGCCTCCGTGCCCGACGACGAAATCGACTTCATCGCCGTCTACAACACCACCGTCCCCACCAGCATCCGACGCCGCAACAACGCCCTGCTGGGCCCCACCGGCTGGGGAAACACCCACCCCCACACCGCACCCGCGCCACGCGAACCAGTCGCCACGAGCGAACGCTGACCCCCGACCACAGCGATAATCTTGATGAATACACGGCGCAACCCCGACAGGCGACCTCTCGAGCAGGAACAAAGCTCTGCTGCTCACCGCGTGAACCGAAGGTCGTCACCATGGAAACCTGAAGTCGGTGAACTCGTTGCCGTGCTCACTACGCGAGCACGAACGGCTGCCGTCGCACAATCCCGGCGGCCGACACCTCCACATCCCCCACCGAGCAGGAACGACCCGGTCGCACAGGGTCTGCGATCCGGTTGTCAGCGGCCAGCCCAGATTCCCCGAGTGCAGCCAGTTGCAGTCCCCGCTCACGGCCAGATGCACGGTCGGTAACAGGGGCAGCCCTGCTGGCGTGCTCGTCACGTCGGGCCGGTTCGCGCCGCCGCGAACAAGCCGCGCCGAGCCGACTTTCATACCCGGCGGCTTCGAAGGCCGGCGTGGTGGTGTACCGCGGTCGCGATGAGGGCAGGATGGTCGGGTGTTGATCGTGCGTGCCACCAGAAAGCTGCTGCGGCTGGCAGGTCCGCCCACCGCACCCGACGACGATCGCGGCACGACGCTGCTAGGCCCGTGGTATGCCACGGTCCTGTTCTGGCGGCCACGGGTCGTGCTGCTGGTCAATGAGACCACGCTGCTTCCCGTGCTGCTGCCCCTGGCGCCCGCGGCGACTCTGACCGGCAGGCTCGCCGAGCGGATCGGCACGGTACTGACCTCCCTGGACGCACCTTCCGCGATCGTCGACCGGGAACGGCGGCACATGCAGACCACCCAGCTCGGTGTCACCGCCAACCGCAGCGTCGTGGGCGTCATGACCGACTTCGCCCGCCTCGCTCAGATCCACCACGACGACGATCCCACCGTGGACCTCGTCGCCCTTGCGGTCCGGCTCGCCGCAACCCCTTGCAGCCCCCTGTACCGCCGCAACATCAGCCCGGACCGTGAACTCGCCGCCACATCGCAGGCGATCACGACCTGACACCGGGCATGCGACTGGCAGACCCGTCCGCACGCCACGGGACACACTGTCCAGTCCACCTGAGATGGAACGACCGACGGCAGGCAATCTCACCAGGCGTAACGATGACACGGCCAGATACCTCCCCGCTAAGTGGCCGCCAGTGGGAAGATCGCACTGGCCACTGACAGCCGGTCCGTCCGGCTCATCGAACGACGCGTGTCCAACTGTGGATATGCCGTCTTCGTAGGTCTCGGCGCGGGTTCGGCCGTCTCGGTCTCGTCATGCACGATCAACGTCCCTCATCTCGAGGACACAGACAGTTCACCGATATACGAGACTGGAACGAACCGAATGAAAAAGCACACTTTGCCCTGTAAAGTACCTGGTCAAGAAGTGTGCTCCCCGCGCGAGCGGGGGTGGTCCTGCCTCGACGTCGAGGCCGGGCGGGATGACCTCGTGCTCCCCGCGCGAGCGGGGGTGGTCCGCCCCGCGCGGCTCCAGGTCACCCACAGCCCTGGTGCTCCCCGCGCGAGCGGGGGTGGTCCCTTCCGCACGATCTGCCGGAACAGCGAGTTCAGGTGCTCCCCGCGCGAGCGGGGGTGGTCCTGCCTCGACGTCGAGGCCGGGCGGGATGACCTCGTGCTCCCCGCGCGAGCGGGGGTGGTCCCTTCCGCACGATCTGCCGGAACAGCGAGTTCAGGTGCTCCCCGCGCGAGCGGGGGTGGTCCCTCGCCGGCCCGCACCCCGGCCACGAAGGCCTCGTGCTCCCCGCGCGAGCGGGGGTGGTCCGGCGGGCGCCTCTGCCGGTTGGGCTACGGGGGCGTGCTCCCCGCGCGAGCGGGGGTGGTCCCCTGGTCGGGCTACACCGTGTGGCTGCGCCTGGAGTGCTCCCCGCGCGAGCGGGGGTGGTCCGTCGCGCCACGCCGGGCTGAGGTCGGGCGAGTCGTGCTCCCCGCGCGAGCGGGGGTGGTCCCGCGGCGTCGGCGTAGTTCACGCGGTGGTGGTCGTGCTCCCCGCGCGAGCGGGGGTGGTCCGCCGGCCGCCACGCCCGGCGCCACGCCCGGCGTGTGCTCCCCGCGCGAGCGGGGGTGGTCCGACCTCGGCCGAGGGCCAGCCCGGCGCCAGCTCGTGCTCCCCGCGCGAGCGGGGGTGGTCCCTTCCAGGCCACCGGCGACGGCATGATCCAGATGGTGCTCCCCGCGCGAGCGGGGGTGGTCCCTACATCAACGACCTACAGACCGACGTGGACAAGTGCTCCCCGCGCGAGCGGGGGTGGTCCCGCGCGGTCCGACAGCGGCTCGATCTTGGGGTGGTGCTCCCCGCGCGAGCGGGGGTGGTCCCCTGCCCGCGCTGTCGGGGGGAGACGAGCTGATGTGCTCCCCGCGCGAGCGGGGGTGGTCCGGCGGGCCGGAACAAGGTCGTGATGTTCGAGCGGTGCTCCCCGCGCGAGCGGGGGTGGTCCGGTTGCCCTGTTGCGCGAGCTGGTACGCGGTCAGGTGCTCCCCGCGCGAGCGGGGGTGGTCCCCCAAGGCCGCCGGCGGCTGGGCCTACTGCGTCGTGCTCCCCGCGCGAGCGGGGGTGGTCCACTGCGCCAGGTGCTCAACGCGGACACGAAGAGTGCTCCCCGCGCGAGCGGGGGTGGTCCGCGGGACAGCAGCACGGCGCCGACCGATCCCGCGTGCTCCCCGCGCGAGCGGGGGTGGTCCGCGGGACAGCAGCACGGCGCCGACCGATCCCGCGTGCTCCCCGCGCGAGCGGGGGTGGTCCGTGCATGCCGGCCATGGCGCCCTTGACCTCGCGGTGCTCCCCGCGCGAGCGGGGGTGGTCCGCCGGAGACCATGCTCGACGCCCTCTCCCACGGGTGCTCCCCGCGCGAGCGGGGGTGGTCCACGGGAGTGATCCACATGGCTCGTGTGCGTCTGGTGCTCCCCGCGCGAGCGGGGGTGGTCCGGCTGCGACCCCTCACGCGCTGTGGCTTGTCGTGTGCTCCCCGCGCGAGCGGGGGTGGTCCCGTGTGGATCACGAACGAGCCGTTGTCGCGGATCTGGGCAACGCCTTCACCCACGCGGTGGCCGGCGACGTCGACGCGACCAGGGCGGCCCTCATCGCGGCCCACGCCTCCCTGTTCCACCTCCGCGACGCCGAGGGCGTGAGCGGCGGCACCGACCGGCGGTTCTGGCCACCGTCACCTGTCCCACGTTCGGCTAAAGCGCCACTGGGTGATCCCGGCCGATACTCCCTGTCGGAGGACCTTCGACAGGGGCCGCGCCATGCCGGGACATGACCAAAACCGCGACCGCGTCCACAACGTCGTGACCGGTCCCGTGCTCGCCCCGCTCGTCCAGGCCGGGACCATCACCGGCGGCGTGCACGTCACCCCGCACGTCACCCCCGTGCCGCGCCAGCTCCCCGCCCCACCCGCCGGGTTCACCGGACGCCGCCACGAGCTGACCAGGCTGACCGAACTCCTCGACGACGCGGCCGACCGCGGCGGCACCGTGCTCATCTCGGCCCTGTCCGGCGTCGGCGGCATCGGCAAGACCTGGCTCGCCCTGCACTGGGCGCACCGCAACGCCGACCGCTTCCCCGACGGCCAGCTCTTCGTCGACCTGCGGGGCTTCGCATCCGACGGCGCACCGCTGTCCGCGGAGGCCGCGATGCGCGGCTTTCTGACGGGCCTTGGCGTGGCACCCGACCGCGTACCGCCCGAACCGGGGGCCCAGGTCGGACTGTACCGGAGCCTGGTGGCGGACCGGCGGGTGCTGGTCGTGCTGGACAACGCCGCCGACACCGGCCAAGTGGCCCCACTGCTGCCCGGCAGCACCTCCTGCGCGGTCCTCGTGACCAGCCGCCACCACCTGCCCGGCCTGCTCACCGGCCACGGCGCCCACGCACTCGTGCTGACCGAATTGTCCGACACCGAGGCCCGCCGCCTCCTCGAACGCCGCCTCGGCCCCGACCGGCTCGCCGCCGAACCGGAGGCCACCGCCGAACTGCTGACCTGCTGCGCCGGACTGCCCCTGGCCCTGGGCATCGTCGCGGGCCGAGCGCTCGCGCACCCGGACCTGCCCCTGGCGGTGCTTGCCGCCGAACTGCGCGACGTCACCACCCGCCTCACCGCCCTGGACGAGGAGGACTCCCCGGCCAACCTCACCGCCGTGCTCTCGTGGTCGCACGCGGCACTACCGCCGGACCGAGCCGAGGCGTTCGCCCTGCTGGGAATCGCACCCGGCACCGGCTTCGGCCCGGAGAGCGCCGCCACCACCACAGGACTCAACCCCACCGGGACGGCCGTGCTGCTGCGCGCGCTGGAGCGCGCCTCCCTGACGCAACAACCCTCGCCCGGCCGCTACCGCCTGCACGACCTGGTGCGCCTGCACGCCGCCGACCGCGCGGTCCGCGACCTGCCCGACCGGGTAGCACCGGCACTGCGGCGACTGGTCGACCACTACCTGTGTCCGGACCGCTCCGACTCTTCGGATTCCGGACCTACCTTTCGGGCCACGCTTCGGGTGTTCGGGCCTACCGTTCGGGTCGCTGTGGGGCGGTGGTGATCGGCCTGGAGAATGCGCCGTGTGCCGGAGCTGGGTGTGCTGCCAGGGGGCGCCCCGCCGGCGTCCGAGGGGTTCGAGCTGGTCTTCGCGGACGAGTTCGGCGAGCAGCGGGTGGGGTTGACCGAGGCGTGGTCGGTGCCGTTGGAGTCGTGTCGGCCGGTGCGGGGGTTCCCGTCGTTCAAGGGGCAGCGGCACCACGTGGGCCGCTGGTGGACCGCCACGACGGAGACGTTGGTGGGGTTCGAGTCGTGGCTGGAGCGGGACCGGTTGATCCTGCTGGACTTCGACCCTGCGGTGGTGGGGATCGCCTCGCAGCCGTTCTGGTTGTTCTTCACCACCGCCGAGGGCAAGCGGCGTTCGCACGCGCCGGACTACTTCGCGCGGCTGGTCGACGGGTCGGCGCTGGTGCTGGACTGCCGCCCGACAGCCCGGATCAAGCCGCGGGACCGGGTGGCGTTCGAGGTGACCGCGCGGGCGTGCGCGGTGCTGGGTTGGCGTTACGAGGTGGTCGACGCGGCGGCGCCGGTGCTGATGGGCAACGTGCGATGGTTGGCCGCCTACCGGCACCCGCGCCACGACCTGGCGGCGGTCGCGGGCGCGCTGCGGGAGGTGTTCGCCGAGCCTGCCGGGCTGCTGGAGGGCGCGGGGGCGGTGGGTGATCCGATCGCGGTGTTGCCGGTGTTGTTTCACCTGCTGTGGCGTCGGGAGCTGCGTGTCGAGCTGTCGACGCCGCTGCACACCGGGGCGGTGGTGAGCTGGTGACGGGCCTGGCGCGGCCGGTGCTGCGGGTGGGGGACACGGTCGCTTTCGACGGCGGGGAGCACCTGGTCGTCGGGTTGGCGGGCACGTCGGTGCGGTTGCGGGAGGAGTCCGGGGCGGAGCAGGTGGTGCTGGCCGGGCACCTGATGGCGGCGGCGGACTTCGCGGTCCTGGACGCCGCCGGGCAGCCCGCACCGACGCCGGCGGTCGAGCCGTTCGGGCTGTTGGAGGCGTTGCCCGCGGAGGTGGTCGAGGCCGCGCGGTGCTGGCGCGCGCATGTCGTGGAGGTCGAGACCAGCCTGCCGCCGGGGGCGGAAGGCGCCGCGCCGCGACCCGGCTACGACCCGGCTGCGACGTCGTTGACCGACCGGCAGCGGGTCAAGGCGGCCGAGTTGGGGGTCACGGTCCGCACGCTGGAGGTGAAGCGGGCGCGCTACGCGGCGCAGGGGTTGTGGGGTCTGGTCGACCAGCGGGCGACGCGCCGGTTCGACGTCGCGGGGCAGGCCGACGCCAGGGTGGTGGCGGTGCTGCGGGAACTGATCGCGGCGGAGGCGAACGCCTCCACGGGCACGCGGTCGCGGCTGATCCGGCGCGCGGTCAAGCGGGTGGAGGAGCTGCACGGGCCGGGGGTGGTGCCGCTGCCGGGCAAGACCGCGTTCTACGCGCTGGTCGAGCGGTTGTCGGTCGGGCGGCACACGTTCGGGTCGGCGGTGACGCGGCGGCAGACGGCGAACCGGCCCGACGGGGAGTTCACCGTGACGCTGGCGACGCGGCCCGGGGAGCAGGTCCAGATCGACTCCACGCCGATCGACGTGCTGGTGCTGGCAGCCGACGGCGTCCCGGTCAGGGCGGACCTGACCATCGCCGTCGACGTCGCCACGCGCACGATCTGCGCCGCGGTGCTGCGCCCGGTCGGCACGAAGGCGGTGGACGCGGCGTTGCTGCTGGCGAGGATGCTGGTCCCGGAGCCGATGCGGCCGGGCTGGTCGCCGGCGCTGGGGATGGCGGGGTCGGTGCTGCCGCACGAGCGGCTGCTGGCGGTGGACGCGCGGATGCGCGAGGCGGCGGCGCGGCCGGTGATCGTCCCGGACCAGGTGGTCATCGACCACGGCAGGGTGTTCGTCTCGGAGACCTTCAGCCGGGCCTGCGAGCGGTTGGGGATCTCGATCCAGCCGGCGCGCAAGGGCACGCCGACAGACAAGTCGGTGGTCGAGGCGACGTTCGACGCGATCAAGACGCTGTTCGCGCAACACGTCGCCGGGTTCAAGGGCTCCGACCCGACACTTCGCGGGCGGGACGTCGCGGCGGTCTGGACGGTCGGGGAGTTGCAGGACCTGCTGGACGAGTGGCTGATCGTCGGCTGGCAGCACCGGCCGCACGAGGCGCTGCGCGACCCGCACGCGCCACGCCAGGTGCTGACCCCGAACGAGCGCTACGCCGGGCTGGTCGCCGTCGCCGGCTACCTGCCGGTCACGCTCTCGGGCACCGACTACCTGGAGCTGCTGCCGGCGAAGTGGCGGGTGATCAACGACTACGGCATCAGCCTGGACCTGCGCACCTACGACTGCGCCGAGCTGGGCCCCTGGCGGCGGCAGCACTCCGGGCTGGCGGGCAAGAACGGGCGATGGGAGGTCCATTACGACCCCTATGACCTGTCGCAGGTATTCGTCCGCACCCCCGAGGGCTGGGTCACCGCGCCCTGGATGCACCGGGGGCTGGTCACCGCGCCGTTCGCCGACTTCACCTGGCGGCACGCGCGCCGCCTGGTCGCCGAGTCCGGCCGCCAGGTCACCGAAGCCGAGATCGCCCGCGCCCTGGACGCGCTGCTCACCCGCGCCGAACACGGCCCCGACAAGGCCGGGGCGCGGGTCGCGGCCCGCACCCGCGCGGCGGCCGAAACCTTCGCCCGTCCGTCCGTCGACTCGCCCGCCACGGTCGCGGTCGCGGCGGACCCGACGCCCGCGCAGACCGCGCGGGTGATCCCGTTCGGCGTGTTCGACGCCGACGCCGAAGCCGAAAGGTGGCCATGACCGGCCTGCACGACCGTCCCGCCGAGTCCGGCGACGACCCCGCAGGGCAGGTGGTCGAGGAGCCGTTGACCACCAAGGAGGGCTGGTCGCGGTTCGTCGCCGACCAGATCGAGGCCCCGCCCGAGCCCGGTCCGGCCGCGCCGGCGGCGCTGACCGGAGAGCAGCGCGACGCCCTGGTCGAGGCGCGGCGGGACTACCACGCGCGGCTGCCGCTGGTGAACACCCCGACCATCCGGGAGGTCCTGGCGACCGGCCGGCTGCTGGTCCAGCTCAACCGCGGCCAGGTCTCCGCGCGGCGCGGGCTGATCCTGTCCGGTGCGTCGGGGACGGGCAAGACCACCGCGTTGACCCTGCTGGGGCGCACGCACGAACGCGCCGCCCGACGTCGTCTCCCGGCCGCCGCCGGGGCGCACAGGCTGCCGGTCATCTACGTCACCGTCCCTCCGGCCGCGACGCCGAAGATGCTCGCGGGGGAGTTCGCGCGGTTCCTGGGCCTGGAGTTCCGGGCGCGGGCGAACCTGCCCGAGATCGTCAACGCGGTCTGCACCACCGCCACCAGGGCGGGGGTCGAGCTGGTCCTGGTCGACGAGCTGCACAACCTCAACCTGGCCACCCGCTCCGGCGCGGAGGTCTCCGACCAGCTCAAATACTTCGCCGAACGGCTGCCCGCGACCTTCGCCTACGCCGGGATCGAGCTGGAGTCGGGGGGCCTGTTCGCCGGGGTCCGCGGGCGGCAGATCGCCGGGCGGTTCACCCTGATCGGCTCCGCGCCGTTCGACCACGGCACCACCGCCCAACGCGGGGACTGGCAGGCCCTGGTCGCCACGCTGGAGTCCACGCTGCGCCTGCGCCGCCACGTCCCCGGCACGCTGGTCGGGCTCGCCGACTACCTCTACCACCGCACCGGCGGCATGATCGGCAGCCTCTCGCAGCTCGTCCGGGGCGGGGCGCTGCTGGCCGTCGACGGCGAGGAACGCCTGACCCGCGAGCTGCTGGACCTGGTCCCGGTCGACCACGCCGCCGACCGCGCGAGCAGCCGCACCACCGCCGGCCGCGCGTCCCGGACCAGGCCCACCGCGCGCAAGGCGGGCACCTGATGGGCTCCCGGTTGCCGATCGCGGTCCGGCCCGCGGCCAACGAGATCGCCATGTCCTACCTGGCCCGGCTCGCCGCCCTGCACGCCATGCCGATGCGCGAACTCTGGGACCAGGTCAGCGCCCGCCGCCGCGCCTACGGCGCGGGCCGGATGCTGGACACCACCCTGTTCACCGAGGTGGTCAACCAGCCCCGCGCACGTCTGGACCGCGCGGTGGTCGAGCTGCGCCGGCCCCGCCCGGACTGGTGGTCGCTGCGCCACGAACCCCAACGCGGCTGCCACCGCTGCGACGCCGCCCACCCTGGCGGCACCCCGCTGCGGCTGCTGGGCCACCACGACTACCTCTGCACCCGCCACCGGATCTGGATCGGCCCACCCGACCAGGCCGAGCACCCCCAACCCGACCTGCACGGCCTGCCCGAGGTCGTCACCGCCCAGCACGCCCACCGGCGGCTGCTGCGCCGCCTCGGCCCGGCCGCGACCTACGACGCCGTGCTCACCGGCTTCTTCCTCTGCGCCCACCGCTGGCAACACCACGACCCCACCGGCCCCGGCGACGCCCACCACCGGTGGGACCGCCGCGCCCGGCTGCTCATCCCACCGGGCACCGAGACCGCCACCTTCAGCCCGTCACGGTTGTTCGCCGCCACCTACCCCGAAGCCGTCGCCCTGGCCGGGCTGCTGGGACCACTGCACGGGCGCCGCCTGGCCGCCGGCGGCCCCGACGACCAGCGCCGCTTCGCCGCCGAGATCGCCCGCCGCCTCGGCCTGACCGACTACCGGCCCCTCCGCTCGGGCGACGCCATCGCGCACTGGATCGACCAGCGCTGCTGGCAGCCCCCGGTCCTGCCGCACAGCTCCTACCGGCGCGAACGCACCTTCGGCGGCAAGACCTACCGCAAACCCGTCGCCACCGCCGAGCAAACCCGCCGCAACACCGCCGCCGCCTTCGCCGAACACCGCCGCGGCGGCGCGATGATCCTGTTCCACCGCACGATGGCCCCGCTGTTCGGTCTCACCCGCGCACTGGCCACCAGCGACACCCTCACCGAACTCGACATCACCCCGTCGTACACCAGGCAGCACGGAACGCGAAGCCCGCTCGAAGCCGGCCACCTCCGGCCCGAACCGACACCCACGACCTGGCTGGACACCGCCACCGAACCCCTGCCCTGGACCAACCAGACCGGTCCCCGGCACTCCTACCGCGACCACCCCTACTTCCCCGGCGGCTGATCCAACCCCACGATCCGAAAACCAGGCCCGGACAACCCGTTCCGAAGTTAACCGGACCCAGCCTCCACGCAGCAGGTCAAGGGGGTTGAGACCGGCGGGCTTCGTTGACCGGGTGGTCGGTGTTCCGGGCCGGACCCCACCGGCTGCGATCACCAGGAGTGCGGGTCTTCGGACGCCGCCGGTGTTGGCTCCGCATCGTGACAGTGGCCCACATCCCCTCCCGATAGGCCGTTCGGTCTAGAGATTCTGCGCTTTCGTGTGAATCTTTCGGGTGTGGCCGGGTTCACCCGAACGCGACATCGCGTTGCGCTGCGCGGCGGCACATCCTTCGTTCAGGTGATGCGCATCACTCCCCGGTGGACCCCGGTCCACCACCCCACCCGCGGCACGGACACCCCGGCTGGCCCTCGCACCCCGAGGGCGGACGGGGGCCGATCGCGACCCGACGTGTGCTTCACCGGCGTCGGGCCGCGATCCGGCGTCGGGCCACCGAAGGAATCGGAGCGCGTCATGAGAACAACCCGTCCGGCTTTGACGATCTGCGGGGCCACCACGGCCCTTCTGGCCCTGGCCCTGGTCGTCGTCCCGCCCGCGTCGGCGGCCACGGCCAGCACCTGCACCATCGCCCCGGTCACCGACCCGACCGACATCACCACCGTCACCTCCACCACCATCGACGGCACCCCCGGCCCCGACCTGATCGTCTGCGCGTTCGGTGTGCACGAGGGCACCACCGTCAACGGCGACGACGGCGACGACGTCTTCGCCGTCACCATCGACCCCACCGTCAGCGACGCTGTGCTGAGCGCCAATCTAGGCATCCTCGACGGCGGACCCGGCAACGACACCATCACCTCCACCGAGACCCGGACCGTACGCTCCGGCAACGAGGGCACCATGCTCGGCGGCGAGGGCGACGACATCCTCACCGCCGAAGCCCCCATCGCCGGCGGACGCGGCAACCGGGGCACGATGGACGGCGGTGCCGGCAACGACGCGATCTCCGCCACCGGCTTCGGGGCCGGTAACGACCTCGGCGCAACCATCCTCGGCGGCGACGGCGACGACACCGTCCTCGCAGTCGCCGCACAGCCGCTGTTGAGCCTGGGCAATGACGGCTCGATCGACGCCGGCGCGGGCAACGACCTGCTGACCATCGAGGGCGGTGCGGTCGGCAACGGCCGCCTGGTCGAACTCGGCGACGGCAACGACACCCTGGTCGCCACCGCCCTCCGCCCCGTCGGAGGCGAGGCCAACGCCCGGACCGGTGTGGTCCGCGGCGGTGACGGCGACGACACCATCACCGCCGACTCCCCCAGCCGGGGCAACGCGGGACAACTGCTCGGCGAGGCCGGCGAAGACACCATCCTCGCCGCCGGCATCACCGCCAATACTCGCTTCGCCCTCATCGACGGCGGCCCGGACGACGACACCTGCGTGCTGGGGGGCGTCAACATGGGCACGGTGCAGAACTGCTGAACCCGCCCCACATCGCCGGCCCCGGCGGGCACCGACCGTGCCCGCGGGGGCCGTCGGCCCACACCACGATTTCCCCCTGTGGATGGGGAGCGGAGGAGTCCACGACGAGTACGTGTCGCCGCATTGTCCACTTCAGTGATGACCGCCTGCGCGCTGTCGCCAGCCGCCGCCGCGGCCCACGCCGACCCGACCGGGTCCGCCCTGGCGTGAGAGGACGCCGACAACCAGATCAGCGCCGGTTTCACCTCCGGCAAAGCCATCGTGGCCACCAGCATCTTCCACGGCTGCGGCTCGGTGGAGGTCCCCTCGATCGTGCCGGGCAGGGTGCAACCCAGGACCGGCACCGCCGTGGGCACCCCCGGCGCCGTGACGATCAACGTCCCCCGGTGGACGATCCTCTGGTACGACGCCTTCGACACCGAGGTCGCCGAAAGCACCGCCAACCTCAGTTGCCCGGCAGCGCGACGGCCAGCGTACGGGCGCTCCAGGCGACCAGGACGCCGCGGCGGGCCAGGTGGAGCCCCACCGACCCGATGTGGTGCAGGTCCGGGGTGTCCAGCCGGATGTAGGCCAGAATCTGCCGATTTCTGTGAACTAACGCCGTTGACCCACTAGGGAAGGTGGGGTTCCGGCAGTCTGGAAGACGGCGCTCGACCCCGACGACCTGGCCACCGTCACCCCGTACACCACCCACCGCATCCGCCGCTTCGGCGACCGGGTGGGCGCCGGACCTGCCCCCGCCGCGGCAGCAACCGGTCACCCGCCCAAATCCGTGCCGGGCGCGTGCCGTTTCCCGGCGGCGGCATCCCCGCGCCGGTACCGCGGATGCCGCGTGGGCGCACCACTTCGACGAAGGGCGGAAGCCGTAGTCGATCGTCCTGACCGCCGGGCAACGTGGCGGCAACCCGCGGTTCATTCCGGTCCCGGCCGGGATCCGGGTCTCGTCGGCCCGGGGTTTGTCCTGTGGGCCGCCGGTCCCGCCGGGCACGGTCGGTGCCCGCCGGGGCCGGCGATGTGGTGCGGGGTTCAGCAGTTCTGCACCGTGCCTTGGTTGACGCCTCCCAGCGCGCAGGTGTCGTCGTCCGGGCCGCCGTCGATGAGGCCGGTGGAGTTGTTGGCGGTGACGCCGGCGGCGAGGATGGTGTCCTCGCCGGCCTCGCCGAGCAGTTGCCCCGCGTTGCCCACGCGGACACCGTCGGCGTTGATGGTGTCGTCGCCGTCACCACCGCGGGCCGCGGCGCCCGAGCCGTTGCCCACGCCGTTGAGGGGGTCGACGGCGGTCATGACCAGGGTGTCGTTGCCGTCGCCGAGTTCGACGGTCTGGCGGTTGCCGAAGGTACCGCCCTCGAGGGTCACGAGGTCGTTGCCCGCGCCGGCGTCGATCGAGCCGGAATTGCCTGTGGTTGCCCGCGGAAATGCGCCGACCGCGAGGACGATGTCGTCGCCCTCGCCGCCGAGCATGGTGCCGACGAAGTTACCGGTGAAGAGGCCGGTGGCGGAGATCGCGTCGTTGCCGGCACCGCCGTCCATCGTGCCGCCGGCCCCGTTGCCGCTTGCGAGGGGGGCTTCGGCGGTGAGGATGTCGTCGCCCTCGCCGCCGAGCATGGTGCCCGAGTTGCCGCGGGCGGTCCCGTCCCGGGGGTCGGTGGAGGTGATGGCGTCGTTGCCGGGTCCGCCGTCGAGGGTGCCGAGGTTGGGGCTTTGCACAGCGTCGCTGACGGTGGGGTCGATGGTGACGGCGAAGACGTCGTCGCCGTCGTCGCCGTTGACGGTGGTGCCCTCGTGCACACCGAACGCGCAGACGATCAGGTCGGGGCCGGGGGTGCCGTCGATGGTGGTGGAGGTGACGGTGGTGATGTCGGTCGGGTCGGTGACCGGGGCGATGGTGCAGGTGCTGGCCGTGGCCGCCGACGCGGGCGGGACGACGACCAGGGCCAGGGCCAGAAGGGCCGTGGTGGCCCCGCAGATCACCAGGGCCGGACGGGTTGCTCTCATGACGCGCTCCGATTCCTTCGGTGGCCCGGCGCCGGATCGCGGCCCGGCGCCGGCGAAGCACGCGTCGGGTCGCGATCCGGCCCCGGTCGGCCCTCGGGGTGCGAGGGTCGGGTCGGGGGTGCCGGTGCCGCGGGTGGGGTGGTGGACCGGGGTCCACCGGGGAGTGATGCGCATCACCTGAGCGAAGGATGTGTCGCCGCGCAGCGCAACGCGATGTCGCGTTCGGGTGAACTCTGCTACACCCGAAAGATTCACACGAAAGCGCAGAACTCCTACACCGAACGGCCTATCGGGAAGGGTGTGAGGCGCTGTCGCACCCCGACCCGGCGCCGGTGCCGACGGCGCCCGGAAGACCCTCACCCCCGGTGATCACAGTCGGTGGGGTTCAACCCGGAACCCCGACCACTCGATCAATGAAGCCTGCCGGTCTCAAGCACCGAACCGGACCCGACCACGTCCGGGTGACCCGCACGACGACGAACGGGAAGCGCGGGTCACCTGGGTGAAACCCGTGTGGATCACGCAGCGTCCCTCTCCGGTCGGGATCAGTCGCCGCCGGGGTTCCCGGTGTCGGCCGATGACTCCCGGGCCGGGCCCCGAACGCCGACGACCACCGAATCCGCAAGGTTGCCCCGAACAACACGAGATCGCACTGTCCGGACCTAGTCTTCGTGTCGCAGGTCAGCCCACGACCCACTCGCAAGGTTCAAGCGGAACGGACAACCTGCACACCGCCCACGCGGCCAGAGGCCTGCTCGACCCGCACACCGAGGCACTGGACCTGCCCGCGCCCGAACCCGGCAGCCGCCCCCTGGTGCCACCGAACGCCGCCACGGCCCTGACGTGGTTCGACACCGAACACCAAGCGCTGCTGGCCGTGCAACGCACAGCGTTCGACCGCGGCTGGTGGAACCGGACGTGGCAACTGGCGTGGACCCTGACCACCTTCCACTACCGACGCGGGCGCCTGCACGACGACGTGTCGACCTGGCAACTGGCCGCGGCGGCGACCGACCGACTGGGCCCAGGCCCCGCCGCGATCACCGCCCGCCGCCACCTCGGCCACGCCTGCGCCAGAACCGGCCGCTCAACCGAAGCGCTCAACCACCTGCACCGCGCCCTCGCGAACGCCGACGCCCTGACCGACCGACCCCAGCAAGCCCACACCCACCGCATGCTGGCACTGACGTGGTGGCGGCAGGGCGACGACCACCGGGCACGCGACCACGCCCGCGCCGCCCTGCGACTGTTCTACGCCCTGGACGACCGACCGCGCCAAGCCGACGCCGAAAACCAGATCGCCTGGTACTCGACCAAACTGGGCGACCACGACACGGCCCGCGCCTCCTGCGCCCGAGCCCTGGCCCTGTACCGGGCAGGCGGCGACCGCGACGGCGAGGCGTCGACCCTGGACACGATGGGACACCTGGCCGGACTGACCGGCGACCACACCTCGGCACTGGAGCACTATCGGGACTCCCTCACACTGTTCCAGGCCCTGGGCCACGCCTATAAGGAAGCCAACACCCTGGACCGCCTCGGCCACACCCACGCCGCCCTCGGGCATACCGAGGACGCCCGCCTGGTCTGGACGCGCGCAATCGAGCTGTACCGGGACCAACAACGCACCACCGCCACAAGAGGTACAGCGGCTGTTGGCCGCCCTAGCTTGACTCTGTCGGTGGTCTTGGAACGGTCGGTGTGTCGTGGAGGGTGACCAGTAGGTATTGAGACGAAAGTGTGCGGCGCCTTCATCTCGACGGCGAACCCGCTGGTCAGCGGCTTTAGGTGCAGGCAAGCGAACACTTTCGAAGCAATGACAGCGAGGCTTCAGGGAATCCGCGAAGGAGCTATCGTCAAGGCCTGTGGATCAATTTCTTCAGGCGGCTTCCTCGTCGGATCGTTCGACCAGGACTCGGCAGGTTCAGGCGGTGGAAGCATCTGCTGTGCGGGGTTCGGTGAATACCTCGCTGGGTTTCCTCCAGTTGTGGATCTTACGGGGCCGGTTGTTGATCTCGGCGGCGATGGCGGCGAGGTGGCGCAGGTCGGAGGGGATCTCGACGCCCTTGGGCAGGAACTCGCGCACGATCCGGTTGAGATTTTCGTTGCCGCCGCGGTCCCAGGGTGAGCGCGGATAGGCGAGGAACACCGGCAGGCCGGTGGCGGCGACATCCTTGTGCAGGGCCATCCCCTCGCCGCAGTCCCAGGTCGACGACCGTGTGATCGAGGCGGGCGGCGAGCCGACAACGGAGATGATCAGACCATTTGATTCGCAGTCGCGTGATAGGACACCTCGTCGGCCGTTGCCTTCCTCGGCCCTTCTCGGTGATCCTGACCATGTCGACCAGAGGAAGGTGGAGCGGGTGGACGGATCGGCCATACCGCAGGAGACGGCGTTCCACATCCCGTTCCCCCCTGCGGTCAGCCCCGATGTGTCCGCGGTGCACCCGGACTCGATGGCGTGGCTGCGCCGACACGGGATGCTCGGAAGCGACGCGGCGGCACGGCGGTTGGAAGGATGGCGGCTCACCGAACTGGCCGGTCGCTTCTTCCCTGACGCCCGTGGCGAGGACCTGCGCCTGGGTGCGGACGTCATGGGGTTCTTCTTTCTGTTCGACGACCAGTTCGACCACCCCGACGGCCTGCGGGCCGAGGTGGTCGCGGTCAGCAAGGAGTTGCTGCGCCTGACATCCCTGCCCCCCGGCCCCGCACCCGCGGGGACCGGCCCGGCGGTCACGGCGTGGGCGGATCTCTGGGAGCGTTCCTGCCGGGGGATGTCGCCGGCGTGGCGGGTCAGGGCGGCCCGCGAATGGCGGCGGTACTTCATCGGGAACCTGGAGGAGTCCGTCGCACGGGAGGACGTGCCCGGCGAGTCCGTGGAGGGCTACCTCCGGCTGCGCGCGCTGACCATCGGCACCACGCCCGTGTACGACCTGTGCGAACGCACCCAGCACTTCGAGGTCCCGGACGAGGTCCTGGACAGCCACCACGTCCAGGCACTGAGGGACCTGGCCACCGAGGTGGTCATCCTGTGCAACGACGTGGCCTCCACGGTCAAGGAGAACGCCCGCGGTGACACCCTCAACGCCGTGCTCTTCCTCGAACAGCGCCACGGGTCGGAGCGTGAACAGGCTGTCGCGCGCGTCCGGCGGATGGTCGAAGACCGCCTCGCCGCCTTCCGGCGACTGCGCGACCGCACCTCCCGGACGTGTGCGGCACTCGACCTCACCGCCGAGCAGTGCGACCTGGTCGACCGCTACGTGCGCACGGCCCTGATGTCGGTGGTGCGCGGCAACTACGACTGGCAACGGCGGAGCTCGCGCTTCTCGGCCGACGATGCCCGCCCCGGAACCCTGCCCGGCTACCTCGACGACCTCGTCGGGCGCCCCCGGACGGTCGGTCCGTCTCTCGACGCCGCGGATGGTTCGTGACATCGCCTTCCTGCCGCACCGGCGCCTGACCGTCATGAACTCACTGCTCGGAGCCCGCTTCGGGTGACCGCTACTCTTTCGGCCGCTTGCTGTCGATCACGATGCGTGTTCAGACTGTTCACTCTCAGTGCAGTGGCCGCTTGGAAGCAGGTGCACATGTCAAGAGGTCTCGGGATGACCAAGCGGAACCGGTTCAGGGCCTGGGCGGTGACCGCCGCGTCCGTCGTCGCGCTGGGTTCCGCCACCGCGGTCGCGGCGCCCGCCGGAGCCGCGGTCGCCGACCTGGCCTGCACCATCAACGTGCAGCTCAGCTTCAGCCCGGCGCTGACCGCCGTGCAGACCACGGCGTCGGTGGTGGCCGTCGCCAGCTTGTCGAACTGCGTCTCGCCCAACGGTTCCCATCCGCAACTGGCGGGCGGCGTGGCCACCCCCGTCACCGGCGTCGCGACCAGCCTCGGCGGTGTGCCGTGCAACCTGCTGCTCACCCTCACCGGCTCTGGCGTCATCGAGTGGTCACCGGGCAACGAGCAGACCACGTTCGACTTCACCGTCCGCACCAACGTGCTCGACGGCACCGTGCAGCTGACCACCTGGCAGACCGGCGGCACCCTGGCCGGCACCACCTCGCAGACGGTCGGCGTGGCCAACCCCAACCTCGACTGCCTGCTCAACGGACTGTCCGGCCTGGCCGTTCCGGTCGCACTGACCACCTTTCTCTGACCCGTACCCGACGAAGCCCGACGCCGACCCCGTCGGACGTAGCGGGTAACGACCTCCCCAACGCTGCGCCCGGTCGACATCGGCGACGAGGCCCTAGCCGAGTTGGATGTGCTGGTCGGCTTCGACGACGACCTGACCGGCGAGGCCACTCGCATCGCCAACCGCATCCACGGCCCGCTCACCGGCGCCCACCCCGCCCTCGAACGCGCCATCAGCCCCCGCATCGCCCACCCGGCGGTGCTGGAGATCCTGTACCGCTGCGGCGACCCCACCGGCATCGCCAAGGCCGGCCCCCGCAAACTCGCCGCGATCACCACCGCCTACGCACCGAGGATGGGCGACAAACTGGTCGAGGCGATCTGGCCGCCCTGGTAGAGCAGACTGTCGTCGGGCAGGTTCAGGCGGTCGTAGCATCTGATCGTGGTGTTCGGTGGGGAAGGATCGCCCACCGTGCGTCGGATGCTGACCTTGGCCGATCGGGAGGAGATCTCCCGAGGACTGGCCGAGTCGTTGGAGTACAAGGAGATCGCGGTTCGGATCGGTCGTGACGCCTCGGTGGTCTCCCGTGAGGTGGGTCGTCACGGCGGTCGCGGGGGTTATCGGGCCGTGGTGGCCGAACAGGCCGCGGGCCCGGCCCGGTCGAGGCCGAAACCGTTGGCGGTGGACCGGGACCCGGCTGTTCGGGTACGGGTGGTCGAACAGCTGCGCGAGGGCTGGTCACCGGCGTCGATCGCGGGCCGGTTGGCACGGGGCGAAGACGGCGGGGACGCTGTGCGGGTGAGCCACGAGGCCGTCCGCCCAGTGGGTCCACGCCCGACCTGTCGCTACGCTGAACCGGGAGCGGATCGCGCTGCGGACCGGTCGTCGCGGACCGCGTCCGGCTCCCGCGCCGCGCATCCGCGAACCCCGCTACCTCGACGAACGCCCCGTCGAGGCCGACGACCGCGCCGTGCCCGGTCACCGGGAAGGGGATCCTGTGACCGGCGAGGGCGGTCGCAGCGCGGTGGCCACCCTGGTCGAGCGCACCAGCCGCTTCCTGGTCCCGCTGCGCGGACGCGACTCGCTCACCGTCACCGACGCGATCATCGCCGCCGTCGGCGGCCTCCCTCCATCGGTCACACGCTCCCCGACCTGGGACTGCGGCTCCGAGATGGCCCTGCACCAGCAGGTGACCGCCACCGGCCTGCCGGTGTTCTTCGCCCACCCGCGCTCACCCCGGGAACGTGGCGGCAACGAAACCCTCAACCGGATCGTGCGCGAGTTCCCACCCAAGGGCGTCGAGATTCCCTCCGACCCGCGCCACCTCGCCGCCGAGATCAACGACCGACCCCGTAAGATCCACGACTGGAGAAAACCCAGCGAGGTATTCACCGAACTTCTCCGAGCAGATGCTTCCACCGTCTGAACTCACCAACTTCTGCCGACCGGATATTCCATGTCGCTTCGACGGATCGCGTGCGACATCACAGGGAGCTTGGTCGTGGGCTCTGTTCGGGTGAATCGTTGACGTATAGATCTTTGGTCGGAGTGTGCATCCTTGCCTCGTTATGCCTGGTTGAGGTCGGATGGCACCCGGAAGTGTGGCCGATGGATGCGCACCGTGGGCGTCCGTGAGCGTTTGGGGAGCCGTGACAGGCACGAATGAAGTGCCTACAGTCGGGCGTCGACCACGTAGGGAGGTGTCGGTGATCCAAGGCTCGGGGGCGGGCTGATCACCGACCGGCGAGGGGGACTCGTGACGACAGTGGACGACCAGCGCACGGCTGCGGGACAGTCGACGGGCACCATCACGCAAGTGTTCGCCACGCCGGTGGCCCGGATGGGGTGTCCCTTCGGCGAGCAGCTCAACGGCGCATTGACCGACCTGGTGCTGGCCCGGCTCGGCCAGGTGGACAACAAGTTCGACTACAAGGCAGAGACCTCGGCGGACATGACATCCTGGGGCGAGCCGGTGGTGGACAGTCTGACCGGCTGGGTGCTGCGCACCGCGCGCCAGTTCGTGGAGACCGTCAGCGGACGCTCCCTGGACCAGGCGTTCGCCGCCGGACAAGCCAGGGACATGGGCACGTTCAACAGCCCGGCCGGTCCGCATTCCGACACCCGGCCCCCGCGGGTCGCAGTAGCGGCGGGTCGGAGCTGGGCGAGCGTGTACCGCCGTAGTGACCGGCATCCGGCACACTTTCACCCCAACACCGCCATCTCGGCCATCTACTACGTGCACGGGCCCGACGCCTGCGAGCTCGACCTGATCGACCCCCGGGCCAACGTGGACTACTTCGATCCCGGCGTGTTGTTCGCCGGGGAGGGACAGAACGTCAGGCTGCGCTGCTCGCCGGGCGAACTGGTGCTGTTCCCGGGGTGGTTGAAGCACTCGGTCCCGCCATTCGACGGCGAGGGCGTGAGGATTTCCTTGTCGTGGAACCTGGTCTACTCGACCATGGCCCACGACGCCGACTGACGTACAGGGCGGTCTTCGACAGCGCGCCGCCGCCCTGTGGACGGAAATGGAATCGGTGCGGGTGCGGTTCGGCCGTCCAAGGCCATCCGGGCACGAGGTGTGCTTCACGCGCCCGTGGCGATCGCGCGACAGGTCACGGCCGGTCCTACGACTCGTCGAACAGACAGCCATGCCTTGCCGTGCCCGCGGCGGTCCTCACGGCCGTTGCCGGCGGGCACGTCGCCGCCTGCAAGCAGCAAGTTCCGACACGGACGAAGGGGTGGACGCAGTGCGCAACGTACAGCTGTTCTCGACCGACACCGACGACGGTGTGGTGTCGGTGGTCGCCAAGACCGGTCCCGGCGAGCATCGGTTGATCAAGCAGATCCCGGTCGGCAACGCCCCGCGCGGCGGGGTGAAGTTCACCTCGACCGGCCGGGGTTTCGTGTGCAACACCAGCCAGAACACGCTCTCGGAAATCGACGCGGTGGCGTTGACCGAGGTGCGTCGCATCGAGGTCGGCCACGGCCCGCGCGGCATGGCCATCGTGCCGGGCGAGAAGTTCCTGTTGGTGAGCAACTCCGGCTCCGACAGCGTCTCGATCGTGGACCTGGAACTGTCGGTCGAACTGCGGCAGGTGCCCACGGGCCGGGACCCGCGCCACATGGGCATCTCCTCGGACGGCCGGTGGGCCTACGTGTGCGTGTGGGGCGCCGGATACATCAGCAAGCTCGACATCTCCGCGCTGGCCCACGGTGAGGCCGAGGACGTCGCGGAGGTGGCGCGCATCGACATCGACCGCGAGGCGCACCCCTACAGCCTCAACATCTCCCCGGACGGCCGGCGGGTGTTCGTGGCCAACACGCAGGCCACCTACCTGACGGTGATCGACGTGGACACCGACGAGGTGCACAACGTCGAACTGGGCGGCATCGGCGGTCGTGCGGTCACCTTCTCCGCCGACGGCGCCTCGGCGCTGATCACGGTGGAGGCGCAGTCGCGTGTCTACGTGGTGGACGTGGAGACGCTGGACGTGCTGCGTCACTTTCCGGTCGGCGCCGGGCCGCGCGGTCTGGTGCTGGACAAGGAGGACAACACCCTCTACGTCACCAACTTCTCCCGCAGCACCGGGGCGTGGATGGAGTCCGGCCCGCAGTTCGGTCCGAACTCGCTGACCATGGTCGACCTCGACTCCGCCCCGCTGGACCGGCAGGAGGGCTCCTTCCGCTACGAGGAGGTCACCGTCGGGTTCGGCCCGTGCAGCGTGGTGATGTTCGACCTGGACACCATCCCCGCCGACGAGCGGGCCCGCCGCGTGGAGTACGTCGACGCCGACTAACGGCCCGTCGCCGCCCCGTGCGTAGTTGTCGAACGCGGACGGGGCGGTCCGATCGGATCGAGGACGAGCCCGTGGTGCGCCCACCCCGCGCAGGGGTGGGCGCACCACGCCCGTGAAGGAGCGGCAGCATCCGTGACACAGGTCGTTTTCACAGCGTCGCAGCCGTGGGCCCTGGTGCCCGAGGCGCCGAAGGTCGACCGTCGGACAGCCCGGCAGGAGCGCGACCTGTATGCCGAGCACTTCCGGTATCGGCGGGTAGCCAGGCTGCCGGTGGATTGCCCGCCGTGGGTGATGGGGCAGGAGTTGGGGTGGCTGGTCCGCTCGCCGATCACCTTCAGCCCCGGCCCGGTGCTCGACAGCGAGCTGGCCGTGCCCGACGGGGAACAGGCGGCCGACGTGGCCCGCAAGGTGGGCACCGCCGAGCTGTGGCGCCGCGACGGCGCGGTCATCGCCATTCGCGGCGCCGCCTGGATACGCGAGTTCGACTTCCGCGGCCGCCAGGGTTGGGAAGGCATGTTCCTGCCCAACGGGGCGGGCACCGTGGAGTGGCGGCTGGGATGGGAGGCGCGCATCCCCGAGCGCTATCTGATGCTGGTTCTGGGCGCAGGCCATCCAGGTCTCGACGTCCCGTTGGGTGTGCTGCCCGCGAAGGTGGTCAACGCCATGGGCGAACGCGGCGGGTTCAGCCTCGCCATCCACCCCACCGCGCCCACCACCGTGCAGCGCGGCGACCCGGTCGCCCGGCTCGTGCTGCTGCACCCCGACTCCCTGCAGGCCCGCTCCCACACGCAGGCGGCCGACGACCCCAGCCACGACAACGGCAGCGACGACAACGGCAGCGAGGACGGCGACAGCCAGGATGCCGCTATCCGGACACCGGCGCCGACGGCGCGGGAATCGGACACGCCGACACCCCCGACGCCGGAGGGCATCGCCGCGCCGGCATCCTGACCGCCGCACGTCCGCCCTACCGCCATCCCCCATTCGTGGAGGCACACGATTCCCATGCCGGCAGACAGCAGCGCGGCGCGGGTACTGGCGACCCCGCGCGTGCTCACCCTGCTCGCCATAGCCCTGGTCAGCCGGACCGTCGTGGCGGTCCTGCCGATCACCCTGCTGGTCAGCCTCGCCCAGCCCTACGGCTACGGCCGCGCCGCGGTGATCAACGGCACGATGGTGCTGGTGCTGGCGGTGCTGGGTCCCCTGCGGGGACGCGTGCTCGACCGGGTCGGGCAACGACGGGCCCTGGTGGTCATGGGCATCGCCGCGATGACGCTGATGTCGCTGGTGGCCGTCAGTGTCGCGGCCCGCTGGCCGTGGTGGAGTTCGCTGCTGCTGGTCATCGCCGCGGCGTTGACCAGCCCGCCGCTCAACGCCGCGCTGCGCACCTCCTGGAGACGCGTGGTGCAGGGCGAGCAGCAACTCAAGCTGGTGCACTCGGCCGACTCGGTGCTCGAGGAGATCGGATTCGTCCTGGCTCCCCTGGCCGCCGGGCTGGCGCTGGTGGCGCTGCCACCACGACACGCCTACGAGCTGTGCGTGGCGGTCTACGTGCTCGTCATCACCGCGTACCTGATCATCGCCAAACGGCACGGTCTGGGCGAGAAGCCCTCACCGGCCACCGAGGAGTCGGCACGGCCCCCGTCGGCGTCACGACGTCGACAGCGCTGGCTGGGGCCCCTGTCCGAACCCGCCATGCTGATGATCATCGCACCGCTTCTGGTGATGGGATGCGTGTTCGGCGGTATCGGCATCCTCGTTCCCGCCTACACCCAGCACCTGTCTGCGATGTCCTGGATGGGCCCCCTGCTGGCCATGATCAGCATCGGCGGTGTCGTCGGCGGCATCGTCTACGGCACGTTGCGCTGGAACAGCGATCTGTGGTCCAAGTACCGCATCCTGGCAATCGGATTCGCCTTGCCGGCCTGCCTGCTGTTCACCGCACGACCGCTGTGGCTGCTGGCACTGCTGCTGGTCCTGTCCGGGCTGTTCGTCACCCCCGTGTTCATCAACGCCTTCCTGCTGGTGGACCACACCATCGACGAGGGCATGCGGCACGAGGCCAACATCTGGGTCGGCGCCAGCACCGACGTGGCCAACGGCATCATCGCCATCGTGATCGGCGCCCTGGTCGCCAAGGCCGATTTCAACTCCGCCCTGACGGTGTTGAGCAGCTGTGCCGCAGTCGGCCTGGCCATCGCGTTGATCTGGGGATACCTCGCCCGCCGAGGTGCCGCGCACGACCAGCCGGGCACCCCTGCCGCCACCGGGCCGGCACCACAACCCGCACAGTCGCAGCCCTCCCACACCACTCCATAGAAGGCCCCCACCGTCGTCATGGCTCCCGGCACCGCCGATACCGAACTCTCCCCCGCCCAGGCCCGAGCCCTCGCCGTCGCAGGCACAGGCCTGGCATCGGCCGCCGACGCGGCCCCCGCGACCACCCTGGACGCGCTGGGCGTGGTCCAACTCGACTCGATCAACGCCGTCGCCCGCGCCCACCAGCTGACCTTCACCGCCCGCGGCGCGCACCTGGGCACGACCGATGTCGACCGGGCGCTGTGGGAAGGCCCCGCGCCGATCGCCTTCGACCACCCCGCCCACGCCCTCTCCCTGGTGCCCCTGCACCACTGGCCGCTGTGGGCCTTCCGCCGCCGCGCCACCCGCCGACGCCCCGACTACCCCGATCCCGACACCGCCCGCGCGCTGCTCAAGCGTGTCGAACACGACGGGCCACTGACGCTGAAACAGCTGCGCGGCAACGAGGAACGCGGCAACGGCTGGGACTGGGGGCCCACCAAGACCGCCGTGGAATTCCTGGTCTGGGCAGGCGAACTGGCCTGCACCCGCCGCACCGACTGGCACCGCGTCTTCGACCTGCCCCACCGCGTGATCCCCGCCCGTCACCTCACCGACATAGCCGACGACCACGAGTGCCACCTGCGGCTGCTCGAACACGCCGGATCGGCGCTGGGCGTGGCCACCGTCGACGACCTCGCCGACTACATCCGCATCCCCAAACCGTTGGCCCACCGAGTGCTGCCCGACACGACACTCGTACCGGTTTCCGTGCACGGCTGGCCCACACCCACCTGGGCCCACCCCGCCAGCCTGGACGGCCTCGACACCGCTCAGGGCCAGGCCGACCGGGCGGTGCTGCTCAACCCCTTCGACAACCTCATCTGGTACCGACCACGCGTCCAACGACTGTTCGACTTCGCCCACACCCTCGAGGCCTACAAACCTGCCGCCCGGCGCGTCCACGGCTACTACGTCTGCCCACTGCTGGTAGGCGACCGCCTCGTCGGCCGCGCCGACATCGCCCGCCGCGGCAGCACCCTGACAGTGCTCAAAGCCGGCCTCGACACCCTCACCGAGCAGACACTCACCGGATTCGCCCGCGCCTGCCACGCCACAGCCCGCGCCGTCGGAAGCCAGGACATCGTCATCACCCCCCAAGCCGCCGACCCAGCCACCAGAAAGGCCATGGTCGACGCCGTGGACACCACCGCCGACCACGCCCCCATGACCTGACCGGCCACAACCCGAACGACATGCCGGCGCTCGGCCGTCTCTCGTCCGACACAACCAGTGGCCGACATCCGTGCTTGTCGGCACCAACAGAAGCAGACAGCGCGAAACGAACGCAGGCACGCACCTGGTGCGGTCGTCGTCCGTCGACACCCTGATCGGATAACAACCTGCCGACACGAGAGCCGGTGAAGTTGGCACGGTATCGATCTTCAGATATGCCCGGACGCCCTCGGTCGAATCGAACCGGAGCGTCGCCGGAAAACTGAACCACGGCCATCAGGAGGCGCTGCCCTACGCGAACTCGCGGCCGCGGTCATCCACACCCATAGCTCCCACCCGTCACCGACCCCTCACATCGAACAGAGGCAAGCCTCCGGACCTTCCCTGCGCCACCCTCGCCGCTGACGCGCACGACCAACCAAGCGGTACAGGACACCAACCGCAACCTGGCCTGCGGCGACACCCTCGGCACCTCGGGGCTCAGCTGTGACGAGTACCCGCCCTCCGTCAGCAACCAAGAGCTCAACGCGGACGGCACCCCACGTACCTTCACCGGCTACAACCTCGGTATACGAGACCGAAACGAACCGAATGAAAACACACACTTCGACCTGTAAAGTACCTGGTCAAGAAGAGTGCTCCCCGCGCGAGCGGGGGTGGTCCCGCCACCTCGATCACCGCCTCGTCCTCGGCGCCGTGCTCCCCGCGCGAGCGGGGGTGGTCCGACCGCCCGGGAGGCCATGGCGGAGATGTGGATGTGCTCCCCGCGCGAGCGGGGGTGGTCCGGTGTCCCACATGGAGGCGGGCCGCTACCGCTACGTGCTCCCCGCGCGAGCGGGGGTGGTCCCACCGAACTGGTCGCGGTGGCGTGGCTGGGCGGGTGCTCCCCGCGCGAGCGGGGGTGGTCCCTGCGCACGGCGTACCAGCTGGCCGCCTGCGCGGTGCTCCCCGCGCGAGCGGGGGTGGTCCACTACCAGGCCAACGCCAGTGCGCAGGACATCGCGTGCTCCCCGCGCGAGCGGGGGTGGTCCCCACGTCCTCGACGCCATCGGCTGGACCGGCGGCGTGCTCCCCGCGCGAGCGGGGGTGGTCCCTGCGATGACCGGGGTCGCCGTGCGTGCGCTGAGTGCTCCCCGCGCGAGCGGGGGTGGTCCCTCGATCACGCGGGTGCCGCCGTGGACCTGGGCGTGCTCCCCGCGCGAGCGGGGGTGGTCCGACGATGGTGCGCTGTCCTGGCTGGGGCATGGTGTGCTCCCCGCGCGAGCGGGGGTGGTCCCACCACCGTGCCCGCCCTGGTCCCCCTGGGGCGGTGCTCCCCGCGCGAGCGGGGGTGGTCCGCCTTCGAAGCAGTCGCCACAGTCGATCAGGTAGTGCTCCCCGCGCGAGCGGGGGTGGTCCCAGGCCCCAGAAGAACGGCAGCAATCGCATGGCGTGTTCCCCGCGCGAGCGGGGGTGGTCCGGTCACTCCACCACCGCGGCTGCCGTCACCGACGTGCTCCCCGCGCGAGCGGGGGTGGTCCCGGCGGCGACGAGGTGTAGATGAACTGTGGGTTGTGCTCCCCGCGTGAGCGGGGATCAGGCAGCAGTACGCAGAAGTCGTACCTCATGGTGGAGTTGCTGCACATCGCTGCCGCTGTGCCGTCCGGCCTGCTCCTGCAGCGGCTTGAGGTGGTCGAGCAGCCTGGTCGACTGCACGGCGCGCACGGCGTCGAGGGCTTGGTTGCCGAGGGCGACCCCGCCGGCGAGGTCGCCTTCGGCGAGGGTGCATACCGCCATCCACGTGAGGTTGAACGCGCGCTGGCGTACGCGGTCGACAGGTGCTTGGTCGAGTGCTCGCCGGAGACGTTCCATGGCGGTGGCGCGGTGCGCGGCGTCGGTGAGCCCGAGGTGGCTGTGGATGCGGGCCGCGCTGGTCTGCAGGGCGGCGTGGTCGAAGAACCGCAGGAGCTCCTGGTGCTGGTCGTCGGTGGCGTGAGCATATTCGTCCTCGGCACGGCGCAGGGCGGTCATGGCCTGCCGGGTGTCCCCGAGGTGGGCGTAGGCCAGCGCTTCGTGGGTGAGCAGCAGGGAGACCGCCAGCGAGGAATGGGAGTCCTGGGCTGCGATCTGGCCGAGTTGGAACAGCTTGAGCGCTTCGGCCGGATCGTCGTTGTCCAGAGGGACACGTCCCAGGTGGTAGAGCACGATGGCGGTGTGGACCGGGCCGCCCGCCTCCCGGGTGTCGCGGACGGCTTGGCCGAGCCAACGGCGGGCGTCACTTTGCAGGCCGAGGTCGTGGGCGGTCCACCCCGCCAGCGTCTTGGCCTCCGCGATCGCCGACAGCAGCCTGGTCCGGACGTCGTCGGTGGCCGAGGCGTGCAGCAACGACTGCGTCCAGTGGGTGTGGGCGAGGATGGCATCGCGGCAGGAACCGCCGCCGTGGGCGGCGTCGTAGGAACGCAGTGCCGCGGTCAGGGCCCGTACCTGGTCGACGTCGGTCGCGCCCAGGTGTGCGGGAATCGGGGTCGTGGCCGGGCCCACGGCGAGCAGGTCCAACTCGGGTTGCGTGAGCGCCGCCCCCATGACGATCTTGCTGATCAGGCCGAGAAAGCCGCGCCGTTGCATGAAGTCGTCCTCCGCACCGTGCGAACCAGATGACAAGGCACGCGCGACCGCGTCGTCGCTGTAGGCCAAACCCAGGTAGCCCCGGGGGATGTCCAGGCCGTCGGCGATGCGCTCGAGCACGTCATAGGCCTGGACCTGGCGCCCGTTGACGATCGCCGAGACCTCCGACTGGCCCTGTCCCGTGCGGGCGGCGATCTGCCGCTGGGGCACCCCGCAGCGCTGCAGGAGCTGGTAGACCCGGCCGATGTCACGCCGGGCCAGCGCTTCGCGCATCATCGGGCCGTGCCACACGATCGGGTCGATCGGCCGGTCGCCGTCGGTGACGTTCATGAACCCTCCGCAACTCCTCCACCATCACGGTAGCGGGACCCGGCACCGATGCACCGCCGTGATCAGCCAAGCTGATCAGCCGCACTGATCAGTCGCCGACCAGCGATGCGCGACAGCTCGACGGCTTCCTCGTGGCCGCGGACGTGCGGCACCGTCGAGGACCTACCGCTTGACCTGCTCTGGTCCTTCACCTCGGAGGTGGACGCCGTGGTCACCGCGACACTGGACCCGAACGACGTGCTGCTGCCCACCGGGCACGACATCCTGCGGGCCTTCGCCGCCGAACACCCGACCGACGACCATCCCATGCTGGTGGTGGTCATGTTGCTGGCCCGCCGCCACCGGGAGCGAGCCGAAGCGCTCCAGACGGCCCGGGAGGCGCAGGCCGACGACTCCGTGCTCGCATCCTGCACCCGGATCCTGATCAACTGCGCGCAAGCCCGCGTGACGCTGGTCGAGCAGATCGACCACTGGGCGGCCGAGACGGTGCCCGAACCGTCGACCGTGGCCCTGCTGCACACCGAGACCCTGGGCCGGCTGGTGGACCGCATGGCCATGACCTGGGCCCACTGGCAGCAACTGCAGCAGCGGGTACCCGCGTTCCGCCGTGCGCCGACCGGACACGAGGCGCAAGCGGCGATGGACGAGGTCGCGACCCTGGCCAACGCCTACAACGACCTGCTGGTCGACCTGGGCAGCAGACGGCGACGACTGCCCACCACGGTGCCGGGGATCGTCGACCTGTAGTCGTCATGACCGAGCAGTGGCGTACGGTCGTGGTCCTGCCGGTGACCGCGGACAGCCCGCTGGGCCGGGCCGCCGACCCGGTGGCCACCGTGACCGCCCACCTGCCACCACACGACAGCCGGACACGGTGCGCCCTGTGCCCGGACCGGGCATGGCCCTGCCACCTGTTCAACGCCGCGGCCCGCGACCTCGCGGCACTGGGCATCCCCGTCGGCTACCTCGTGCCACTGGAGCTGCACCCGGTTCTGTGGCCACCCACCTCCACGCCACCTCCCGATCCCCGCACCACCGACACGCCGGGAGCCCCCGATGGATGACGTCCTGGCCGCCGGCCTGCACAGCGGCCTCGTCGAACGCCTGGACTATCTCGACCGCCTGGCCGCCCACGGCGACGACACCACCCGGACGATGGTCCTGGACACCCGGCTGACCGCGCCCCTGCGTGACCTGATCAAGGACCACCAGCCCGACGCACGAGGTCGGTGTCCCCTCTGCCGTCCCCGGTGGCGACGCGGTCGCACCCCGAGCTACCGGGTCTGGGCCACCGCCCACCGACAGCTGATCGCCCTCGAGCCCGCCGCGCCCCCGACCGGCGCGGCCCGACACGCCACTCCCGTCGACCACACCGCAGGCGCCCCGTCGGCGGGCTGCTAGAGGTGGGGGAACGTTCCGCAGCGTTTCCCCACCTCCCGGACCACGGCGCACATCGATCGCGGAAGAGGCCCGCGCCGACAGCGAGGGCTCCGGTAGGCCAACCACCGTCACCAGCACCGCATGATTGCGGACAGTAACCACAGAGGTACGGTGCGACCACCAGCGGCTCGAATCGCTCCGCAGCACACCGATCCGCCGACCAGGACCGTCGAACCGGCAAGGAGTGCCAGCCGATGAAGGCCCGCACGATCACCCGCCTGACGACACTGCGGGCCTCGTCCACGGTGACGAGGCGGACCGACGACCCGCAGACGGTGGGCCGATGACCACGGCCGACTACACCGCCGCGAATGCGGACGAGCTGCGACGGCGGATGCTCGACGACCTGTGGACGCTCACGGCGTTGCGCACCCAGACGGTGGCCGAGGCGTTCGCCGCGGTCCCCCGCCACCTGTTCGCCCCGGAAGCCACCCCGGAGCAGGCATATGCGGTCGACACGGCCGTGATCACCAAACGCGGACCCGACGGGGCGGCGCTCAGCAGCGTCTCCGCGCCCTCGATCCAGGCGGCGATACTGGAGCAGGCCGACCTGGGTCCCGGCATGCAGGTGCTGGAGATCGGCTCCGGCGGCTACAACGCCGCCCTGCTCTCCCACCTCGTAGGCCCAACCGGGCACGGGGTGTCGGTCGACGGCGACGGCGACATCGTCGAGCGTGCCCGGCGCCTGCTCGCCGAGGCCGGCTACCCGCGGGGGCGGGTGGTGCACGGCGACGCCGAACACCGAATCCCCGGCGAGGCACCGTTCGACCGCATCATCGTCACCGTCGGCGACTGGGACCTGCCGCCCGCCTGGTGGGACCAACTGGTCGAGAGCGGGCGGATCGTGGTGCCACTGCTGATGCGCGGCACCACCCGCACCGTGGCGCTGGAGAAGACCGGAGGGCGTCTGGTCGACCGCGACCACCAGTGGGCCGGGTTCGTCGCCATGCAGGGTCTGGGCGCGCGCGGGGAGACCTTCCTGCCCATTACCGAGGACGAGCAGGTGGTCCTGCGCATCGACAGCCCGGCCGACACCGACCCGCAAGCGCTGGCCCAGGCGCTACGCGGCCCCCGCACCGAGGCGTGGTCGGGCGTCGAGGTCGGCGGCACGGAGCCCTTCGACGACCTGGACCTGTTCCTGGCCACCCAACCCGGCCGGTCCGGACTGCTCCAGGCACTCCCCGCGGCTGTCGAGGCCAAGCTGGTCAGCGCCTGGGCGCGGTGGAGTGCGCCCACCTACTACAACGACACCGGCTTCGCCTACCGCACCACCCGCCGCGTCCCCGACACCGGCCGCGCCGAGGTCGGCGCCTTCGCCCACGGTCCCGACGCCCAGGCATCGGCCGGGCAGGCCGTGGCCGACATCCGCACCTGGGACCGCCGCCACCGCCGCAGCAGGCAGCGGGCGCACATCACCGTCGTCCCCGCCGCGACACCGGCCCAGGCACTGCCCACCGGATTCGTCATGAACCGCCGCCACACCCGCGTGATCGTCACCTGGCCCACCGGCGACGGCCACACCGCCGCCCCATGCGGTTGACGACAACAGGCACCGCATGACGGCCACACCCGAACCGGCTCCCCCAGCCGCTGACAACCTGTTCCACCTCCGCATCAAGGCCTTACCCGGCCCGGTACCCGCCGTGAAGCGCCACTCCTCGGGCGCCGCTGTTCGGGTGCGCCCGCACCCACCCGGCCGTCCAGCCGAGCCGGGGCACCGCCGGTGAACCCCGAGGATCCGCTCGCGCAGGTCGTGGACAAGCTGGACCAGGCCCTCGAAGCCCTCCACGCCGCCGAGCAGTTGTGGATCGACTGCCATGACCTGCTGACGGGTGCGTTGACCGGCAGCCACCACAACCACGCCGCCACCCTGACCGCCGTCCACGAACAGACCACGAAGCTGTTCCACGCGCTGCGCGGCCGAGTCGAACGCCTACGCGCACAGATCGCAACCCCGACCGGTACCGATTCCCGCTCCGCCACCGTTCCACCCCACCCGGCGCCGACACGCCGATCGGATGAAGCCGCACCGTCCCCGCCCGTCCCACGCCAACTCGCGCCCCCACCACCGTCCCCGCCTGCCGCCACCCTCACGACGGTGACAGGCCGCGACGGCTCCCACTACCCGGTCTCGGCCGCGTGGGCGGTCGATCTTCTGCCCCGTCGCGTCCGGTCAGGCCAACCCGGCGAAGTCACCGTCGGACAGGTCATGATCAACGACCGGGAGTTGGGCGCGCTGTCCTCGGGCAACGACGGCACCTGGAGCCCCGCGATCCGCCGACGCATGACCGCACTCGGCATCCGCACCGCGATCAAGCTCGACCGGCACGTGGAGATGAAAGTCGCCCAGATGATGGTGCAGACCGGCGCCACCCACGGCGAGGTCGTGATCAACCACTCGCCCTGCGGCTCACCACCCCTGCCGATGACCGACAACGGCTGCCACCAGATCCTGCCACGATATCTTCGGCGCGGCACGACGCTGACCGTGCACGGCACCACCCAGGACGGCGAACCGTTCTCCGAGACCTACGAGGGAGAAGCACCGGCATGACCTCCCCCGACCACGACTCCCTGCTGGGCAGGGTGGACGTGGACCTGCAGCGGATCACCGATCCCGGACAACTGACGGCCATGCTCGCCGCCGCCAACGTCGAACCCGGCTCACCGGCCGGCTGGGTCTGGTTCCTCCGCCACGGCACCGACCCCGACGCCCCCACACTCGCAGTCGGGATGCGCGGCGACATCGGCGCGCTGGAATGGATCGACTTCGACTCAGGCGGCACCGGCCGGTTCGTGCCCGTCGACGGGCTCAACCAGGACTGGGCCGAGTACAGCGTCCAGGGCGGCCACGACCAGGGCATGCCTCCCGGCGCCGAACTGCCCCTGAACCGGGTGTTCACGGCGGTGGAGGAATTCGCCCGCACCGGACAACGGCCGACCAGCGTGCACTGGCGACCGCAGCGCGACCACGACCTCACCGTCACGGCGTCCTGGACCCTGCACGGCCATCCCCAGGACCGCGAACTGGCCACGCCCGAGGATGTGGCCAGGCTGATCACCGCGGACATCCCACCGTCGGTCGATGTCATGCTGCTCCACCACGGCAGGCCGATGGCCCTGATCGAAGTCAAAAACCCCCACTCCAGCACCGGTCTGTCCGCACGCCTGCACCCCGACCACGAGGTGGTCACCGCCGTTCACGAGCGCTTCGGGTTCCTGCTCTTCAGCACCGAGGGGCACACCGCAAGACTCGACGGCGACCCGGCCTCAGCGGCATGGACGACACCCGGCGGGCATCGCTTCCCGGCGGGCAGCGGCGTCGCGGTACCGACCCTGATCGAGGCGATCACCGAATTCCTGGACACCCAGGAGCGCCCTACCTGCGTGACCTGGCGCCAAACACAGCCCTCGACCCTGTAACCCGCCACCCACCAGCGAAGCGCCTCACTCGATCGAGTAGTTATGGAAAGGTGCGACAGCACTGCGCTATACGACGACAACGACACCGGTGCCCATCCGAGTTCAGCCTCGACACGCGTCGCCGATGCGCTGGCGGGCGAGGCCGCGCCGATCATGGGCATGTAGTCGGCGCGGGCACCGACTCCAGCCCTGACCGCCGACAGCCAAGCAGCACCCCGACGGCCACGCCAACCTTGGCATGGTCCACGGCATCACCGGCCCGCCGGCCCTGCTCACCTCGCCGTCCGCCACAGCATCATCGTCAACCGTCACCTCGACGCCATCCACCGCATCAGCACCTGGCTCGACACCTGGTGCCATAACGGCACACCGGCCACTACTGGCCCGAAATCCTTACCTTCGCCGAACACCGCACCGGCCGTTTCCACCGCCCGAGCCCACAGCGTCCCTCCTGGTGCTACGGCACACCTGGCATCGCCCGTGCTCGACAACTGGTCGCCATCGCCACCAGTGACGCCCGACGCCGGCACCCCGCCGAAACAGCACTCCTGAACTGCCTGCACGACCTCGCCCAGACCACCTGCATCGCCGAGGCCGACCTGTGCCACGGCCTCGGCGGCTTCCGACGCGCGGCCGACGACGCCACCCACCGCCTGGTTCACGCCCTCGCCGCCTACCTGGCACGCCACATCTCCAGGGCCGCACAGCCGAGACGTCCCAAGAACTTCTCGACGGCATCACCGGCCTCGCGCCGGCTCTGCGCCCTCGCGAATCCCTGAAGCGACACCACCTGCGACCGCAGGACATACGCGTGGACCGGCGATGGTGCCACCCGGTACAGGCACACCGATCCACCGGCGACACAAGGCACCTGGCCCATCGGCGATCGCGGCACGGAAGCGGAAAACTTGCGGCACAGTTACGGCAACGATCATCCACCGAATGGGTGATATACCGACACTGCGGCTTCCTGACCTGCTGTTTCCCAGCCGATTCCACTACCGTCTCGCCCCAGGCACGGAAGGGGCACGCAAGGATGCCGAAGCGCGAGACGCTCCAGCAACGACGCAAGAAGCGCGGGTTCACCCAGGAGAGCCTCGCCGCGCTGCTCCGTGTCAGCCCACGCACCGTACGAAACTGGGAAGCAGGCACCCGAGCTCCCTACCCCGAACACCGCCAACCCCTCGCCGACGCCCTTCACCTCGACCTCGACCAGCTCGACCGGCTCCTCGACGGACTGCCGATCACCCGGACGGAGGGTGTCCCATCGGCAATGGGAACACAGACGGTCGGTCCTGTCCGTCAAAACAGGTCAACTCCACTACTGCTTCCGGTCCTGATCAACGGGACGCCGGTGCTTCTGCCGCTGGATCGTCAGGCGTTCCCGGACCCGGAACCGGACTTGGCCACCCCTGCGGATGGAGACGGTATGAGCCCTCTGAGTCGCCGTTCGGTGATCATCCACGGGATCGCCGCCGCGACGTTGCCCGCCCTCGGCCTCGACGAAGAACACCACGTGGCCCGGGCCTTGGCGGACGCCCGTCGCTATCTCGACGATGACGTGGTCGGCTATTTCCGCAGACAGATCGAGTCGGCCATGGCCCAGGACCACGCGGTCGGCGCCCGCGAGACACTGCCGGTCGTGCTCGGCATCGTCCACGCCGTCGAGCGCAGCGCCCACGACGTGAAACCGACCCTGCGCCGCAAACTGCTCGCCGTCGGCGCCCAAGGGGCCGAGCTGTGCGGCTGGCTGTACCGCGAACTGCACCAACCGACCGCCGGGTACAGGTGGCTCGACCGCGGCATGGAGTGGGCACAGGAGGCCGGCGACACGGCCATGCAGGGCTACCTGCTGTTGAAGAAGTCGCAGATGGCCTATGACGACCGGGATGCCTCCCGTGTGCTCACCCTGGCCTCGGCCGCCGCCGAAGGGCCCTACCATCTGCCCGCCAAGGTCCGCGCCGAGGTTGCACAGCAGGAAGCGCTGGGCATGGCCATGATCGGTGAACCAACGGTCGAGATCGAGCGCCGAATCGGTCAAGCCGAACAGTTCTTCACCCAAGCGGGTGACAGTGAGTCGAACAGCACCCTGGGGGTGTACTTCACCGAGCACACCCTGCGTCTGCGCAACGCCAACTGCCTCAGCGAGGCAGGAACACCCAAGCGGGCTGCGACCCTCTACGCCCACATACTGGGCAACGTCCGGCTGACCAAGCGCAACGCAAGCCTGCACCACACGCGCTGGGCCCTGGCACTGGCGCGCAGCGGCGAACCGGACGAAGCGGCCGTCACCGCACTCAAGGCAGTCCACGCCGCCAAAGCCACCCACTCACTGCGCACGCTGCACACACTCGACAACGTCGTCACCACCCTGACGCCGTGGAAGACCCGACCCGCCGTACGGGAACTTCACCAGGCCATCTCAGCCTGACGCTGGTTGGCCACCAAGGTCATCAGACCGGCGAACGGTACTTGCCGAACGCCAACCCGCCCAGGAACGTCGAATCGCAGGTTCTTCAGACGACAACGGCATGCGGCGGTGCGAGTGTGCCCCCATGCGAACAGGGACGGCCCGGTGTTAACGGCGTGGGTCGACTGGACCGGCAAGTGTTCCCACGCAAGCAGGTGCCCGGCCACATGCCTAATGAGGCATCTCAAGCCGGTAACCAGGTACAACACCCCCACAGACGTCGGCAGCCAACGTCACTCCAGGGCTCTTATCGCACTAGATGCGCTGTGGGTGACCCGGTTGACGGCTTCATCGTCGGTCGAGCCCCAACCCCGTGGTCGTCGTTTCGCACGCCGTCACCCCACAAACGGCCACCGAATATACGAGACTGGAACGAACCGAATGAAAACACACACCACCGCCTGTAAAGTCCCTGGTCAAGAAGTGTGCTCCCCGCGCGAGCGGGAATGGTCCGGCGTCGGCCTCATGCACGTTCAAAATGGGCGCGTGCTCCCCGCGCGAGCGGGGATGGTCCGGCGCTCGCGCTGCACCTCGCGTCGCTCGGGCTGTGCTCCCCGCGCGAGCGGGGATGGTCCGCTGACCGAGACCGCGCTGGCCATCACGCCGCTGTGCTCCCCGCGCGAGCGGGGATGGTCCAGGAACACCCAGGACCGGATCACCGTGGTGGTGGTGCTCCCCGCGCGAGCGGGGATGGTCCGGGTGGCCGCGCCGATCGGCCGCGCGGTCATCGGGTGCTCCCCGCGCGAGCGGGGATGGTCCGCTCACCGGCCCCTCGTTGCGGTGGCGCATCTGGTGCTCCCCGCGCGAGCGGGGATGGTCCCGCGATGAACACCAGCTACGGCGACGCCGCGACGTGCTCCCCGCGCGAGCGGGGATGGTCCGGCGTTGAGCGCGGTCGTCACGCCGACCGCGCGGTGCTCCCCGCGCGAGCGGGGATGGTCCCTCGGTCGTCAGCTTCGTCTCGGGGCTGCCCGGGTGCTCCCCGCGCGAGCGGGGATGGTCCCTCCCGCTCGACCACGGACCAGAGCTTCTGCGAGTGCTCCCCGCGCGAGCGGGGATGGTCCGAGGCCTGGCGGAACATCGCCGAGGATGTGGTCGTGCTCCCCGCGCGAGCGGGGATGGTCCCACCTGGCCGACGTTGGTCTCCCACAGGTCTCGGTGCTCCCCGCGCGAGCGGGGATGGTCCGGTCCCGGCGTCGGAGAACGTCGTGACCCGGCCGTGCTCCCCGCGCGAGCGGGGATGGTCCCTGGCGGACGCCTTCGGCGGCCTGCTTGGCACGGTGCTCCCCGCGCGAGCGGGGATGGTCCGACAAGAGCGTCCGCGAACTGCGGACCGAGCTGGTGCTCCCCGCGCGAGCGGGGATGGTCCCGTGTGGTTCGACGGCGAGACCCCCGTGGTGAGGTGCTCCCCGCGCGAGCGGGGATGGTCCGAGGGTTGACGTGGCGACGAGCCTTGACGCTCAGTGCTCCCCGCGCGAGCGGGGATGGTCCCTGCGAGCAGTACCGGCGGTCGCACTTCGTTGAGTGCTCCCCGCGCGAGCGGGGATGGTCCCCCGCCCGACCAGTCCTGACCCCCATCCCCGTAGTGCTCCCCGCGCGAGCGGGGATGGTCCGGCGACCGTCGACCGCGGCGCCCACCCCGGCGGGTGCTCCCCGCGCGAGCGGGGATGGTCCGGCCGACAAGATCCAGACGTTGTTGCAGTGCGAGTGCTCCCCGCGCGAGCGGGGATGGTCCCGGCGGCACCACGCCGCTGGTGCTGCGCCTGTGGTGCTCCCCGCGCGAGCGGGGATGGTCCCCTCGACCACCTGGCCGCAGTTGTTGACGCGAAGTGCTCCCCGCGCGAGCGGGGATGGTCCGCGCCGATCAGGTTCCGGTGCGACTGAACCGCAGTGCTCCCCGCGCGAGCGGGGATGGTCCGTGACGGCCGGTGAGCGCACCGGCGGCGAACGCGTGCTCCCCGCGCGAGCGGGGATGGTCCGGCTTCCGCGAGCTGCGGCTGGAGGTCCCGGGCGTGCTCCCCGCGCGAGCGGGGATGGTCCCACGTCGCCGGCGGTGGCGTGGTTGCCGAAGTGGTGCTCCCCGCGCGAGCGGGGATGGTCCGACGGGGATGCGGCGGGTGCGGATGGCGACGATGTGCTCCCCGCGCGAGCGGGGATGGTCCGGCGTGCTCCAGCTGCTCGTCGGGCTGCTCGGCGTGCTCCCCGCGCGAGCGGAGATGGTCCGGTCGAGCTGCCGGGCCGGCGGCAGTTCGTCGTATGCTCCCCGCGCGAGCGGGGATGGTCCCCTTCAGTCAGGGCGTCCGGGCCGAACAGCAGAGTATTCCCCGCGCGAGCGGGCGAGCGGGGATGGTCCGTACTCATAGAGGTGAAGCCTCCTCGTCAGTGCTTCCCATGCAGGCGGGGATGGTCCGTCCGGCCAGTTCGAGTCGTTGCCTGACAAGGCATGCTCTCCACGCGAGCAGGCATCAGGCGGCATTACGGAGAAGTCGCACCTTACGGTGTTCGTGCCGCCGGTCGTCGCCGCAGCCTCTCCCACCGCAGGTGGCGGAAGTGATCCGCACTGGCGCGGGCGTGGTATGGCACGACCGGCACCTGCTGTTCCTTGTCGGCTACGCTGCCCTGTCCGGCACCTACATCGTCGGCGAAGCCCTCGCTACTCCTACGCGGCCCACCTCGGCGGCGGCCCGGTCGTGGTCGACATGCTGTTCGCCACCTACTCCGCCTACTCCGCCGGCTGCGCCGCGGCCTCCCTCCTCGTCGCCGCCCTGCCCGAGCCCGTCCAGCACCGGGTAATGCCGCTGCTGGCCATCGGAACCGGCGTGCCCCTGCTCGGCTGCCTGGCCGACCCGCCGCTGCCGGTGGTCATGGCACTGTCGCCCTGTCCCACGCCGCCTCCGCCTACCACATCGTGGCCAACCCCGGCTTCGTGCTGCGCGCCCCCGACGCCCACCGGGGCCAACCATCGGCTTCACCATCACCGCCATGCAGGCCGCCCAAGACGCAGGCCTCGCCCTCGGCGGACTGGTCGCCGAACGCCTCGCCCCGCACCTGGTCATCGGCGCAGCCGGAGCAGTCGGTGTCCTGGCGGCAACAGCCCTGGCGACACGATGGCGGGCACTCCACAGTCAGGAATAACCTTCAGGGAACGGATTTCGGCCGGTCACCAGCAGGCTCAGCCGCCCAAATAAAGGCCGCAGGTGCGGAACACGAATTCGGCCGACCGCCTCGTCGGTGGGGCGTGCGCACTCTGCGGTACCGCGGGGTGGTGGGGCAAGCCACGAAAAGATGTGGCTTGCCCCACCACACCGACGGCACCGCCCGGCGAGTGCGCCCCACCGACAAGGCGGCTTCGCCCACCAGCCCGTCCACGCGAGGTCGACACCGAACAGTTCGGGGAACGTCGATCATCCGGCCCTCCGGGTCAGCGGTCGTACTCCGCCGAATCACGTCAACGGGGTATTCCCTATTCACCTCACCCCGGAGAACACCCATGTCACACACCCGCCGCTCCACCAGGACCGCCTCACCCGAGATCGTCGCCTCCATCACCCCAGTCGTCGACCACAACCTGCACACCCAACAACTCGATCACCAAGGGCAGGACCGAACGTCCCGTCCGGCCACCTCCTCGACGCGTTGACCGCCCTCCGCGACTGGCTCGACACACCCGACGACCTCGTCACGCTCCACGAGACCGCAGGCGCCGATCCGGGACGAGGCAGCTACACCCTGGTCCGCTTCTACCGCCGCGGCGAACACACCTTCCGGGTGCGCATCGAGCGCAACAGCTACCAGCGGCAGTCCTTCGCCGTGGCCGAGGTGCTCACCGCCACCCGCGAATGGTCACCGGTCGTGGACCACGACCCGTCCCACTGGCACGACAGCACCTCGCTGCACGGCGACAAGGGCACCGGCACCCACTCCGAGCCCGGCTTCGACACGCTACGACGCCTCGCCGACACACTGGCCGGCCAGGCATCGCTGATCGTGCCCGCCTGAACCGACCCGGAGGGCCGACCCTCACCGTCACACAGCCCGAGCCGCCCCGCGGACTGCACCCCCGTCGGTGTCCGTGGCTGCTCCCGCACGGTGGCCAGCCTGCCGGTTGCCGTCCACGTCGACAGCCACCCCGCCCACAGGACAGCGGTCGAGGGCCGTCGCGGTGACCGCAGGACCGTCACCGGTTTCCACCTCGGCTCCTGCCACACTCGGCGCGGCGGCCTCCACTGACCGCATCCCCAGCCTCCGCTTCCCCCGACACTTCGCCACATCCGAAGGCCCGATCCCGATTCATGCCGAACCGGGGTCGGGCCTTCGCGCTACCCGCCCACGACATCAAGCACGAAAAGGCCTTCCATCCATGAGCACGACCACCACCAACACCGACACGCCCACCCGGGCCGCAGTCGCGCGCGGCGCCCCGATCACCCGACACGGCTACGACAGCAGCACCATCGTGGTCGGCACCGAGAAGAACGACCCCGCCGATCAGGCGATCAGGGCCACCCGCTCCCGGATCTGGTCCCGCCACGCCGGCACGTGGCTGCTGCACTCGTCGCGACACCGTCGCCCTCAACACGGCCCCATCACCCTGATCGAACGGACTCTGATCAAGCCCGCTCGCACGCCCCACCCACGAGATCCACGAGGCAATACCGTCGATCGATCAGCAGGAAGCCGACCGCGCCCAGCGCATGAACGACCGCGCGGCGCGGTCGGCCGGGAGGTCGTCGAAGATGGCCGGCGGGTCCGCCGCGTCACGCGTGGCCGCAGACATGACGTTCGACCGCATTCTGTCGGGGCAGCCGACGGTGCCCTGCCACCACTCGCAACGCACCTGCGACGACCGGCCGCACCCGGACTCCGCGGACGTCCGCGACGCCGAGCACGGCACCGGCCACGGCGGCAGCGCAGGTGGTCGGACATGACGGTCGATCTGCTCGCCCCGCTCAGACACTCCCTCGGCACCCCTGTCGACGAACGGCTCGCACTGCAGACCGTGTACCGGGCGCAGCGACGTCCAGCAGGAGACCACCACCGCAGTCGTCCGACCGCGCGAGGGCGCGCCGATCCTGCTGGAACTGCGCAGCAGAGCCGACCCATCGACGGCCACCCTGGACGAGCCCGAGCTGCGCATAGCGGCGGAACACCTGCAAGACGCTGAAGTGGGAGACACCCAACAAGTCGGCCGCGAAGACCTGAGAAAGGTTGTGACCCTGCAGTACCAGGTAAGCAGCACCGAGCTTTGAGGTCAGCGCCGCCGGGTGCTCGACCTGCCGGTCGGGCGGTGTCAGGAGTTGGCCGACGAGGCGGACGAACTCCTGGATCTGGTTCGTAGTCTAACCCTCCAGGTCGATACGGCTTCCAGTTCAGCCGTGCGCCCTTCGACCAATACGGTCCGCGCCAGGAGTGGTCGTGTCCGGGAGCACGAAGTAGTATCCGCCGCCGAAGGGCAGCAGGTAGCGCTCGAGAGCTTCGCCAGCCAGGCGCTTCTGCACGGTGGCGAACCCCCGTTCGATGTCGCGCTGGAAGCAGGTGAAGATCTGGCCGCTGCCGGATTCGTCGCGGAAGGAGTGGCTGCGTCGGAGTATCCGGTGAGCCTGGCTGTCGGGGGTGCGGGGGTTGGCCCGGCGGATGTGTGCGTCGAGCGGAATGAGGCGGCCGTGCGGGTCGTCGGTGTAGTCGGGTTCGGCGTGCTCGGTGGAGTGTCCGAGGGGTGCGTTGGTGTCCTTGTGCCTGCCGAACACCCGTTCCTGCACCTCGGTCGGCTCGTCGTCCCAGGTGGGGGTGGCGAGTCGGATGAGGCGGACGACCTGGTAGGTGCCTCCCGCGCACCAGGTGGGTTCGTCGTCGCCGGTTTGGACCCACACGTGCCTGTCCATCAATTCGACGTCGGCGGGGTCGGGGTTCCCGCTTCCCTCGCGAAAGCCGAAGAGGTTCCGGGAGCCACTGGGGTGGAAGCCCGCGATGCGCCACCGCGTGGTGACCCCCGACACCGTGCGGGCGAACGTGGCGTCGATGGGCCCCCTCGTAGCGGCGCTCGCCTGGACGAGGAGGTCGCCATGACACCAGCGGGGGTCGAGGACGTCGTTGCGGAATGACGGCATCAAGGTAAGCCCACGTGGGCGTTCGAGATCGAACCTACCGTCGAACAAGGAGGCGCCCACGGCGACGGTCGTCGTCACACCAGCCGCAGGTGCCCCCAGCGTCCTGATCACCTCGGTCAGCGCGTCGGTGCCGTGAGCGGTCACGTCGAACGCGACCAGTTCGGTGTGCGCCGCGGCCGGTTCCAGCACGCCCCGCTGACCGGCCGACGGCTGCGGCGCCTCCCGGTCCGGTTCCGCGGCGCACCCGGTGAGTCCGGCCAAGCCGAGCGTGGCCAGCACGGTCCTCCTGGAGACGGTCACCCGGTCACCTGCTCCCTGCCGACCGGGGTGTGGCCGATGACCACACCCCGGTGGACGGCCTGCTCCGGTTGTTCGTTCGAGGCGTCGCATCCCCGCGTCACCGGCCACCGCGATACCGCGGCGCCGAGCCTCGTCCGGTCGACACGGAGCCGCAGTGGCGGTTCAGAGAACGTGGAGATTGTCAATGCCCACCTTCCACTGGTCGGGGGCGACCCGGGTCAAAGTCAGTTCCAGGGAGAGGTCGGAGAGGCCCTCTTCCACGGTGCGCAGGTCGACGGTGATGGCCAGCATTGTGCGGTCGGGATCGTCCACGGGGATGACGACGGCTTCGTCGGCCCAGTCCGCGGTCAGCGGGACCAGGGTGCGTCCGTAGTCCTCGACCGCCTTCCGCAGCTGGGCGGCGTCGAGCCGATCGTTGCCGGTCGACGCGCTCAACGCCTCGTACTCGCCCCGGACGAGGAGGTGGACGATCTCCTCCACGTTCTGCTTGACGACCGGATCCATCATTTGTCCCCCTTGGCGCGATCCCCGGGGATGTTCGTCGGGGAGTCCAAGCCCAGGCAGAGGTTACCCATGAAGTACTCGTCGGCGCCCTCGACGGCACGCATGGCGTCGTCTTCCGACAGACCGGCCTCGCGCAACGCCCGGTAGGCGATGTCGCGTTCCGCGCCATAGGTTCCGCCACCCGGCAGCTTCTGCACCGCGGTCGCCTTCTGATGTGGCGTGCCCGCGAGATTGGAAGGACCTTGCAGCTGGATCGCAGGCGCCCGGTAGCGGCTGTAACCCTCGATCCCCTTCACGGCGGCGTCCTGGATGATGTGGTGGGCGTCGCGGGCTTGCGCCCTCCGCAACTGCGAGTACGTCGTGTAATTGCCGCCGCCCTTGGGGTCGGGAACACAATCGCCGACCGCCGTGCCGCCACCACCCGGATTACGCGGCTTGGTGCCCATGGGATCGACCAGCATGGTGGGGGCGTTGGACACGTAGGCGTAGAGGTTGGCCTCGCCAGAGGCGTGTCCGAGGGGATCTTCGCTGAGAAAACGGGCGGTATCGGGGTCGTAATAGCGTGCCCGGTAGGCGTAGAGCCCGGTGCCGTCGTCTTCACGGCCGGTGAACCGGTGGGAGTTGCCCTGGTCGTCGCCGGTGACGCTGGTCTTCCCGAACGGCTGGTAGGTGTACTCGGCAGTGATCCGGCCCGTGGTGTCGGCCAAGGCGACGGTGCTGCCGAGCCGGTCGGTCAGGATCACGCGTCGATCGGTGCCGGTGTCGCGGGTGAAGTACCGGTCCAGTCCGCCGGTCGTCAGCTCGGTTGTGCGCCCGGAAGTGCTTTCCCGGACCGGGTTCGCGCCGTCATGAAGGTAGGTGGTCGCAGTTGTGCCCACCGTGCGTGTCGTGCGCCTACCTTGTCCGTCGTAGGCGAACGTGGCCGTGGTGTCGGGTCCGGTGACGCTGAGCAGCTGTCCGCGGGCATTCCAGCTGTAGACGTGGGTGCCGTCGGCGGTCAGGTTGCCGTCCGGGTCGTAGCTGTGGCCGCCGCTGATCCGGTTGGCGGCGTCGTAGGTGACCGGACCCAGCGGGTCCGGGATGTCGGTCCTGGCGAAGGAGCCACCGACGGTGGTCGTGCGGCCGGCCGCGTCGTAGGTGTAGGCGAGGTTGCCCAGCACCGTGGAGCCGTGCCGGTAGGCGATGTCGGTGATCTGGTCGGCCGCGTCGTAGGTGTAGCTCTGGCGGAGCTCTCCCGGCATCGTCACCGAGTCCTGGCGGCCGAGCCGGTCGTAGCCCAGGGTCACCTCGCCCGCACGGGTCAGCTGTCCTGCGCGGTTGTAGGTGTAGGTGACCTCCGGTCCTCCTTCGACGGTCATGCTCGTACGGCGACCGGCGGCGTCGTAGGTGTAGTCGACGCGACCCTGCGGGCTGTCGACCCGCAGGATCTGGTCGAAGGCGTCCGGGGTCATCGTGATGGTGCCGGCGGCGCTGTCCCGGATCGTGGTAACCCGGTCGCCCGTGTCGTACCCCTGGGTGACAGTGCTCTCGGCCTGGTCTCCCGTAACACCGAACCGGGTCGTGGTTCGGCGGTCCAGCTCGTCGTAGGCGTAGGTGGTGACCCGACCGGCGCGGCTGGTCTCGGAGACCACGTTGCCGTTGAGGTCATAGGACAGCGTCTCGCTCCGGCCGAGTGCGTCCGTCCTGATGCGCAGGCGGTCGGCGTCGTCGTAGCCGAACGAGACCGTGTTGTTGCGGGCGTCGGTGAGCCCGGTCAGGTTGCCGTTGGCGTCGTAGCCGTAGGTGGTGACGTGGCCGAGCGGGTCCGTGACCGATCGGATGCGGTCGACCGGGTCGTAGACGACCATTGTCCGGTTGCCCTGGGGATCGGTCACGGCGATCGTCCGCCCGGCGGGGTCGATGCTCCGCCGGCCGATCCGCCCGAGCGGGTCGGTGTCGGAGACCTGCTCTCCCAAGGAGTAGCCGTAGGAGGTGGTGTGGCCCGCCGCGTCGACACGAGAAGTCACTTGTCCGGCAGTGTTGTGCCGGAACTCGACCGTTCTTCCTTCCGGATCTGTCACCTTCGTCAACGTGCCGGTGGAGTCGTAGTCCAGGGCCAAGGTGTTGCCCAGCGGGTCGGTCAGTCGCCGCAGCTGGTCATACGGGCCGTCGTGGGCGTAGGCCGTGGTCCGTGCCGTCGGGGTGCCGGCCATCTCGGTGCGTGAGGCCAGTGCGCCGTTGGCGTCGTAGGCGAGCGCGGTGCGCCGCCCAAGAGGGTCGACGTAGGCGGTGACCTGGTTCGTCCGCTGGTCGCGCTCGATCGACCAGGTGCGCTCGGCGGGTGTGCCCTGGGCCTGGGTCTCGCTGGTGGCGTAGCCCTTGTCGTTGAAGGTGACCCTGCGGACGTGGCCCCGGGGGTCGGTCAGCCGCGTCTGACTGACGGTTCCGTCGGCCGCGGCGGTGTAGGCGAAGATGTAGGTGCCGCCGTCGGCGAGGGTCTGCTTGGCGACGCGTCCTTCCTCGTCGTACTCGTTGGTGAGGTAGGTGGTGCCGCGGGCGTCTGTGATCGTGTGCAGGTTGCCGTCGGCGTAGGTGTAGGCGGTGACCCCGCCCGCCGGGTCGGTGACCGTCGCCAGGTGCCCGGACGCGTGATAGGTGTAACGCACCGTGCGGCCGAGGATGTCCTCCGCGCTGGTGACCCGGTTGGCCGAGTCGTAGCCCAGTTTGATCCACTTTCCGTTCGGCGAGGTGATCTGGGTGATCGGGCCGCGGTCTCGCACGACGCCGTCGGAGTCGGCGGGGGCGGGTGCGCGGGTGAAGGTGGTGGTGTTGCCGTGGCGATCGCGGATTTCCTGCAACGGCGCCTCGTCGCCGAACACCCACACGGTGCCGTCTCGCAGCCGCAGGTCCCAGCCGTTGCCGTTCCAGGCCATCACGGAGCCGTTGAACCTCGTCGGTGTGGGATCGGCCTGGAACACGCCGCTTTTGAACTCGTCGCGCCCCGTCCCTCCGGGTGAGATGCGCCGGTAGTGCACCTGGCCCCCGTCGGGCAGCACCAGGTCGGCCTCGGTCCAGTACTGCCGGGAGGTCAGGTAGGCGCCGTACTCGAAGTTGGCGCCGATGCCGAAGGCGCGACTGCCCGGGTCGCCCTGTCGGTAGGTGCGGGTCAGTCCGATCGGCATGACGTCGTCGAGGACGAGGTCGGTCTGCTCGTCCACGAGCAGACCGGTGGCCAGGTCGACCGGGTCGCCGCCCCGGCTGGTGGAACCGGGGGCCGGTGCGCGCTCGGGTGGTGCGGGGATGCCTGGTGTGATCAGCATGGCGCCGGTGAAGCGGTAGACCTCCACCCCCGGGTCGGGCACCACCTTGGTGCCGTCGTCGGAGACCTTGCCGGTGCCGTAGACGAACCAGCCTCGACCTTCGGGTTCGTAGTGCCAGAAGTTCATCACCGCGCCGGGTGCCTCGTGGGTGTAGTTCGGGTAGACGATCCGCGCCCCTGTGGGGAACAGGTAGGCGCTGCCCGGCTGCACGGTGAAGTAGACCGGCACGTTCGACTGCGGCAGCGGGAACGGCGGGCGGTCGACGGGGATCGCGGTGATGCCCAGTTCGGTGACCACGTCGCCGTCGGCGTCGCGAACCACCGCGCCCGGCGGCAGGTGGACCTCCAGGCCGGGGATCGCCGGCGTGGTGATCACCACGTCGTCGGTCGTCGGTGACGGGAACGCCACGGCGTGACGGGTGTCGAGCCTGCTGAGCCAGACCGGGAAGGGCAGTGCGGTGGTTTTCCCGTCGGCCACGTCGATGCCGATGTCGTGCAGTCCGAAGCGCCGGTCCGACGAGCCCGCGGTGCTGCCGTCGACGCGGAGCACCTGCCGGCCGGCCGGCACGTCCGCCAGGAGGAACCACCCGTCCCGGCCGGTGCGGGCCCGGTGATCCCCGATCGAGACGCTCACGCCGGGCAGGCCCCGCCCGTCCAGGGTCAAGACCCTGGCGCTGACCGCCGTGGTCCCTTCGGGTGCCGACGGTGCGGCGGGGGAATCGGTCGCCGCAGGACGATCGGTGGACCACCCGGCACCCGAGAGGTTCTCCGGCGAAGGTGTCCACGCTTCGGCTTCCCGTCCGACGGGCTGCGCGGACGCAACGGTGGGGTGGGGGGAGGTGTGGGGTTGTCCGCCGAGGGCGGTGACCGGACCTCCTCGGCCTTCCGCCGCAGGTGCCACCGCCTGGGTGTCGCTGCTGCTGGTAGTGGTGCGCGTGGTCAGTCGGAACGTCGCCGATCCCGAGCTGGAGAACGGGCTGATCACGAATTCGTAGGCGCCGGTGGCCGGCAGTGTCGGGATGGCCACCGTGTTGGTGTTGTGGGCGTCGATCAGCACCGTGCCGTCGGGGGTGTAGACGGTCACCCGCGGTTTGTAGGCGAAGGTCACGTTGGAGGAGGTGATGGCGAGGTTCTGCCCCGCGGTGCCCGCGTAGGTCATTCGCACGCTCTGCCCGACTCGCCCGATCGTCACCGTCTTGTCGGTGTTCCGGGTCAAGGTACCGGCGTTGATCTGTTCGGAGAGGGTCAGCGTGGCGGAGCCGGTCCCGAACGACAGCGGCGAGACGATCATCCGGTAGGTGCCGGCCGTGGCGGTGGCGAAGTCCGTGCTGCCACCGGTGGGCACGGTCCGGTTGCTGACCACCACCCCTTCGGGGTTGGTGACCGTGACCCGAATGCCGTTGTCACCGAAGGTGGAGTTGGTGACACCCAGCGAGATCCGCTGCCCCGCCGAGGCGGTGAAGGACGTCTCCACCGAGCCTCCCGTGGTGCCGATCGAGACGTTCTTGGCGCTGCCGCCCACGGTGATCGACCCCGCGTTGGAGCGCTCGGCCAGCCGGATGCGAGCCGAGCCGGTCGAGGAGTTGGGGCTGAGCACCACCTGGTAGGTCCCGGTCTCGGGAAGTGGATCGAAGTCGACGAAGGCCGTGGACCGCTCGACGTCGACCAGCTCCCGGCCGTCCGGTCGCAGCACACGCACTCGCAGCGCGTACTGGAACGTGTAGTCGGTGATCGTCAGGCCGAGTCGCTGGCCCGCCGTGCCGGCGAAGGTGGCCACGGCGTCCTGCCCGGCCCGGTCGATCGCGACGGTCTTCGCGCTGCCGACCGTCAACGAGCCCACCTCTGCAGGCAGCGATCCGGTGACCTTCACCGATCCGGTGCGGCCGCTGGTGGAGTTCAGCACCAGCGTGTGGGTTCCGGTGCGTTGTGCGACGTAGTCGATGTCGGCGCCCTTCGGGGCGACGAGCCTGTCGTAGGCGGGCTCGTCCCACAGCACCGGGGTTCCCTCGGGGCCGAAGAGGGCCGCGGTGACCGCGTCGCCGGGCACGGACATGTCGGTCAACCCGATGCCCAAGCGCTGTCCGGCGGTGGCGGTGAAGGTCAACTCGGCGTGTCTGCCCTCACGGTCGAACGTCACCGCGGTCGGGGTTCCGCCGAGCTGGAGGTTTCCGGTCACGGGCGTGGACAGGGTGGCGGTAATCGCGCCCGTGCCCGCGTCCCTCGGGTCGATGGCGATCTGGTAGGTGCCGTCGGTGGGCAGCACCGGCATCCGCAGTCCGCCCGCGAAGTTGTTCGAGTTCCACGGGCGCGAGTACTGGTCGCGCGCGAACGGCGCACCGTAGGCGGAGAAGCCCGCGATGTCGAAGACGGTGGAGATGGTCGACCCGGTCAGGCCCAGGTTCAGTCGCTGGCCCTTGACTCCGGAGAATCGCAGCAACGCGATCTTGCCCGCCGGGATCGTGACGGACTTGCCGGGTCCGTCCACGACGAGGTCGACGGAGTTGCCCAGGTCGACCGCGCTGTACGGGCGTGGAACGACGATCAGGTCGGCCGCCGAGGTTGCGGTTTCGGCCCCGGTGCGCACCGCGACCGGTCCCGAACCCGTCGCCGGGGGCACCGTCACGGTCAGCGTGGTCGCGGTGGCCGCCGTCACGCGTGCCCGTGTCCGGTTGATCACGACGGTGTTGCGCTCGGGAACCGGGTCGAAGCCGGTGCCGGTGATGGTAACCGTGTCGCCGGTTGCGGCATGGGCAGGGCTGACTGCGCTGATCGTCGGCGCGCCGGGGTGCACCGTCACGGTGAAAGGTCGGGGGCTGTTCGCCGTGCCGCCGGATGTGGTCACCGCGAGGGGACCGCTCGCGGCGCCTGCGGGAACGACCACCGCCAACTGGGTCGCGGTCGCCCCGGTGACGGTGGCGGTGGCGGTGCCGAAGCGCACGGTGTTGTCGGCTGCGGTCGGGCTGAATCCGGTGCCGGTCACCGTCACCGTGGCGCCGGGGGCGGCGCGCTCCGGGACCACGCTGAACACGCTGACGTGCTGGCTCGGGAAGGGCTGGATCGACCGCGTGTTGCCGACCTCGTCGTAACCGAAACGAGCGCTCTCACCGTTCCGGTCGCTGACACCGACCAACCGGCCGGCGCCGTCGTAGGCGTACTGCACCTTTCCGGGGTCCACCGGGGCCGGGGCCGAGGTGTCGACCTTGAACGGAAACCACCGGACCTCGGCTCCGTTGGCCGGGGTCGGGTCCAACAGCCACCGGCCACAGGTGTCCTCCCCTCGTTGCCGGATGGCGAGTTCGGAGCCCTCGTCGAGGTCGCACTCGTGGCTCATCACCTTGTCGACGTTCTTGACGGTGAATTCGTACACACCGTCGGACTGGCGGTCCATTCGCCACTTCTGGCAGTCGGTGTGCTCGATGTCGTACTGGTGCACGTCGTTGCCCTCGGCGGTGCCGCAGCGGACGTTGTGGATCACCCTGTGGGAGTGCCTGGCTCTCAGCAGGTGGTGGCCGTCACCTGTGGGCCACGGGAAGTACTGTTGGCAGCGGCTGCCGTTGGCCTGCGCCACCTCCATCTGGATGTTGTTGTCGTAACCGCAGTCCTCGGCCTGGGCCACCATGTCGGGACTGTGCTGCGAGCGGACGACCATCCAGCTGTCGTCCGCGATGTCAAAGCCGTCGTAACTGGTGGCGCGGAACCGGTAGCTGCGCCCGTCGATTAGGACCCCGCTGGGAACCGTCCACCGGGCCATCTCACCCGCCGGCACGTCGTCGACGACCTTGGAGGCGATGATCGTGTTCCCCTCGTACACGTAGAACACCGCCGCCTGTTCGTCACCGTCGACGTCGTTGGGCCTCACCGCCAACGTCGGCGTCAGACTGCGGGTGACCACGGTGCCGCCGATGTCGGAGCGGTCGGAGATGGCGTGATCACTGGTCGCACCGGGGGTGGTGTTGTACGTGACGTCCAAGTGCGGCACGTGGGCGCCTTCGGCGGAACTGAACTCCTTGTACCCCGCAGAGTCCGTCTCCGACGCCGCCTTCAGCATGACGGCTCCGGTGGAAAGCCGGTCGGCGGCCCACTCCTGCACCAGCGACTTCACTCCGGCGTCCACCCAGGCGGCCGGACATCCCGCGCCGCCGCCCTTGGTACTGCTCGACGTCGCGACCCGCCAGGTCGGATTGGGCTGGTTGGACCAGCGGGTGGAGGTGCTGACCGGCGGCGAGTCCCACACCTCCCAGTTCCGCTCGGTACAACCGGCCGAATGGATCGCGTACAGGGAGAGCTTGGCATCGATGATCCGCTTGCCTTGGAAGCGCGCCACGTCGAAGTTCAGGTACGAACGCGCCTTCGTCACACCGGCATCGGGGCTGCCGATCCTCAGCTCCGTCCGGGCGGACTGGTCCACAGAGGTGATGTCACTGCGGGTGAAGGTGTCGAAGGAGGTATCCAGGGACACCGCAGGATCGATCGTGACGGGGTAGCGCACGGAAGGATCGGCGAAGAACCCAGGGGCCGGTTCCAGCCCCAACCGGGCCTCGCCGTCGGCTCCCACCGTCCACGACTGGTTCTCCACCCGAACCCGGTTCTGCGACCCGCGCGCATCCCACATGTCCGCCGCGGGGATCGCACCGACCACGGACCCGTTGCCGTCGACCAACTCGGCATTGCCGTGTTCGCCGTGGCGCAGCACCACGTTGGACAACCTCAATCGCATCTCGAAACGCTCGGCCTCCCGCGGGCGTTCACGCAGGACGAAGAACGACTCGAAACCGGTGCGAGTCGCGCGCACGACCAGGTCCACACCCGGCCGGACATCGGAATAGGTCGCGTCCGCGCCGTCCAACCGCGGCTGGGGCAACGTCCCCTCCCAGCGCAACGCCACGATCGCCTCACCGTGGTGCACGACGGCGACATCGTGCACACCACCCGTATCCGTCTTTCCGGCCAGCACCAGGTCACGGGGATGGTTCTTGGCCCGCACCCCGCCGTCGGCGCCCTGTTCGAGGGTCAGCTCCACCGGCAACCACTGGCCGTCCCGACGCACCCTCACCGGCGCGGTGTTCACCTCGGTGGTGTAACTGCCGTCGGGATTGGCGAACGTCGTAGTCGATTCCGTCCGTTCGGCCGACGCCTCCACCCGCTTGCCCGCCAAGGCCGCGGTCGCCCGAGCCTCGACGAGATCGGCGACGACCTCGGGCCATGACCTGGCCTGGGGCGGCGAAGCGGTCTTCACACCCTGCAGCGCCCACAGCAACGCCGCGACGAGCGCACCGCAGAGGACGAATACGATTGCACGTCTTTGAGCACGACGGGCAAACCAAGGACGCATCGGCGTTGCCTTTCCGGAGAATCGAAAGCCAAGCGGAGTCGGCCGGAATAGTTCACCTACCAGCGCACCGGGTCGATGCGACCTTGCCATCGCCGAGTATGGCCACGGCGTTCGGGTGCGGTCAAGACGCAAAAGGGCACACCGCTCATAGATATCGCGATTGACATGAACCGGACATGACCATTGCACAACCCGCCGGATCCGGGTAGCACCCGCCTCGTACTGCGTCAATCGGCCACCACAGTGGCGGCTGCCACGAACTTCCAATGCAAAATAAGGCGGCGACCGGACCGAACCGACGGCGTTTCTTGATCACGACGCTATTCCGGGTGAACGGGATATGCACAGTTCAGACACCCGGCACTCCCCACCAGCAGGCTCATGGGCGCATCCGACCGGAGGCCGCTGCGCGGCCTGCTTGAACAAAGGAACCCCTACGGTAGCCGCCAAATTGCGGACAGGTACGCCTCGGGTTGCACCGAAGCCGCCATGAGAGTGTTCGGAAACTCCGCGCGACGAGGAGTCGCACACGGCGGAGCTGCACTCACGAGTGCCAGGATCTGACGCTCTCCGGGACTGTGTCAGCACAGATGTGCGAACGCCTGGTCACTCCCCGCTTGGGATGTAACCAGTCGGCGAGACAACCCGAAGACAACATGCCGGTCCCACGGCGACCATCTCTGTCTGACCACACGCCGGGAAAGGGTGTCCGCTGCCGGACCCGACCAGTGTGTATACCGCCCGAACCTCGGTGTGCGTCGTCCAGCGTGCTCTGTCGGGGGTGGGGTGTCCAGCAGAAAACGCTGGACACCCCACCCCCGACACAGCCCCAGGCGAACGCATCACCGCGCCAGGCCGGACCTCCACACCCCTGGACGCAATACCAAACCCGTCACCGAGACCGTCGCCGTCCTGCCCTGGCCCTACTTGGCTCGTCCAGTCTGCGCCGACGATCTGATCGACGGCACAGCCACGACGTCCTGCTGCGCGACGTCGCGTCACCGGCACGGTTCAGGTACCGACCCGTCTGGAGCCGTGCTCACCGGAGGCATGAGCGAAGTCGAACACGCCACCTGTGTCACACCGAGACCGAGCGAAAGAAACGACCATGTCACCTCCATCCCTGATCGGTGCACTCGACGCCGACGGCGAGACCTACACCGCCCGACCGTGCAACAGGGCCGGCGACCCCGTGGTCCAGGTGCCCGAGTTGGGCAAGGCCCTACACGGCTACCACCACGGGGACGTCGAGCTCCTGGTGGCGGCGATCCTGCGCCACGACTGGGAGTCGATCAACCCGTGGTCGGCGGGCCACTGTCTGGACACCGGACTGCGCACGCTGGGCACCGCCGAGGACGTCGAGCCCCACCGCGGCGTCGGCTACCACCTCGCCGAGTCGGCCCTCCACCCGGTCACCGGCCGTCTGTCCGACCGCCCCGACCCGCGCCACCGGTGGCTCTACCTCTTCAACGCCGGGATGCTGCGCGTCTACCGCAACCAGGACGACCACCGGTGGGCACCGACATACGCCGTCGCCACCGCCGATCTCGACCGCCCCGTCGACCTCGCCGGCCCTGGCGTCGTGGACACGGACACGGGATAGCCCCTGCGCTCGCCCCTGGTGCCACCTCCCCGCCTGAGTGGAAGGTGGGTGGAGCGCGCCGCCGGCCCGGTGTGCGCCGCCCAGCGTGCTCTGCCGGGGGTGGGCGCGTCCAGCAAAAAGCGCCGGACGCCCCCCACCTCCGGCAGAGCCTCGCGGCGGGCGCACCACCGGACCGGCGCCACGGCCGCCCGACCATGACACCGTTTTCCTTTTCACGCCAACAGATTTCCGTAGTCACCTCAGGGCAGCGCCATGCCCGCAACACCCGGAACGAGGCCATCACGATGACCACCACCCCCGACACCGCCGACACCGCCGACACCGACGCCCCCGGCTCGGACACGGTGTCCGACCAGGACGGCACCGACAGCCGGACCGCCTACCCCTACATCCTGCCCGGTGTCGACCCGCGGACGCTGCGGGCGCAGGGCAACAGCCGCGAGGTCGGCGACATCCGCCAGACCCGACCCGAGCTGGTGGCCTCGATCGCCGAACACGGCATGGACCCGAAAATCTCGATCATCAACGTCGCACCGGACCCCGACGGTGTCCTGCGGGTGCTCGTGGGACACCACCGCACCGCCGCCGCGGTCGCGGTCAAGGAACAGGAGAACCCCGACCTCACCGTCGACGTGCTGGTGCACGCGCCCGGCACCCGCCTGGACGTGCTGGTGGCCCAGGGCCTGGAGAACATGCAGCGCGTGGGCTACACCACGGTCGAGGAGGCGGGCCTGTTCGAACAGCTCGCCCTCGAAGGGCTGGACGTGGAGACGATCGCCCAGAAGTTGGTCGTGCCCGACGAGCACGTCCAGGCAGGTCTGACCGTCGCCGCCAGTGCCCGCACCCGGGCCGCCGGCAAGACCCTGCCCACCGCCGACCTGTTCCTGCTGTCCCAGTTGGCCGAGTTCGGTGACGACGAGGACGCCCACCGGACGCTGGTCGACGTCCTGGCCCACCGCCCCCACCAGTTCCAGTGGACGCTCGACCGGCTACGCGACGAGCGGAAACAACAGGATCTGCTGGCCCGGGAGACGCAGCGGTTCACCGACCTGGGCTACGCACTCGTCGACGACGAGGACGACCTGCCCGACGGGGCCGAACGCCTGGACGGGCTGTGCGCCGTCGACGACGACGTCCCGCTGGACCCCGCCGGGCACGCCGACTGCCCGGGACGCGCGGTCTCGGTATGGGTCGACCGCGACCTGGAGGTCGAAGTCCTCCACTTCTGCCGCGACTACACCGCACACGGCCACCGCACCCTGGCCTCGGTGCGCATCGCCCAGACCCAGGAGCGGCTGCGCGCCGAGGGCGTGCCGATCGTCGACCCGGACACCGAGGGCGTGATCCACCTGTCCCAGCTGCTCGCCCACGAGCAGGCCAGGGACCCCCTCACCGCCGAGGACCACGCCGGCTGCCCCGGCCACGCCGCCTACGTCATCGACGTCCCGTTCCGGTCGACCACGGACATCGGCTACGTCTGCACCGACTACCGCGCACACGGCCACGTCCGGCGCTTCGCGTCGACGGCGCAGCCCGAGCCCGAGCGCGACGCCGCCTACCAAGCCGGTGAACGCAAGCGCGCGAGCACGAACAACAAGCTGTGGCGCAACGCCAAGATCGACCGCCGCAAGTGGCTGACCCAGTACTTCACCGGCTGGCGCAAGCGCAAGGCCTCCGAACTGCCGACACGCCTGCAGCACTGGCTCGCGCTCGCCCCGGTCCTGGCCTACGACCACCTCGCCGAGGCCGCGCACGCACACGCCCACGCCTGCGCCCTGCTCAAGCTCGCCGAACCCCAGGACCACCACCGCACCAACAACCCGATCGCGGTGCTCCTGCGACGCAAGACCACCACCGACACCCAGGCCATCCTCATCCGCCTGGCCCAGGTCATCGGCGCCTGCGAGGCGCACTGGAACGCCAAGTACACCGACAACGCCGACGCCAGCTGGCGCTCCCCCAGCGACGACACCCGCTTCTACCTCGAACTGCTCCAGGCCCTGGGCTACCCGCTCTCCCACGTCGAGCAGCTGGTCAACAACCCCGCCCTCGACCACGAGAAGTGGCCCCACCTCACCCCCGCCGACGAACAGACGAGCGACGAGCCGGCGGCCGACCAGCCTCCGGCGTGACCGCCGCTGCCGATGCCAGGCCTGGGTCGCGCCGGAAATCGGCGCGACCCAGGACCTGTTCGCCCATGCCTCCACCGTGGCGGTCGCGACCACGGCGCAGACGACGAAGGAGGAAGCCGTGCCCGATGACCAGTCCATGACCGGGCCCGACATCATCACCTCGATCCGCAGCACCGACCCGCGTGTCGATGTCGTGATCGCCGCGTTCGTCGCCCAGCGCCTGGGTTGGACCCTCGACGACCCGGTCGACCAGGTCACCCCGCTGGTGTTGGACAGCATGGCCCGCGGTGGCTACGTCGTGGGCGCCCAACGGCTGCTCGACCGCCTCGACAGCCTCACCGCACGCGCGTGGATCGCCGACCACGGCGAGGACGCCCACCTCGCGGTGATAACCCGCCTCGACGACCGCGTCCGCCGCCTGACCCACCAGCTCCACCAGGCCCGCGCCGCCCTGCGGGACCACGCCGCCAGCGCGGACACCGGCCACGGGCCGACCGGTCCGTCCTGATCCACCGCCCCTGTGCACCACAACGTTGTTCTCCAGAGGAAGTCATGTCCAGCTACTCGCGTGCGCTGATCACCACTCCGAGCGAGTTGGCGGCCACCATCCCGCACCTGCTCGGCTACTACCCCTCCACGGGCTCCCTCGTCATGATCACCATGACGAGCCGGACACCCACCAGGATCGGCGTGGTCGTACGAGCCGACCTGCCCGCCGACGACGACCAGGCGATGCTGGTGGACCACTTGCTCGGTATCGCAACCGACAACCGGGCCGCAGCCGCGTTCCTGGTCGTCGTCGACCGGCCCGACACCGGGCAGCCGCCGCGACCGCTCCCCGCCAGGAGGCTGCTCACTCTGCTGACCACGACCCCGACCGGCCACGGGATCCCGGTCAAGTACCGGATGTGGGTGGCCGAGCTGTCACCCGGTGCGCGGTGGTGCTCCTACGACGACGCCGACGACCACGGCACCATGCCCGACCCGGCCTCCAGCGTGCTTGCGGTCGAGCGGGTCCTGCTCGGCGCGGTGACCCACGGCAGCCGGGAACAGATCGCCGAGATCCTCGGACCCGACGTGCCGTCCGAGGTTCTCGATCGGCGGGCCGGGATGCTCGCGGCCGCTCCCACCGCCCCGCCGAACCCGGACGCGATCGACTCGGTCATCCGCAACGCGGAGACCGGCGTGCTGCCCGCGACGGACGAGGAAGTCGTCCTGCTCGCCACCACGCTGGCCACGCCAGCGACACGCGACCGGTGGCTCAAGCGGTGCGTCGGCGACCACCCTGCCGCGGTCGAACGCCTGGCTCTGGCCCTGGTCCGCGGACTGCCGGGCCGGTGGCGGGCGCATGCCGAATCCGTCTACGCCTTCGCGGTCTACCTGCGCGGCGACGGTGTGCTCGCCCGTCTCGCCGCCGCCGATGCCTTGCGCGCCTACCCGGGACACAACCTCGCCGTCCTGATCCTCAATGCCCTGCAGACGGGCATGCATCCCGACCGGCTCCGCCGCGTCGTCGAAGCGGCCTTCCTGGCCTGACCCCGGCACCACCACCTCCTGCACGGCCGTCGCCCCCTCCCACCCCCTCGACCCCGCCGACCTCGTCCTGGCCAACGGCCGCCACGTCCGCGCGCCCGCGACGATCACGGACCGGGTCCGCGGCATCGACACCGACGGTGATCTGCTCGTCCCACGACCGTGGTGAACATGCTGCGACGTCGGTGCGAGGAGCTTGCCGAGTGCCACCCCGGCTTCCGCACGACCCGTTTCACTTCGCATGATTTTCGGAGATTGTTCGCGACGGAGCCTGTGAACAACGGACTGCCGATCCACATCGACGCAGCCCTGCTCGACCATTCGCATCTTCAGACCACACGGGGCTACATCGCAGTGTTCGACGAGGATGTCGTCCGCCACTACCAAGATTTCCTTGGTCGATTCCGCAGCGGCCGCCCTGATGACGAGCACCGGGACGTCACCGAACAAGAATGGGTCGAGTTTGAGAAGCACTTCGACAAGTGCAAGGTTGAATTGGATGGCTGCACGCGACCCTACGAAACCCCCTTGCCAGCACGAGCATTCTTGTTTGACTACCCGACCTCGCCGTAAACCCGAAAATGCCGCCATTCCTCAACGAGATCGAGGACGACCTACTAGCTCGCCGCGCTCGGGCCGACCGCAAGAATTGGCTTGGCAAGGGCGAGGGCATCGACCTTACGCTCCAGATCCTCCGCACCAAGCGCATAGAGACCCAACGCCTTACCCGCATTGCCCTGGTCGACATCGACCTGCCCTCTTTCAAGAACCGGTGATCGGACGCACAAGACAGCAGGCCCAGCCTTCCCTGCGGTGGCTGAGCCTGCCGTCTTGTAAAGAAAGCCACGAATTTGCCTTGAGGCGCATCTCCAATCGCTAGCCCAACTCCAGGGCAGTGATGATCACGATGGCCAGCGTTACAGTTCCGCCGAAGGCGATACCACCATGCCGGATCGCGACGGCCAGGTGGGCACCGCTGACTCGGGACAAGATGCCGGAGAATACTCCGACAACTACACCGATCAGCATAGCCAGGGCAATCAGGAGGACTTTAACGACCGTATGGTTGTCCATCATTCTCTCAGCTTCCTTGTCCTGAGGTCAGGCGCCGTGACTGGCGCCTGACCTCAGGATCCTCATCTACTACCCTGCAAGTCCCGACAACATCGCGGGGTTCTAACCTGAGTACATGCCACGGACTGGGCCGAGCCACGCTGATCAGGCGCTTGTTGCAGCGCTGGCCACTCGAGGGGTGTTGGTCACTCCGACCCAACTGGAGCGATGGCGCGCAGGCGGCTACTTGCCGCGCAACAGCCGACACGGACTCGGGCGCGGCGCTGGCTCGCGATCCGAGACCGCTCCAGGCTTGATCGACTATGTGGAGGCACTGGAGTCTCAGACAAGCCGAGGTCGCTCCATGCATCGGGCGATACTGGCCTTATTCATGGCGGGCGCACTCCAACCGACGGACTACCCAGTCAACGATCCCCTGATGAAGACATACAAAGCTGCCGTCCGTGCTGCCTTTCAGAAGGAGATCGACGAAGGCGACCAAGCAAGGGACCAGATTTCTTCGATTGTCGAAAACCCCACTAACAATCCGGAGGATGCAGCGGACGACGCCTTTGCGCAGGCCGCTGCGGCCGTCAAGCACCGTCTCTCCCGAAACAGGGTCCACCTGGAGCACCTGACCGCCCATCTAGGGGGATTCAAGCCACGCAACCGTGACGAACTGCGGAGTGAGCACGAGCAGGCCCTGCTAAGCGCTGTCGGACTCAGGCCGCCCGAATGGGATCGCTCGGATGGAGAGCGCGACTTCGAGGAAATTTGGCATAACGGTCACGTCCCACTCGACGCACGGATCTTCGCCCAGCGGCCATGCGACACTTGTGCATCGCGAACTACGAGCATGCCTACTTCCCGAGTCGGGCAGCGCGAGATCCTGAACTCTGCATGCTTCTGTCAACTCAACAGGGCGCGCGCTATTGGCGGCGCTGTCAGCATGCTAATTGCCAACGTGCGTGATTTGGTGCTCCAGAACCCAGACGACCAGTTCCTTCAATCCATCGTGAATATTTGTTCGAACACCGCATTACGCTTCTTACTCAGGGAACCAAGGAAGGTAGCTCCCAGCCGGCCAGAATCCATCGTCCCGTCGACTTTGTTCTTCCTGCATGACTGTCGGTGGCTCCGGTCGGGAGCTGCCTTGCTGACCCAGATAGCGCTATTGCGCCTGTCCGATGCCAACGTGCACGCCTCGATCCCAGCCTTTGTCGCGCGTGCCATGAGCGAGGCTATGCGACGTGGACGCCTGCTGCGATCGGACGGTGGAGTGGAGTTGCTCCTTGCGCTTGATGGCACCGTGCACGCAGCGGAACTACTGAAGTTGTCCGAACAGCATCACAGATAAGCCATCTGGCTTGACAAGTGCAGAGAAGGAACCGCCACCACCGCAACAGCTCGTTGCCGTATGAGCGCAACATCAACTCCGACGCTCTACCAGCCTGCAACTCGGCGAAGTACTCCATCACCAGCCTAACCGCCACGCCCTCGGCGTCGAGCAACCGGTACGGCTCCCACTCCTCAGCGGTCTCGACCAATCGCCCCACCACAGGCAGTACCAAGGCGGCCAGGTTCTGCCGATCATCGGAATCACGCATGGCGGCGGAAACTAACAGAAACCTCTTCTGAGCTGCAAGAACACATCCTTTAGTTCAGTCAGCATGGCCCTGACCTCCTGCTGCCACGCCGACGGCAAAGGCGCCGGATCGAGCACCGGGGTGGTGTGCCGCCGCTGTCTGCGCGAGGTCGACCCGAAGTACAGCGGTCCCGGCGAACTGCACGTCGCAGTCGCACACTCCCGCCGCGGCGGGCTGAGGCCGCTGCTTACCCGCCGCCGACTGGCGCACCGTCGACGATGCTGTGCACGCCCTGGGTCAGGCCACCGCGCCGGTCACCGGTCTGAGCGAGCGGACGTGGCGCGACGGCATCACCGCCACCCCTCGGCCTGGTCCGTTCCGCCGAGGTGGTGCTGCTGTCCCCTGCCGGGCACTTCGTCGTCTTCCGCTCCCGCGTGCACCGCAACCGTCCGCTGCGCTGGTACGTGGTGCATGTGGCGACCGGGGGCGCACCTGACCCGGCTGGACGTCTTCCGCCTGGAGGACAGCACGGCACCGAAGGGAGCCGAGTTGGACCTGTCCCGGAACGCGATCCTGGACTACGTCGACGCCATCGAGCGACTCACTCACCCACAACACCGATAGCGGCGCCGATGACCCGGGACAGGCCCGTCACCGACACGGGGAAGGGTTGCGGGAGTTGCACCGCGCAGCGGTGCTGCACGCCATGGCCGCCGACCCGGTGCACGAGGCCACGAGCGCAGTCGTGCAGGAGGTGGTGGTCGGTCTGCTGGACGGGCCGCTGCCACCGGTGCACGACCGCAACCCGTCCCCGGCCGCCGAGCACCTACACCTGTTGCTGCTCCAACTCAACGGCGGCCGCCGCCGACACCGCACCGACCCTCGCCCACCGGAGATCCGCCACAGCGATGTCCGCACCGCCGAAGTGGTGATCCTTGCCGCGCTGGCCGCCTTCGGCGGCCGGCCGCGCCGGGCAGTGGACGCGCTGCGCACACACGCCGCGCTGCTGCACCGGGAACAGGGCCTCTACACGCCGGTCGAGCGGGTGACGTCGCTGCTGCACGGCGCGCTGCTGATCGCCGAGCTGTTCTCCCCCGCCGCCACCGAACGCCAGCTGCTGCGCCACGTCACCACTGGGCAGGTCATCGCCTTCTGCTACCCGCACTCCGCGGTCCTCGACCACCCCGTCGAGCGCGTGGTGCAGGTGACCGGCCCGGTGCAATACCTCGAGCTCGGCCTGGGCAACAGCGACGAGCAGTTCGCCATCCCGATCGCCGACCTCACCACGCGTCACCCGACACCGGCCCTTCTGCTGGTCCGGCCCCGCAAGCCCTTGCAGCTGCACACGCTCGACAACACCCCGTCGAGCCACACCCTCTCGGTGTCCGACACGGCGGTGGACCGCTGGGCAATCCTGCCCGCCGACGCCGCGAGCCTGGAGCACCGGGCGCTGGCCGCACGGGTCCGCACGGCGTCCCGGCGCGCCGACCAAGCCTTCGACCTGGCCTTCCCCACGACGACGACCAGCTGAGCACCAGGTGAGGCTTCGCCGCAACAGCCCCCTCGAATCCGGCGCCGGATCACCGCCTATCAGGGCTCCGCACACGACCTTCGACCCCGAGCAAACGCACCACCTCCAACCGATCACGCCGTGGGCGGGTGGCACCGCCGAACTCCACGGCCGTGCCGCTCTCCCAGGCCCCCACCCACATCCGACCGAGTACCAGGAGTCGCACGATGATGTCCGCCAGCCGCCAGTCGGGCGACGGCCCGATCCTGTCCGCCCTCGATGCCGTCGGCGAGACCTTGGAATTCCCCCGCAACCACGTGATCTTCACCCAAGGCGAGCCGGGCGACCGGCTCTACGTCATCCGGTCCGGCAAGGTCAAGATCAGCCGCGCCACGTCCGACGGCCGGGAACACCTGCTGGCCCTGCTCGGCCCGTCGGACCTGTTCGGCGAGGTCTCGCTCTACGACCAGGGCCCGCGCGCCTCCACCGCCACCACGGTGACCCAGGTGCACGCGCTGAGCGTCGACCGCACCGCGCTCCGAGAGTGGATCGGCCGGCGGCCGGAGTTGGCCGACGAGTTGCTGCGCCTGCTGGCGCGCAGACTGCGCCGGACCAACTCGATGCTGACCGAGGTGACCCTCAACGACGTACCCGGCCGGCTGGCCCAGGCGCTGTTGCAGTTCGCACTGCGGTTCGGCAGCCAGGAAGGCCGCCTGCTGCGGGTCACCCACGACCTGACCCAGCAGGAGCTCGCCCAGCTGATCGGAGCCTCACGCGAAACGGTGAACAAGACACTGGCCGACTTCGTCCAGCGCGGCTGGCTGCTCCTGGAGGGCAGGAGCGTCCTGATTCTCGACCCGGAAAGCCTGGCGCGCCGGGCGCGCTGACTGAACCCTCACACGGCTGCGGCCCGCCGGCCGGCCCGCCAGATCTGCTCCCGGTCACGTGCACGCCTGCACAGCACGGATGCAGCCATGGCAGGGGTGTCGCCGGAAAGGTGCTCGACCGATTCACGCAACACCGCGGCCGCTCCCGTCCACGGTTGCGCGCATCGGGGCGCCCGATCATCCCCCACCCCAATGCTCTGGGACGTACCCGAACGACGTCACTCTGGGGAGTTTGTCATGTGCACCGTTCACACCGTGTCCTACGCGACCTGACCTGCCAGGTATCCACCGCCACCGACGGCGACGGGCCGCCCACGATCCTGCTCACCGACGCAAACAGCCGCGACCAACGTGACCGGGTGCACGCGGTCCTGGCCAACTCCGGCCAGCTCAATCGGCATCTGCGCATCGAGGTGCGCCCGAGGCTGCCGCTGTGGCCGTCGCGGCCCTCTGCGCCGTCCTGAGGGTTCCCGCGCGGCGGCTGGTCCGCACCGCGGTGCTCGGCGCGGTCGGCCTGGACGGCAGCCTGCGCCCACCCGCGGCGTGCTGCCCGCCGTGCGGGCCTGCGGGCCGTGCGCGCACGGCCCGCAGCAGGTCATCATGCCCGCGGATGCCCTGGACCAGGCAGTGCTCGTCGACGGTGTCGAGGTGCTCGACCCGCACACGCTGGCAGAGGCGGCCGACTGGGTGCGCGGCGAGGACACTGCCCTGCACCGGCCCGGCGTGCCCGCCGGGTTCACCGCCGAGATCCCGCAGCCGCCGTGGCGGACGCTGACCGACCCGGTGCTGCGCGCCGTGGAAGCCGCCGCCAACGGCGGGCACCATCTGCTGCTCGACGCCGCCGAGGGCGCGGGCACCCTGCCGGTCGCGCAGTGGCTGCACCAGCTCCTGCCCGACCTCACCCCCGACCAGCAGCTCCAGCTCGCCGCAGTCCAGTCGCTGACCGGTCTGCGAGAGGACGACGCGATCCTGACTTGCTACCGGAAAACAACACTGCCGGCCGGACTCACAGCGTCACCGGGGGCAGGAAAGTTGCGAGTGTTCCGCTCCGGGCAGCGCGGGCGCACGCTGGCCGACTCCGGTGTCCGCGTCAAACCGCGCGAGCCCGCGCCGCTGCACCCTCCCTCCGGTCGGGTGGCGGCCCGTGCTCGCCCCGGCGGTTTGACCCGGCCCCCTGCGCCAGCCCAGCGGCAAGCGCCCCGCCCGGAGCGGAACACCACCTCTGAATCTGCGGAGCACGGCCGACTCATGCCGATTCCCGGCCCGCACCGGGATCTCACGAAAGGACATCGCATGCACGAACCCGACGGTCCGGACATCATCGACCGCATCGACGACCTCACCGCGGACACCGCCAGCTGGACCGCCTCCGGCGAGCACACCCTCCCATCGTGGGCAGTATCCGCGGAAGGCGCCACGACCGCGATCGAGCTGGGTATGGACGGAGTCGGACGGGTCGACATCAGCCTGACCGACCCCGACGGCGACATCGCCCGCCTGGTCGGCGATCCCCACGTCGACCGGATCACCCACCTGCGCCGGGTGCAGATGTGGATCGGCGGCGACAGCGTCGCCACCAGCCCAGTCAACACCGGGGCGACCCGGTTCCTGCGCCGACTGTTCACCGACGTCCGCGATGGCCACTACGTCGCCACTGACGAGGAGCACGACCACGTCCGGGCCCTGCTCGACAAGCCCGACAGCATTCCGGTGGTCCACGGCCCCTGTCTGGTCACCGGCGTCGGACCCGACGGCGGCGCGGCTGCGCTGGACGAGAACTTCCACGACTGGTTCACCAACCTGCTCGACGACATCGCCCACAGGCGCCAGGCACTCGTCGCCGCCGTCGTGAACGCACTCGGCATCCCGCCGGAGCTGATCGACCACGTCGTCCTGATTCCTCTGGACTGAACCGGCACACCCGTCCGGACCCCGCCTCGTTCGGCACGGCCACCACCCGGATGCCCTACCGAACGGGGCGGCACCACCCGATGACAACCAACCGCAGGTCCCCCACAGGCGGCGCCGGCCGGTACTGCCTGTGGGGGACCTGCCAACTTATCTTCCAGGAGGACCCCCGCATGTCCGCATGGGTTGTTTCCAGCGGCCACATCGACGTTCTCGTCCACGCACTGGCGCAGTACGGCGTCGTCGCTCCCGACCTGGGCGCCGACGGGTTCCGTGAGCTGGGCCAGAGGCTGTGGCACGAAAACCACACGTCGATCAACCACCGTTACCACGAGGACACCCCCCACGCCGCGCTACCGGCTGCGCACCACCGAGGCCACCCTCGACCCGATCGTGGTGCTCAAAGCGGTGGCGTACTTCCACTACCAGAGCTGCGAGCACCCGGGCTGGCACGACAGCGAGGCCCACGAACTGATGTCCGCGCTGCGCACCGCGATTCTGGACCGGCACCCCGACTTCGGTGAGCGGGTGGCGGGACCGTTCGGTGAAACCCACCGCTACGCCACCCTTCCTTCCTACCACCGCGCCCCCTGGGGCATCGAACAGTTGGAACAGGCCGTCTCCGTGCCTGCCTGACCGATCCGCGGAAGCACACCCGCGAACGTCGGCACCCGCTTCGCTTGGTGGGACACCCGCACAGTGCGCCGGCACCGGACCGGGGTCACGTTGGTCGGCACGGCTTGGCCCCACACTCCGGTCATCGACGCCACCCGAGCCCGCCCCACCGGGCGGGGCGGACCCCCGGTGACCACCACCCGAAGATCCCCACGGAAGTCTCTGTCGGCGCCCACTTCGCGCACCTCCCATCCGCGCGTCGCGCGCAAGCGCGCATCGACCATCCTCCCTGCCCTGCCAGGGCCTCATCCCTGCGATCCCGATCGGAGACCCATGATGACCAGCGTCAACCGTCGGTTCACCGAACCGGACCGGCCTCCCGCCCTGACTGCCCCGACGAAGGACGCCGGCGCGGCGGTGCCCGTGTCGTCGTCGGACGTCGGCACCCCGCTTTCGACGAACTCGCCGCCGCTTACACCGCCACGGCGACCGGCGCACGCTCGGCGGCACCGGCCGTCAAGGTCGGAGGGTCGATACCCGGGCCGCGCGCCGGTTCGACCGACACCGCGGCCGACCTCGCGTCCCCCGCCGCGGTGCTGGGCCTGTTCACACGGATCAAGCAAGTCGAGGCCGATGACGGCAGTTGGAGCGCAGGCGACACCGTCGACGTGCTCTCCCTGTGGTTCGCCGAGTTCGGCATCGACGTCGACGCCGACGTGGTGGCCGCCGCCCGGTCGCTGCGCACGCCCGCCCGGCTCGCCTCCACACTCACCGCTCCGACGGCGGACGAACCCGGCCTGATCGTCCACGTCCGCACCGACAACAGCCGCCCTGTGGCCGACGCCCACCCCTATCTGGTCGCGCTGGTCCGCGGCCTCGGTGGGCAGAGCAGCGCCATGGTGTTCGACACGACCGGCGACCAGATCGCCCACGTCGTCCACCCCGCCGACTGAGCCGCCTCCGGTGGCTCCATCGGTGCCCCCACCCGTTTCCATCCCGTGACCGCCCGACTCTGCCCAGCACCGACGGTCACATCGTGCCGCCTGCAAGGAGCCCGTCATGGCCCGCGTTCCCCTGCCCGATCCGCGTCCGGACATCGACCCTGCCCAGGTCGGTGCCTCGGTCGGTATCACCGCCGCCACCGGCGCGGACTACCGGTTCACCGACGCCTACGGCGTCACCTACACCGGCACCGCCGCGCACCTGGCGCTGTCCGCCCTGGCCCGCTGCGACCTCACCAGCGGGATCTACCCCGACCAGCCCGCCGTCGCCGTCGGCATCCGCGCCGCCGCCCGCACCCTGATCGACTGGATCACCAGCCCGCACACCGATCCGGAGCACGCGGCCGAGTTCGCCGCGCTGTCGCCGCTGCGGGTGTGCGAGCTGGTGGTCTACCTGTGTCTGCACGGCGACGCCGACGTGCTGTGCCAAGTCGGACCGGCCTCGCTGCGCCACTACACCGACCACCTGCTGCACGACCCGGTGCCCAACGCCGAACACCCGCTGCCCCGGCTGGTCGACGGACCCCACCGGTCGCTTCACGGCCCCGGCGCCAGGCCGGGCACGCGACTCCAGGTCACCGCCACCGCGGGCGACGAGGCCGACGAGGTCGCCGTGCCGATGCGCATCCACGCCAGCGAGGACGTCCACTGGCGGTTCACCGCGGCGATTCCGGTACCCGCCGACAGGCTCAACGAGTTGCTGCTCAACCCGGACTACCTCACCGGCGGCTACCTCTCCGACAACCGCGAGCTGATCGACGACTACCTGGCGTGCGTGGCCGGCGACACCAGCGAGGGCCTTCACGTCATCGGCAGGTTGGCCGACCCCACGGCGGTCGTGCTCGATACCGCACCCGCCCGTCCCACCAGGGTGAACCTGTTCTTCATCGGCCCCGACCGCGACACTGCCCTGGAAACCGCCCCGTTCGGCAGCCGCGGCCTCGCCGAGCGGTTCGCCGAGGCCGGCGACCGGATCTTCAGCGTCGGAATCGAGGTCGACCCCGACACCGTACGCGCCCTGCCCTGATCCCGTCTCCTCGGTCCGGGCTTCCTGTCCTGGACGGCCGGGACGGTGTCTTTCGTCCGCCTGGTCGACCTCGCCTTGACCTGTGACAGATGCAGTGACCGCTGCCAAGCAGCACGCCCACCAGGTGGCCCGCGTCGCCGCGGACTTCCCCATCGGCATCGTCGTCGAACGCAGCGGCATCCACATCCGAACGCGACGGCGCCGCATCCTCCGCGAACGCCCCTGATCCGGCCGCTGCTCTCGGTGAGGCAGCCGGGTCAGGGCCGGTAGCAGGTGCAGGAAGGCCGGCAGCGCCGACCGACGGCGAGCGGACTCAAGGCCACATGCTGCTCGCGGCAGCTGCATCTGCCCGCCGGCGACACCACCTTCCACCAGCACCACACGCGAAGGACTGGCGCATCACCCTGTCAAGGGCGGGCCGCACCGTCACCAGACGCGATCACCCCAACCCAGCACACCCTGGCACGTCCGCGGTCTGGGTGACACCGGGCTTCCCACCTGGCGAGGACGGCAGCATCCCGTGGCAACCCGGTGTTGGCCACGAGGGGCATGGAGCCGGGCTCGTGCCCTGTCCGGTGGGGCGGACGCACTCTGCGCCCGCGTCGGGCCGGGGGCAAGCCGCGGAAAAGATGCGGCTTGCCCCCTTACCCCGCCGCGGACGCCATCCGAGTGCGCCCCACCGGACGGGGCCCGGCCCCCGACACAAGGGCACCGGTTGTCGTCCGATCAGGCAACGAAGAAGACCGTCACCGGGGATGCTCCCCGCCGGTCATTCGTGCCCGATCGGGCAGTCGTCCACCCTCCCGGTCATCGCGACATCGATCCGGGTTCGAGCACCCAGCGGGAAGACCGTCATGCGTTGGAAGAACTCTCAAGGACTTTTCATCGACACCATCCGCTGCGCCGGTCGTCGCCGGCCAGCGCTGCACGGCAGTATCGGACCGCGATCGGACCGCCGCCCCACCTCCGTCTACGGCCGGTGCCCGCACTGCCGTCAGGTCCGTCCCGTCGACCCCAGGGGCAGGCTGGTCGGCCATGACGAGCCGTTGCGACTGATCGTGCAGCCGCAGGTGGTCGGCGGGGACGCCTGGAACGCCTACGGCGGCCGATGGCACCCCGCCGAGCTGGCCTCCGTCCCGGCCCGGATCGGGGCCGAATTCGCGTGGCAGGACGAGGGCCGCGTCTTCATGACCTTCTACGGCGGCAACGGTCATCGCCCCGTCACCGACGCCCTGCCCGGCTGGGCCCGCCAGTGGTTGTCGGTCCACCTGCGGTTCGTCGAACAGTGGACCGGCCAGCGCGACATCATCGACCTGATCCCCGCGTCACAGGCATACCGGCTGCCGATGTTCGCCGCGTTGGCGGTGTAGCGCATGTCGACACCACACCTGCCCGGTACGCCGGATCCGGATCTACTCGCGATCGTCCAGACGCTGGTGGCCACGATGTTCGGCGACGACGCCGACCCGGAGCTCCTGGACCCGGACCAGTTCACGTGGGTCGAACGCAACGGCCACCCGGTGATCACCATCCGCAGTTCCGACCGCGGCGTCATCCTGACCAAGTTCCACCCCCCGCACTGCGCCTTCGTCACCGGCGCCGACAGCGCCGAGTGCGACTGCGACTGACCCGCCGGACCGGGCCGGCCATCCCACCTCAAAGCAATCCCGGTCAAGGCCGCCGTCCCCCGTGTCGGTGAATCGACGGCGACCTACCGACGCGATGGTAGGGGCGCAAGTCCGCGAACAGGACGGCTTGTCCCCTGCCGCCGCCACGACCCACCAGGCGCACCCCGCCAAACCCAGGGCGAACATCACCGTCATCACGCCAGGCGACGGTGCCCCGGCCACGCCGGTGCCGTCGATCAACCGAGCACGAAGGCCGTGTGCGCCGCGTGCCGATCACCCTGATGGATTGGAGTTCCCATGTCCCTGACCACCCCCGTGCGCAACGCCGGTTTCGAGCACATGCTGCACATGTTGCGCGCCCAGAACGCCGCGAAGATCGACGTGGTGGCCCCGGCCACCACCCTGCGCGCCCGGGGCGGCGCCATCGAGCTGTCCGGGGTCGAGCCGGTCGTCGACGGCCACGGCGTCACCCTGGTCGACGGCCTGTACGTGCCCACCACGACCGCGGACGCCACGATCGCGACAAAGCTGGGCATCGGCTCGAAGTACCTGCGCTTCATGCGCACCGAGCGACCGGACCTGTTCGACGCCAACGTCAACGGGTTGCTGCACGGCAAGTACAAGCGCACCGCCGAAGGCACGACCAGAGTGATCTACCCGGCCGACTCCCGGTCGTTCCTGCTGCGGCTGTTCCGCGGTCAGGACGGCGAGCCGGGTGTGTTGCGCGCGTTGCTGTCGGACCGGTTCGGCATGGTCGACAACCTCGACCTGCTCACCGCCGTGCTCGACGGCATCCGCCAGGCCGACGTGCAGGTCGAGATCCGCTCCTGCGACCTGACCGACTCCTCCATGCACTGCAAGGTCTACTCCCCCGCCGTCGAGCGGCTGGCGCCGCACCTGCTGGCCGGCTACCGCAACCCGTTCGCCGACCCCGTCCTGGAGGCCGACCGGCAGCGCGTCACCACCGACCTGGATGTCGGTCGCCGCCTGGCCGCCGCCGAGGGCCTGGGCTACGAGCCGGGCAGCGAGCCGGTGGTGTTCGCCGGGTTCCGCTTCTCCAACTCCGAGGTCGGCTCCGGGTCGGTGACGCTCAAGCCGGAGCTGTACGTGCAGATCTGCCGCAACGGCCTCACGCTGCCCGCCCTGTCGTTCCGCAAGGTCCACCTCGGGCAGCGAATGGAGGGCGGCACGGTCAGCTGGTCGCAGGACACCGTCAAGAAGCAGCTCGACGTCATCGCCGCCCAGGCGCGCGACCACGTCCGCGAGTGGCTCTCGCCGGCTTTTCTGGCCCGACAGGTGGCGAAGCTGGAGGAGCAGGCCGGGGCGCCGGTCACCGAGCCGCAGGCAGCCGTGCAGGTGTTGGGCCGCGAGTTGGGGTTCACCGAGGCCGAGCGCGAGGGCGTGCTGCGGCACTTCATCGCCGGGGCCCAGCCCACCGCGGCGGGCATCGCCCACGCGATCACCAGCTACAGCCAGACCGTGGCCGACCCTGCCCGCGCCGACGCGCTGGACGACCTCGCCCTGCGCGCGATGGCGCTGGCCAGGTAGACGACAGTCATCTCGGCAGTCCGCACACCGGGCGGCTGTCCCCGGCACCGGCGAACCACCCGTCACCGAAGGTCCGCGCGCACCCGACCGGGGTGCGCGCGGACCCCTGCGATCACCCGCCGACGCGCTGAGCGGAAACCGAGCAGGAAACCGCAGGTGACGCGCCATCACTGACCGGCCAGCACCGACGCACGACGCGACGACCGACCTTCGCCACGCCCCCGCCGGGCTCCGCCGTCGTCTCCGATCCGGCCACCGTCCGCGCACTGCGCCGCACGACATCCTTCTCCGAGCCTGTCCCCAGGGAAGACCATGACCCTCTCGCCCATCCGCTCCCTCACGCCGGTCACCGGCGGCGCCCGGGATCTGACGATCACCGCCGCCCTCGACGCCGACCACCATCCCGTCCACACTCCGCCACCGGGCCCTCGTCACGTCACCCCGGAGCAACTGGACCGGGTGAAGACGGCCCTGCGCAACACCGACCTGCCCTACCCGACCACGCCGGTGACCGTCGAGGGCGACCTGCCCACCGGCGGCGGGCACCCGATCCACGATCTCGCCGTCGCCATCGCGGTGCTGACCGCGGCCGGAGGCATGCCCCGGCTCGACGACACCGTCGTGGTGGGGGCTCTGGGCCTGGACGGCAGCGTGCGCCCGGCTGTGGGCATTCGGCAGTGCCTGCTGGCGCTGCGGAACCGCACCGATGTCCGCCGGGTGATCATCCCCGGCGCGGACCTGGTCACCGCGCCCACGCTCGACCACGTCGCGGTTCTGGGCGCGGACACGGTGGCCGACGTGGTGGCCTATGCCCGCGGCCGCCGGGACGCGCTCATCCCGGCCCTGTCCCTCCCGCCGCCTGCCGCATGCGCCCTTCCGCCCTTCCTCGACGGCCTGGTGCTCTCGCCGTGGGTGGCGCGCGGGCTGGCGGCGCCCGCCGCGGGCGGTCACCACGTCCTGCTCACCGGCCCCGATCCCGACGACCGGAGCCTGTTCGCCCACGCGCTGACCGCGCTGCTGCCCGCGCTGACCGACGAGCAGGCGTTCATCCTGGCCGAGAACCGACGCTACGGCGGCCCCGCCGACAGCACACCACCCGATCACCTCCCGCCCTACCGGGCCGCCCACCGCGACGCCTCGCTGTCGAGTCTGATCGGCAGCTCCCGAGGCCCCGGGGCGGCACTGCTGGCCACCTACGGCGTCCTGCACCTGCCCGACGCCGGAGGGCGCCCGCGGGAGCAGTGGGAGGAGCTGTGGCAACTCATCGACAGCCGGGAGGTGATCCTGCCCGTGAACGGCACACCCACCTTCTTCACCGCCGACCCACTGCTCGTGCTGTCCATGGAGGGCCTGCCCTCCCAGATGCGGCAGGTGCCGCCGATGATCTACGACCGGGTGTCGGTCCGACTGCACGTCACCCGCACCGATCACCACCACCGGCCCGACCAGGAGCCGCCCAGCCAGGAGCCGCCCGGCCAGGACGGGCCCGACGACAAGCCGCTCGACGGGGACATGGTGGCGCTGCCGGTGCTGGCCCGCACGGTCGCCGCCGCCCGTCTGCGCGCCGCACGACGGTGGCTGGACACCGGTGTGTCCACCAACGCCGAGGTCCCCGAGGACGCCCTGGCCGCCGGCAGCGTCCTGCCCCGCGCGTCCTGCGAGCTGCTCGACCGCCACCACCGTGCCGGGGTGCTCAGCGAACGCGGCGTCGACGAGGTCCGCCGCCTCGCCTGGTCGCTGGCCGACCTCGACGCCTGCCCACGCCCCGAACCCCGACACGTCGAACAGGCCGTCGCGCTGCGTCTGCAATGCCGGCCCGCCTCCCGGTGAACGATCCGGCGGACCGCCACGACGCACGCCCGCTTGCCCGGACACCACCCACCAGCAGAGGAAACACCGCCATGACCATCGAATCCGACATCACCGCCGTCACCGACGCCCCGCTGCCGCTGCTGCGGCGCCGCACCCTGGTCCGGGCCACCTCCCGGGAAGCGCCGTGGACGAGCATCGACGAGGTGCTGCGTGTGCTGCGCGATGCCACCCCACCGGCCTCGATGGGCAGCACCGAGTCCTGGCAGGCCGGTCGGGCCCGCACCATCGGCATGATCGGCTCGGCCACCGACCTGCGCCTGTCGCCCTCGCGACAGCTGCTGTCGTTCACCGCTCGCTTCACCCCCGCCACCCGCCGCGGCCGCCGCCACGTCGTCCACATCGCCACCGCCACCCACGTGCCCACGCTCGCCGACCTCGCCGACGGCCTCGCCGACGCCACCCACGCCGGCCTGGACCTGTCGGTCGAGGCGTTCGTCGACTACGTCGACGCCCTGGAGCGCCTGCCCGACGCCACCGGCACCCCGATCGACTGGGGCCGCCCGCCGCAGGAGGTCCTGGAGCAGGTCGCCTCCTGGCGTGACCCGCTGCAGGTCGGGCACGCCACCGCCGACCCGGACCTGGCCGCCGGAGCGCGGGCGCTGCACACCGCGGCGATGCTGCACGCGCTGGCCGCCGGCCACAGCATCATCACCCTCACCCGCGAGATCCTGGACGGGCCACTGCCCTGGGTACACGGCCGCAAGCCCGAACCGTTCCTGCGCCCGATCGGCACCGCACTCGGCGAACTCAACGGCGGGCGCAAGACCGGCCGCGACGACCAGCGCCCCGCCGAAACCCGCGTCGAGGACCACCTCACCACCGCGGTCATCGTCGAAGCAGCCCTGACCGCCCTGGGCGGACAACCCCACCGGGCCGTCGACGCGCTGCGCCACCGCGCCGACCAGCTCGACGACACCGACACCTGGTACATCCCCGCCGACCGTGCCGCGATGCTGCGGAACCTGGCGTTGCTGCTGGCGGAACTGTTCTCCCCCGCCCCGACCGAACTGCAACTGCTGCGCCGGGTCCAGCCCGGCGACGTCATCGCCGTCCTCCACCAGCCGACACAGGAACAGCAACTCCGGGTCATGCAGGTGACCGGCCCGGTGCAGTACCTGGCGCTGGGCACCGCCGGCGGCACCGAACGCCTCACCATTCCCGTCAACGACGTCACCACCCCGCCCTCACGCATCAGCGGACTGCTCATGATCAACCCTGCGGCCGACCACACCCCGCCGATCGAACTGAAGATCGTCGACGGCCCGCACTACCCGTTCATGAAGGCAGGACACATCGCCACCGACCGGTGGGCGATCCTGCCCTCCAGCCTCGCCGGCGCCGACCACGACACCGTCACCACCCGACTCCTGGCCCTCTCGCACCGCGCCGTCCACGAGTTCGACAACACCGCCCGCCCCTGAGCACCACACGCCACCCGGCGCGGCGCCGTCACCCCACCGCCCATCACCACCACCGGCCACACGAACTTCCCCCACGTCCCGGGATATACAACTCCCCCGGCCGCATACCTCGCTCAGTTCTTTCCCGACATCCGAACACGGCCCTGCCGCCAGTGCCCACCACGCCGGCGGGCAGGGCCGTGTTCGACCAGTGCCCGCGCACGCATCCTCGAGGAGGCACATCCCCGTGACCGCAACCCACGACTCTCCAGCCACGTCGCAGGACCAGGCCGAAGTAGGCCGATGGGTGGACTACCACGGCTCACTCGACGACCACTGGGGGCGCTACCGGATCACCTTCCTCAGCGACACCGCCGACGGCCTGCGCTACGAACTCGTCGACGACCACGACTACATCGCCCTCACCCACGTACGCCGCATGTCCTTCACGCTCATCCCCGACGGCCCGCCGCACCGTGTGCACAACCTCCACGAGCGCCTCGCCACCGTTCGGGCAGCCGCCCACCACCAGTACGGCGACACACTGCCGGAACTGCTGGTCAACTCCCTGTTCAAGGTGCCCGAGGTGGTCGCGGCCAACCGGCACGCCGAAGCCGAGCACTACCTGCTGTCGCTGGAAGCCACCGTCGGCTGCATCACCTCCGAGCAGTTCCAGCAACGCGCCCAGGCGGTCGTCATCACGGTCGGCGACGACTCGTGGACGCCCTGACCGACACCGCAGACGGCACCACCCGCCCCCTGGCGACGAGGACCCGACCGGCATCGGATGACCATTCCCGCTCCCCGAAGCGAACATCCGCCTTCTGGCGGCGACACCGGAGCGGGGGCAAACTCACCGGCCACCACACCCACGGGCTCGACCTGCACGTCCGGCACCGACGCGGACGCGAGGGCGCCCCACCGCCACTCGACACCCACCGGCAGCCCGCCGACACCGGGCTCGCACGTGCGGTGGGAAAGGCCGTCCGCGGCCGGACCCACCGCACCGACCCGTGCCCGCCGAGGTGGTCGTCGATCCTCAGGGCGAACCCGACGGGCTTGACGTAAGCCGCACGACCACCTCGCCACACGCCGCCCGATCACGTCGCCGCGCGACCTGTCGCCTCATCGACTCACGGGGTGAGGGCCGGATGAGCACATCCGGCGCGCCGACCCGGCGCGAAAACCCGTGGATACCATAGTGCAAACTTGTTGATCTTAGATTGACGTGTCCGCGTCCGGCGGCCCGGTGCCGACTTTTCGTTGAACGAGAAGTACCCAGTGGACAGTATCCGTAGTCGGTCCCTGCCACGCCGAGTGCGTTTCCCCGCGGAATCGAGCCGAAGCGGCATCGACGCGATCGGTTACGGCCATCCCACCTGTGACGGGTCACCAGCCCATGCCCTCGCACCGCTACCGAATCAGCCTGATCGTGGTCGCCGCCACCGGAGACGAGGTCACCAGCACCGTCCACGACACCCAGGCCGCAGATCACCACCACGGCGTCGCCAGCCTGCGCTCGAGCAACACCCTGGCCGAGTTCCTGCGCCGCCACGACGAGTTCGCCATCCCCGACGGGATACCGATCGTGCGCTTCGACACCACCGACGAAGCGGTGTCCTTCGCGTTTGCACCCGAGGCCCCTCGCACCTGGCGTACCTACCCGCAGGCGTCATGCAGCGCCCCGACGGCACCCCCGTGCCCTACGACGGCCAGGCGTGGCACGCACTGACCGGCTTCTGCGTCGCCGACGACGTCTACGCGCTGCTGGCCGACCACGCCGGTGTACGCGTCGAGCGCACCACCCGACACGACTGACCTTGCCGACCACCCACGCCCTGCCGCGCACCGGCGCCGCGCTCACCAGGTACCCGAGCGCGGCACCTCGCGGCATCCACGCCGCGAGGTGCCGCGTCCACCCCCTTCCTGAAGGAGCACATCCGTGATGTCCGACCCGACGTCCGAGCCGACCCCGTCCACCTTCCGCCTGGATCAGGTCACGCCGGTCACACTGAACCAGCCCGGCGATCTGATCGCCGCCGTGCCACACCTGCTGTGCTACTACCCGACCGACGCCCTGGTGGTCAACGTCGTCGGTGGCACGATCGAGGTGACGCTGTGCTTCACACTGCCCACCGACGCGCTGTCCCGGAGCCTGATCGACCAGACCGTCGCAGCCGCGGCGCGCCACCCCGGCGCCGTCGTCAGGGGGATCGTCGTCGGTGGCGGCGAGCCCGTCGAGGACCTGCTGCCGCATGCCATCCTGGTCACGCGGATCCAGGACGCGCTCGCCGAACACGATGTGCCCCTGCACATGTTCTGGACCGAGGCCATCACGGCCGGAGCGCGGTGGCGCAGCTATGAGAACCCCTCCTACACCGGCACCGTGCCGGATCCGAAGACCTCGATGCTCGCCGTAACCTCCACGGTGCAGGGCCGGCGGACCTTTGACAGCCGCGAGGACCTCGCCGCGGTACTGCGTCCCGACCCCCAGGAGACCCTGGCACGCCGAGCTGCCCTCGTCGACCAGCTGGTCGACCGCGGTGGCAGGTCACGATCGGTGGGTGAGTCCTATCGCCTGGTGATGCAGTACGTGAAGCGCACCGGTGAACGCGCCCAGGCACTCTCCGACTCCGACATCGCCGCCTTGGCCGTGGCCTTGTCGGACAAGAGGGTGCGCGACGCATGCATCGCCACCGCCGCCGGTGAGCACGCCCAGGCCGCCGAACGCCTGTGGACCGAACTCGCCCGGCAGTGCCCCACTCCCGAGTGCGCCGAGCCGGCCGCACTGCTGGCCACGTCCGCCTACCTACGCGGAGACGGCGTGCTGGCGGCCCTGGCGCTCGACCGCGCCGAGGCGGCGTGGCCCGGTCACCACTTCGTCGGTCTGCTGCGCGCCGCCCTGGACAGCCGAATGCCCCCCAGCACCCTTCGCCTGCTGGTGGACGACGCGGTCGCGGAGGTCGAGCGCATGGAACTGGAAGAGCCCGAGTAACCCCCGGCCGCATCGCGTTCACCCGGTGACAGCGGGCCTGCGCTGCGCACACGACACAGGACCCCACGCCTGTCGCCACACCAGCGTGCTGCGCCACTCACCCCGCGGGGGCACGGGCGTCGGCCCCACCAGAACGCACCGGAAGCAGATCGTCGCGATCGCACCGGTTCGGGAACCAGACCGCGCGCCTCAGGGGCACAGGATCGGCGAACCTGCCCACCGGGGACCCCAAAGTCCCGCCACCGGTCGACCAGCCGGCCCGACCGGACAGCTCACCCACGGCGAACCTGAACACCACCGGTACCGGCAGAAAGGACAGGACCTCCTTGAGCACCGCAGCCACCGCCCGATCGCCGAGCACCCGCACACCCGCCACGCCGCGCCTGATGCGCGTCGCGCTCAACGCCGCCCGCGACGGCCACCACGTCATCCCACTGTGGCCGCGCAGCAAAATCCCGAAGGACAAGGGCTGGGAAACCCTCGCCACCCGCGACCTCCAGCGGATACGCGGCATCTGGAGCACCCGGCCGTTCAACGTCGGCATCGCCTGCCGCCCCAGCGGCCTGTACGTGCTCGACCTCGACGACGCCCACGGCCACCCGCCACCACCGCAGTGGGCAGGCGCCCGGCACGGCCGCGACGTCCTGATCCGCCTCGCCGCAGCAGCAGGGCAGCCCTATCCCAACCGGACCTACACGGTCCGGACCCCGTCCGGCGGGTTGCACCTGTACTTCCGGGCACCCGCCGAGCCCGAGCTGCGCAACACGATCGGCCGCCTCGGGTGGCGGATCGACTCCCGCGGTGCGGGCGGCTACATCGTCGCCGCCGGATCGGTAGGCCCCCGTGGCCTCTACCGACCGATGAACCGCGCACCGATCGCCGCGCTACCAGGGTGGCTGATCCCGCTGCTGCTGCCGCCCCAGCCTCCGACGCCGATACGGCCACCGAGCCCGGCACCACGCCATCGGGACGCCTACCTCGACGCCGTCGTCACCGGCGAAGCCGACGAGGTGCGCAACGCCGCCTGCGGACAGCGGCACCGGACCCTGCTGCGCGCGGCGAACAAACTCGGCCGGTGGGTGGGCAGCGGTGAACTCAACGAGCACGAAGCCCGCGCCGTCCTGCACGCCGCAGCAGCCGAGCACAACGGGGTCGAAGGCTGGAGCGTCCACGAAGCCGAGACCACCATCCGCGACGGGCTGGCCTGGGGCATGGCCCGACCGCGCAGCCTGACCGACCCGCGCTGACCAACCGATCCCCAGGAGCGGCTTCGTCCCCTTCGCCCCGACCACGCAGTGAAGGTGTGCCCCGAGGGGCAGCGTGGCCCGTGGTTGCGGTGCGCCGCACCGTACAGGACCAGTGGGTGGGGGCGGCACACAACGCCGCCCCCACCCACTGCCCCTGTTCCGGCGGACGCACCCCGCAACCGCGGGCCAGCCCCGACCCCAGAGGGTGCGACACGATGAACATCCGACCGACCCGACACCACCTCACCACGGCACTCGACCGGTACAGGCACACCCTGCTGCGCTGGGCGCGCCGCCCCGTGGGCATCCGGGTCTTCCACAACTCCAGCGACCGCGCGATGCTGTCGGGCTACCTCGGACAGCCGGTCGTCGAAGTCCTCACCTACCAGGAGCCGCCGGCATCGCGCACCGGCGACGTGGACCTGGCGGAGTCGGCCTTCCAGCTGTGCAACGTCGGCGACGACCCCGAATTCGGCCGGCCCGACCCACGAGCCGTCCGCTACCGCCGCCGCGGCAACCGGTCGCTGTCCATCGGCGACGTCGTCGCGATCGACGGCCGCTTCTACGCCTGCCAGCGCATCGGGTGGCGCCGCATCACCGAGCCGAGGCAGCTGCACGAGCGGCGGCACGGCACCACGCCCCTGCACCACGACCAGCGCCCCGTGCCGGGAACCGACCCGCGGTCACCCGAAACTCGACACTGACCCCGGCACTTCGCCACGCGGTCGCCCGACCGGGCACGGCCTACCCGCCCCGGCCATGACGACGCCGAACCACCGGACATCACCAGCCCTTGGCAGGTTTTTCCCCACACCGGAGCACGTGACTCGCCGGGTCGACCGCCCGACAGTGGCGGGAGCAGACGCCGGCCTCGAACACGACAGGCGCGACGGCGAACTGCGTCACCGGGCGCCTCCCACAGCACCTCCACCCCGCGGGTCCCGGCTTCGGCCGGGGCCCGCGTCGCGTAGCTCCGCGGTGCCCTCCTCGACCACTTCCCCGCCTTCCGGGAGCCATACCGTCATGCCCCTCAACCCCGACACCGGCATCTGGGACAGCAGCTACACCCCACCCACCCCTCACGACCTGCCCGCCGTGCGGCTCTACCTGCGCGAGGTCTTCGCCCAGCCGGAAGCACTCGCCTTCCACACCACGATGGTCAAGGAAGACCGCTTCTCCCGCGACCTGATCCGCTCACCACACCCCGAGCGGGCCGCGCGGCTCATCCTCGACGGCGAACGCGAACGCCTCGCCCACGCCGCCCTGTACTGGGTCTCCCCGGAGATGACCCAAGTCGTCACCGCCGCCGCCACCACCCTGCCCGAGGACCTGCGTGTCGACGAGACCCACCAGCCTGCCGAGCACGGGTTCATCGTCTTCGCCGAGCCCATCGGCTCCTACCTCGGCGACGCGCTGGGCGACCGGCGCGTCGACATCGCCGCCGCCTCCTGGGGACCACTACCGGGCGTGCCCGACGCCACCGGGGTGACGTTCTACAGCGTCCGCGACCTCGACTACGCCCGCCACTGCCTGACCCGGATCCTCGGCCGACCACCCAAGCGCGCCGAACTCGACGCAGCGTTGAGCGCCTCGCCCGAGTGGATGTGGGACAACGAGATGACCCTGCACCACGGCAACACCATCGCCGACCTCGACCTCATCGGCCAGTTGACCACGCTGGTCGTCGGCCAGGCCGTCGTGCCGTGGATGAAGGTGCTCTACGCCGCCTGGCTGCTGATGACCCAACCGGGCATCAGCGAAACCGAACAGGTCACCCCCAACCGACGCCTCCAGCGCCGCGAGGCCCGCGAGGGCGTGCGCAGCTCCGAGGTCCGCATCGTGCACGTCCACCGTCGCCACCGCGACAAGCCCACCGGCAGCCAGTCCTCCGGCAGCGGTGAGCGCCGCTACACCGTGCGCTGGCTGGTACGCGGCCACTGGCGCAACCAGGCCCACGGCCCCGACCGGTCCCTGCGCCGCCTCGTCTGGATCAACCCACAGGTCCGAGGCCCGCAGGACAAGCCGCTCAAGACCGGCCACACCGTCCACGTCTGGGACCGCCCCACAAATCGGTAACACCCGCAGCCCGCAGCACATCACGGAAGGCGCAGCAGCATGACACGTTTCCTCACGCCGGCGCACGACACCGCAATCGTCGTGCTGAGCGACCGGCCCGTGGACTTCCACGGCCTCTCCCGCGAGTACGTCCACCCGGACAGGCGGGTCGTGCAGGTGCCCGACCGCACCTGGCCCGCCGAGCGCCCCGAGGTCTGCACCTGGGAATCGCCCACCGGCATGTGGTTCGACCACCACGGTCTTCCGGTCGACTTCAACAGGTCGGACACCGACGCGGGCGTCTTCCTGCTCTGCCCCGGCTGCGGTCTGGACGCCACGTAGCGACCACCCGCTCGACGCCGGACAGCCCAATCCTTGCCGGGCGGCGACAGCGGCTCGGCTCGACAAGCCGTTCGGGCCGGAAAACCACCTCGCGCGAGCGCCTCGACGCCGCGACGGCCCCAGAGCCCGTACCCGGCCAACCACACCCACCTTCCAGCCACACCGAAGGGACACCACGTCATGGACGACTCCGTCACAGAGCCGACCTCCCCGATCCAGCAGCTCCTCACTGCCGCCCCCACACACGGCCCAGTCGCCGAAAGGACCGACCCGGACGGCTCCAGCTTCACACCCCGACCGCGCTCCCGGCTCGGCATGTTCTGCCACAACGACCAGGTCCACTTCCTCACCCTGCCCGACGATCCGGACGAACTCGCCCTGCTGCCGATCGGCCTGGTCGGCGACCCCTTCGCCGACCGCGTCCACGTCGTGCGCGGCATCGACTTCTGGATCGGGGACCGCAGCCTGGACAACCACCCGCCCAATCTGACCGTGAACATCCTGCTCGACGAGCTGCTCTACGACATCGCCTCCGGCGCCTACACCGCCACCGACCACGACCGGGCCTTCGTCCGCCGGTTGCTCGCTGCGGGCAGGCTGCGCATCTCCGGGCCATGCCTGCTCCTGGGACGCGACGAGACCAAGGACACCAGCACCCGGCTGCCGGAGACGTTCCTGGACTGGTTGCAGCGCACAGCAGTTCAAGCCGTAGCCGACCTGGCCCAGACAATGAGCACAACCGACGGAGTCGAGGCCGACGAGTAGTCCGCCGCCGGCCCCTGCCCACGGCGCCCCGACGGCGCATCGGCGAGCCACAAGAGCGTGGTGGGAGGTGCGGAACCTGAGAAATTTGGCAGAGACGGCAAGGGCGTGCCTGGCCGAAGCCAGGCACGCCCGGTGTCGCCCGCACAAGCCCGAAGGCTTACCACCGCCGCAGGCAGTGGCTCGACCAAAAATGCGGGAACACAACGCACCAGGACCGTACAGGCTCCGAAGGGCCCTATCCCGATGCGCGCGCTCCAGTGTACCGACCCAACAGATCACCACACAGCCCTGGCGCCATACGGCACCGCCCCATCCTGAAGAGGGTCCAACCTGGCTCTTTGCCGCGCCTCCAGCTGCGTACGCAACCAAGCGAACATCGTCTCCGCAGCCGCGCCTCACCAGCGCCCCCCTCGTGCCTTGAGGCTGTCATGCCGCTCCGACCGCCTCAAGGCACCCAAAATAATTCTTCTCCGCAAGCTCCGAACAATTATTCCGGGGCCCACCTTGACCCGGTCTACGCGACACGAAACCGGCACTACGCGAGGGAGGCGGGAGAAAAAGGTTATCCACCATTTCCGACAGGCCGCCAATGCGCGCATCTCACGTTCCACGGAGACAAAACAGCAGTTCAGGGGCACCCAAAAGGAGGTAACGCTTCAACAACAAGACTGAACGAAACGCCTTCCGTCTTGCGAATTGCAAGAATCGCGACTAGGATTAAAACTGCAAGAAACGCCGGGAAGACCAAACCCGGCGAACGTACGGATCCGATTTTCGAGGTTATCCATGTCGCAGCGCGTTTCCATTCCCACGGCCCTTGCCGATATCGCCTCCCTGGTCAGTTCCGGTGATCTGACCGCCGCCAAGCGTCACGTTCGCACCGTGATCGACCACGTTGACCCACAGACGCTGGCCCTGATGGGCAAGTGCGCCGCCACGCTGAGCAGCTACCCCTACGGCACCGCCGTTGCGAAGCTGCGCAACGCCTGGCAGCGCACCACCAGCGACGAGGACCGCGACGTCATCGCCGCGTGCATCCCCGCCCAGGACCCAGGCCTCTACCGCCCGGACACCGACACCGCCGACGCGCCCCGCTACGGTCACGGCAACTACCAGGCACCGCGCAACAGCAGCACGCGCTACGAGCGCAGCGCCCGCCGCACCGTGCCCGAGCAGCGCCGCCGCTCCCGCGCCCAAGCCGAACCGCGCACCGTGACCGAGTACAGCCAGACCCGCGCCGGGGTGAACGACGCCCCCGCACGCGCAGAGCGGCCGATCGCCTACGAACTGGACTACGACCGCGCCGCAGTCGCCGACCTGCGCACCCGCCCGTGCGTGTGGTGTGCAGGAGAACGCGCCATCGTCGACGTCTACACCGACCGCGTCAAGGCCGGACACGGTGACGACGGGCTGTGCACCGAGTGCCGCTCGCTGGACCGCCCCGGCATCCCCGAGTTGCCCACCGGCCACACCTACGCCGACGCCATCCACGCCCGATGCGCCTACCACGCGACGCAGAACGGAATGCCCGCCGTGCGCGCCGAGTGGCGACGCGCCATGCGGCAAGGTCGCCGCCTCACCGCCACCACCATCGAGCAGTGGGCGACGACCTACCAACAGCGGCACGCCGCCGTCACAGTGGACGAAGGCGTGCCCTGCTGCGCCCACTGTGACGCCAACCTCAACAACAGCCCCAACCCGCTCGACGTGCCCAACGAACACGACGAGCGCACCGCACCGCATGACCCGCGCTACTGCTCCCGAACCTGCGCCGACGCCGCCACCGCCCCCAAAGACACCCCCGAACCCCAGCCGCAGCCCGACCAGGAACAGGAACCCCAGCCCGAAGCCGAGCCGCAGCCGCAGACCGCACCGGAGCCCGAGAACGCGCCCACGGTGGACGGCGGTTCGTGCGAGACGTGCGGAGACGTAAAGCAGGTCCGACAGGGCCTGTGCCTAGACTGCCGACGGTTGGAGCAGCAGACCACCCAGCAGCAGCACACCGAACAGGAAGCCGCCTAACCCTCACCCGCCGGCGGACGGGGGCGGCCCCGTTCGCCGGCACTCGGCGGGTAACCGGGGTGGCCGGCATCAAGCTGGCCACCCCGCCACAAGCTGGCCCCACCCACCCACCCCCGACCGCCTCACGGCGACATCGAACCCGCCTCCGGCAGGTACTCACCCCCGCCAACCCCCACACCTCCCGCACCCCAGCGATGCCCCCCACCCACCGCAGGAGCATCACCGCCACCCTCACCATCCGGCAGCACCACGCCGCTCGACACGTCCTCACCGAAACCACTCACCACGTCCGGTTCACCATCGACACCCACGCCGGTGACGTCCTCACCGACACCGCCCGCGCCGTCAGTGACCTTCTCCGATTCAACCGCCTCGCCTCCGGCCGACGCCGAACGCGCCAAACGCACCAGCGACGCGACCATCTGATCCGACATCCCGGTATAGCGCGCCAACTCCACCTCGTCGAACACCTTCAGCGCCGCCACCACCGTCTGCGCCAACCCCACCCGGGCCACCTGCTTCTTCGCCCGCTCCGCCTCGACGTCCTTCCCGAGCTGCTCCCGCAACACCGCGACCCGCTCACGGTGCCGCCTCCGCAGTCCCGCGATCCGCTCGTCGCTACCGCGCTCCACATCCTCGGCAGCCTCAGCGGCCCGCGCGACATCACGAATCGCCGTTGTCCGCAGCCGCGCCCGCCGCCTGTCCTCCTCCAACACCCGCCGGGCGATGTCCTTCGCCGACACAGCCATACGCCGTGACCTCCGCTCCGCACAGTCCCCCTGGGAGCACCTCCACCGTAAACGCCGCTTCCTCCCAACTCCAGCACAGACAACAGCTACCACAGCAGCACAGCACCGTTGTGGCACATCCGGCCGCGTCCGGCACGGGATGCCTTTTCTCCTAACGAAAAGTCCGCACCGCTCAGTCCGCCGCGAACAAACCAAAGCAAGATCAATCAGTTTGCACTATGGTATTCACGAGGTTTCCACGTCGAGCTGCCACGCCCGGTGTGGTCATCTCGGCCCCCACGCCAAGAGCCCAACAGGCGACAGGACGCACACCACTGTCGTCGAGCAGCGCATGGGAAGGGGTCGCGTGGCCTACGTCAAGCCCATCGGGTTCAATCCTGTGGAGATCGACTACCGCCTCGGCATGCACGGCTCATGCAGCGGCTCCGACCGCGAACGACTGCTCTCGACACACCCCCATGGCGCTCCTCCCGGTCTGCTGTGGATCGGGCAAGGGCTGCGCGAGGTCGGCATCACCCCGCTCAGCCCGCTCACCCGCGACCAGTTCCCCCAGGCACGAGCCCTGGCCACCGGGTGCCATCCGCACACCGGCGAGGTACTGGTCGAGCCGAAGAAGGCCGTCCCGGAGGACGCGAAGCTGCCGATCTCTCCGCTGGTGCGCGCCGTGCACGGCATCGCCGCCCAAGCCGGGGTACCGGTGTCGGAGGTACTGACCGACCGCAAGCTGCGCGACATGTTCGCCACCGCAGAGCGGGTGTGGCGGGCCGACGGCGAGACCGCGCGCCTGCGCGCCGACCATGCCGGTCTCCTACTCGACGCACTGGGCCTCGCGCCGGACGAGGTGTGGCAACCCGGTGCCTTCGAGCGGGCGACGGCGAACCTGTTCACCGTCGTACAGACCACCGGTCACACCGGCAAGCCACGCTCCAAGCGGGTACCGCGGCGGGTGATCACCGGCAACGCCGCCTACGACCTCACCGTCGACATCCCCAAGAGCGACTCGACTTTCCTCGCCATCGCCACCCCCGAGTTGGCCGCACAGGCGGAACCGATGTACCTCCAGCAGGTACTGCGCACCTTCGACTGGCTCGAAGCGCGCACCGCCTACGGCATGCGCGGCAAACACGGCCAAGGCCACACCGCCGCCACCGTTCCGGGCTCCGGCTTCCTCGGCTGGGCGATGATCGAACGCACCGCACGCCCCGCCAAGGACACGCCCGTGGGCGATCCGCACTGGCACGTCCACCTCACCCTGGCCAACATGACCCGCGGCATCCAGGACGGCAAGTGGAGCACCATCGCCGCCGGAGGCCGAGACCTCATCCGCCACGCCCCGGTCGTGCAGCACATGGTGCACGCCCTGATCCGCCACCAGATGACCACTCGCTTCGGCGTGCGCTACCGCCGCAGCCAACGCACCGGACGTTGGGAAATCGCCGGCATCCCCGACGACACACTGCGGCAGTTCAGCAAACGCAACACCGACATCCGCGCACTGCTCACCCAACTCGGACACGACCCGCACACCGCCAGCCGCGTCCAGCAGGACCTCGCAGCACGCCTGACCCGCCGCCCCAAGCCCACACCGGGACGCGTCCGCGGCGACTACGCCGACGCACCCGACGCCACTCTCCAGGACATCTGGCAAGGCCAAGAGCTGGCCGCAGGACGTGATCCGGCCGACCAGCTGCGGCGTGTCCTCGCCGGTGGCCACCTGCCCGAAGAGAGCGAACAACCCGAACCCGAACCGGTCGTCACCGCCGAGACCATCGCGCGGCAACTGCTCGACCCCGCTGCCGGCCTGACCTCCCACAGCCGCCGCTTCACCCGCGCCGACGCACTGCGCCACGTCGCTGACGCCATGCCCGGCGGCTACGAGTCACCGGAGGCGATCGAGGCCATGACCGACCGGGTCCTTGCCTACATGGGCTTCGTCCGACTCCCCCAGAGCGCGGAGCTGGTGCACGGGGTGGGCGCGAAGCGCTCTCTGGCCGCGCAGCACATGGCCAACGCGCAGCAGTTCACCACCACCGACGTCGTCGAGGCCGAGAAGATCATCCTGCGCGCCGCGCGGGCCAGCCACCCCGACCAGTCGCCAGTCCGCGTCACCGACCCGGACCTGCTCCAGATGGCTCTGGACACCGTCGAAGCCGGCCAGGGCTACCCGCTCTCAGACGAGCAGCGCGCCGCCGTGACGCGCCTGGCCACCGACGGCCGCATGATCGACACCGTCAACGGTGCCCCCGGCACCGGCAAAACCACCCTGCTGCGCGCCCTGCGCACGGTCCTGGAGGCCGCCGGATACGTGGTGCAGGGTGCAGCCAGTGCGGCAGTCGCCGCCCGCAACCTGCAAGCCGAATCCGGTACCCCCTCCCGGACTCTGACCTCGCTATTGACCAGCGTCGAGGCCCCGGACAGCACGGTGCTCGTCGGCGTAGACGTGCTCGTGGTCGACGAGGCCAACCTCACCGACGATCGCGACCGCGCCCGGCTCTACCAGCGAGCCGCCCACACCGGCACCCGCATCATCGAGGTCGGCGACAAGCTCCAGCTGCGTGGTGTCGGCGCGGGTTCGCTGTTCGGGCACGTCCACCGCCTGGTCGACGGCCCTGAACTGGTCGACAACCGCCGGCAGCGTCACGAGGACGAACGAGAGGCCATCGCGCTGTGGCGCGAGGGACGCTACAGCGAGGCACTCGCGATCTGGATGCTCAACAACAGGCTGGTCGCCACCGACACCACCTCGGAGGCCACCGTCGCCATGCTCGCCACCTGGGCACGGATGCGCGCCGGAGCACCCGACCCGCACACCGAGATCCGCGGTCTGGTCATGCTCAGCGCCACCCGCGACATGGTCGACCGGCTCAACCACGGCGCCCAGGCCCTGCGTCTGGCCGACGATCAACTCGGCCGCGGCCACACCTACGCGCTGCGACGCGGCGGCGAGATCCGCTTCCACATCGGTGACCACGTGCTGATGCGCATCAACGCCGTACAACGCCGCACGCTGGCCGACACCGACGTCCTCAACGGCTACCGCGCCGTCGTCACCGCCATCGCCGACGACGGCACCCTCACCGTCGAGTGGCAGGAGGATGGCGCCGACGGCCGCACCATCCGCCAGGGCAGGCTCACACCGGAGTACATCGCCCGCGGCGGCGTGTCCCTCGGCTACGCCATGACCGTGCACAAGAGCGAGGGCCTCACCGTCGGCGACCAGTGGCGCGGACCCGACGGCGAATGGTCCGGCGGCACCGTGCTGTTCCACGCCGCCGGAACCGACAACCCCGCCGCCCACGTCGCCACCAGCCGCCACCGCAGCGCAATGCACCTCTTCGCGCCACTCGACGCACTCGACACCGAACGCGAAGTCACCTCCCGGCCCGAGCCGCGCACCCGCGCGGAGCGGATGGAACGCGCCGTCGAGAAACTCGCCCGCCGCGTCCGCGCCACCGAAACCTCACCCGACGACCTGCCCGTCGTCGTCCAACTCGGGCTCGCCGAGTTCCAGGACCTCACCCAAGCCCAGACCCGCGAGCAGCACGCCCGCGACGCCGAAGCCGCCGAACGCAAAACCGTCCGCCGCCGTGAGGAGCGCACCGAGCACAACGCCGAAGCCACGCAGGCACGCGCCGAACGCGCCGAACGGGACCAGCACTCGCGAGACCGTGCGGCGGCCCTGCTGCGCGAGGTGTGGCGCCACGAGCCCGACCTGGTGGAGCGGCTCATCTCCGCCGCCGCGTTCACCACCGTGGCTCGGCGGCTGGCCGAGGTCGAAGACTCGGCACTCGACGTGCGCGAGGTGCTGGCCCAGGTACCGCTGCGGACCGTCGCCTCCGACGCGGTCACCGATGCCGCGGCGTTCGCCGCGTGGGCCGTGCGTGACGCCGCCGAACGCCTCGCCGACGGCCGCGTCGAGGCCGCGCAAGAGCGGACCGAACGTCGACAGCAGTGGCAGCTGTTGCGCGATCAGGTCGCCGATCTGGTGCGCGAGACCTGGACCGCACGCCCCGAACTGGCCGAAGCCGTCATCACCAGCTCCACGTTCGACGCCGTCGTGCGCCAACTCGACCGCCAGGCGGTCGGCGGACTGGACACCCGCACCCTGCTGGGCCGCGTCCCGCTGGCCAAGGTCGGCCACGACAACGTCGAGGACCCGGCCCTCCTGACCGCCTACTTCATCAAGCGTACCGCCGGCTCCCTCCTGTGGGATGCGGACAAGGCGCAGCGGGGCGGCGACCGGGCCGCAGCCGAGCGCCACCGCCGCCGCATCGCACTCGAACACCTGCGTCAGGCGTGGCCGGACCATCCTGAGGTCGTCGACCTCGTCGCTGGCGGGCCTGCGTTCGGGGCGCTCGCCCAGCGGATCAAGCAAGCATCCGAAGCCGGTGTCGACGTGCACGCCGCGCTGCGCCAGGTCTCACCCACCGAGGTCAGCGGCAGGCGGGTCAAGAACCCCTCGGCGTTGGCCACCGCCGCCTTCCAGCGCGCTGCACAGCAGCAGACCGAACCTGCCAAGACTACTGCGGGTGCTTCCGCCCGCCAACCGGAAACCCGACAGCCCGCAACGCGGCATGCGCAGCACTGGACGGAGCGCGAACACGGCGTCCACGACGACGAGCACCTCCACCGCCTGCTCGCGGAGGGGCAACAGCGCCTCGACGTTCTCGACCGCACCCTCAACGAAGCACGCCAGCGGGCCGACGAACTGCGGATACAGGTCGACGCCCAAGCAGGTCCGGCCGTACAGGCGCTCGACGAACACCTGCACCGGCTCCGCGAACAGGCTGACCTGATCCGTCAAGCCGACGACCTCGAAACGCGCTGGCAGGCGGCCTTGGAGCAGGCAGAAAACGCCGCCGCCGACCGCGCACGCGCCCAGCACGCCCTCGATGCCCTCGGTCCGCTGGCCCGAACCCGCCGCACCGAACTGTCCGAGCAGGTCCGACAGCACGTCGAACGGGAAGAACACGCACACGCACACGTCCGCGACCTCGCCACCCAGGCGGCCCGGCTCCACGAGCGCACAGGGCCACCCGAGCAACGCCGCCACACCCTTACCCGCGCCAACGCAGCCGAAAAAGACCACGAACACGCACGCCCCAGAGCCCACCAACGCGACCTCGACACGCTCACCACCGCCCAGCACCGCGCCGAACGCCTCGCCGTCGAACACCACAACCTCAGCCGACGCATCGACGGCCTGCGCAACGAGGTCGAACTGCGCGCGCACCAACCTGAGGAAGTCTGTGAGCGCGAACGACAGGAACGTCACAACGAACTGGTTTCCGCCCACGAGCGAGCCAGCCGAGCACCGGAGCCGGCCATCGAGCGCCGATCCCACCTCGACGACCTCGAACCCCCGATGCCCGGCGGCGAGATCGAACCTCAACCGGGCGACCGGTAGCGGCCGACCACGGTGCGGCGAGCAGGCTGCGATGAGCACGTCGGGGAAGCCTGATGTCTTGATAGCTGTTTCCGAGCTTGGGCAGGCGGAGGGGCCTTTGGTGCGCTGGGGGGGAACTCCTGGTAGATCGGACGGTGTCTATGCGTCGTTCCACCAGGAGTTCCGTTGTTGTCATGCCCGATGCCCGCGGGCGGTGTCACCACGGGTACCCGTTGCTGCCGTCTGGCCGCCTTCCACCGGCTCGTTCGGCGGGCGAGGCGGTATCCCACCGACCTCACCGATGCTCAGTGGGCCGAGCTCGACCCGCTGCTGCCCGATCCGGCGTGTCTGGCGGGTCGGAGCGGGCGGTGGGAGAAGCACAGCCACCGCCTGATCGTGGACGCGATCCTATACGTGCGCGCAGCCTGCTGCGCCGACTGCGCGACACCGCCGGTAGACGGGTCGCACTGGTGTGGGCCGACGGCGGCTACACCGGTCCTCTGCTCACCTGGACCCACAGGACCCTCGGCCTGGCGGTGGAGATCGTCCAGCGCCCGCAGGTACGGTACTTCACCGTGTTGCAAGGAGGTGGGTGGTCGAACGAAGCCTGGCATGGATCACCGGACACCGCCGCTGCGTCCGCGACTACGAACGCCTACCCCCCACCACCACGAGGCCATGGTCTGCTGGTCCATGATCCGTATCACCAGCCGCCGACTCACCCGACATCAGTAGCTCGGAAACAGCTACTTACGGGCGATGCGCGGGATGATGCCGCGGTCGCGCAGCCATCGGCGGAGGCGGTCGGTGTCGTAGGCCTTGTCAGCGTGGAGCTTGGCGGGTCGGAAGCGGCGCGGACCGCGTCGGGAGCGGATGCGCGGGATCGCCCGGAGCATCGGTTGGAGTGCCTGGCTGTCGTGCAGGTTCGCGGCAGAGACGCCGATCGCGAGCGGCAGCCCGGCACGGTCGGTCACCACGTGGATCTTCGAGCCGGGCTTGCCACGGTCAACCGGGTTCGGGCCGGTCATGTCGCCCCCTTTTTCGCCCGGACCGACGCGCTGTCCAGGATCGCCCGCGACCAGTCCACCAGGCCCCGGGCACCGAGTTCGTCGAGCACCGCCTGGTGCAGCCGCCGCCACAACGCGGCCTGCGTCCACTGCGTGAAACGACGATGCGCCGTCGGTGCCGACACCCCGAACGACGGCGGCAGATCCCGCCACCGGCACCCGATGGTCAGCACGAACACGATCGCGGTGAACACCGCCCGATCATCCACCGGCACCGACCCACCACCCTGTGGACGCCGCCTGAATCCCGGAATCAGCGGCTGCACCAAGGCCCACAACTCGTCCGGCACCAACCGCGACGACAACTGATCGACCACGGCACCACATCATCCCAGCCCGCGCACCACCACGTGAGACCGGCTCTTAGTGATCATGCTCTGCAGCACGTGGTGCGTGATCGCCCCAGCTCAGCGTCTCAGCGCAGAGTTCTATCACCCTACAGTCACCAACGGCCAAGCCAACCCGTGGTGGACGCGCGCCTGAGCCCGACGCCTCGAGCAGGTGCGCAGATCCGGCCGGGCCGCCATCAGGCGACCCATCCCGACGAACAGGAAGCCGACCAAGGGCGAACTCAGCTGCCCCACGCATCTCCATGCCGGTCCCACGACTTCTTTGAGCGGGCACTTGCGACCGTCAGGATGAGGTCATCAAGTTGTCGTCGCACCCGCTCGGCGTCGTCGTCGCGGCCCTGTTCTTGATACCGCCGCCACGCTTCTTGCCATACCGCATGGGCTTGGGCGTGTTCGCCAAGCGCGGCGTGGGGGTGGCCGACGCGGTCGAGGGTGTTCGCGACTTCATAGGCGTCGCCGTGGGTGCGGAACAGAGCGAGGGCTCGGTGGTAGTGGTCGACGGCCTGCCGGTGGTCGCCGGTGCGGTAGGCGACGAACGCTAGGCTGTCCAGGGTGGCCGCCTCGCCGTTGGGGTGTTGGTGACGCCGGTACCGGGCGAGGGCGGCGGAGCAGTGCTCACGGGCCGCGTCGAACTCACCCAGGCGCGCGGCGAACCAGCCCGCCACGTTGAGCGCGTGGGCCTGCCACACCGGCTGGTCGAGGGTGTGGTAAAGGTCTACGGCGTGCCGGGCGTGGTCCAGGGCCCGCTGGTCGTCCCCTTGTTGCCCACAGGCGATCGCGAGCTGCTGGCGGGTGTGCGCCTGTTCGGCGGTGTCGCAGCACTGCACGGCCAGGACGAGTGCCCGATCCAGATGCCTGGCGGCCTCCACGTGCAGGCCCAACCGCGAGCAAGCACGTCCGAGGTTCCGGTGGGTGCGGCTGCGGGTGGCGGGGTCGGGCAGGTGGTCGGCGGCGTTCAGCGCGGCCCGCCACGAGGCGAGGGCATCGTGCCGGTACCCCTGTCTGCGATGGAAGGTGTCCAGTGCCCGGGCGAGATGCCAGACGACGTGGTGGCGACCGAGCGCTGCGGCGGCGCGCTGGGTGGCCAGGATGGTGGCGTGCTCCGCTGTCAGCCAGGCCGTCGCGGCCGGGAAATCGGCTGGTAGGAGCGGGTGCACGTCGGGCGCGGGCGGGTCGGGTCGCACGACCGGGCGGTTAGGGTCCAGGACGCGGTCGGCGGCCAGAGCGGTGTGCAGGTGGAAGTCCAGCACCCGGACCAGAGCCGTTTCCCGCAAGTCGTCGGGCAGGTCGCGGGCGGTGGCGGCGGCGTAGTCGCGGATCAGGCCGTGCATCGCGAACCGGCCGCCCGGCCGCCGATCGAGCAGGGACGCCTCCTCCAGCGCGGTCAGCGCCTTGCGGGCACGGGCCTGAGGCAGGCCGGTGAGGGCGGCCACGGCTGGCAGGGTGGTGTCTGGGCCGGGGGCGATGCCAAGCAGCGCGAACACGGTGCGGCGTTCGCCGGTGAGCCGGTGCAGGGACCACGACAGCACGGTAGGCAAGCTGGCGGCCGGATCGATGTCGTGGTCGAGCATCTCCAGGCCCAGCTCGCGCAGCTCGGCGGCGAGCTCGGTCAGCGGAAGACCGGGGCAGGTGGCGGCGATGCGGGCGATGATTGACAGGGCGAGCGGGTAGCCCCCGCACAACTCGAGCAGCTCGTCTACGGCGTCGTGCTCGGCGGTGACCCGGTCGGAGCCCAGGCGCGCGGCGAGTAGGGCACGCGCCTCGGCCGGGGAGAGCACCCCGAGGTTGACGTAGGAGGCGCAGTGCCGATCGATCAGCGACGTGGGCCTGATGCGGCCGGTGACCAACACGGCGCAGGTCGGGCTGCCCGGCAGCAGCGGGATGACCTGCTTGCTGGTGGCGGCATTGTCCAGCACGATCAACATTTGCTTCCCGGCGACCAGGCTGCGGTACAGCGCGGCCTGGGCCTCCGGATCAGTTGGGATCCGGCCCGGATCGACTCCCAGTGCGTCAAGGAACCCCCGTACTGCCACCGCAGGAGTCATGGGCTCGTCGGTGGGACTGACCCCCTGCAGGTCCACGAACAGCTGCCCGTCGGGAAATCGGTCCAGGTGACGGTGCGCCCACGCCAACGCGAGCCAGGTCTTGCCGATCCCGCCTGCCCCGCCGATCGCCGAGATCACCACCGTGTTGGCGGCTCGTGTCCCCGAACGGGTACTGGCTGGCTGCGGCCCCTCGGCCAGTTCGGCGGTCAGCGCCTCATCCAGGCGGGCCAGTTCGGTACTGCGGCCGGTGAACCACCGTGGCGGCACGGGCAACTGCCGGGGCACCGGCTTCTCCGTCCCCGCCGCTGTCTCACTCGTGATCGCCGCCGAGGGCAGGATGAGGGCGGGATCGGTATCGAGGATGCGCTGGTGCAGGTTCTGTAGTGTGATGCCGAGTTCGGTGCCCAGTTGCTTGACCACCCGGTCGCGGAGTTGCCGGTAGTGGGCCAGGGCGTCGGCGGTGCGTCCGGTGCGGTGCAGGGCGAGCATGAACTGGGCGGCGACGCGTTCGTCCAGGTCGTCCCGTTCCGCCAGCGCGAACAGTTCAGGCAGCACTTCGGTGTGCTGGCCGCAGCGCAACGCGACGTCGATGCGGTCGAGCTGGGCGGCGATGCGTTCCCGCTCCAGCCCAGTGCGCACCGCAGCCAGCCACAGGGTGTCCAGGCCGGCGAACGGCTCACCCCGCCACAGCCCCTCCGCCTCCTCCAGCAGCGCCAGCGCCCGCGCATCGTCCCGCCCGCGTGCCTGCTGCACGAGTCGGCGGAACCGATGCACGTCCACCGCCTCCGGATCCACCTCTAGGACGTATCCGCCGCCTCGCCGCACGACCGCGACGTCACCAGCGAGCGTCAGCACCCGTCGTAGCCGCGACACGTAATTGCTGGCCACCGCCCGAGCCTTATGAGGCAACCGATCCGCCCACACCCGGTCCAGCAGCTGCTCCATCGTCACGACCCGGTTCGCCTCCATCAGCAGGACCGCCAACACACATCGCTGCCGCGCGTGACCGACCTCCACCAACCGGCCGTCGACCCGCAACTCGACCTGTCCGAGCACACACAGTTCTGGTGCCACGGTGCCCACCTCCCCGGGCCCCTTCCTACTCTGCACGCACACCGTCTCACGACCGCTGACCAGGCGATTGCCACAACGTGGTGACGCCACGACGAACCGGGAGCCCACCGTGTACTACGTCCGGATCAGCCGATAAGACCGACCGCGAAGGAGAGAGTCATGGTTCGGGCCGCACAACCTGGAATGGCTATGGGAACGGGGAAGTTCATGAGCGCATCAGTAACGTCCGGACGACGGACCTTGCGGACAGTTCTCGCCACAGCCGGCATCGTGGCTGCGACGGTGACGTCTGTCGGCCTTATGGGGGCTGGATCTGCCGCCGCCGCCCCATCAAACTGCAGTACGGGCCGTAGCTACGGCTCCACTAGCTGGGCTGAGTGCACCTCGGGCACTGGCCAGTACCGGGCGTACACGTGGTGCGATGCCTTCTTGGCCCGGGACTACAAGAAGTACGGCCCCTGGCTGTCTCCTGGCCAAGGGCGCAGCATCGCCTCGTGCAACAACGGTGACTACGCCTACGACTACGGCTACGCCACGCTCAGCTGACGCGGACACTGGCGGGGCGCTGGCTGCGGTCAGCTCGCGGCTGGCGTCAAGCTTGCCCTTGCGGGCATCAGTTGATCGGTGCGCGGAGTCGCCCTGGGACACGCTGAACGTGAGGTGATCCCGACGACGTACCGATCGAAGTCCAGCAGTATCGGTCGATCGAGGTTCAGCCAGGAATCGCAAGTACCTGACCGGGGCGCCGGACATGAACTAACACCGAAAGGCCGTTCGATGTAGCTGCCATAGTGCCGGCGACGTAGTGCAGGCCGGGTCAATCCACAGCGATGGGCACCCGGTAGTCGGCGACGGCGTGTGCCAGCCGCTCAGACCTGCTTTAGCATCGTCATCTGCTCAGCCGAGAAGTCTGCGGCGATCCTTCTACCTGCTGACCGATGCGGACGCCGAGCCCACGTTCGATGGTTCGCCTGTCGCGGTGAAGCCGAATGAGGAGCGCGTAGTCCTGCTGTCGTCGGCGTCCACGAGCTGATGACGGTCGGCTGGACGGAGGGCCTCGCCGGGGCTGGTGCGCCAGGAGGCGGGGTGCTCGCCCGCGCGGCAACTGGTCGGGTCGCTGCCCAGCCAGTGATCGAGCCGGGAGCGGAAGCCGGGTAGGTAGCGCAGGTGGTAGTCGCCGGCCATCAGTGGTGTGGTGCGGCGGTCGTGGTGGCTGTCGTAGTAGACCCAGAACATGACGGCGAGGTCGTGGGCGAGGCCGGGATGCTGTGGCCAGCAGTCGGGAATGCGTTCGCGACTGGACACCGCGTGCACCAGGTTGTAGTCAGCCACCCACCGCCACACTGTTCGTCGTAGCGCTGCGGCCTCCTCGTCCGACAGGGCAGCCCACGTCCACGGGGTGCGTCGCACCGCGGCGGGTTCGGCGTCCAGCAGAGCCAGCAACACTGCCACGTCCTGCTCGGCAGACGGTTCGAGTGCCGCCGAGACGGGATCCGTCGGGTGGTCGGTCACGGCTGGGTGCCTCCGAGTTGGTTGAAGGTGGCTCGTGCGTCGGCGGCGTCCACGGCCGCTCGGAAGCGGCTATGTTCCCGGCTGCGTGCTTCGCGCACGGTCGCGTCGACGACGGCGACCTCGCGGTGGATGCGGCGGCGCAGCCGGCGACGTTGGTGGATCGTGGGTACGGAGGCGACGAACAGGCCACTGCCTCGGGGGGTGATGACGGCGCGGCCGTCGGCCAGGCGCTGCTGCTCGGAGACCGGCAGGCTGTCCACGCGGGTGACCTGGTCGCCGCCCTGTTCGCGGGCCCGCTCGACGAGGGCGGCGTTGCCCGCGCGGGTGGCCAGTTCGGGGGCGACGGTCATGTCCAGTCCTCCGACGACGGTGACGCCGGCCGAGGCGCGCAGGCTGTCGGCCTGGGCGCCGTAGAGCTCGTCTTCCTGGCTGCTGCTCTGCACCGAGTAGAGGTAGTGGATGCCGTGTTTGCGCATGGTGTTGCCGACGTAGGGCAGGTTGGGCACCACGACGCTGTGCCGCAACTCGTCCAGGACCGCGACGAACGGCACGGGCAACCGGCCCCTGGGATGGGCGAGTGCGGCGGTGCGGGCGGCGATGAACATCTCCGCGGTGAACAACGACAGCAGCGGGCGTACGCGGTGGACGCGGTCGGGGTCGGCCAGCACGTAGACGGTGCCGCCGTCGCGGACGAACCCGGCCATGTCGAACGACCGGCTTGGATCGACGTCGCAGAAGGCGCGGCCTTCGCGGCTGATGAGGGCGTTGATGGTCAGGGCGAGGTAGCGCTCGACGCCGGAGGTGGTGCGGTCGGAGCGGGTGCTCAGGTGGGTGGTGAGCGCGAGCAGGGCGGTGCGGTCGGCGTGCGGGTGTTCGGCGAGCACGCGGCGTGGGGTGGTGTGCTGGGTGTCGGACAGCCACTGGGTGATCTCGTCGAGGCCGTAGCCGCCCAGCGCCGCCGCGTACAACCATGCCGTCAGGACTTCGGCGGCGGAGTTGCGGAAGAACACGTCGTCCTCGCTGCCGCGCCGCTGCGTGCCCGCGGTGTCGGAGCCTGCGACCAGGGCGTGGGCGCGTCGGGTGGCCACGGCGAAGTCGCCGCACCCGTCGATGGGGTTCCAGCGCACCTGCGGAAAGCCTGCGGTGAACCGGTCGACCGGGTCGGAGAAGTCCACCGCGGCGACCGGGTACTCGCGGGTCCGGCGGTGGCGGGGCAGCCGGCTCAACGGTGCCCGCACGGGGCGTGCGGGGCGGTGCTGCCGGGCGAGCACGGTGTGGGTGAACACCGCCGGTTCGATGCTCAACACCATCGCCGGGCCGGGCAGGTCGCGGATGATGGGGATGAGCAGGCGCAGGGTTTTGCCCCAGCCGGTGCGGCCGAGGATGCGGATGTTGTGCTCGAAGTGCGCCCACAGCGGCACCCACGGCGCCCATGGGCGCAGGGGGCGGCCCAGGCGGTAGCCGAACGCGGCGGTGGGCATGGTCAGCCGGGTCCACCACCGGCTCCGCGGCCACGTCACCCGACCTTTGCCGCGGGCCTGCCCACGGCCGAGCGCGCGCCGGACTTCGCGGGCGCTGGCCAGTCCTTCGCGGCGGTACCCGGCCACGGGGGCGACCACGAACGCCAGCCACGCCGCCCACAGCGGCATAGCAGCTGCCGCCGACCACAGCGGGCGCACCGGCCACTGGACGGTCACCGGCCATCGTGCCTCGTCCTCCGGGAAAGCGGCTGGGTCCGGCTCGGCAACGGTGGTGGTCGGGGACGAGGGCCGGTAGGTCGGCAGTCCCAGCAGCCCGCCGTCACCGTGGACCGGTGAGTGCAGCTGGAGCCGAGGTGGGCGCCAGCCCTGCCCGTCGAGCAGGGCGAGCAGCCCTGCGGCCAGCCACACGGCCAGGATCGCGCCGGCCAGAGCGAGCAGCAGGCCCGCGGCACGGCGTCGGCGCTGCTCCAGCGTCGTGCGGTGCCGTCGCAGGATCACCATGCCCGCACCACCGTGGAGTCGAACCCCGCGCGGGTGCGCACGAGGCTGACCTTGACGACGTCGCCGCTCTGGGGTGACTCGACCATGTAGTGCACGCCCTGGAGCGCGCCGAGGTAGAGCGCGACGTGGGTAGCCGGGCGCCCCCAGAACAGCAGGTCGCCGGGCTGGGCCTGCGCCCACGGCAGCGAGCGGCCGAACCGCTGCTGGTCCTGCGAGACCCTCGGCAGGGTGATGCCGACCTGGGCAAAGGCGTAGACCATAAGCCCGGAGCAGTCGAAACCCACCGCCGCGTAGTCGCCGTAGGTGTCGGCCACCCCGCCGTCGCGGATGCCGATGGTGGGGCCGCTGGCGTTGCCGCCGCCCCAGGAGTAGCGGGTGCCCAGGTAGCTCAACGCCGCGGCCACGACCGTGGTGGCTTGTTCGTGGGGCATGGTGAGCGTGCCGAGGATCCCGGCTTCGGGCGGCAGGGTGATCGTGGTGCCGCTGACCAGCACGCGGATCGGCCCGGACCCGCCACCCGGCGCGCACACGATGCCATCGGCACCGTCGGTGCCGCTCTGGGCGGGGATGCCGTCGTAGAGCCGGGCGGCCAACGCGGTGGCCCATCTCTCCCAGCGGGCGTACCAGGAGGCTCCGGCGCCGGATGCCTGCACGGCCTGCGCCGCCTCGGCTAGCGCCACCGCCGGGTCGTCGTAGTTCGGAACCCGCTTGAACAGCTGCTCGTAGAACGCCCTGGCGGTGTCGGCCGGATCGGTCCGATTGACGCCTGCGTACAGCTCGCCCTGCTGCTGGAACAGCCCGAGGCTGCGCCCGGAGACCGCGTTCGGGTCCAGTGTCGACTCCTGCATCGCCGTGGCCAGGGCGATCGCGGTACCGCGTCGCGTCACGCCCAAGCCTTTACCGACGGCGACGACGGTCCGCGCGACGGCCATCTGGTCGGCGTTCAGGGTGGCTTCCACCTGTTCACCCGAAGCGGTTGCCTGCCCGTCCATCTGACCTACAGGTGGGGTGGTGACCGTGCAGCCGCCACGTGGCGGGGTCGCTTCCGCGTCCTGTGCGCCGGCGCTGAGCAGGGCGACCAGCAGAAGCAGGCTGAACAGGGCGGCTGCGCCGCCGAGAAGGCCCTTGACCGTCACCTTCAGCCGCCCACCGCAGCCAGGTCGACCCGCCACGTGCCGTCGGTCTGGCGCAGCATGACCCGGGTCGAGAAGACCGACTCGACGTAGCGCGTCCCTGCGGCGGTGGTGACCACCCGGTCGGCGGTGACCCTCACCACGACCCGCTCCGGGGTGCGGGGCGCGCTGGGCACGACCTGGGCGATGGCCGCAGAACACCTGCCGGTCTCTCCGGCGGCGCTGGCCTGCTCCCAGCTTCGTGCGGCTCGCTCGTCACCAGTGGGGTCGAACAGCGACCAGGCGGCGTCGGTCATCGCCGACTGTGCTCGCCGTTCGGCGTCGCCGAAGCGCTCCTCGCCGGTGGTGAACGGGCACCACCGGGCCAGCCACGCACCCGCCGCGTCCTCTGGACCGGCCAGTTCCTGGCGTGTGGGTGGGCCGGTTGGAGCGGTGACGACGGCGATCGTCGCCGGGTCCGTCGCGGTCCGGGGCTGGGCTTCTGCAGGTGCGACGCCCGAGGTTGGGATGGGCGGTTGCTCCGGCAACGACCACGTGGACGACGAGATGGCGGCGGAAGGCGGAACCGTCGACGCTGTCGAGGTGGCGGACACGACCTGCGTGGGCGCTGATTCGTCACGCTGCTCACCCGGAATTTCGCGGGTTGCATCCGGCTCGTCAGCCCTCGACCAGGCCACGGCCACCACTGCGGCGACCACGGCGACGACAGCGGCGAGGGCCGCGATGTTACGGCTGGTCGGCACGGAGCGCCACGGCGCGCGAGCGCCATCACCGCCCCGGTCGTGGCCGTGGCTGAACCGGTGGTGCAGCTCGGCGCGGCGTTGCGCGCCGAGTTCGCGCAGCTCGCGCCGCCGTTGCGCTCGGGCGCGGGCACCGGTACCCCACGGCCACCATCCGGGTCGGGGGCCGAGCAGGTCGCCTCCCCACAGTGCGCGGCGCACCTGTCGTGCGACCTGCGCCGGACGATCGGCGTCGTCATCGAACTGGTGGCCTGCGGGGGTGGGCGGCGTGGCCTCGTGCGGCTCCGAGTCCCCACGTACCGGGTCGGGATGTGCCATCGGCGCTGGTCTCCTCTCGCTGGTCAACCGGGGTCGGTGTCGTCGCGTCGGCGTCCAGGCACTCGATGCGGTCGTTGCGGCCGGGCCGCATCCGCCCCGCCCTGCTTGACCTGTCGAAGCGGTCGCACGTCTCCGGTGGTGATCCGGTGAACTCCGCGGCGGCTGCGAGTCGGGGGCGGCGGGGTCTTGTCCGGCGGTGCGAGGCCGCGTCCGCCCGGCGGGACGACCCAGACCCGGCGCGTATCGCCAGCAGCCTGCTCGGTGTCGGTTCCGCCGGGCGGTGCGATCCAGCGGCGTGGGCCGACCGCGGTGGCGCGTTCGGCGTCGAACGTCGTGCCGGATCGTGCCTCCGGGTCAGGGCGTGGAGTCGGTTTCGTCCGCACCGCCAAGCCGGGCCCGGAGGTAATCGCAGTTGACGGTCCGGTTCCGTGCGGGCGCGCTCGTCGTCCCCCAGGGCCCTGTGCGTAGGGCTGCACGGCGGTGGACGGTGTGATGCGGGTGGCGGTCGCCTCCACCGGCCCGCGGTCGATGTCCGCTGCCTTGCCTGCCTGGGACTTGAGCTGGTTGCCGGCCGCGCGGGTCGCGACGGTGGCCAGGCCGACTGCGCCGATCGCCGCTCCACCCGCGACCCGCGCCGCGCCGGCGGCGGCGCGGGCGACGCCGCCGATCGCCTTGACCGCCGTGCGCGCGACCGACCGGGCGATCAACGCCGAGCCGACGCCCATTGTCCGTGCGCCCTCACCTCCGGTGAGCGAGTCCACCCAGGACTGCATCTGCACCGCCGAGGTCATCAGGGCGATGTTGAGCACGGTGACGATGAAGAAGCCGTGTTGGCCGACGAGGGTGGCGATGATCGCGGAGGTGACGGTCACGCCGGAGACCGTGGTGGTGATGGTCAGGGCCTGGAGGCTGCGGCCGACGGTGTAGACGAGGTAGCGGGTGCCGGTTGCTCGTGGCCAGCCCGGTATCGGCCACAGCGTGAGGAACACCAGCCCGGCGACCAAGGCGAGCAGCAGCCCGACCGCAGCGTTGAGTCCGGCGATGACCAGGCGGATCAGCAGCAGCGCCAGGGGCAGCACCAGCAGGGCGAGCAGCAGCACGATGCCCAACCGGGCGGGGTCCTGGCCGCGGATGTAGTCGCCGTAGGGGCCGAACTCCTCGACCGCGCCCTGGTTGTCGAGGAGTTCCATCCACCGCTTCCACGTGTCGTCGTTGGCGAGCGCGTGGTGACCGGCCTTGCCACACACCTCCAGGGAGTTGAAGTGCGCCAGGCACCAAGGGGTGGCGCCGAAGTTGGACCACATGCTGTCGACGAGCCGCCGCGTGCCTGCGTGTGGGCTGCCGTCGGCGATCGACGGGGTCGGGAAGCCCGTCGGGTTGTTCGTGGGGGCCACGAATTGGGTGGATCCGGCGATGACGCCGTCGGCGATCTGCTGCCGCGCTCCGTCCACGGTGGTCATCACGGTGGAAGGGCCGGAGGCGAACAGCATCGCGGTGGCGGCGGTGGCGATGACCCAGCCCAGGTCGGTGGCGAAACCTCTGCCTTCGCCGCGCCAGCGGGCGTAGATCATGACCGCGCCGATCGCGACGGTGGCCATGATCAGCGGCCAGAACACGTGGTAGGCGACCGCGTTCACCGCTTGGTCGATCCTGTCGCTGGACTCGGCGTAGACGGTGAGGTTGAGCAGCCACTCCAGCAGGGTCAGCGCGCCTTCCAGCACGCCGAGCACGAGCCACATCAGCAGCAGCGTGATTACGCCCATGATCTGGTACACGGGCAGCGCGACATCGAGCCAGCCCGACGCCGAGTCATCGGGTTTGACCGTGATGCCGTAGTCGGAGAACGAGTAGGTCTCGAACAGCGTCTTCGGGCCGCGACCGGCCAGGTCCGGGCCGGTGATCACGTCGTCGGCCACCGCACCGCGCGCGTGCCCTGCGACGAGCAGCCCCACCAGCCAGGCCAGGGTCATCATGCGTTCCGGCCGCTGCCACAACCAGCGCAGCGCACGCGGGGCGCGCTCGCGCACCGACGCCACCAGCAGCAGCGCGTACCGGCCCGCGTCCCGCGTGAAACCGATGAGGCGAGTGGACATGACGTGGCTGCTCATCGCGCCTCCACCGGAGTAAGCGTGATCGAGTCGACCAGCCACCGGTCCTCGGCGCGGACGAGGCTGACCGTAATCTGCTGGAGCACCTCGTCATGCGCCCGGACCGTGATCATCGTGACCGCGAACTCGGCGAACCTGCTCGCGCTGAGCAGCCGGACCTCCGGCCGCGACCGGTGTCCGGTGGGCAGGCAGCGCGCGTGACGGCCGAGCAGGGCACGCTGCTGCGGCGTCGTGAGCAGGCAGGCGTCCGGATCGTGCGCTTGGTGGCGTTGCGTGAAGACCAGCGCCACTGACACCGGATCGGCGACGTCCAGCGGCACCGCGCGGGCCGAGGGTGGTGTCTCGGGCCACGTCACCGCGATCGTGGCCAGGCTCGCCAACGCGGCCACGGACACCGCCGTCGTGAACCAGCCGGCACCCCGCCCTGCGATCGACGCCCGAGCAGGTGCGACGGCAATCACTGCACACGCTCCTGCTCGTCGGCCCGCAGGTCTTCGACACCGTGGTGGGCAACTGCCTCGTCGGGCGCTGTGTTGTCGGCCGGGGTCTCGTTCCCCTGGTCGTCGTCGCGGTCGCCGCGATGGGCGGTGTCTGCCGGATCGGTGTTGGTGTCGTAGGCGTAGAGGTCGGCGGAGTCCTCGGCGGCGTCGGTGGACAGGGCGCTGGCGATCCACTCGGTCAACCGGTCGAAGGCCACCAGGCCGAGCCGGTTGTGCCGGTCGCGCATCACGCACTCGCCCGGCCTCAGCATTCCCTGTGCCTGTCGCAGACGAGGGCCCGCGTCCGGCCGGTGCAGCAGCACCGCCTGGGCGCGCTGTTCCTCCTGCCCCAGCGCCTCGAACGCCGCCGACATGACCAACTGCTCGACCAGGCCCTCGATGGCGGCCATCTCGACCGCGGACTGGGAGTCCAGCAGCAGGTAGGTCTTGAGCGCGCGGCCGGTGCGGGCCAGCCACTGCACCAGCGACCGGCCTTCCGGGTAGGCGGTGATGCGGTGCAGTTCGGTCAGGGCGACCAGCTTGATCAGCTCCCGCACGTGACGTGATTGCATCAGCGCATACGCCGTGGACGTCCGGAAGGTGGTCATGGCGCAGCGCTGCGACACCGTCCACTGATCGGTCACGCTGCCCGGCTGCGGTAGCCCCAGGCCGTCCAGACGCAGGTACACCAGGCCTCGGCCGGACAGCATCGGCGCGGCCCCCTCCGCCGGGGTGCCCAGCACGGCGCGCACGTCGGACTGGCGGGAACGCACCGCCAGCATCTCCCCCAGCGTCCGTGCCAACCGTGCGCCCGGCGTGTCGCCGGAGGTGGCGACGAGTTCACCGATCACGGCGGCGACCGACCACCGCTGACGAGGGCGGGCCAGCACCCGGTCGATCGCGGACTCCAACGCCGCCTCGCTGCCTCGCCGGTCCTCACCGCTGAGCACACCCAACAGGGCGTCCAGGGTCAGGGCGCGGGCCTCGTCGGAGGTCGGCGCCCACCGCATCGGGTCCATCGATCCGGCCGCGGCCGGCGCGGTGACGTCGACGACCTGCACCGGAACTCCCAGGATGCGGTCGGCGACCTCCACGATGCCGGCCAGGTCGCCCTTGGGGTCGGCCAGCAGGCACCAGGCACCTTCCGCCAACGCGGCGAGCACCGTCAACATCACCGCGGTCGACTTGCCGGACCCGGAGCGGCCGGTGAACGACATCGTCGTGGGCATTCGCCGGTCCTCGGCGGTGCGGGAGACCAGATGCAGCCGCACCGGTCCGGGCGTCGCGCCGAGGTTGCCTCCGATATAGGGACCGCTGAGGTCGCCCACCATCGAGCCACCGTGAAACCAACTGCCGGCCAAGGTGCGCAGGGGCTGGACCTGCCCGAACTCCGGCACGCGCACCCGATCGCCCGGCAGCAGCTCCTTCCACAGCAGGTCCTGGATGTTCGGGGCGAGCTCCAGCGCCACGATGCCGGTGTAGCGGCGACGCAGCGCCTCGATGCGGTCGGTCAGCTCCTCCACGGACTCTGCGTGCACCACCCACCGCGGGTGCGAGGTCGTCAGCACGTCGATGCGCCGCCGCACCTCGCGGTCGCGTTCGGCCAGGGCGAGCTCGGCCTCGTCGATCTCCTCCGGCGGGACGGTGCCTGCTTCACCGGCCTCCAGGCTCTGGGACCTGGTCCACTTGCGGCCGGTGCGCAGGATGGCCAGCGACCCGGTGCGGCCGTGGTTGACCCCGCGTACCGAGGCCTCCACACCGCTCAGTTCGGTCAGCAGTGCCAGCCACTCCCCTCCGGGGATCTCCAGCTCGTCGACGGGAAAGCCGTTGACGGCGGGAACCAGGACCGCCACGTGCCGGGTGAGACCGGTCGCCGCATCCCGGGTGATCACGTGACGGCCGTCGGCGCTGGGCACAACCTCGCCGTGCATGAGCGACACCAGCCGCGCACCGGACAGATCGCCCTCGCCGACCGGCGCGAGGTCGGCGGTGCGGCGCAGCTCACGGGCATACGCCCAGGCGATCACCGCAGCCGGGGCCGCAACACCGCGCAGCGGGCTGTCTTGCACCTGGCCGAACCAGCGCCGCACCGCAGGCTGCAGTTCCTCCACACGATCGTGCGCCTCGCGCAGCAGCGCGGCGCGGGACCGCAACTGCGCGGCGACAGCCTGTCGGCGGCGTTGCCACGGCGATCCGGTGTCGCGGGTGGGCCAGCACACGCCGAGCAGCACGACACGACGCCGGAAATGCCCGACCTCGGCGTTGCGGTCGATGCGGTGAGCGCCCAACTCGACGTAGTAGTCCGCGCCCGGCGCACGGACTCCGGGCAGGGACCTCCAGCTCCGGCGGTAGTCCTCACCGGAGTGCCGCGTCCACATGATCTTGAGGTGGTATTCGGCCTCGACCGGCAACAGGGTGTGCAGCGCCGCGGCCGTGGCCCAGGTGGCGGCCTCCAGTTCGCCGTCCTCCATCAGGTCGGTGGAGCCGTCCGGGATCTGCGCCCACGTCCACACCGCCTCGTCGGTGACCTCCATGCCGTCGGCGATCAGCAACGGCGCGACAGGCGGATCGGCGATCCTGCGGGTTGCCTGCGCCTTGCGCATCACGACGCACCCCCGTCCCGCCGGGATGCCGGAGAAGTGGGGACCAGCTGTGTGGTGACCATCAGCGGCACCGGTCGGGCTCGATGACCGTGCAGGCTCAGCAACGGGTTGCCGATCGCACGTCGACGGGACGGCGCGCGAAACAGCAACCAGTCCCACCAGGCCGCGACCACCATCCGGCCGGTGTCCTCACGCCGCGTGCCATACAGCACGAACACCACCGGCGGAACCAGGAACGCCAGCGGCGCCAGGCGGTGCAGGATCGGCACGCCCAGCAACAGCAGGATCGCCCACCATAGCGCGGCACCGACCACACCGATGAGCATGATCCGCCGTTCCACACCGCGTCCCAGCGGCCTGCCGAACAGCTCGTACTGACGGGTCCGGAGTTTCAGGTGGACGGTGTCGGTGGGCAGCCTCACGTCGTACCGCCGATCACGGACTGGATGATGCCCTTGATGATGTTCTCGGCGGTGTCGGGGAAGAACACGAACACCCCGCACCCCAGGGCGGCGACGATCTGCGCGACCATCTTGCCCGGCTTGTCCTCCATGTAGCTCCAGAAGGCCCGCACGCCCAGCACGATCATCAGCAGCACGCCGAGCAGGGCGAAGATCGCCTGCTTGATGCCCTCCAGGTTGACTTGCTGCAGCGGCTGGGTCTGCGCCAGCTCCACGGTCTGCGCCAGTGCCACGACGCCCACGATGCTTGTCACGGTGATGTCCCGGTGTCGATGCCGATGGCTGCCAGCAACCAGCGGTCGTCCTGGCGATGCAGTCTCAGGCGGTAGGTACAGGTCAGCTGCCCGGCGTTCTCGACCGTGCGCCAGACCACGCTCGCCACGCCCATGCGCTGCTCCGGTGACTTGCCCGGTGGTGCCTGGACACCGCGCCACTGTCGAACCTCGACGAGTACGGCCGCGCCCTGCAGCGACGCGATCCGGGCCCGTGGTGCCCGGACGAAGTCCAGGTCGCCGGTGGCCAGCGCCTCGAAGAAGGTCCGCACGGAAGAACGGGTGTCGCGGCTGAACCGGTCGTCGGATGTCGCGTTCCCCGCGGGCAGGAGTTCCGGCGCGTCGGTGCCGGGGTCGCCGACCAGAGCGGGAGACGCGGCCAGCAGCAGACGACCCTCGTGCAGTGCGAGGGGCACCGCGACGATCAGCCAGCGGGCCGGATGTGCCCGCCACCCGGGCAAAGTCTGCGGTGCGGGCTGCGCGGCGGGAACACCGGGCTCGGTGTCCGGCGAGGAAGGGCCGGGATCGTGGTCCGGCGATTGCGGTGGGGCCTGATCCGGTGGCCCGGAGGTGCCGTCCACGGTGTAGGGCACGACCCGCACGCGCACCGTGACCACGGCGTTCCCAAGGTCTTGACGGGCACGCGCGAGCACGGTGGCGCTGTCGGCGGACTGGCGCCCCTGACCGTCCCAGCCGTCGACGTCGCGACCGGGTACCGCCCACCGCCTCAGCACCTGTTCCCGCCGTGCCCGGTCCTCGGCGTCCCACGACAGGTAGTCCACCGCCACACCCTCGGCCACCGCGTCGAGCGCCCCGTCGGCGATGCCGGGTGCCGAGATCGGACTCGACGGGCGCAGCCGGCCGATCACGGTGGTGATCACGTCGAGCGCGCCCAGGATCGTCAGCACGATGATCGCGGACAGGACCACCAGGCGGCGCGTCCGTATCCACCACGGTTCGCGCACACCGTCGACCATCACGTCGAAGGCGGCCTGTCGCGGCGACGACGTCCCCGGTGTCGACACGGTGTCGACCGGAGGCAGCGGTGTCTGCGGTGGCGGCATCGGGTGTGGCGGTATCCACCGTCCAGTCCCACCGGGAGCTGCTGCCCGCACACCGGGCGTTCCCGGACCTGCCGGTGCCGAGGGCGGCCGGGACGGCGGCCCGCACCGGCCGTCGACCCGCGGCATCGGCTGCCCCACGGTCACGCGGGCATGCCTGTGTGCCGCGCCGAGTGTGGCGCCGGCGGCCCGTGCCGCTCGGCCGACGCGTCGGCCGAGCCAACGCGCACGAACCCGGCGGTAGTCCTTCCCCGCCATCAACCGCCACAGCAGGTCACCGGCCACTACCCCACCTCCGGACGACCGACAACCTCATGAAAAGAGCAGACATCAAGCCCCCTGTGAACACCGCATGGCCGTATCTCTACAACTCGGACGCATGGCGCGATACAGAAACCATAACCGGCCGCCGACCAATGGGAAGAGTTTTTCCCGTGGATCGGAAATTCACGCTGTCACTGGATGAAAAATCCCCATCCGAACACAATCGAGTGCAATGAAACGCCTGACATGCCATGATGACCCTGGTGCGCGACCGGGTCCGCGCACCGTCGGGGAAGCGAACGACCGGTGAAGAGCCGGGCCGTGGGGGCGTCGGCAATTCATCACGTTCGCACCGTCGGCACATTTCACGTGCCGAAAGCGGGGTGTACGGGAGTCGTCATCCGGTTCCCGCACACCCCGCTCCACATGACATGCGCCGGCCTGACGCCGATGAATGCGGTATACGGTGTCGTCCCGCCGGGTCACCCCGTCGTGCCGGGTGCGTGGCGGGTGGCGATCGCGACCAGGCGCCCACCGATCCGGTATCGACGGCCGATTCGTTCCAGGACCTCGCTGTCCTCCAGGGCGCGCACGAGGCGGTGGACCGTGGTCACTGGCAGGTCGGTCAGTTCGCCGATCCGGACCAGCGTCAACGGCCCCGGTTCACCGGCGATGACCTCCAGCACGCACAGGCAGCGTTCCAGGAAGGAGTCGCGGCGAGCCGATCGTGACGGGTCAGTGGTCATCGGCCCGCTCCTCCGGCAGGTCGGGTTCGTGGCACGCCTGCGTTTGCTCCGACCGGCAGGGTCGGGCGTTCAGTCGGCCCGGTCCGTGTCGGCGTGCGGACCGCTTCTGCTCCTGCCATTCCCGCAATGTCCGCTCGCCGATGCGCTTGCGCAGGTGCGGGTGGTTGTTCATCACCATGCCGACCGGCGAGGGCCCCAGTACCGCCAGCAGGTCGGAGGCGTCGTTGGAGTGGTGTTCGGCGCGGGTGATGGCTGCTTCGCTGGGGAAGACGTCGGCGACGCGGTCGCCCGGGGCGATCAGGTGGTCTTGCTTGCCGCCGTAGGAGTAGACCCACCGCCAATTGAGCGGCGGATCCGGTTCCACCAGCCTTTTGAACCGCGCGACCTCCTTGGTGTAGGTGTAGAAGGTCATGCCGGAGGTGGCGCGGGCGATGGCCAGCCAGGCATCGAGGTAGGCGTCGCTGAAGAAGTCGCCCGCGTCGTGAATCCTGAGGTACCTGCCTCCGCGGAAGCGCGGCGCGGCGAGTTCGGCCAGCATGTCCTGCCTCCATTGTGGAAGATCGGACAGGATGCGCCGCAGGTTGCGCTGGTGCTTGGCCAGCACCTTCGGGAAGCGGAACGTACCGACACGCGCGTAGCACACCGCGGCACAGACACCCGCGGCCGGGCAGGTGACGTAGGGGGTGCCGTCGTCGAACCTGCCCGCCAGGGCGGGGATGGAGAAGGTGTAGATCCCGTGCGGACGAAGATAGGCGTTCTGGGTGATCATCCGTTCCGGTGTGGGCCTGGTCCGGTCGACTGCCACGAGGTGCTCCTCATACGGTCATGGGGGGCGTGGGTGACCTCGATCTCGATCACACCGGCATCGGGCGTGCCGTACCGCGCTGTCGGGGCGACGCGGCGTAGTAGGGCCAAGGCCTCGGTGTTGGCCACTGCGACATGCGCATACAGCGGCAGCGGCTCTGCCATGCCGGCCACAGCCGGCTGACCAGGGCGGTGCCGACCCCACGGCGCTGCCACGCGTCCTCGACCACGACCGCCGGCTCGATCCGGCCGTCGTCCTGGACGGCCGTGGTCATACCCACCAGCCGGCGGTCCCGCCATCCCGCCACCGTGGTGTGCCCGGTCCGGTCGGGCAGTGACCGAAGCCAGCGGCGGACGCTGTCGGGAGAGCCACCGCCGGACCGGTGGAGCACGGTGCGGTCGGAACACCGCGCCACCATGTCCTCCATGCTGCGACGGTCGGCTGCCAACAGGCGTGTCGCCACCAGTCCCGGACCGTGCATGATTTCAGCTCCGTCGTCCAGGACGGGTCGGCCACGGATCGGCCTGCACGTACCGCGGCATCGTCGCGGGCGCGCGTCGCAGCAGCGGACACCAGTAGGTCGTCTCGGTCACCACCGCGACCGGGCGGCCTGCCAGCAGCAGGCGAGCCTGGGAGTACAGCACCGGCGCATCCGGATGTACCGGTCCGGCGACGCGCACGGTGACCTGGGTGGCGCGGTGCACCGCCGCGCCGAGCAACTCGCCCAGCGGGACGCTGCCCTCGCGCAAGGCAGCGCTCCCGTCTAGGTCCAGACGCAGAGCCGATTCGTACACCAGCGCTGTCACCGCGGCCAGGCGGACGGTCGAGTCGCCCAGGGCGGGCACCAGGTGGCCGTCGCGCACGGTCACGCGGGTGCCGGGCGGCACGTCGAGCAGCGTGGCCTCCAACTCGTCGGCCTCTCGGCGTGTGTCGGGCACCCGTGCGGTCCTGCGCACGGTGAGGCCGGTCCACCAGGACAGGGCGGCGGTGTAGCTCGGGGCGACGTTGATCATCCGCTTGAGCCGCGCCGCCCTGTCCTCCAGGTCCTCGTCTGCGGTCTCGTGCACGTCCGCGGCCACTGCCGCGTGCTCGGTGTTGCCGCGCATGTCGATGTCGACCAGGGACACGGTGTTCCTCCTGCCGGGGGTGCGGCGGTGGTAGGGGCGTGGCCCGCCCTGCGGGGAAGTGAGGGCGGGCCACACGGCGAGGACGGTGTCCAGGGCGGACTCAGCAGCCTGCCGGGCCTGTCCGGGCCTGTCCGGGCGTGACCCGGTGCGACCGGTTGCCGTCGTCGTTCACCTGGACCTCCTTTCGCCTCTGTTGGGAGGCTGGGGTGGGTGGAGCGCGTCCGCCCCCGACGGCGTCGGAGCGCCTCACCCACGTCGGGGGTCGATCCGGTGGGGACCGGGTCGGTGTGCGAATCGGGCATGGGGTCGGGTCATCGCAACAGCACCACGGTTCCCGCAGGCACCTCGCCCATCGACTCGCGTACGGCCTGCGGGGTCCTTACGCAGCCGGCCTCGTCGGTCGGGCCGAGCCCGGAGTTCGTAGGCAGGCCGGGCACGGCGAGCCCGCCCAGCGGGCCGGTGCACAGTCGTGCCGGATCCGCCGTGAGGGGCCGGATCAGCCGCATCAGCCAGTGGGCGTGGATCGCCGTGGTGCCGATGGCCACGAAGCTGCGGCGACCGGGTGCGCCGGTGCCGGCGGCGGCCGGGGACTGCGTGACCGGTGGGACGCTGCCGGTGCGGCCCAGCTCGGCCAGGACCACGACCTCACCGATGGCGGTGTCGATCTCCACCCGCCGGTCGGACTCGGCCAGCTGGATCTCGGGGTGAAGGTGGATCCAGCCGGCCGCGGCGGTGCCGCCGGGGTGTGGGCGGGTCGGCAGCAGCACCAGCGCCCAGCCGGGCTGTCGGGTCACGACCGGCACCCAGGTCGGCGACAGCAACTGGTAGGGCGGCAGCACCGCCACCGGTGACCCGCCAGGGGCGGCGTAGACCGCGGTGTCGCGGGTGGGGTGCAGCACGACGGTGCCCGGTTGGTCTCCGGGCGCGGGGTCGGCGATCGCCTGCCCGGGTGCCATGCCGACCAGCGCGACCGGCAGTGTCGCGAGCTGCTCGGGTGGCACCGGTCGCGGGGCGACGGCGTTCGGGTCCGCCTGCGCAGGTACCGGCGTCGGCGAGGTCGCGGTCACCGTGACCGTCGTCGCCGCCGTCACCGTCCGCCCGGCCCGCACCCCGGCGGTGGTGTCCTCCCGCAACAGCAGCACCGCCCCGACCAGCGTCACCGCCGTGATCAGGCCTAGACCCTGCACCGCCGACCTCAGGTTGTCCCCGGTGCGCGCCCAGCGACGCAACCGGTGTGCCGTCAGCGCGCCGCGGGTCAGGGCGGGCATCGGCCGGGTCTGCTCCGTTGCCGTCTTCTCGATCGATACGGTCGCACCACCCGTCTGCCCGGTCGAGGAGCAGGTGTCGGGGCCGGTCACGGCGCGGTGGCGGCGACGGCATTGCCGACGGTCTGGGCGATCGTGCAGGTGTCCACGGCCGGGAACCGCGCGTTGGTGACGGTGATGCCGGCGACGCCGTTGGCCAGGGACAGGATGGCGGTGCACATCGGGGCGCCGTTACCGGCATTGGCGCCCGACTTGAGCAGGCCCTCTTTGCCGCCGAACCGCGCCGGGGCGGCGTTGGAGTGGTCGGCGGGGTTGGCGCTCATTCCGTCGTCGACCGCGGCCCAGGCGACCACGGTGATGAACGCCGCGCCGGCCGTGGCCTGCTCGCCCGGCTTGAACACCGCCGCGCCGCTGTTGTCGTAGCGGCAGGCGGTGCTGAAGATGTCGGAGTCCTTGGGCGGGCGCAGACGCGGCGACTTCGGTGTGTCCGGCCGAACCTGCTCCGGGAACGCCTGCCAGCCCAGCCGGCAGGGGTCGAACGGCGCGCCGACGGCTGCGGCGTCGACCACCGGGTCGAGGTCGCCCAGCACGATGCGCGCGCCGTCATTGGAGGCGGTGCCGGGAGCGAGGGCTCCGCTCGACGGCTCGCCTACGGCGACTGCTGGAACGCCCAGCAGCAACGAGCCGGTGGTCGCCAGCATCGCCGCCGAGCGCACCAGCCTGCTGAACTCGGTCATGACACAGTCCCCCTTGAATCAGGATCACCGTTGCGGGAAAAGGGCGTCGAGCAGGTCTGCGACGGCCGCGTCGCGCATGTCCAGGCGCCGACGGTCCACCGGAGTGCTGTCGGACTTGCCGCGCGGCTGTCGAAGCAGTACCTGCACCTGCATCACCCCCGGCTGCTCGGGGACACCGGCGGCGATGACGAGGTCCTCGGTGTCGGTGCCCACACCGTCGTTTGCCGACGGCAGCCCGGAGCGCATCGCCGGCGCGCCGGCGATGGTCAGCTCGGAGACCTGGGAGGCCAGGCGCTCGTCGTTGCGGAACCTGGCCAGGTACTCCGAGAGCGGGTACTGCGCGTTGACGCCCACCCGGATGGCGAGCTGGTCGTCGGCCGACCACATCGCGCAGCTGGTCCCCGCTTCGACGTACCGGTAATGCCTCGGGCCGAGGTAGGTGTTCAGTTGCTGCTGCGTCAGCGCCGAGCACAGCATCTGCGCGGCGGTCGCGGGATTGTTTCGGACGGTGGTCAGCAGCTGTTGTCCGGTGGCCGGTTCGGTGTCGGTCCACTCCGTGCATTCGTCGGGTTCGGAGCTGCGCTCACACACGGCCTGGCCGGAGCTCTGTCCGTTGGACGGGGTGGTGGTCGCCGACGCGTCGCCGGTGCTGCTGCCGGACATACCACCGGCGGGGTTGGCGTTGCCGGAGACCGTCGTCGTGCACGCCGACAGCAGCGTCCCGACGGCCAAGGCCACCACTGCGGCCGCGCGCGTCATCGCGACCCCACCTTCGCCACGACCTTCTCCGCGGCGGACCGGGCGGTATCGCACGTACCGGCCTGCACGCGAATCACCTGGTAGCTGGGCAACGCGTCCTCGGACTGCCGGTCGACCACGACCGTGGTGTCCGGATCCCATACCACGTAGGCAGCGCACCCGGTGGCCCGCTCGTGGATCACGGCGCGCAGGCCGCCCACGGTGATCCCGCGTGCCCCCTGACCGGACGTGACCAAGGCCGCGGGATCCTCGTCCAGGGTGAACACGACCTCGATGTCGGTACGCGTCTTCGACGGCGCGGTCTTCGCTTCGTGCGCCGGGATCACCGTGCAGCCGAACACGTCACGCGGGCGCAGCTCGGCACCGGCACCGGCGTCGTCGAGCACGGCGGCGGCCGTGACGCAGGGGTCGATCCCGGCCAGCGACAGACGCGGACTGGTGGCGCCGCTGTCACGCGCGGGCGGATCAGTCCACAGCGGGGCGAGCTTGCTGACGTACTCGCGCAGCACGTCGCAGGGCCTGCGGGGTGCGTCGGTGACACTGCCGGTGCGCATCTCGATGGCGTGGGTGTCGTCCAGCGCCTTGGACACGGTGCAGCCGTGGTCGTCCTCGCGGATGAACATCTCCATTCCCGCGAGGGTCTCCGGGGCGGCGTCACGGCGCCGCTGTGACTCGAACAACGCGCCGACTTCCACGGTGAAGGTCCAGGTGCTCTCGAACTCCGACTTGTGCAGGCGGAGGACGCACTGGTGCAGCCCGTCTCGGCCGGGCACGATCTCGTCGCCCTGGTCACCGGTGACCTGCTGGGCCGCTGCGATGTCGTGCAACGCGCAGGCGTCGATGGACCGGAACTTCGCGAACGCCTGCGCGGTCGGCCGGTACTTCTCCGGCACGGCCTGCTCGACCGCGGGCGTGGCGGGCGGTCGGCCGGTGTCGGCGGGCGACGAGGCATCGCCGCCCGAGGTGCAGGCCGACAGCAGCAGCGCCGCCCCCAGCAGCGGCAGCGGCACGGCCGCAAGCCGTCGGAACATGATCATTCCTCTCGTGGACGAACGTGGATGGTGTGGCGGCCCACGCCGCCCCGCGCCAGGCAGTGCGTGGGCGGGGCGACGCGGGCCGCGAACGGGCCGGCCCCGGACGGACCGGCGGGTCTCCGGCTATCACCGCGGGATAAAGGTGGGTAAGCACACAGGACGCCCCCGTTGGCGACGGTGCGACGACCTGCGGAACGGATCAGGATGTAGTGCGCCGGACGCCCCCGACGACGGCGGTGCACACACGTTTCGTCACCCAGGTGCGGATGGCGAGAGACAAGCAGCTCACCAGCAGCGCTCGATGCACCATGCGTTGGTGATCATCCCAACTCCCCGGAGCTGCCAGTGGGTGCTGAGGTTGGTCACGTAGCGGCCGACCCAGATGTCCCTGCTACTCCAGCCGTACCAGAGGTTGACCCTGATCTTGATGCTCGACGCGGAACCGCAGTGGTTGTACTTCACGTAGTGGTGGTCGCTCCTGTCGACGAAGAAGCCGCACGACGCCGCAACGGACACACCGCCCTGCGCACCGACTCCGCCGGTCTGGATCTGCGAACCGGAGTTCGACGTGCCGACGTCCTGGATCTGCGAACCCGGCACAGCGTGGGACGCCTGCCAGACGCCGGACTGTGCGGGCCGCACCTGGATCTGCGAGCCCGGGTTGCTTTCGGTGGCGGTGGTGGGCCCGTAGGGGCCGCCCAGGGCCATCTGCGCCGAGGCGCTTCCCGCGGTGACGGCCAGCGTCAGTCCGATCGTCGCGCCGGCGATGCCGAGCAGCCGCAAGAGGAACATGCGTGTCATCGGTGTCCTCGCTACTGGTGGGGATGGTGTGCCGCGCCGCTCGCCGCGCTCCCAGGGGGGATGTGGGTGTCAACGGCGGCGCGACACACCCCGCCGGTCGGGAGTGACCGGCGGTCTGGTGCTCACCGGCCAGTCGGCGGTGAGAGTCCGGCCCTCGACGGGGCCGGTGGTCTGTGGTTGTCGCCGAGCGGGGCGCTGGTGCGAACCGACGCTCGGCGGAGACCGATGTGGTGGTTGTAGGGCGGGTTCAGCGTTGGCGGGCGATCAGGTGCCGGGCCCAGAACGCCCGGATCGGTCCACAGGAGGTGGCGCCCACGGGTGGGATGTGCCCGGTGGCTTCGACGTCCTGTCGTGGCGGTCGGGCACCGGCGCGGGCCTGCCGTTCGCCGTCGTCGGCGGCCGTGCCCGTGAGCTGGAATCGTTGTCCGCTGGGCAGCTCCAGCACGACGCAGCCCGGCCGGCGGCCGGTCCAGTCGACGCTGCCAGCGACGGTGATCAGCGGTCCGCGTGCCTGCGGAGGCGGAATCGCCACCGAGGTCGCCGCCCGCGGGTCGGGACGCCCCGCCGGGACGGTGCCCGATACGGCGGTCTCCCGCGGCTGCTGGGTCGCGCAGGCCGCCATCATCAGCAGACCGCCCGACATCGCCAGCCACGAGCCGGTTCGCCGGTGACGCCTCATCGCGGGTCGCTTCCGTCGGCGGGGGCGCTCACCGCGCGCAACGCCGGCTTGGCCAGCGCGATCTTCTGCTCGCGTGAGCGCCACAGCGACGCCGAGTGGATCGTCCCGGCGGCGTCGATCAGCGAGTTCGGACAGGCCATCCGCGGCGCCAGGTCGTCGAGGACGGCATAGGCGGTGTCGGGAGCGAAGTCCCTTCCCAGCAACCAGATCCTTGTCGGCAGTCCCGCTGCGCGCAGCACCGCGTAGATCTCCCGCGTGCCCGGCAGGTAGCCCAGCACCCACCGGCCGCAGCGGTCCGGCTGCAGGTCGGCGGACAGGTCGTCGTCGTCGCCGTCCCGACGCCAGGCCCACCCCCACTCCTCGACCCCGTCCAGCGCGAACACGCCCAGCCCGGTGACCGTGGCCCGCCGGGGATCCAGACCGAGGAAGGTGGTCTCGTCGTCCAAGACCGCCACCTGGGCGGGCACCTCCGGTGAACGACGCCACCCCTGGGCAGCCGCCCGCAGCAGTCCCGCCGGCGGATCGAGCGCGATCACGAACTCGCGCAACTGCTCGATCAGGGCGCGCGCGTGGTCCAGATCCCGCACCGCCTCGTTGTGCTCGGCCACCGCCCGCGTCAGTGGGCCGGAACCCGACTCCGACACCGGCCGGATCGCCGCGATGCGCCGCTGAGCGGCGTCGACCCGGTCCAGCGCCTCGGCCGCCTCCCGTCGCAGGACCGCGTCCATCAGCACCAGGTCATCGGCGGCGTCCGCGGTCAGCTGCCGGTGCGCCTCGCCTCCGGTCAACCGCTCGGCGACCGCCTGCGGCACCGGATCGGCGCGGTGTCCCAGCACCACCAGCAACTGCCCGTCCACGGTGTGCCGCCACCGTGCGCGACGTGTCTGCACTCGTTCCCCCTGTTGTCCACCTGTCAGCAGGCGACGTGACCGCTTCGCCGGCGTTCGCGCGACGACCGCTCCCGATGACCGGAAAGCGATTGATCCGTCGAGCACGACCGGCGAGACCTGCGACCACAGCCCGGATCGTAAGGACGGACCACCGACGCCGTCCGCCTTTTTGCATTCATCGACAACCACGGAAGCGGTTGCCTCGAAAACGATGACATAGACACGGGCACCACGTCACGCAAAAAATGCAAGAAAACCTGAAAAGGTCCTCTACCTGCACAAACTATCCACCGCCTACTACCGTCGCGTTTTCTCTGAGCAAAACTCTTCCACACGACGAAAGACCCCCCTTCCACCGCACGGAAACATGCCCGACCACAGCGATCACACCCGTTTTCAATTGGTGAAACTCTTCCCGAAGAGCTTTCGATCGACTACCGTGTCGGACGCGCCGCCAACACCCGACACACTTGTCGATGTTTCCATGCAATGAAATGTGAAAGGCTCAGTGATGCGCGATCACCTATTGGGTTCCGCATGTTCGCCCGTTCGGCACCGCGCTCTACCGCGACCCGTCGGTGCCGGACTCGACCCGGACGGACGGCCGCGAGCATGACCGGGACCGACCATCGCCTCAGGGCGCAGGGACCGCAGGTGCTGCGCCTGCTGGCGGGAACGGTGTCCATGGGGCTGGGGATCGCGCTGCTGGTGCGTGCACGGGCGGGTCTGCTGCCACTGGACGTGCTCCACACCGCGATCAGCAGGCACACCGGATGGACCATGGGCGGCGCGTTCCTCGCCGTCCAGGCGATCCTGCTGCTGACCTACCTTCCCCTGCGCATACGACCGGGGGTCGGGACGGTCGTCGCCGCGACGGTACCCGCGGTCGTGTGCGACGTGACCCTGGCGCTGTTCCCGCAGCCCGCCCTCGGATGGCGCTTGACGCTGCTTCCGGTCGGCGGTGTGCTCTTCGCGCTGGGCATCGCCCTGTACCTGGGCGCCGGAATGGGGGCACTCCCCCGCGACGGCCTGATGCTGGAGTGGCATTGCCGGCACCCGTCGACACCTCCGGCCATGATCCGCGTCGTCGCGGACACCGGGTGCCTGCTGGCTGGCTGGCTGGCCCTGGGACCGATCGCCGCAGTGACCGATGGGGTCGTGGGGCCTGGGTCGCTGCTGTTGGCGGCCGGACTCGGGCCAGCCATCACACTCCTGCTACGCCACACCGCACTCGGCATGCTCACTCCGATCGAGTACGAACTCCGACACGTCAGGATCGCTCCAGTAGCCTGAACTCCAGCAACCCGACTCCGTCAAACGGGGTGAGGATCAAAGCCACCGAGCTATCGGGGGAACCTCAGTAGACCCGAGCCCGTTCCCACGGCATGCCGTGCACGTCGAGCACGGTCAGCGCTTCGCGCAGTCAGGGCAGCGCCTCGCCGGCCTGGTAGACGTCGATCAGCAGGTGCCCGGCGTCGGTGGTGGCCACGGCGCGGCCGACGAGGTCGGCGGCCCGGCGCAGCAGCTCGGCCGCCTGGCCGAACTCGGCCAGCGCCTCCCCTGCCGGCCAGCGGCCGCCAGGAGCCGGTGGCACAGGACCTGGCCGTGCGGGTCTTGGCGAGCGGTGTCGAACGAGCGCCTGACGCAGGTCGTGGATGGCGTCGTCGTAGCGGTCGGACGCCTGGGCGGCCAGCGTCGCGTGGGCGCGGGCGGCGAACGCGGTCGCCAGGGCGTGGAGGTCGCCGGACCGGCGGGCGGTGTCCACGGCCTGCCCGGCCGCACGCAGCACCAGGGTGTTCGCCGGTGTCGCTGCGGGCCTGCGCCATCCGAGCGGTGAATACGCTCCTGTGCAGCAGGTAGGCGGAGGTGCGGTTCGGGTCGTCCTGGTCGGCCGCGTTGTGGTGGGCCGACTCGGCCGCCCGCAGGCCCAGCCCGTGGCAGGTGAGCTGCGCCGAGGCGTAGCCGGTAACCTCCGCCAGCCGCTGGCGGCCTCGGCCAGCGTCCACCACCGCCGCTCCACAAGGTCTTGGACCAGGATCACCAGTTGCGCCCGGTGCAGTTCTCACCACGCCAGCGCACCGCGGCGCCCGCCGTGCTGCCAGGCGGGCGTCGGCCCGGCGACCGTCAGCCGCCACGCCAATGGGAGACCTCGCGGTCGGTCTCGACCGCGAGGTTGCCCCACCAGGCCAACAGCGCCTCCAGCGGGTCGCGGCCGTGCCGGGCCCGCCGACCCCGCCCCGCCGCCCGGTCACGAACCGGGGTGCCGGTCAGCCGCCACACCCCGCCGTCGACGTCGTGCCGAGGCTCGCGCCCGCCACCCTGGACCGCCCGCCGGGAGTGGATGCCCGTTGATGCGCGCCAAGAGGGAACCTGTCCGGATCGGGCCCCTACGATCGAGTGTATGAGCCACCTCCTGCCGCCGCCCAAGGTGATCTTGGCCCGATGGGGAACGCTGGCCGCGACGTTGGCTGCGATCGGCCGGCAGGAGGTGTGGTGGATCGACCGCGAGGGCGCCCACTACGACGACGGCGGTGGTGGCAACATGTCGTTGTTGCCGGTGCAGGGCGGTCGGGCGGTGCTGGTCGGGTACGACCGCGGGACCAGCCGTACCGCGTGGGCCACTCCCCCGCTGGATCTGCTGGCCGACGCGCCGGTGTGGGTGCCATGGCCGGTGCTGATTCGGCGCGACCGGGAACGTCGTCTGGGCTACGTCTATTGGTACGAGCACGGCACGTGGTCGCGCGTGCCCTATCCGTCGGAGATGACCGACGGCCTGGAGAACACCGCCGCAGCGGTGCTGGACGAGCAGGCCACCATCGAATTGCTGCGCGAGGTCGTGATCGACTGGTGCAGCTACGACAGCGGACGCTACGACGAACACGGCGACGTCGAGGAACCCGCGATCGTCCAGGCCGCCCGTGACCTGCTCGCCGCCGCCCATGCCCGCCGGGTCGACAGGACGGCGCTCACCGGCCTGCTGGGCCGGCTGGAGGTGCCGTTCGACCCTGCCGCGGGGCTGGAGGCTGCGGCCCTGGCGGGTCTGGTCCCCGACTCCCGCCCACCCGGTCTGCCCGCGTCCGCCACGGTGCCCGCCCGCCGGGTGCGGGTGCTCAGCGACAACCAGCTCGCCCGGCTGCTGCGCGCGGCCATGCGCAACGCCCGGGAAATCCCCCGCCCAGCCCCGCCGCAGGTCCCCGAACTGGACGCGTTGGTGACCTGGGCACGCGACCACGCGCCCGCCGGTGACGGCCGCAGCGCGCTGCTGATCATGCTGCACGACCACGGCGCCCAGTTCGTCCACCACCCCGACGCACCCCGTGACCTGACCCGCTCGTACAAGCTGGTCGAGGCCCTGCGAGAAGCCGGAGCCCACCGCGATCACGGGCGCTGGTTCCACCTGCGGCTGGACACCACGGCGACCGGTCACACCGTGCGGCGCTGGTACGACTCCACGCCCGACTGGATGCCCGAGGACATTCTGTCCCTGCCCGGCGGTCTGGACACGGAGATGAACCGGCGCGCACCGGCCTTCCGGCCACCCTGGACGATCCTGCTGGAGGAGCACATCGTCTACACCGGACCACCCGCTCCCTACGACACCCTGTTGTAGAACCGCCGGCATCACGCCGCTGGCGACTGATGCGGCGCCCACGGACGTTCGCCGCCGTCGACCGAGTCCGCGGCGCCCTGGCCCAGCCCTGGTGGAACAAGCTCGCAGGGTGAACGTCGTCCAGCACATGGGCGAGCGTCGTTCCGCGGCGGTGAGTACGTCGATCCCGAGGCTGACCTTGCCGGTGATCACCTTCCCTCTGCCCTGGCGCAGTCTGATCTGCAGGTGTTCCTCGATGACGGCACTGGTGCGGCAACGCGGGAGTCGGTGAACGTTGTCGTCGTGGTTGGGTCCAGGCGGGTAAGCAGGTCGTTGACCTTAGCTGCGATCCCCGCCGAGGTTCGCGCGTCCCGCCCGAGGGTGACCCAGTAGACGCGGCCGTCGAAGCGGTCCAGCACCCGCAGGTCGGCCTGCACCAGCCGCGCCACGGTGGTCTCGCCGAATCCTCCAGCCCCGTGCACTGCGGTGGTGACCCCTACCGTCCCCTCGTCTTGCAAGGCCACGACAATCCGTTCGACCTCGTCGGGACGATCCACCACCCACGATAGCGGGCGCAGCGGCACCGGGATCAACTCGGTGCGGCGTCGATCGACCAAACGCTGGGCCCACCACCCCACCACCCCACCACTCCAGCACTCCGGCACCGGCTACTGCGGCGGTGCCCGCCGCGCTCCAGCGCAGGGGGTGGGTTTGGAGGGGTGGGAACCAAGGGCTAGTGCCGCCAGTGGCCACGTTGATGGCCACAGCTACGGCCGACGCCGCCAATGCCGCCAACATCCCGGCCACAGCCACTAACAACACCGGCCATCCCCGCCAACGCCACATCCCTCTTGGTCAGACTGCTGTGAGACACCTCGTGTGAGTGGGGGTCCTGACCAAGGGCGGGATCGGAGATCCTTGTGCGCGTGTCCACGCCATCCGAGAAGCAGCCGCGTTCGTCCGGTGCAGAGCGGTCCGATCCGGCGCCGCGCCCGTCGCGGCGAGCGTTCACCGCCGAGTACAAGCTCGCCAT